>NZ_JBWKCI010000002.1:0-951785 GCF_056436565.1 Streptomyces sp. NPDC043726
GGCGTCGCGAACATCAGCAGCATGATCGTGCCGTGCATCGTGAACGCCTGGTTGAACTGCTCGTTCGACATGATCTGCAGACCAGGCCGGGCCAGCTCGGCGCGCATGAACAGCGCCATGACGCCACCGACGCAGAAGAACGCGAACGAGGTGATCAGATAGAGCGTTCCGATCGTCTTGTGGTCGGTGGTCGTCAGCCACTTGATGCTGCTGACGTTTCGGTCTCTGTCGACTTGGTCTCTCACGACCCGCCTGTGTCCGCGCCCCGGGCCCACGTCACACTTCGGGGACGCGACAAGAATCACCGAGACCGGGTGTGACGATCCCGGGGGTGCCGGACACGAACGGGACATGAGCAACGACGAGATCTTCGCCGCTGCCTATCGCGAGCACTACTGGGCGGTCAGCCGCTATGTCGCGCGGCGCCTCGACGGGCGCACGGACGACGTCGAGGAAGTGGTGGCGGAGGTGTTCACGGTGGCCTGGCGGCGCCGTGCCGACCTGCCCGCGACCCCGCTGCCCTGGTTGTACGGCGTGGCACGCAACTGCCTGGCGAACGCGGTACGCGGCCAGGGCCGCAGACGGCGACTGGTGCGCCGGATGGGCAACGACGACGCGGCCCACGGCCGGCACGTGGAGGACGGCCCCGACGCGGAGGCCCCCGGCGCCTGGGTGCACGACGCCCTCGCCCGGCTCTCCCCGGCCGACCAGGAGGTGCTGCGGCTGACGGCCTGGGAGGAACTCGGCATCGACGAAGTGGCCCTCGCCCTCGGCTGCGGCACCCGCGCCGCGGCCATGCGCCTGCACCGGGCCCGGCGCCGGCTCAGAGCCGAGATCGACCGCATCGGCCCCACGACCCCCGCCAAGGAGCACGGCCATGGCTGACGAACTCGACCTCCTCCGCGGCGCCAACCCGGTCCCGACCGACGGCCCCCACTTCGGCGACGGACCCTTGGACCACACCGCCGAACGCCACCTGAACCGGCTGCTGAACGACCGGACCTCCCGCCGGCCCCGCCTGCGCTGGGCATTGACGGCCACGGCCCTGGTCGCCGCGCTCGTGTCGGCGCTGCTGTTCTCCGACCGGACCACCACCCCCGCCCTCGCCGCACCCCGCCCGCTCGTGGTGCGGGCCGACGCCACGCCCGTAACCCTGCGGACCCTGGCCGACAGGGGGCAGGCGGCGGCGGCCGACGGTGCGCCGAAGCTCCGCAAGGGCACCCACGTACGGTCGTGGAGCCTCGGGATGAGCGAGGACGAGCCGCCGGTCACGCTCCCCGAGGAACGTCTCGTGCGGTGGCGGGCCGACGGCAGCCACACGGAACTCGTCGTGGCGACCGACCCCACGCACCCCGGCCGGCCGGTGCTGACCGACGACGGGGAACTCGTCGACGACGGCCACGTCCTCAGCAGGCGGACGTACCCGCCCAGTTGGAGCGACGCCCCGCCCCAGTCGGGGCCGCCCGCCGACCCCGCGCGCCTGCGTGCCTACCTCCAGGAGGCCACGTACAGCGGAAGCCGGCTGGACACCGGCCAACTCCTCGACGCCGTCGGGGTGCTGCTCGACACCTGGACGCTCGGCGCCCGGGAGTCGGCCGCGCTCACCCGGCTGCTGGCGGACGCCGAGGGGCTCAGGCCGGTGGGCCGGGTGACGGACCGGCTCGGACGGGTCGGACAGGCGTACGTGCACGACGGTTCCGGCATCCGCCGGATGCTGATCCTGGACCCGGCCACCGGCGCCGTCCTGGGACTCGAGAGCACCTTCGCCGCGGCGGAGCCCGAGTACGGCGTCAGGGCCGGTGACGTGATGTCGTACCGCGCCTGGACGCGCTGATCACACCCCGAGCTGCCGGGCGGCCGCGGTCACCGTCTGCTCCAGCAGGACGGCGATCGTCATCGGACCCACCCCGCCCGGCACCGGCGTGATCAGCGAGGCTCGCTCGACGGCGGAGTCGAAGTCGACGTCGCCGACGTTCCCCGCGTTGTACCCGGCGTCGACGACGACCGCGCCGGGCTTGATGTCCTGACCCCGGATCAGCCGGGGCCGCCCCACGGCGGCGACCACGATGTCCGCCTCCCGGACCGCCGCCGACAGGTCCGCCGTACGGGAGTGGCAGTAGGTCACCGTCGCGTCGCGGGCGAGCAGCAGCATGCCGGCCGGCTTGCCCAGGATCGCGCTGCGGCCGACGACCACCGCGCGCTTGCCGGAGGGATCGACGTCGTAGGCGTCCAGCAGCCGCATGATGCCGCCGGGCGTGCAGGACACGAAGCCCGGCAGTCCGAAGCTCATCGTGGCGAAGGAGGCGAAGGTGACGCCGTCCACGTCCTTCTCCGGCGCTATCGCCTCGAACGCGGCCCGCTCGTCGATGTGCGCGCCCATCGGGTGCTGGAGCAGGATGCCGTGCACCCCGGGGTCGTCCGACAGCTTCCGCAGCTCGGCGACGAGTTCCTCGGTGGTGGTGGCCGCGGGCAGCGCCACGTGCCGGGACTCGATGCCGGCCTTGCGGCAGCGGTTCTGCTTCATCCGGACGTAGGTGACCGACGCCGGGTCCTCGCCGACCAGAACCGTCGCCAGACAGGGCGTGGTGCCGGTGCGCTCGGTGAGCTGGGCCGCTCGCTCGGCGGTCTCCTCGACGATCGTGCGGGCGAGGGACGTGCCGTCCATGAGCCGTGCCTGAGACATGATCCACTCCTGGGCTTGTTCCGGTTCGCCCAGGCGCACGGCATCGACTCTGCGTAGGCCGCTCCCCGGTGGTGCTCCACCTCAGCGCCAGTCACGGCCCGCCCCCACCCTAACGGACTCCTTTACTCGTCCCAGGCCTGGATCATCGTCTGCTCGACGATCTTGCCGTCCTTCACGGACGCCATCGACTCGGCGAGCACCCGTACCCCGTCGGAGTACCGACAGGACTCGCTGAAGGCGACGGTGTCGCCCTCGACGACGCAGCGCTCCAGCTTGTGGGTCATGTCGCGGCTGTAGACGTCCTCCAGCAACTCGCTGATCTCGTCACGGCCGTGCAGGACCCGGGGACTGCTGGGCTGGGTGTTGCGGTCCACGACGCGCAGTTCGGCGTCGTCCGCGTAGAGCGACAGGAGCGTCGTCGCCGTGTCTCCCTCGATGCCCCGGCGCAGGGCTTCGGTGTCGAAGCCGGGGCGTGCCGCGCTGCCCATGGTTGCCTCCTCGAAGGCCCGCGGCCTCGGGGGAGCGTGCCGCGACGGCCTCACCTACGAGGCTCCTCCGCCCCGGCAGCCTCGGCAAGCGCAGCGGGGGCGACCACGGGGGCCGGGCCGGGCGGCCGTCGCTCGCGGTCGGGGGGCTGGGGTGGGTTCCCGGTCGGGGCCGCGGCCTCGGGGCGGCCTCGCGGGTGCGGGCGCGCTGGTCTGCGGGCGGGGCGAGCGTGGTGGGCCGGTCCGCCTCACGGGTGAGCCGTGGTCGGCGGCCGTGTCCGGCGGGGGCCCGTCGGCGTTGCTCCGAACATGATCTCAACTCGACGTATCGTCGCCGCCGTCGGTCTGGCCGTCTCGGCCACCGGCCTCGCCGCGCCGCTGGCGAGCGCGGCCGAGGCGGAGGCCGCCCCCGGCGCGAACCTCAGCCCGATCCGCATGCTCGACTCACTGACCGTGAGCGACATCCCGGAGCAGCACAAGGCGGCCATGCCGCGGCCTTCGGCGCAGCTGAACGAGCTCAACCGGGTGCACGAGCTGAACCAGCTGCACCAGGTCACCGACCTGGCCGCCCCCGTCACCGGTCTGCTCCCCGGCATCGAGTACTGACCCGCCGTACCCCGCCCCGAAGGGCCGCCCGGACCGCCGGGCGGCCCTTCGGGGTTTCCGGGAGGGTGGAGGCATGCGGCAGCCTCCGGACCGGTCCGTGCGCTGGCGGCCCGGCTTCCCCGTGGACGCGCGGCTGACCCTGTCGAGCCTGCGCCGCGGCTCCCGCGACCCCACGCACCGGGTCGAACCCGACGGCACCGTCTGGCGCGTCGCGCGCACCGCCTCCGGGGCGGTCACCTACCGCATCCGCCAGTACCGCCTGGACGACCTCGGCGTCGACGTCTGGGGACCCGGCGCGGCCGAACTCGCCGACTCCGTGCGCCGTGAACTCGGCGAGGGCGACCGGCCCGAACTGTTCCGGCCCGCTCACCCCGTGCTGCGCGGGGCCGTACACCGCCTGCCCGGCCTACGGATCCCCTGCACCGGGCGGTTGTTCGAGGCCCTCGTGCCCGCGGTCCTCGAACAGCGCGTCGTCGGCCTGGACGCCGCCGCCTCCTTCGCCCGCCTGGTCCGGAAGTACGGGGAGCCGCCGCCCGGCCCCGCGCCCGACGGCATGCGCGTGCCCCCGCCCCCGGAGATCTGGCGCACCGTACCCAGTTGGGAGTGGCGCCGGGCGGGCGTGGACCTGCACCGCTCCGCCACCGTCGTCGAGGCCGCCCGCCACGCCGTACGGCTCGACCGCTGCGCCGGCGATCCCGAACGGGCGTACGACGTGCTGGCGAAGCTGCCCGGCGTCGGCGTCTGGACCGCCGCCCAGGTCGGCCACCGGGCCCTGGGTGACGCGGACGCGCTGCCCCTGGGCGACTACCACCTCGGCACGCTCACGGGCGTGGCGCTCCTGGGGCGGCCGCTGGCGGAGGACGAGATCGAGGCGTTCTACGAGCCGTTGCGCCCGCATCGCTACCGCGTCGTCCGCCTGCTCGAACTCGGCCCGGGAGCCGCCCCGCGCCACGGACCCCGGGCGCCCCGCGCGGGACCGTTCCACTAGCGCGTGTCACCCCTGCCCACCAGCGCGTGTCACCCCTGTCGACCGCACACACGTCTGATACGGATCGACAGCCGACCCCCGCACCCCCCCCGCAAGGAGCACGCCATGGCCGAGCCCACCTACGCCGTCACCGGCGCCTCCGGCCGCCTGGGCGGACGTATCGCCCGCCGACTGGCCGCCGCCGGAATCCCGCAGACCCTCCTGGTCCGCAACCCGTCCCGAGCCCCCGAACTGCCCGGTGCCACCGCCGTACCCGGCGTCTACGACGACCACGACGCCGTCGTCCGCGCCCTGCGCCCCACCGACCGCGTCCTGATGGTCTCCGCCTCGGAGACCCCCGACCGCGTCGAACACCACCGCGCCTTCATCGACGCCGCCGTCGCGGCCGGGGTCGCGCACCTGGTGTACATCTCCTTCTACGGCGCCGCCCCCGACGCGACCTTCACCCTGGCCCGCGACCACTGGCACACCGAAGAGCATCTGCGCGCCAGCGGCCTGCCGTTCACCTTCCTGCGGGACAACCTGTACGCCGACTTCATGCCCGCCCTCGTCGGTGAGGACGGCGTCATCCGCGGCCCCGCGGGCGCCGGGCGGGCCGCCGTGGTCGCCCAGGACGACATCGCCGACGCGGCCGTCGCGGTCCTGCGCGACCCCGCCGCGCACGCCGGACGCGCCTACGAACTGACCGGCCCCGAGGCGCTCGGTTTCAGCGACATCGCGGCCACCGTCGCCGCCGTCACCGGACGCGCCGTCTCGTACGTCCCGGAGACGGTCGAGGAGGCCTACGCCTCCCGCGAGGGCTACGGCGCGCCCGACTGGCAGCTCGACGCCTGGGTCTCC
The DNA here is from genome assembly GCF_056436565.1 of Streptomyces sp. NPDC043726. Classification (NCBI taxonomy): domain Bacteria; kingdom Bacillati; phylum Actinomycetota; class Actinomycetes; order Kitasatosporales; family Streptomycetaceae; genus Streptomyces; species Streptomyces sp. NPDC043726. The sequence continues at coordinate 5,603 of NZ_JBWKCI010000002.1, forward strand.
ACCTACACCGCCGTCGCCGACGGCTCCCTGGCCGGGGTGACCGGCGCGATCGAGGAGCTGACCGGCCACCCCGCCACCTCGCTGGAGCAGGTGCTGAGGGCCTGAACCGCTTTCCGCGTCGCCTGCCGTTTCCGATCAGTGACGCGTAGGGTCGGGGAGACGGACATCGCCCTAGGAAGAGGGGTCAGCACCATGGCGCAGCAGGTACGCGGCGTGATCGCACCGGGCAAGGACCAACCGGTCCGGGTGGAGACGATCGTCGTGCCCGATCCGGGGCCGGGCGAGGCCGTCGTCCGCGTCCAGGCCTGCGGTGTCTGCCACACCGATCTGCACTACAAACAGGGCGGGATCAACGACGACTTCCCGTTCCTGCTCGGCCACGAGGCCGCCGGGGTCGTCGAGTCGGTCGGCGACGGCGTCACCGATGTCGCGCCCGGCGACTTCGTGATCCTCAACTGGCGTGCGGTGTGCGGGCAGTGCCGTGCCTGTCTGCGGGGGCGGCCCTGGTACTGCTTCGACACCCACAACGCGAAGCAGAAGATGACCTTGCTGGACGGCACCGAGTTGTCGCCCGCCCTCGGCATCGGCGCCTTCGCGGAGAAGACGCTGGTCGCGGCCGGGCAGTGCACCAAGGTCGACCCGGCCGTCTCCGCGCAGGTCGCCGGGTTGCTGGGATGCGGGGTGATGGCCGGTATCGGCGCGGCGATCAACACCGGGAACGTGGGCCGGGGCGACACGGTCGCGGTCATCGGCTGCGGCGGCGTCGGTGACGCGGCGGTGGCCGGCTCCAGGCTGGCGGGCGCCGCGAAGATCATCGCTGTCGACATCGACGACCGCAAGCTGGACAAGGCCCGCGCCATGGGTGCCACGCATACCGTGAACTCCCGTACGACGGACGCCGTCGAGGCGATCCGCGAGCTGACGGGCGGCTTCGGGGCGGACGTCGTCATCGAGGCGGTCGGCCGCCCGGAGACGTACGAACAGGCCTTCTACGCGCGCGACTTGGCCGGGACAGTGGTCCTGGTCGGCGTCCCGACCCCGGAGATGAAGCTTGAACTGCCGCTGCTGGACGTCTTCGGCCGCGGCGGCGCGCTCAAGTCGTCCTGGTACGGGGACTGTCTGCCCTCCCGCGACTTCCCGATGCTGATCGACCTGCATCTGCAGGGCCGCCTGGACCTGGAGGCGTTCGTGACCGAGACGATCGCGCTGGACGAGGTGGAGAAGGCGTTCGAGCGGATGCACGAGGGTGACGTGCTGCGTTCGGTGGTGGTGCTGTGATGGCCGCGCGCATCGAACGACTCGTGACCTCGGGGCAGTTCAGCCTCGACGGCGGTACGTGGGACGTCGACAACAACGTGTGGCTCGTCGGTGACGACCACGAGGTCGTCGTCATCGACGCCGCCCACGACGCGGACGCCATCGCCGAGGCCGTCGGCGACCGCCGGCTGACGGCGATCGTGTGCACGCACGCCCACAACGACCACATCGACGCCGCGCCCGCCCTCGCCGAGCGCACCGGCGCCACCATCTGGCTGCACCCCGACGACCTCGCGCTGTGGAAGCAGACCCACCCCGACCGCGACCCGGACGCCCACCTCCTGGACGGCCAGGTCATCGAGGCCGCCGGCGCCGACCTCAGGGTCCTGCACACCCCCGGCCACGCGCCGGGCGCGGTCTGCCTCTACGACCCGGGCCTGGGCGCCGTCTTCACCGGCGACACCCTCTTCAAGGGCGGCCCCGGCGCCACCGGCCGCTCCTTCTCCCACTTCCCGACGATCATCGACTCCATCCGGGACCGCCTGCTCACCCTCCCACCCGAGACGAAGGTCCTCACGGGCCACGGCGAGGCCACGACCATCGGCGCGGAGGCCCCCCACCTGGAGGAGTGGATCGCCAGGGGCCACTGAACGGCCCCGCCGCCCGGCCTGGTTCAGCGCGTCCGGGTCGTCTCCGGGGAAGCAGCCAACGACGTGGTCCATGAACCAACCCCCGGCATCCCCCACCCGACCCAAATCCCGACAGAAGATGTCCGGCTTACCCGAGAAGGTGGTACCAGAAAAGCCACCCACGAAAGGCCGCACATGTCGTCACAGCCCCTGAAGGACAAGGTCGCCCTCGTCGCCGGAGCGACCCGCGGAGCCGGGCGCGGGATCGCCGTGGAGCTCGGCGCGGCCGGTGCCACCGTCTACGTCACCGGCCGCACCACCCGCGAGCGCCGCTCCGAGTACGACCGCCCGGAGACCATCGAGGACACCGCCGAGCTCGTCACGGAGGCGGGCGGCCTGGGGATCGCCGTACCCACCGACCACCTGGAACCCGACCAGGTGCGCGCGCTGGTCGACCGTATCGCCGACGAGAAGGGCCGTCTCGACGTGCTCGTCAACGACGTCTGGGGCGGCGAGAAGCTCTTCGGCTGGGACACCCCCGTCTGGGAGCACGACCTGGACAACGGGCTGAGGCTGCTGCGCCTCGGCGTCGAGACGCACGCGATCACCAGCCACTACGCCCTGCCCCTGCTCCTGCGGAACCCGGGTGGGCTGGTCGTGGAGATGACCGACGGCACGGACGACTACAACCGCACCCGCTACCGGGCCTCCTTCTTCTACGACCTCGTCAAGGCGTCCGTCCTGCGCATGGCCTTCTCCCTCGGCCACGAGCTCGGCCCGCGCGGGGCGACCGCCCTCGCCCTCACCCCGGGCTGGCTGCGCTCGGAGATGATGCTGGACACGTACGGGGTGCGCGAGGACAACTGGCGCGACGCCCTCGACAAGGTCCCGCACTTCGCGATCTCGGAGACCCCGCGCTACGTCGGCCGTGCCGTCGCCGCCCTGGCCGCCGACCCCGACGTGGCCCGCTTCAACGGCGGCTCCCTGTCCAGCGGCGCCCTGGCCCAGGAGTACGGCTTCACCGACCTCGACGGCAGCCGCCCGGACGCCTGGCGGTATCTGGTCGAGGTCCAGGACGCGGGCAAGCCCGCCGACACCACCGGCTACCGCTGATCGGGCACCGGTTGCGACACCGGCAGTCGCCAGCGCGCCGAGTGGCCGGGCGGCAGGCCCAGGTCCTTGCGCACGGCCGTGTAGTAGCCCTCACGCCCGGCGCGCTGCTGCGCCAGGAGCGCCTGCCAGGCCTCCGGGTCGGGCCGGCCCTCCCGTATGAACCGCTCCATCTCCATCACCGTCACGACCCAGGCCCGTGCCTTGTCCACCACCTCGACGCTGCCCAGCATGAGCAGCGCCTCGCCCGAGGGGTCGCGTCCGTCGTTCGCCTCGGCCAGCAGCGGTTTGGCCTCTTCGAGGGAGAGCGGGTCCGGGTGCGTGCCGCTGCCCTGCTCGGCGGCGACCCGGTACGCCACGGTGACCGTCTTCTTCACCGACCGCGCGTAATCGGAGTACACCGAGAGCCGCCGTTCCTCCCACCGCGCCGCCTCCTCCCGCCGGAACCGGGCCTGGTCGCTGCGGACGAGCGCGAGATAGGAGCCGAGTGCGCCGATCACGACGCCCAGCAGGGCCGGGAGTTGCTGGAGGAACGCAGACATGGGTGCACGGTATCTGCCGAGTTGATCTCGACGGCAGTACCGTGCTGCCCCATGACGGACACAACACGCTTCGAGGGGTACGGCGTTCTCGTCACCGGCGCGGCCCGCGGCATCGGCGCGGCCACGGCCCGCAGGTTCGCCGCGGAGGGCGCGCGGGTGCTGGTGACGGACGTGGACGAGGAGGCGGCGGCCCGCACGGCGGCAGCGCTGCGGGATCAGGGGCTCGCCGCGGAGCCGTACGTCTGTGACGTGGGGGACCGCGCCTCCGTCGAGTCGGCCGTGGCCCGCGCCGTGGCGGCCTTCGGGTCGCTCGACGTCCTGGTGAACAACGCCTACGGCTGCACCCCCGACCAGCCCCTCTTCGAGGACGAGGCCGACGACGTATGGGCCCGTGACCTGGACCTCACCCTGACCGGCGCCTACCGCTGCTGCCGCGCCGCCCTGCCCCACCTGGTGGCCACCGGGCGGGGCGCGATCGTCTCCATCGGTTCGGTCAACGGTATCCAGAGCTTCGGCAACCATGCCTACAGCGCCGCCAAGGCGGGCCTCGCCTCGCTGACCCGGACCCTCGCCGGGCACGCGGCACCCCGAGGGGTCCGCGTCAACCTGGTCGCCCCCGGCACGGTACGCACCACGGCATGGGCGGGCCGGGAAGCACAACTGGAAGCGTTTCGCCAGGTGTACCCCCTGGGCCGGGTCGGGGAACCGGAGGACATCGCGGCCGCGGTCGCCTTCCTCGCCTCCCGCGACGCCTCCTGGATCACGGGCACGACCCTCGTCGTGGACGGCGGTCTCACGGAGATCAACACCGGTTTCGGGCTCATGCGGGACTGACCGGCCGGGCTGCGAGGACGGCCCGAAGTTCTCTGTTTCGTCACAGCCCGGTCAGCTCTACAACCTCTCTCCCCGCATGTCCGTCTAGCAGGCAGAGATCCGGACACATGGGAAAAGGGAAGGGCCGACCATGGGGGACATACGCAGACGAGGAGCCGTCATCCTCGGCATCACCGCGCTGACGGCGCCGCTGACCGTCGCACTCGGGGCCGCGCCGGCGCAGGCCGCGAGCTGTACGACGCAGACCGGGCCGTATCAGGCGAAGGTGGAGAAATTCCTCGGTCTGCCGGTCGACGGGAAGCAGTCCAGCGCCGACTGCAAGGCCATCCAGGCCTTCCAGACCAAGCACGGGATCACCCCGAACGCCGGCTACGCCGGTCCCGTGACCTGGGGCGTCATGGACCTCATGAACAAGCAGAAGGCCGTCGGCAACAAGCCCAACAAGGACGGCAAGTGCCCGGTCAACAAGGGCCGGATCGCCTGTGTGAACCTCACGCTCCAGCTCAGCTGGATCCAGGACGGCGACCGGCTCGTCTACGGCCCGGTCCCGGTGCGCACCGGCCGTAACGGCTACGAGACCCGTACCGGCCTGAAGAAGATCTACTGGCGCAACATCGACCACGTCTCGACCATCTACGACGTGCCCATGCCCTACGCCCAGTTCTTCGACGGCGGTCAGGCCTTCCACTCGGTCGGCGTCAGCATGTGGAACCCGCCGGGCTCGCACGGCTGCGTCAACATGACCAAGACGACCGCGAAGAAGTACTGGTCCCTGCTGAAGAAGGGCGACGACGTCTTCGTGTACGGCCGCAAGCCGGGCACCTGAGTCAGGGCAGGCACCCGGCTCGCGGAGCCGCCTCACGCCTGAGGCGCGTCCCCGAAGTCCGGGATGTCCAGCCGTGCCCCGCCCTGCCGTGCGGACTCGTGGGCGATGATGCCCGGCAGGGTGTAGCGGGCGGCCACCCAGGCGTTCACGGACGGCAGGGTGCGGGTGGTGACCGCGGTCACGAAGTCGTCCACCAGGAAGTGGTGGCTGCCCTCGTGGCCGTTGGGGAGGTGGTCGAACACCCGCGGCAGGCGTGCGCGGTCGTGCACCGGTGCCGAGCCCGAGGTGAAGGCGGCGCGCAGTTCCGGTGCGATGTGCTGGAGCGACGGGTCGTCGGGGGACAGGGTGGACTTGGGCTCCAGCAGTTCGCTGATGTCCTTCACGCCGTTCTTGTCCTGCCAGAACGCGACCGTGGCGAGCTGCTCCATGCTCGCCTGGGTCCCGAAGAAGCGGAAACGCGACTCCCGGATGTGGGAGGGATAGCCGACCCGCCGGAATTCGTTCGTACGGAACGATCCGCCGCCCGCCACCTCGAACAGCGCGGTGGCGTTGGACACGTCGTTGCCGAACTGGCTGACGGACTTGTCGAAGACCCCGTCGCCCCGGTCGTCCACCACCCCGATCGCCGACACGCTGACGGCGTGCGTCTGCCAGGCGCCGAGCACTCCGCCCACCGCGTGCGTGGGGTACAGCAGCGGGGGATAGGAGGCCGTCGCCTTCCAGTTCTCGCCGCCGCTGTACTGGTACGCCTCGTAGAACCCCAGGTCCATGTCGTGGACGTAGTCGCCCTCGGCGTAGAAGAGCCGTCCGAAGGCGCCCTCGGCGATCTGGTTGCGGGCGTGCACGGTCGCCGGGTTGTACTGGCTGGTCTCGCCCATCATGTACGTCAGTCCGGTCGCCCTGACCGCGTCGATGATCGCGGCGATCTCCTCCGTGGTGATCGCCATGGGGACGGCGGAGTAGACGTGCTTGCCGGCGTTCAGGCCCTGGAGCACGAGCGGGCCGTGGGTCCAGCGCTGGGTGAAGATCGCGACGGCGTCGACCGACTCCGACTCCAGCATGGCCTGGTAGGAGGGGAACGTGCCCGACAGCCCTTCGGCGGCCGCCAGTCGTCCGGCGCGCTCCGGCAGCAGATCGGTGACGTAGACGTCGCCGACGCCGGGGTGGGCCAGGAACAGCTTGGCGAAACTGCCGGAGAACTGCCCGGCGCCGACGATGCCGAGGGAGAACGTCATTTCAGTGAGTGCCTTTCACTGGCCGAGGATGAAGTTGATCTGGTCGTTGGTCTTGGTCAGTCCGCTCACCGGGGCGTCATTGGCGAAGACGTCCTGCATCGCGGGGCGGATCAGCGCGTAGACGTCCGCCGCGTAGTCGGTGACCGGGAAGGAGAAGGTCGAGGAGTGCCGGTCGTCGGTGACCGGTTCGGTGAACGCGGACACGTCGATGCCCTTCTTCTCGTACGCGGCCACGGCGGCCCGCGTGCCGTCCGGGGTCGCGGGGAAGACGATGCCGTAGCCGCCCACGGTCTTCTGGCACTCGTTCGAGGCCAGGTACTTGACCCACTTCTTGGCGCCGGCCTTGTTGCGGGCGTTCTTGGTGACGGAGTCGGCGAGGCCGTTCATCATGGTGGCCCGTTTGCCGGTCGGTCCGATGGGGGTCACGGCGGTGCCGACGTCGAGGCCCTTGGTGCCGTAGTAGGTGGAGATCATCCAGGCGCCGTCGAAGGAGGTCGCCGCCTTGCCGGAGGCGAGCTGGGCGTTGGCCGGGTTGGCGCCGTCGGTGTAGTCGGTGAAGGGGGCGAGATAGCCCTTCCTCGCCAGGCCGAAGTACCAGTCGATCACCGACTGGAAGGTCTTGTCGCCGTACCGGTACTCGGTGCCCCAGCGCGCCTTGTTCGTGTAGTGCCAGCCCGCCGAGGAGACGAACGGGCTCCAGGTGGTCTGCCCGTCGCCGTCGCCGGCGCCGCCGGTGGCCAGGCCGTACACCTTGACGTTGTTCCTGTCGAAGCCCGGTTCGTCGCCGCGCTTGCCGTTCTCGTCGACGGTGAGGTGGGCGATGGCCTTCTCGAAGGTGCCGCCGTCCTCGGGGTTCCAGTCGAGGCTGCCCAGCTGTTCGGCGGTGAGTCCGGCCTCCTTGGTCATCTTCTCGTTGTAGAAGAGGGCGACGGTGTCCCAGTCCTTCGGGGCGCCGTAGCGACGGCCGTCCTGGCCGGTCCAGTTGGCGGCCAGGCCCTCCTGGTAGGCGGAGTCGTCGATGCCGAGGTCGTCGAGTGGTTCGAGCACCTGCAGATCGGCGAACTGGCCGAACTTCTGGATGTGGTCGGTGAAGACGTCCGGCTCGGTGCCCGCGATGAAGCTCGCGGTGAGCTTGGTCCAGTAGTCGGCCCAGCCCAGCTGGGTGATCTTCACCTTCAGACCCGGGTTCTGCTTCTCGAAGCCCTTGGCGCAGGCCTGGTAGGCGGGCAGTTGGTTCGCGTCCCAGAGCCAGTACGTCACGGTGTTCGCGCCCGATCCGGCCGCGCCGCCCTGTGCGCACCCGGACACCAGGGACAGGGCCAGTGCTCCGGTCAGCGCCACGACAGTACGAATTCGCATCCCTGTCCCCTTACTTGATGCCCGTGAAGCTGATGGTGCTGACGATGCGGCGCGCGAAGACCCCGAAGAGCAGCAGCATCGGGAGCGCGGCGATGAGGGTGGCCGCCATCAGACCCGACCAGTCGTAGCCGGTCTGCGGGGTCTGCGCCCGGAAGATCGCGAGCGCCACGGTGAGCACCCGCGAGGAGTCGCTGTAGGACACCATCAGCGGCCAGAAGTAGTCGTTCCAGGCGGTGATGTAGGTCAGGACGCCGAGGGTGATGACCGGGGTGGACACCATCGGCAGCATGACCCGGAAGAAGATCCGGACCTTGCCGGCCCCGTCGAGCAGGGCGGCCTCCTCGACCTCGCGGGGGATGTTCATGAAGAACTGGCGCAGGAAGAACACCGCGAAGGGGGTCATGAACATCGTCGGCAGGGCGACGCCGAGCAGGGAGTCGACGAGGCCGAGTTCCTTGATGAGCACGAAGTTGGGCAGCAGCGTGAAGATGGTCGGCACCATCAGCCCGGCGAGGAACAGCGCGAAGACCTTGTCCCGGCCGCGCCAGCGCAGCCGGGCGAAGGCGTAGGCGGCCATGGCGGAGAAGAAGATCTGGCAGACGGTGATCAGGGTGGAGACGATGACCGAATTGATCAGGTAGCGCCAGAACTTGAGGCCGCCGCCCGCGCCGCCCTGCGCGATGGCCTCCTCGGTGGACTGCAGGCCCAGGGCCCGTTCGAAGCCGCCGGTGGTGAGGTCGACGGGGAGCGGGTCGCCGGGATGGGCGGCGAGGGCGTTGTTGGAGGACAGCGCGGTGCGCAGGATCCAGTAGAACGGCAGCAGGGTGATCAGTACGATCGCGGCCATCGCCGCCCAGGCCAGGACCCGGCCGGGGGAGAGCCCGCGGCGCCGGGTGAGCCGTACCTTCGTGGTGGTCGCCGTCACGGCGGTCATGTCGGATCGCTCCCTTCCGTCAGCCGAGGTCGCTCTGGCCGGCCCGGGTGAGCCGGTACTGCAGGAATGTGATGGCGCTGAGCACGACGAGCAGGGCCACGGACATCGCGGAGGCGTAGCCGAACTGGAAGCGTCCGAACGCGGCGCCGTAGATGTAGTACTGGAGCACGTTGGTGGCGTTCGCGGGTCCGCCCGCGGTCGTCACGGCGACCGTGTCGAACACCTGGAAGGAACCGATCACCGTCATGATCAGTACGACCGCGAGGACCGGCCTGAGCAACGGCATGGTGATCCGCCAGAACATGCGCCACTCGCTCGCGCCGTCCACCTTCGCCGCCTCGTACATGTCGTTCGGGATCGCCTGGAGCCCCGCGAACAACAGCAGTGCGGTGTAGCCGACATGACGCCACACATTGATCAGGGCGATCGTGGGGATCGCCCAGGTCTCGTCGGCGAGGAAGGGGATCCGGTCGGCGCCGACCGCGGCGACGATCTCGTTGCCGATGCCGAGCTGGGTGTCCAGCAGCCACAGCCAGACGATGCCGGCGACGACGTTGGACATCAGATACGGCGTCAGGACGATCCCGCGCAGCACCGCCGACTGCGTCAGCCGTTGCAGCAGGACGGCGATGGCGAGCGCGGCGACCGTCTGGACGCCGATGTTGATGACCACGTACTCGACGGTGACCCACAACGAGTCCCAGAAGATGGGGTCGTTGACCATCCGGACGTAGTTGTCCAGGCCCACCCACTCGGCGGGGGTGAGCAGATTGAAGCGGGTGAAGCTGAGGTAGACGCCGCGCAGCGTGGGCCAGAGCAGGAAGACCACGAAGCCCAGCAGGGCCGGCGCCAGGAAGACGGCGGCGAGCCGCCCGTCACCCCCCGTCTCCCGGGCTGTCGCCCGGTCCGCTCTCGGCCGGGTCCGTGCCTCCTTCGCGTCGCCCAGGGGCAGACGCGACGGAGGGCTGCTGGAGGCGATGGTCATCGGGAGACTCCCTCGTCCGCGGCGGCTCATCCTCGGCCACTTACTTTTGAGGCGAAAGAATCGAGCCGTCAAGGGGTGGGAGAACATCTTTTCCAGGCCGCAAGCCTGGCCGTACAGTGACCTTGTTGTTTTCGTTTCGAAAAAATAGTCTCAGGGTTCCGACCGACGAGAGGGCTTGAACGCCATGACCGCAGCCGTCGCCGACTGGCATCCACTGAGCGCGGGGGAGCGCTCGGTGGCGATCGAGGTGCTCGTCGGCGGCCCGCTGTCGCGCACCGAGATCGCCCGGCGCCTGCATCTCTCGCCCGGCAGCCTCACCCGGCTGACCAAGCCGCTGATCGAGTCCGGTCTGCTCGTCGAGGTCCCCGAGGCGGGCACCCCGGCCGGGGTACGCCAGGGCCGCCCCTCGCAGCCCCTCGACGTGGTCGCCGACTCCCGCTCCTTCATCGGCTACAAGATCACCGCGGACATGGTCTACGGCGTCGTCACCACCCTCAGGAGCGAGATCGTCACCCGCCTCGACCGCCCGCTCGCCACGCACGACCCGGCCGGGGTCGCCGATCTGCTGGCGGAGATGACCGCGGAGCTCACCCGCGACTTCCCCCGCCTGGCGGGGATCGGCATCGGCGTCGGCGGTCTCGTCCAGGGCCGCGCGGTCGTCGCCGAGTCCCCCTTCCTGGGCTGGCGTGACGTCCCGCTGGCCGCCCTCGTCGAGGAGCGCACCCACCTGCCCGTCGTCGTCGAGAACGACGTCGCCGCCCTCACCGAGGCCGAGACCTGGTTCGGCTCGGGGCGGGGCCTGGACCGCTTCGTCGTGCTCACCATCGGCGCGGGCCTCGGCTACTCACTGGTCCTCGGGGGCCGGCGGGTGCCCTGCGAGGAGGAGGACCGCGGCTTCGGGCGGCACTGGATCATCGATCCGCACGGTCCGCTCACCCCGGACGGCGCCCGCGGCAGCGCCGTGTCGATGCTCACCATCCCCAACATCCGCTACCAGGTGCAGGCCGGCACCGGCCGGGACCGGACCTACGAGGAGATCCTCCGGCTCGCCGCGGCCGGGGACCCGCTGCCCGCCCGGGTGGTCGACGAGGCCGCCCGCGCCCTGGGGATCCTCGTCGCGCAGATCGCCAACTTCGTCATGCCGCAGCGGATCCTGCTCGCCGGTGAGGGGGTCGGCCTGATGGACGTCGCGGGGGAGCGCGTGACGGAGGTCATCCGTGAGCACCGTCACCCGCTCGCCGCCCCCCTCGACCTGGAGACCCGGATGTCCGACTTCCACGACTGGGCGCGCGGCGCCGCGGTCCTGGCCATTCAGGTCCTGGTGCTGGGCGCCGCCGAAGCCTGAACCGGGGTGCGGGGATTGACGTATGGCCATGATCGGACGTGATCAGCAACACTGTCTGGTATGTCTGTATTGAGTGTCCTTACTCACGGCGCCTTCACCTCCATGGCCGTATGCTTCACAGCATGTCCACCAGTGTTGAACCCGTTTCCGATCGATCGGCTGACGAGGTCAACGAGGAGATCCGGGCCCTGTGGCGCCGGGCGGGCGGGACACTGAGCGTCGAGGAGCGCGAGGAGTACCAGCGACTGGTCATGGAGTGGGCCACGGCGGCCCCCCACCCGGTGAACGCGGCCTGAAGCTCCCCGAGGACCGACCGCCGAGCCTCGAAGACCCCGACGGGCACCCTGATATGACGGGTGCCCTTTCTCCTTCTTCCTCCGTCATCCCCAAGTGGCCGAGTAGTACCGCTGATACGCCTTGCGGTCCTGCTCGGAGCGGATGAACCGGGTCGCCACCAGGGCGACCAGCGACCCCGCGACGATCAGCAGCCCCGGCCCCACGTTCCGCGGATCCGCCAGCCGGGACAGCAGCTGCGATCCCTCGACCCCGCCGCCGACCGGCGCCGACGAGCCCGGCGTGGCGGCGCCCGGCGCGATCGCGTTCTGCGTGGCCGACGGCTGCGGCGAGGGCGCCGCGCTCTGCCCGCCCTGGGGAGCAGCCGCGATCAACCGGACCCCCACCTCGGCCATGGCCTTCGTCACCGGCTGGAAGAACGTCGTACCGCCCGTGGCGCAGTCACCACTGCCGCCCGAGGTCAGCCCCAGCGCGATGCCCTCCGAGAACAACGGTCCGCCGCTGTCCCCGGGTTCCGCGCACACGTTCGTCTCGATCAGCCCGGTCACCGTGCCCTCGGGATAGTTCACCGTCGCGTTCAGTGCCGTCACCGTGCCGTCCCGCAGCCCGCTGGTGCTGCCGCTGCGGAACACCCGCTGCCCGACCGACGGATCACCCGCGCCGGTGATCCGCACGCCCTGTCCGTCCCCGATCGCCACCACGTCGGCGCCCGCACCCGCGTCCCCGCTCGCGTACCGCACCAGCGAGAAGTCACCGCCGGGGAAGCTCTGCTCGACGGTGCTGCCGACCTGCTCCCGGGCCTGGGAGTCGGTGAACCAGACCGAGCCGTTCGGCCCGCAGTGCCCGGCGGTGAGGATGAAGTCGCGCTGCCCGTCGGTCACGTTGAACCCGGCCGAGCAGCGCCCGGCCGTCGACAGGATCGGCAGCGCGCCGTTGAGCCGGGTGGTGAAGGTGCCCTCGGAGCGTTCCATCCGTACGAAGGTGCCGATCCCGCCCGCCACCCGCGTCAGCCGCGACCAGTCGGCGGCCGAGACCGTGCTGTCGCCCCGGACCACCACCTCGTTGGACCGGTAGTCCATCGCCCAGGCGGTCCCCGGCACGCGGGGCGCGGCCTTCAGGGTGGACGTGGCCGACTTCAGCTCGTTCATGCTGTGCGAGACCAGCTTCGGCCGCCCGCCCGCCCGGCGGACCTCGGCGGCGGCCTCCTCGTCGGTCACCGCGACGACCGGCCGCCCGTCGGCGCCGACCCAGCTGCCCGCCGTACGGGAGGTGCCGAGCCGTTCCACCATGGCGGCGCCCGTGTCCACGGCCGACCGCACCGACGCCTCCGGCACGGTGTCCGCCGGCTCGCTCGCGACGGCGCGCGTCACCATCGCCGAGCCCAGCAGCAGTCCGCCGACGGCCGCCAGCCGTGTCACTCGCCGGACGATCCGTCGTCGTGCGTGCCTCATGCCTGGCTCCCGAACCCCGGTTCCAACACGGCGGGGCCCTCCCGGAGTCGAGCGCCCGCACTTCATACGTGGCCGGGCGCCGGTGCGTTCACCGCTTGCGGCCCACCCCGCCGTACAGCGCGACCTCCGCGGGAAGGGGGCCCTGCGGGCGCCAGCGCGAGCAGGACACCACGCCCGGATCGAGGAGTTCGAGCCCGTCGAAGAAGCGGGCGACGGCCTCGGGGGAGCGCTGGGTGAGCCGGGGCGTGCCGTGCTCGTTCCAGAACCGCACCGCCTGGTCCACGTCCGGCATCTCCGGACGGGTCACCGTGTGCGACAGCACGAGATGGCTGCCCGGCGGCAGACCGTCCAGCAGCCGGCGGACGATGCCGTACGGGTTCTCCTCGTCGCCGAGGAAGATGACCACCGAGAGCAGCAGCAGGCCCACCGGACGGCTGAAGTCCAAGGTGGCGGCGGCGCGTTCCAGGATGGCCTCCGGGTTGCGCAGGTCCTCGTCGAGATGGTCGGTGCGGCCCTCGGGGGAGCTGGTGAGCAGGGCCCGGGCGTGGACCAGGACCAGCGGGTCGTTGTCGACGTAGACGATCCGGGCGTCCGGGGCCAGCCGCTGGGCGACCTCGTGCGTGTTGTCCGCGGTGGGCAGCCCCGTGCCGATGTCCAGGAACTGGCGGATTCCGGCCTCGACGACGAGGTGCCGCACCGCCCGGCCCAGGAACTGGCGGTCCGCCCGCGCGTAGTCGCCGATGGCCGGGTGCAGTTCCCGGATCCGGTCACCGGCGACCCGGTCCACCTCGTAGTAGTCGCCGCCGCCCAGCCAGTAGTTCCAGATCCGGGCCGTGTGCGGCTGGAGGGTGTTGATGCGGGTGCGCAGCGACGCGCTGCGCTCGTGCGCGGCCGGCGGGTTCTCCCTCACGGGACGGCTCCTGCGATGGCTGGATCGACATGTGTCAACCGGCAATCTAGACGGCCGAGTTGATGTTTGCCGAGGGTGCGGCACAACTCGTCTCACCGGGACCGATCCGGGCCCAGCTGCCCTCGTCGCCCCACACCGACGCCGGATCCACGTACGGACGCAGCAGCGCGGTCAGGCCGGGATCCGCGCTGCCGTGGAGTTCGTCGGAGGCGATCTTGCGGGCGATCCCGGCGAGGAAGTCGGCGAGCTGGACCCGCGGGTCCTCCCGCGCGGCCACCAGACGCACCCCGGCCAGGCGGATTCCGGCCAGGCGCGCCCGCTCCTCGATCCAGTCGATCCGTTCGGGTGTCAGCATGTTCTGCCGGTCGTGCACGAGTTGTACGGTCGCCCCGCCCGCGCTCCAGTACGCGGCCGTGGCGACGATGGCCGGCAGCAGGGGGTTGAGCGGGGGGATCAATGGCGGCGGGCCGGCCGGCAGCCCCGCCCGGTACGCGTCCGCGCGGGACCGGGCCGCCATGAGCAGCTCCAGCGTCTCGGCGACCTCACCACGCGCCGGCGTCGTCGTCGACAGCGCGAGGAAGAAGGCGTCGACCGGCTCCTCGGCCTCGGCCTCGTGGCGCACCCGCAGCAGCTGATTGGCGGCCTGGAGGAACTCCCGCCACCGCTCGTCCCCGAAGAGCTCCGGCCCGCGCCGGTACAGCGCCACGGCCCGCGTCCGGTCCTCCAGCAGCAGCTCCAGCGCCCGGTCCACCACGAAGAACGCCTTCTCCGTCAGATGCACCCGGGCCGTGCCGTGGATCGGCCCCGAGGGCGCGAGCAGCCACTCCAGCACCGCCCGGTGCTTCTCCCGCAGCAGATGGGTCGCCTTGTACTCCGAGGCGGGGGAGCGGATCCGGTCCCGGATCTCCTGCACGTACGCGGCGGCCACCGGCACCGGCAGCCGCACACCGGCGTGCGCGAACACGTCCGTGTTGCCGCCGGTGAGGTTCTCCCCGTCCGAGCCGGACTCGTCGCAGCCCACCTCGACCAGCCGGCCGGCCGCCGCCGGTACGTCGTCCCCGCCGTTGCCCGTCACCGCGCAGCCCCCTGTCGTGTGCCCCGGGTCCAGCATCCCCCACCGGCGGCCCGCGGGGCTCCTGCCTAGACTTCCGCCCATGGACGACACGCCGCTCGAGCGGCTCGGCTCCGGCCAGTACCTGCTGATCACCAGCTACCGGAAGAACGGCACCCCGGTGCCCACCCCGGTGTGGGTGGTGCGCGACGGAGACACCCTCGGTGTGTGGACCGTCGCCGACTCCTGGAAGGTCAAGCGCATCAGGAACCGCGCCGACGTCCTCGTGGGCCCCTGCGACCTGCGCGGCAGGCCCACCGGCGACCAGGTCCCGGCCACCGCGGAGATCACCGACGCGGCGACGGTCGCCCGCTACCGGAAGCTGATCACCCGCAAGTACGGCATCGTCGGCCGCCTCACCCTGCTCGGCAGCCGCGTCCGGCGGGGGACGAAGGGCACGGTCGGGATCCGCGTGACGCTCACGCCGTAGGGGGTCGTCGCAGAGGTCGTACGGCTGTCCTGAACTCCCTCACGTCCAGGCGCGGTAGGGCTCATCGACCAGCTGGAACACGGGCTCGCCCCGGACCGGGTCCGTGGCCTGCGAGAGCCGCACCCGGTCCCCGCTGTGGATGCCGATCGGCGGACCCATCACCCGGCCGCGCACCACGAACCCCTCGGCCATCTCGATCAGCGACACATTGCGCGCGGCCGGGGTGTTGCGGTGCACCACCGTGGAGTGCCGGACCGTGCCGACGCCCTCGCTGCGCTCCGTGCGCAGGTCGCTGCCCTGGCAGACCGGACACAGCAGCCGGTGGTACATCGCGGTGCCGCACCACGTGCAGCGCTGGAAGTGCATGGCGTCCGTGTCCAGGGCCGCACCGGTGGCCTCCAGAACGCCGACCGCGGAGCCGACGGTCGGACGAGCAACGCTTCCTGAGGGGTGGTACACGCTGGTCAACTCCCTGCGCTCGGCCGGAATCCCACGTGCGCGGGACGGCCGCGCACGCACGTGCCCGGTCGCTGTGCCACCGTGCACGGCGCCAGCGTATGGCACTCAGTGCCACACGTAAAGGCACTCCGTACCCTCAATCTGTGCCGGATGCGAGCGTGGTCTCGAGCTCCTGCACCACCCGCCACAGCGGCGCGCCCCGGCGCGCCACCACGACCACCACGTCCTCGGGCCGCGCCCCGTCGAGCGGCGCGGGCCCCGCGCCGAAGGCGGACTGCACATACCCGAGCGCGTGGTCCACGGTGGCGCCGGCGTCCGCGCGGCCGTCCGAACGCAGCCAGGAGCGCAGCGCGTTGTTGTGCGCGGCGACCACCGCGGCCGCGATCACGTCGGCCTGGAGCGTGCCGTCACGGCGGCCCGCGAAGCGCGCCCGCAGATACTCCGCGAGTGCCCGCTCGTAGCGCCACACCACCGACAGTTCGTAGGCGCGCAGGCCCGGCACCTGCTTGGTGAGGCGGTAGCGCTGCACGGAGAAGGACGGGTTCTCCGCGTACATGCGCAGCACCAGACGGGCCGCGTCGCACACCCGCCGCACCGGTTCCCCGTCGTCACCGCCGTCGGCCAGGAACGCGGTCATGTCGGCCAGACAGCGCTCGTGGTCGGGGAAGACGACGTCCTCCTTGGACGGGAAGTACCGGAAGAACGACCGCCGCCCCACCCCGGCCAGCGCCACGATGTCGTCCACGGTGGTCTGCTCGTAACCCCGCTCCAGGAACAACTGGAAGGCCGCGGCGACCAGTGCCTCCCGCATCGGCGGCTTCGCCTTCTCGCCGCGGCCGGGCGCCGCACTGCTGGAGCTCATGGTCGGGAACGTAGCACCCGATCTCCATTGATGGCACTCAGTGCAGTCTTCCGGGGGAACTGAGTGCACTTGGCGTGCACAGGAGAAAATGGAGCCCCTGCCGTCCGACCCGGGGTGTGGAGCGATGTGCTGGAGCGCGCAGGCCGATCTCGTGGCGGGTGTCGGCATAGCCGCGGTGGGCGTGGCCTGTGTCGCGCGAACCCGCCGTGCCCGTGATCTGCCGCTGGCCGCACTGCCGTTGCTGCTGGGCGCCCACCAGCTCATCGAGGCGGCGGTCTGGGCGGGCGACGGCGGGACCGGCCCGGCCACCCTCGCCTGGGCCGTCATCGCCCTCCCCCTGCTGCCCCTGTGGGTACCGGTGGCCGTGCTCGCCGCCGCGCCCCGGCCGGCCCGGCCGAGGCTCCTCGTGCCGCTGGCCGTCGGCATCGCCATCTGCGCGATGCTCTCGCACGCCCTCGCCACGAGCCCGGTGAGAGCCGAGATCCGCGGCCACACGGTCGGATACGTCGTGAGCCTGGCGCACGCCGAGCTGGTGATCGCCGGCTACCTCCTCGCCACCGTCGGCGCGCTGCTGCTGTCCGGCCAACGCCACCTGGTGGGCCTCGGTGTCCTGGCGGGCGTGGGCGCGCTGATCTGCGCGGTGCTGTGGCGCACGGAGTTCGTCTCGACCTGGTGCGCGGTCGCGGCCGTCTGCTCGGTCGTGCTGTACGGCTGGGCGCGCGGCGGGGGGAGTCCGGTGCCCGTGTCGTCGGGGTGAAGGTCGGCGCGGGTCGTCTGCTGGGTCGTGCTGTACGGCTGGGTGCGCGGCGGGGGGAGTCCGGTGCCCACACCGGCCAGGTGAAGGCCGTCGCGGCTCGGTCGTCCTGTACGGCTGGGTGCGTGGCGGGGGGAGTCCGGTGCCCATGTCGGCGGGGTGAGGCCGGCGCGGGTCGTCTGCTGGGTCGTGTTGTACGGCTGGGTGCGCGGCGGGGGGAGTCCGGTGCCCGTGTCGTCGGGGTGAAGGCCGGCGCGGGCTGTCTGCTGGGTCGTGGTGTACGGCTGGGTGGGCGGCGGGGGGAGTCTGGTGCCCACACCGGCCAGGTGAAGGCCGTCGCGGCTCGGTCGTCCTGTATGGCTGGGCGCGCGCCGACCGGAGTCCGGTGCCCGCACGGTCGGCGTGAACGCCGTCGCGGCCGGGTACTCGGAGCCGCGTCCCGCCTGGCGGGGGCGCGCTGCCGCCCCGGACCGGCGCGCCGCGAAGGGAGAGGCCATGACGCAGAACGGCGAGGATCCGGCGTTCGTACGGCGGGCGGCAGTCCCCGGACTCCGCCCGGTCACCGAGAACGCCGCCGAGCCCCTCAGGCTGCCGGTCCCCGACCAGCCGCCCCCCGATCAGCCGCCCTCCGGGCACGCACCGCCCCCGGACCGGAGCCAGGCCATCCTGGAGGCCGCCAAGCAGGTCGGCGGACTGCTCAAGCGCGCCGGCCACCCCTTCGCCCTCGCCGGAAGCCTGGCCGCCTACGCCCACGGCGCCGGCAGCCGGATCCGGCACGACGCCGACTTCTGCGTCCGCCGCGAGGACACCGAAGCCGTCACCAGGACGCTCGCCGAGGCCGGACTGACCGTCCGCACCCCACCCGAGGACTGGCTGATGAAGACCACCTGCCTCGGCCAGGAGGTCGACTTCATCTTCGAGCTGGCCCACCGCCCGGTCACCGCCGAGATGCTCGCCCGCGCCGAGGAACGCGACCTCGACTCGGTGCACATGCCCGTCCTCGCCCCGACCGACCTCATGCGCGGTCTCGTCGAGGCCTTCTCCGAGCACTACTGCGACTTCGGCTCCGCGCTCGCCGTCGCCCGCGCCCTGCGCGAGAAGGTCGACTGGACGGCCGTACGACGGGACTGCGGGGACCAGCCCATGCCCGCGGCGTTCTTCTTCCTCCTGGAGCGCCTGAACGTCATCGACACGCCGAAGGAGGAGCGATGAACCGCACCCCCGCCCAGCCCGCTCCCGGCACCGGCGGAGCGCACCACCTGGACTACCGCGTCGCCCACCTCACCGACCACCTGGCCGCCGGGCCCCTCGGCGAACTCGGTGTACGGATCCAGATCCGGGGCGAGGCGGTCCTGTTGACCGGCACGGTCCCCTCCGCCGACTGCCGCGACGAGGTGATCCGGCTCGCCCGCGAGGAGCTGCCGGACCACCCGGTCCACTCCGACCTCGTCGTCGCGGACGGCTCCGCGCCCGACCACGCCGAGGAGCTGCCGTGATCCGGGTCGCGGCCGTCGGCGACATCCACCTCGGGCCCGGCAGCCGGGGCTCGCTGCGGCCCTCCTTCGAGACGCTGCCCGACTCCGCGGACGTCCTGCTCCTCGCCGGGGACCTCACCCGGCACGGCACCGTGGCGGAGGCCGAGGTGGTGGCCGAGGAGATCGAGGACCTCGGGGTGCCGGTGGTCGCGGTCCTCGGCAACCACGACCATCACGACGACCGCCCCGAGGAGGTCACGGCCGTGCTCCGGGACGCGGGCGCGCACGTCCTGGAGGGAGAGGCGACCGTCGTCGGCCGGGACGGCACACGGATCGGGGTCGCCGGCACCAAGGGGTTCGGGGGCGGGTTCGTCGGCCGCTGCGCCGGGGAGTTCGGCGAGCCGATCATGAAGGAGTTCGTCCGGTACAGCCGCCGCTGCGCCGACGCCCTGTGCCGGTCCCTGGAAGAGCTCGGCGAGCAGGACTGCGACGTACGGATCGCCCTCACCCACTTCTCGCCGGTGCCGGACACCCTGGCCGGTGAGCCCCTGGAGATCTTTCCGTTCCTCGGGAGCTATCTCCTGGCCGAGGCGATCGACACGGCCGGCGCCGACCTCGCGGTGCACGGACACGCCCATCTGGGCACCGAGCACGGCCTGACCAGCGGCGGAGTGAAGGTGCGCAACGTGGCCCAGCCGGTGATCGGGCGGGCCTTCCACGTGTACCACCTGCCGGTGCGGGAGCGGGCCGCGGCGGGGTGAGCCGTACCGGCGGCGGGGTGAGCCGTGCGGAAAGCTGAGCCGCGCGGAAAAAAAGCTGAGCCGCGCGGAAAAGGGGCCCGTGGCTCATGGCCACGAGCCCCTGACTGCTTGTCTTCTCGGCTCAGTCCTTCTTGCCGCGCCCGCTCAGGGCGTCCCGCAGCCGGTCGACCATGCCGACGCCGGGCGCCAGCAGCTTGTTGGCCGGCGGGGTGTCCGGGGCCGACGGGTGCGGCCGGGTCGGCGCCGTCTTCTTCGCCGTACGGACCTTGTCACCGAGGTCGTCGAGCACGGCGGCGGAGCAGGTCTCGCGCAGCCGCGGGAAGAGGTTGGTCTCCTCGTCGTCGATGTGCGAACGGACCTCGGTCATCAGCATCCCGATGAGCCGGTCGAACTCCGCGTCGCCCGCGTCATGGCTCTCCAGATCCTTCATGATCCGCTCGGCCTCGGAGTGCTCGGCGATCTCCTCGTCGGCGAGCATGTCCCCGCCGGGGAGGTGCTCGCGCACCGCCGGGTAGAGGTAGGCCTCTTCGGCGACGGAGTGCCGCACGAGTTCCATCGTGACCTGGTCGGCGTACGTCTTACGGTCCTTGTGCCCGGGCGGCAGCGCCTCGATCTTGCCGAAGAGCTCCTGCACCTCGCGATGGTCGGTCACCAGTTCCTCGATCACGTTTCCGCCGTGACCCATGTTCTTCACCTCCAAGTGACGGCGGCCCGGGCGGACCCGCCGCGGCACCCGAGTGCCCGCCCCACGCGCGCCCACACAGCCCCCTCCGAGCTGACATCGACTCCCGGACACGGGTACTCGGCGGCGGAAACGACGGGCGCCGCGGCCCGGAGAGGACGGGCGGCGCGGCGGCCCACATACTGTCTCTACCAGCGCTTTGCCCAGGTCACTGTCCCCACGAGCGCTCCTCCCAGGTCCCGCACCTCCTTCGCTAGGGAGTTCCGGATGACCCTCGACCAGTTCTCGCCGTCGCCGGATCTGCGGATCGGCCTGCTCGGCAGCTACGGCGGACGCAACATCGGCGACGAGGCGATCCTCAGCTGCGTGCTGGGCTGTCTGCGCGCCCACCGCCCTGGCGCCCGGCTCGTGGTCTTCAGCCGCGACGCCGAGCACACCCGCGCCCACCAGCCCCGGGCCGACGAGGTCGTCGACTGGGAGGGCGTCCCGCAGAAACCCGTACTGGACACCCTGGCCGGCCTGGACCTGCTGGTCCTGGGCGGCGGCGGGATCCTCTACGACGGCGAGGCGCGCCGCTATCTGCGGCTCGTCCGCGCCGCACACGAGCGCGGCGTGCCCACCTTCGCCTACGCCGTCGGCGCGGGCCCGCTGCGCGAGGCCGACGACCGCGAGGCCGTCCGTGCCGTCCTGCCCGCCATGACCGACGTCGTCGTCCGCGACGAGGAGTCCCGCCTGGTCCTGGAGGAGGTCGGCGTCGACCGCGACCTCACCGTCACCGCCGATCCGGCGCTGCTCCTGCCGCCCGAGCCCTTCACCGAGCCGATGATGCGGCAGGAAGGCCTGCCGACCGGCTCCCGGCTGGTGGGGATGTCGGTGCGCGAGCCCGGCCGCGCCGCCGAGAAACTCGACGAGGCCGACTACCACTCGCTCCTCGCCGACGTCGCCGACTTCCTCGCCCGCAGACTGGACGCGCACGTCGTCTTCGTCCCGATGGAGCGCCAGGACGTCCGCCACGCCCACGGCGTGCTCTCCCGGATGAGCGCCCCGGACCAGGGCCGTATCCTCCACAACTCCTACAGCCCCGGCGAGATCCTCGGTTTCATGAGCCATCTGGACGTCGTCGTCGGCATGCGGCTGCACTTCGTGATGTTCGCCGCGCTCGCCGGGCTGCCCGTGCTGCCGCTGCCGTACTCGGGCAAGGTCTTCGACTTCGCCCGCCGCACCGGCTCGCCCGCGCTGGTCGGCGTGGCACGGGAACAGGCCGGGCTGCTGCTCGCCGAGGTGGACCGGCTCTGGGACGAGTTCCCGCTGCGCCAGGCCGACTTGAAGAGGCGGGTGCGCGGACTTCAGGAGCGGTCCCGGGAGACCTGCGAGCGCTGCGGGGCGCTGCTGGACTCCCTCGACGGCGGACGGCGGACCGAACGCGCGGACCTGAGCCTGTTCACCCCGGGCTCGTGAGTCGAGGGAGCAGCGATGCCGATCCTCAAGCCACCCCAGCCCGAGCACACGGTCACCCTGCCCCCACGGGCGGCCCGCCACGGCGGCAGAACGGACGTGCTGGTCGTCGGCGGCGGACCGGCGGGCACCGCGGCGGCGTACGCGGCGGCCGACGCCGGCGCCGACGTCGTCCTCGTGGAGCGCTACGGCTTCCTCGGCGGCAACGCCACCGTGGCCCTGGTCATGCCGCTGATGTCGTTCCACAACGAGCGCAAGCAGGCCGTGTTCGACGGAGCCGGGCACAGTGGCCGGCTCCTGCCCACCGACCACGGCGAGGGCGATCCCGTGGTGGCCGGATTCCTCTGGCTGCTGCTGGACCGGCTCACCGAGCGCGGCGGCTGCGTCCCGCCGTCCCCCGACACCGGATACACCGTCCCCTTCGACCCGGAGATCTACAAACTCGTCCTCCTCGATCTGCTCGACGAGGCGGGCGTGCGGATGCTGTTCCACTCCTTCGCCTCCACCGCGCTGCCCCTGGACGACGGCTGGCGGGTGGTCTTCGAGACCAAGTCCGGGCCGGTCGTGATCGACGCCGGGGTCGTCGTCGACGGCACCGGCGACGGCGACATCGCCGCCGCCTGCGGGGCACCGTACGAGATCGGGCGGCCGGAGGACGGGCTGGTGCAGCCCATGACGCTCATGTTCCGCATCGTCGACTTCGTGCAGCCGCGGTTCAGCGACTACGTGAGCGAACACCCCGACCAGTGGCGGGGCGTGCACGGGCTGTGGGACCTCGTCCAGGCGGCCACCGAGGCGGGCGAACTCCGGCTGCCCCGCGAGGACGTCCTCTTCTTCGGCACCCCGCACCCCCGCGAGGTCAGCGTCAACAGCACCCGGGTCACCCGGGCGCTCGGCACCGATGTCTGGGACCTCAGCCGGGCCGAGTTCACCGCGCGTCGCCAACTGGCCCAGATCGACCGCTTCCTGCGCCGGCGCGTGCCCGGCTTCGAGGAGGCCTATGTGGCCCAGAGCGGTGTCCAGATCGGCGTCCGCGAGACCCGTCGCATCCTCGGCGACTACCACCTCACCGGCCACGACATCCTCGCCGCGCGCGCCTTCCCGGACGCCGTCGCGCACGGCGCCTACCCGGTCGACATCCACAACCCGCGGGGCAGCGGAACCGTCCTCAAACGGGTTCCGCGCGGCAGTTTCTACGACATCCCGCTGCGCTGTCTGCTGCCCCGGGACACCGACCGGCTGCTGGTCGCCGGGCGCTGCATCTCCGGCTCGCACGTGGCGCACTCCTCGTACCGGGTGATGCCCATCGCGATGGCGACCGGCCAGGCGGCGGGCGTGTGCGCCGCGCTGTCGGTCCGCCTCGGGAGGGCGCCCCGCGAGGTACCTCACCACCTGGTCCAGCGCGCTCTGCTCCGCCAGGGCGCCCATCTGCGTCTGCAGGCGACGGAGCCCGCGCGCCAGGGCGGGGCCTGAGCGCTGTCCTGGTCGGCCGCCGCCTCGGCCCCCGCCGTGAAGCCCCGGGGGCCTGCGGATTCACGTCCTCCACGCGGGGCACTCGGGGCGCGCGACGCAGGACGACGCGGCGCAGGACGACGCGACGCAGGACGACGGAAGCAGCGGACATGGGGCGAGTGGACCGGATCGCCGAGCCGTGGGGCGTACGTACCCCCTACGGCAGGGGTGAACGGTGGCCGATGCGGGTGGACACCCACCTGGCCGACGGGATCCGGCCGGAGCAGGTCGACCGCTGGGTGCGCTCGGCGTCGGTGCTGCACTCCAACGGCGACGCCCTCGACATCGCGGTGCGCGACGGCCGGATCGTCGGGGTGCGCGGGAGCGCGGAGGATCGCGTCAACCACGGGCGCCTGGACCCCAAGGACCTGTACGCCTGGCAGGCGGTCTCCTCCCCGGACCGGCTCACCGCCCCCCTCGTACGACGAGATGGCCGGCTGGTCGAGACGGACTGGGACACCGCGCTGGACCAAGTGGTGACCCGCACCCGGGACCTCCTCGACGAGCGGGGACCGGGCGCGATCGGCTTCTACACCAGCGGCCAGCTCTTCCTGGAGGAGTACTACACGCTGAGCGTGATCGCCCGCGCCGGGCTCGGCACCAGCCACCTGGACGGCAACACCCGGCTGTGCACGGCCACCGCGGCCACGGCGCTGAAGGAGTCCTTCGGCTGCGACGGACAGCCCGGTTCCTTCACCGACCTCGACCACGCCGACACCATCGCCCTGTTCGGGCACAACATGGCCGAGACCCAGTCCGTGCTGTGGACCCGCGTCCTCGACCGGCTCGCCGGGCCCGAACCGCCCGAGCTGGTCTGCGTCGACCCGCGCTCCACCCCGGTCGCCCGGGCCGCGACCGTACACCTCGCGCCCCGGCCCGGCACCAACGTGGCCCTGATGAACGCCCTGCTGCACGAGATCATCGCGTGCGGCTGGACCGACACCGGCTACCTCGAGCGGCACACGGTGGGCTACGACGAACTGCGGCAGCGCGTCGAGGACTGGCCGCCCGAACGGGCCGCCGTGATCTGCGACGTCCCCGCCGGTCTGATCCGGCAGGCGGCCCGGCTGCTGGGCACCTGCGACCGGCTGGTGTCCACCGTGCTGCAGGGTTTCTACCAGTCCCACCAGGCCACCGCCGCGGCCGTCCAGGTCAACAACCTCCACCTGGTCCGCGGCATGCTCGGCCGCCCGGGTTGCGGAGTGCTCCAGATGAACGGACAGCCCACCGCGCAGAACACCCGCGAGTGCGGCGCCGACGGCGACCTACCCGGATTCCGCAACTGGGCCAACGACGACCATGTCGCCGAACTGGCCCGCGTGTGGAACGTCGAGCCCCGGCGCATCCCGCACTACGGCCCGCCGACCCACGCCATGAAGATCTTCCGGTACGCCGAGCAGGGCTCGCTGCGCATGCTCTGGATCACCGGCACCAACCCCGCGGTCTCGCTGCCGGAACTCTCCCGGATCCGCTCCGTCCTCGCCCGGGAAGGCCTCTTCCTCGTCGTCCAGGACCTCTATCCGACCGAGACGACCGAACTCGCCGACGTGGTCCTGCCCGCGGCCGGCTGGGGCGAGAAGACGGGCACCTTCACCAACGCCGACCGCACCGTCCACCTCTCCGACAAGGCCGTCGAACCGCCCGGCCTGGCCCGCCCCGACCTCGACATCCTCCTCGACTACGCCCGGCGCCTGGACTTGCGCGACAAGGACGGCGCCCCGCTGGTGAAGTGGCACGACCCGCAATCGGCGTTCCGGGCCTGGCAGGAGTGCTCGCGGGGCCGCCCCTGCGACTACACCGGCCTGAGCTACGACCGGCTGCGCGAGGCCGGCGGCATCCAGTGGCCGTGCACGTCCGAAAACCCGGACGGCACCGAACGCCTCTACACCGGCGGCGCGTTCTGGAGCGGCCCCGACACCTGCGAGAGCTACGGCCTCGACCTGGTCACCGGCGCGCCCGTGGAGCCCGTGGAGTACCGCGCCCTGAACCCGCACGGCAAGGCCGTGATCAAGTCGGCCGGCTACCTGCCGCCGCACGAACAGCCCACCGACGAGTACCCGTTCGCCCTGATCAGCGGCCGGACCCTCTACCACTTCCACACCCGTACCAAGACCGGCCGGACACCGCGGCTGAACGCCGCCGCCCCCGAGGTGTGGGTGGAGATCTCCGGCGAGGACGCGGGCGCGCACGGTGTGGGGGAGGGCGACCAGGTCGAGATCGCCACGCCCCGGGGCACGGTACGGGCCCGCGCCCGCGTCAGCGGTATCCGTCCCGGAGTGCTGTTCCTGCCCTTCCATTACGGCTACTGGGACGCGGGCGATCGGCCTGGCGAGGGACCCGGACGGGACGGCCAAGGGGACGCGGGTGGCCGTTCCGGCGAGGGACCCGACCGGGCCGCGAACGAACTCACCCCCACTGACTGGGACCCCGCCTCCAAGCAACCGCTCTACAAGACCGCGGCCGCCTCCTTGCGCCGCATCGCCCCGGCCGGCGGTATCCCGGCCCCGGCGCCCACGACCACCGCCTCGTCCCCCGTCGACGCCGCCGTGCCCGCCACGCACGGCGGCACCGGCGCGGCCGTCGAGGAGGCCGGACCTGTACCGTCCAGGGGAGGAAGCACATGAAGATCGGCGCCGTCCTGCGCGAACTGCACGAAGACGAGCGGGAGTTGGTGCGCTGTCTGTTGCTCACGGCCGAACGGCACCGGAGCGCCCACGACATCCACCATCTCTCCCTCGACCTCGCCGGCTGGTCGCGCCGGCATCTGCGGGACGTGGCCGAGGTCGCCGACCGGTACGGGGTCCACCTCGAAGCGGACCCCGACGACGGCCCCCGTCGCACCGACCGGCTGCGGGAGAAGGGCAGCGCGTTGCTCGGCCTCCGCACCGACCCGGGGCTGCTCCTCCTGCACGACCTGCGGGAGATCCACGGGCGGGCCTCGACGGTCTCCCTCGACTGGGAGCTGGTCGCCCAGGCGGCGCAGGCCACCTCCGACGACGGACTGCTGGACCTGGCCCAGCGCTGCCACCCGGACACCTTGCGGCAGCTGCGTTGGGCCAACGCCGAGCTGAAGGAGACCTCGCCCCAGGTCCTGACGAGCTGACCGTCACGTCCTGACGAGCCGACCATCCCGGTCGGTGGCGAGCCCCCGCGACGATCGTATTGATCGCAAACGATCGATACGATTGTGGGCGTAGAGTAAGCGCTCCGGGATCACTGCCTCTGCCCGGAGACACGCCACCGACCAGGGGGAACCGATGCGACTCCATGTCGACCAGCGCCACGAGCGGGTGCTCGAACTCGTCCGCGAGCGGCGCAGCATCCGGGTCGCCGACCTCGCCGCCGAACTCGGCGTGTCCGCGGTCACCTTGCGGCGGGACGTGGAGGCGCTGGCCGCTCAGGGCCGGGTGCAGCGGCTGCACGGCGCCGTGGTGTGGCCGGAGGAGGCGGCGGCCGAACCGCGCGAGCGCCCGGCGGCCTCCGGGGGCGCGGTGATCGGAATGATCGTGCCGACCACGAACTACATCTTCGCCGACATCGTCCGCGGTGCCCGGGAGGCCGTCGCCGCCCAGGGCGGACGGCTCGTCCTCGGGGTGTCCGGTTACGTGGACGCCGAGGACTCCGTGCAGGCCGAGCACCTGATCGCGGGGGGAGCGGAGGGGCTGCTCGTCGCGCCCAGCTGGTTCGGTGGCGTGCCCGAGGGCGGCCAGGAGAAGTGGCTGCTGGCCCATGACGTCCCGGCCGTCCTGGTGGAGCGCTCGGCGCCGCCCGGCAACCCCGCCGCCGTCCTGGACCGGGTCCGCACCGACCGGGCCCACGGTGCCGCCGTCGCCGTCGGGCACTTCGCCGCCCTCGGCCACCGCAAGATCACCGCGGTCCTCCAGGAGGGCCCGCACGCCGACCAGATCTCCGTCGGCTTCCGGGCCGCCGTGCGGGATCTCGGCCTGGACGTCGACATCGACGCCCCGACCGTGCGCGAGCACGGCGACTACGAGGCGAGCGTCGACCACCTCGTCGGCGCCGTGCAGAAGCGGGGCGTCACGGCGGCGCTGGTGCACAGCGACGAGGACGCGATCGTGCTGGTGCCGCGGCTGCAGGCGGCCGGTGTGCGGGTCCCCGACGACCTGGCGCTGATCGCCTACGACGACGAGGTCGCGGGCCTGTCCGACGTGCCGCTCACCGCGATCGCCCCGCCCAAGCGGTCGGTCGGTGAACTCGCCGCCAAGCTGCTGCTCCAGCGGCTCGCCGAGCGCCGTGGCGGACAGCTTCCGGGCCCCGGTCAGCACCTCGATCTGCTCCCGGTGCTGCGGATCCGCTCGTCCTGCGGCGGCGAACCGATCGCCGAATGATCGTTCCTTTCGTTGTGCGATCGTTTTGATTGTCTTGGTCGAACGCTCTTGACGCCGATCGTGTGCTCACAAAGGATGTCCTGCGACCGCCTCTTCCCGTACGAGGTCTCGTAGGAGCCGTGCCATGACGCGCAGTTCACGTTCGTTCCGCACCACCGCCACCCTCGCCGCCGTCGCCGCCCTCGGCCTGCTCGCCACCGCCTGCGGCGGCGACGGCGACTCGACCGACACCGCCGCCGACGGCAAGCCGGTCACGCTCACCTACTGGACCTGGACGCTCGGCGCCAAGTCGACCGTCGAGGCGTTCAACAAGACGCACCAGGACATCAAGGTCGAGCTCACCGAGATACCGAGCGGCACCGAGGGCTACAGCAAGCTCGCCAACGCCGTGAAGGCGGGCAACGCGCCCGACGTGGCCACGATCGAGTACCAGATGGTCCCCGAGTTCGCGAGCCAAGGTCATCTGATCGATCTGACCGAGTACGCGGGCGAAACGGTCAAGACGAAGTTCCCGCAGGCCGTCCAGGACCTGGTGACCTTCGGCGGCAAGACCTGGACCGTCCCCTACGACGCGGCCCCGCAGCTCTACTACTACCGCACCGACCTGTTCAAGAAGTTCGGCATCGAAGTCCCCACGACCTGGGACGAGTTCAAGGCGGCCGCCGAAAAGGTCAAGAAGCAGGACAAGAGCGTCCGCCTCGCCTCCATGCCGAAGAACGACCCCGCCCTGCTGGCCGCCCTGTCCTGGCAGGCCGGCGCCAAGTGGTTCTCCGTCGAGGGCGACGCCTGGAAGCCCGCCGTGAACGACGCCGCGACCAACAAGGTCGCCGCCTACTGGGACGGCCTGATCGAGGACGACCTCGTGCAGTCCTACACCGGCTACAGCCCCGAGGAGACCAAGGCCCGCACCTCCGGCAAGACCCTCTCCTTCCTCGGCGCCTCCTGGTCCGCCGGCGGCATGAAGACCGCCATGCCCGACCTGGCCGGCAAGTGGGCCGCCGCCCCCATGCCCAACTGGGGCACCGCCGCCAGCGGCAACTACGGCGGCACCTCCTACGGCGTCCTCAAGGGCAGCGACCAGGCCGAGGCCGCCGCCGAGTTCATCACCTGGCTCACCACGGACAAGGCCGGAGTTCAGGCCCGGCTCGCCGACCTGGAGTCGCCCAGCAGCGCGCTGCCGGCCAACCCCGAGATGCGCGAGGTGGCCGCCGCGAAGTTCGACACCGCCTACCTCGACGGCCAGGACCTCTACGCCCTCGCCTCCGAGCAGGCCGACACCATCGTCCCCGGCTGGACCTGGGGCCCGAACCAGATGGACGTCTACACCGCCGTCCAGGACCGCACCGCCAAGTCCGACTTCACCGCGGGCGTCGAGGCGGGCCAGGAGAAGGCCGAGTCGGGCATCACGGAACGCGGCCTGAAGCTCGCGAAGTAACCCGCGCCGCCCGACCCGCGCCGCCCGACCCGCGCCGCCCGACCCGCGCCGCCCGCCCCGCGCCGCCCGCCCCGCGGCGCCCGCCCGGGGTGCCCGTCCGGGGGCGCCCGGGGGTGCCCGACCCGCGCCGCGCCGCCTGATCCTCGTCGCCCCACCCGCGCCGCCAGACCCGCCGGCCCCGCCGGAACGCCCCACAGCCCCGGCGGCCCGGCGCCCCGGGCCCGTCCGCGGCCCTGCCTCACCCGTCCCACCCCGCCAAGGAGCCCCCGTGGCAGCACCGTCCGCCCCAGTCGCGCGCCCCGCGGCCGTACGCGCACCCGCGCCGCGGTCCTCCGGCGCCTCGCGGCTGCGGCGCAGTCAGCGCCGTACCGCCGCCCTGTTCATCGTCCCGTTCTTCGTGCTGTTCGCCGCCGTCATGGCGGCCCCCATCGTCTACGCCGTGTGGATGAGCCTGTTCCAGGAACGCTCCTCCGGACTCGGCTTCGGCGGCACAGAGCGGGTGTTCGCGGGCCTGGGCAACTACACCAGGGCGCTGTCCGACCCCGGCTTCCGTGCCTCCTTCGGGCACATAGCGCTGTACTGCGCCCTGTACATCCCGGTGATGATCGGCGGCTCGCTCGCCCTGGCCCTCCTGGTGGACTCAGCCCTCGCCCGCGCCAAGCGGTTCTTCCAGCTCGCCCTGTTCCTGCCGCACGCGATCCCCGGACTGATCGCTTCGATCATCTGGATCTACCTGTACACACCCGGTCTAAGCCCGGTGCTCGAATGGATCGGCGCGCTCGGCGGCTCCTGGGACTTCTACCGCAGCGATCACGTGCTCATGTCCCTGGTCAACCTGACCGCCTGGCAGTGGACCGGCTACAACATGGTCATCTTCTACGCCGCCCTGCAGGCCGTTCCGCGCGAAGTGATCGAAGCGGCCGTCGTGGACGGCGCCGGCGCCCTGCGCACCGCCCTCCAGATCAAGGTCCCGATGATCTCCTCCGCGATCGTCATGACCGTTCTGTTCACCTGCGTCGGCGCGATCCAGATCTTCACCGAACCCAAGCTCCTCAACCAGCGCGGAGCACCCTCGATCGACACCGAGTGGTCCCCGACCCTCTACATCTGGAAGGCGGGTTTCGTGCAGCACGACTACGGCCTGGCCGCCGCCGCGTCCCTGATGCTCGCCGCCCTCGGCGTCGCCCTCTCCTACCTCGTCACCCGGCTCGGCAACCGGTGGAAGGCGACCCGATGAGCACCCTCACCCACGACACCGCGCGCCCCGTCACGAAGGAGCCCGAGCCCGCCCCGGCCGCCCGCCGCCGCGGCCCCTCCGGCGCCCTGCTCTCCAAGGGCTTCGTCAACGGCCTGCTGATCGTCGCCGCGTTCTACACCCTGATGCCGGTCAGCTGGCTGCTCTTCGCCGCCACCAAGAACCACCGCGACCTCTTCGCCACCTCCGGCTTCTCCTTCGGCGACTTCAACCTCTTCGCCAACCTCGAACGCGTCTTCACCTTCAACGACGGCATCTACCTGCGCTGGTTCGGCAACAGCATCCTCTACTCCGTCGTCGGCTCCGCCGCCTCCACCCTGCTGTGCGTCGCCACCGGCTACGCCTTCGACAAGTACGAGTTCCGCGGCAAGGAGAAGCTGTTCGGACTGGTCCTCGGCGGCGTCCTCGTCCCCACCACGGTCATCCAGCTGCCGATGTACCTGCTGGCCACCAAGGCCGGCGTCGTCAACACCTACTGGGCGCTGCTGCTGCCCGCCCTGGTCAACCCCTTCGGTGTCTACCTCGCCCGCGTCTTCTCCGAGGGCTACGTCCCCGGCGAGGTGCTGGAGGCCGCCCGCGTCGACGGCGCCGGCGAACTGCGCACCTTCACCCGGATCGGCCTGCCCATGCTGGCGCCGGGCTTCATGACCATCTTCCTGTTCTCGTTCACCGCCAGCTGGAACAACTTCTTCGGCGCCCTGGTGATGCTCAACGACGAACAGCTCTACCCGGTCAACCTCGGCCTGTTCATGTGGAACAGCGTCACCCAGCAACAGCCCGAGTTCTACTCCCTCGTCATCACGGGCTCCCTCGTCGCCGTCGTCCCGCTCATCGTCGCCTTCGTCTGCCTCCAGCGTTTCTGGCGCTCCGGGCTGACCGCCGGCGCGGTGAAGTGACGATGCCCGCACCGGAAGGCACCCCCCTGAACCCCCCGAACCCCTTGAACCCCCCGAACCCCTTGAACTCCGCGGACAGCTCGCGCCGCCCGCACACCGTCCTGGCCATGGGCGCCCAGATCCACCGCCAGCTCCTCGCCGAGCCGGCCCTCGACCGCCTCCACACCGTCGCCCGCGTCGACACCACGACCACGGTCACCGACCTCACCACCGCCGACCCGAGCCGACTCGCCGCCGCCGAAGTCCTCTTCACCCACTGGGGCGCCCCCCTGCTCGACGAGGACGCGCTGCGCCTGATGCCCCGGCTGCGCGCCGTCGTCCACGCCGCGGGCTCCGTCAAGCACCACGTCACCGACGCCGTCTGGCGCCGGGGCATCACGGTCTCCTCCTCCGCCGCCGCGAACGCCCTGCCCGTCGCCGAGTTCACCCTCGCCGCCATCCTCTTCGCCGGCAAACGCGTCCTCGACGCCGCCCGCGTCTACGCCGACACCCGCACCCGCCCCGACCTGCTGCCGTACTACGGCGGACACGGCAACTACCACCGCACCGTCGGCATCGTCGGCGCCTCCCGCATCGGCCGCCGGGTCATCGAACTGCTGCGCCCCTTCGACCTCGACGTCCTCCTCTACGACCCCTACATTGACGCCCACCAGGCCCGCGCCCTCGGTGTGGAGCGGGTCGGCCTGGACGAACTGGTCCGGCGTGGCGACGTGGTGTCGATCCACGCACCGCAACTCCCCGAGACGCACCACATGTTCGACGCCCGCCGCCTCGCCCTCCTCAAGGACGGGGCCACCCTCGTCAACACCGCCCGCGGCGACCTCGTCGACACCGACGCGCTCACCACCCTCCTGCTCACCGGCCGGATCCACGCCGTCCTCGACGTCACCGAACCGGACGTCCCCCCGGCAGACTCACCCCTGTACACGCTGCCCAACGTGCTCCTCACCCCGCACATCGCGGGCTCCCTCGGCAACGAGCTCGGCCGGATGACCGACTGGGCCGTGGACGAGGTCGCCCGCTACGCCCAGGGTCTGCCCCTGGCGTACGAGGTCGCCCCCGACGAGCTGATCCGCTCGGCGTGAAGGCGCGCGACCGCGTCAACCTCCGCCGCAGGAAAGGACCTTCATGCCCGACCCGGCCCACCGCGTCCTCGTCGTCGGCATCGACGGCGTACGCCTCGACACCCTGAACCGGCTGACCACCCCGCACCTCGACGGGCTCGCCGCCGAGGGGTTCCTGGCGCCCGTCGAGGTGGACGCGCACACGCCCACCATGTCGGGGCCGTGCTGGGCGACCGTCGTCACCGGCGTCACGGTCGCCCGGCACGGCGTGTGGAGCAACGACTTCACCGGCCACCGCCTCGACGTCTTCCCCGACTTCGCGACCCGGCTCGCCGTCCAGGACGGGCGGCGCACCTTCGTCGCCGCCGGCTGGCAGCCCCTGATGCAGGCCCGCTCCGGCGGCCCCCTGTTCGCCGCGCCCTCCCGGTCCGTGTACGTCTCGCCGACCGAGGACACCCCCGAGGCGTGGGAGCACTGCGACGAACGGATCACCGACGCGGCCGTCCGCCTCCTCGCCGACCCCGCCGACGACACGGCCGCCTCCTTCGTCTACCTGGGCGCACCCGACGAGACCGCGCACTTCCTCGGCTGCGGCGAGGCGTACGAGGCCGCGATCCGCCGGGCCGACGCCCGCCTCGGCCGGCTGCTGGACGCGGTGCGCTCCCGGCCGTCGTACGCCGACGAGTCCTGGACCGTCCTCGTCGTCACCGACCACGGCCATGTCGACGCGGGCGGCCATGGCGGCCGTACGTCCGAGGAGCGCACGGCGTGGCTGGCCGCCGCGGGTCCCGGGATCGGCGCGCCTGCCCGCACCCTGCGCCACGCCGACGTCGCAGCCCAGGTGTTCGCCGCGCTCGGCCGCCACCCCGACCGGCACTGGACGCTCGACGGAACGCCTTTCGCCGCCGCCCCGCACGCCGTGCTCCTCGACATGGACGGCACGCTCGTCGACACCGAGTCGCTGTGGCTGCGCACGGTCCGCGAGGCCGCGCCCGCGATCGAGCAGGAGGACCTCTTCCAGGCCCTCGGCCGTTCGGCCGCCGACACCGCGGTACTTCTGCGGCCCGAGGACCCAGATGCCCTGGCCGCGGATCTGGCGGCGCGCTTCCTCGCGGCCGTCCAACGCGAGGCCGCACCCCTGCCCGGCGCGCTGGAGCTGCTCGACCTGCTGAGTGAGCTGGGTATTCCGGCCGCCCTGGTCTCGGCGTCCTCGCGGCCGGTCGTGGACGCGGTGCTCAAGACGCTCGGCACCGACCGGTTCCGCACCACGGTCGCCGCGGGCGAGACACCACGCACCAAGCCCGCCGCCGACCCCTACCTCGCCGCCGCCCGGACGCTCGGTGTCGACCCGGCGGCCTGCCTGGCGGTCGAGGACTCACCCGCGGGCGTCAGCGCCGCCGAGGCGGCGGGCTGCCGCGTCCTCGCCGTCCCCTCGTACACGCCGATCGAACCGGGCGTCCGGCGCACGGTCCGCCGCGGCCTGGCGGGAATCGGCAGGCGGGAGCTGTGGGCGGTGGGACTGTGACACCAATGGTGGGACCGTGACGTCCAGGGGGACTGTGACCTCGACGGCGGGGACTGTGACCTCGTAAACCAACATTTGTTCGATGTCGGTCGGCCCGCATACGATCGCCTCCCGCCCGCCCCGAGGAGCCCGCATGCCGTCCGCCCGCCGCAGCCTGCTGTACGTCACCGACCTCGCCTATCCGGCCCGCGGGCGCCGCTACTGCGACGAGGACATCCGGCTCACCGCCCGGCTCCGCGAGGACTTCGATCTCGCCCTGTGCCACCCCCGGGACGCGGTCGCGCTGATGGACGGCTTCGACGCCGTCGTGGTGCGCAACAGCGGGCCGGTCCTGGAGTACCCGGAGGCCTACCAGGCGTTCTGCGACCACGCGGCCGCGACCGGCGCGCTCGTCTACAACGAGCTCACCGGACGGGCCGACATGGCGGGCAAGCAGTACCTGCTCGACCTGACCGCGGAGGGCTACCCGGTCATCCCGACCGTCGACCGGCCCGAGGACCTGGACCGGCTGCCCGCCGCCGAGCGGTACGTCGTCAAGCCCAAGCTCGGCGCGGACTCGATAGGCCTGCGGATCGTCCCCGCCGACCGGGCCCGCGAACTGGCCGACGGCAGCGTCCTCGTGCAGCCCTGCGTGGACTTCGCCTACGAGGTCTCCTTCTACTTCGTCGACCACGACTTCCAGTACGCCCTCTACGCCCCCGACCCGGACCGGCGATGGGAGCTCCAGCCCTACGAACCCACCGCCGCCGACCTGGAGTTCGCGCGCCGCTTCGTCGACTGGAACGCCATCGGCCACGGCATCCAGCGCGTCGACGCCTGCCGCGCACCGGGCGGGGAACTGCTGCTCGTGGAGCTGGAGGACCTCAATCCGTACCTGTCCCTGGACGCGCTGGACGAGGAGCGCGGGAACGCCTTCGTCGCGGCGATGAAGGCGTCCCTGCACGGGATGTTCAGCCGAGCCTGACCGTGATCCGCTGGGTCGCGCCCGCCGTCGTGCTCAGGTCGCCGAAGGTGAGCCTGAGCGAGGAACCGGTCGTCGCCGAGGTGACGGTGGCCGGTTTCGACGTCACGCCGGTGACCGGGCGGTTCCAGGTGAGCGTCAGGCTCGTCCGCATGCGCATCGGGTCGCTGACGCAGATCACGGCGGTGCCGTCGCTCTTCTCGTTGATCATCACGCAGCAGGGGTTGTCGGCGACGAGTGAGCCCACGGTGCCACCGAACCAGAAGTTGACGCCGGTGAACCCGAGCGCGGGAACGGCCACGCCCTGCTGGTCGTTGGAGTTGGCGAGGACGGTCAGCCAGCCCGTGGCGGCGGCCCGTGCCTGGGTCTGCGCCGCCGTCGCGCCCGGCATCAGCTGGTAGGCGTAGGTGCCGGCGGTCGGATCGGTGCCGTGGTCGACGTACATCGTCAGGTACTTGCGGTTCAGTACGGTCGTGGAGCCGCCCTTGTTGATGTCGCTCCAGCGGCCGTCGCGGGCCTCGCGGAGCGCCTTGACGGTCGCCCCGCCGGGGAAGACATAGCCGCCGTGACCGCCGATGTGCGCCCAGCTCGCGCCGGTGAGCGTCTCCGACCAGGGGTGGGCCGACGGCTTGGTGGTGCCGTCGACCGTGAAGGGCGCGCTGCCGGTGGGGCCGAGGTTGCGGTTCTCGACGGTGGTCTCCACCGCCGTGCCGTCGGTGCAGCGGATGCCGGCGCCGAGGCAGACCACCGTGTCGTCGAGGAAGAACCACGACTTCTTCGCCAGCAGCGTGGACTGAAGTCCCTTCAGATACTGGCCGATCGCCGCCCGCTGTCCGTCCGTGGCGCCGCCGACCCAGTTCACATCGGGCAGTGCGGCGCCCCAGTCGCCGCCGGCCGCGTCCGCGAGCACCTTGCGCGAGGCGGTGGTCCCGGGCAGCCGGTAGGGGTCGACGGTCGGCCAGAAGGCGTCGCTGTACTGGCCGTTGGCGAAGGTGTCGCCCCACCAGTAGAGCATTCCGGAACCGGTGTGCCAGCCGCGCAGGTTCTCGCCGTTGCCCGTCTCGTAGTACGTGATCCTGCGATCGGCCATGCTGAGCGAGGCCGCCCAGCCGGGCCTGCGGTGGGTGGCGCGGGCCATACCGGGGAACAGCCGGTGCCCGGTCGGCTCGGCGACGGACGTGACCGAGGTGTCGTCCAGCACCGATGTGAGCCGGACCAGGTTCGTCAGCCCTATGGAGGGGTTGCTCATCGGCGGGCTGTAGTAGTCGCGCTGGAGCCAGCCCTTGACCAGCCCGCGCCAGCGCGCGTTCTCCGCCGCGCTCGCGCCCTGTCCGAGCAGAACGATCGAGGCGAGGATCGGATGACCGCGCAGGTGATCGTCCTGCTGGATCTGCTTGGCGTCGGAGGCGGAGAGCCCCCGGCTGATCGCCCGCCCGGAAACGCCGTCCATGACCAGGCCGTTGTAGAGGAAAGGTGCCCACGCGCTCTCGACCGCGTCGAACACGTTCTGCCGCTTGGTGTCGGTGACCGCCCAGGTGGACCCGGCGAGCAGCGCGAACAGCATCCCGAGGCCGCCCAGCAGCACGGAGCCGTAGGAGCCGGTGTACGGCACGGTGGTGTGCTGGATGAACGAACCGTCGGTGTACAGCCCGTCCCCGCTCGTGACATACGGGAAGACGGGGGAGAGGGCGTCCCGGGCCAGGGCCACCTTGGCGGCGCTGCCCCCGACGATGCCGCGCAGCGCCAGCACGCGGCACAGGTCGACGCGGTTGGCGCCGGTACTCGTGCCGGTGTAGTTGGCGACAGCGGAGTCGGGCACGAAGTGGTCGACGGCGGCGCAGTAGTCGGCGAGCTGGGTGGCGGTGAGCGAGTCGTACATCAGCACGCACACGTCGAGCAGTGCCTGCGGGGCGCCGATCTGCCAGCTGTACCAGTTGCCGTAGCGGGTCTGGTTCGCGTTGTAGACCTCGGAGTGGAGGTGATCGAGTCCGGTCAGGATGGCCGTCCTGAGCGTGCTGTCGCCGGTCAGTCCCGTTCCGGGCCGGCAGTACGCCTGGGCGAGGGTGCTGAGGCGGTTGTAGCTCGTGTTCAGGTTGCCCGAGTAGCCGTACGACTCCTGGTCGGTGTCGGGTTCGGGGTCGGCGTACACCAGGTCCGGCCAGAGCGATCCGGCAGCCGGTGCCATCGCGGACCGCAACTGGGCGGCGGTGCTGCCCAGTTCCGTGAGCCGGCTCTTGAAGGGTTCGGCGGTGGGGCTGAACCCCTCACCGAGGATCAGCGTGCGCCACTTCGCACGCAGGGTCGCGAACTCGTCCGCCTCCTCGGCGGCGACGGCGGCGGGGGTGACGGGGTTGGGGAGGGTCAGGGCGAGAGCGGTTGCGGTGCTCGCGGTCAGAAAGCCGCGACGTGACCAACGAGTCGTCATGACGGCGGTTTCTAGCACGTCTTCGATCAAACGCTCAACAACTCTGGCCGAATTGAACGTATCGATCGTTTGGTGGAATGAGGGCGGGTGAACTCCGGAAGCGGACAGCCCGTATCACTCGGCGGAGTGATTTCGCCCCCGCCCACGGGACGGAAGGAAGCGAAACGTGGAGCACAACGGCCCACCCCTCGAACCGGCCCGAGTCCTGCGTCCCCGCCGTACCGACGCCCTCGCCGACCTGTTCCGCGAGCCGGGACGGGATCCCGGCGGCACGGAGGGCTCCGCCGAGTACGAGCCCGTACCCCTGCCTGCCCCGCCGCGCGGCTCGGAGGACGACACCCAGGAACTGCCCCCGGTCCCTGCCGACCCCGTCGACCCCGCAGGCGCCGGCCGCTCCGGCCGCAGCCTGCCCCGGGCCACCGTCGCGTTCGCCGTGACCGCGGCCGCCCTGATCGGCTTCGGCGGAGCCCTGGTCCTGCCGGACGCCAAGGACGACACCCCGGCCCGGAGCGCCGCGCCCCCACCCCCGGCGGCCGCCGCCCCGCACCCCACCGACTCGGCCGCCCCGGACCCCGACGGCCCCGGCACCCTGCGCGAGGGAGACACCGGCCCCGACGTCACCGAACTCCAGCGACGCCTGCTGGACGTCCCGGACGTCTACGTCCCCGGCTCCACCAGTGGCCGCTACGACGCCACGCTCACCGAGGCCGTGGCCCGTTTCCAACTCTGGTACGGCATCCGCGGCGACGAGACCGGCGTCTACGGCAACGACACCCGCCTCGCACTGGAGTCCCGCACGTCGAACACCGGAGGCTGACGAGGGCCGCTTCTTCGAACACCGAGCAAGGGGCGCGGAAAGCGGAGCAATCGGCGCATGACGGGCTGTCAGCCTGATAGCGGGCCCCGCGCATCAGGCGCCCGGCCCGCTCGACCCGAAGGCCCTCCCCGATGAACGCCTCCCGCATTCCGGGCCTGGTGCTGCCCGTCGTCTTCCTGCTGGCCCTCCTCGTGGGCGCGGTCTGGTACTGGCGCCACCGCCACGACGACTGACCGATACCGGCGACGGACTCAGCGCCAGTCGTCGATGACGTAGGCGTCCGGGTGGCTGTAGCCGGGCTCGTTGGGCCTGTGCATGGTCACGCCCTGCAGCCAGGTGCGGAAACCGCGGTCGGCCATGCGGCGGTAGGCGTCCTCGCGGGCCAGGTTCATTCCGGCGTCCAGTTGGCCCAGGCCCTTCTCGGTGGCCAGCTGCTCGCACGCGCTCAGCAGTCGTTCGAACCGGTCCCCGGCGCCCGGGCCGGGGCGTACGGCGCCGAATTTGACGAAGCACACGTCCTCACCGGCCTCCGACCCCGCTCCGCAGTGGCAGACGGCCAGACCGTCGAGGCCGGAGTCGGCGCCCTCGAGGAGGATCGTGTCACCGAGCCCCTGCGCCTGTGCGGCCACGATCTCGCGCTCCACGCTCAGGCCCTCGTACACGGACTCCGTCAGCGCGCGACCGAGGGTCAGAGCCTCGGGCCGCTCGGCGGCGGTCAGTTCGCCGTACAGCACTCGGCCGGGGACCGCGGCACTGACGGCGACCTGCTTCTTCATCACGGCTGTGAGGAAGCGGGGCCAGAAGCCGTACCGGCGGTAGAGCTCGAGGTGCTTGGGACTGTGCGAGAAGGTGAACAGGCCGCGGTGGCGGGTCTCCCAGGTGTCGAAGCAGGCCATGACCGGGTCCATCAGGCGCCTGCCGACGCCCTGGTCCCACCGATCCGGACGTACCGTCAGCGGGCCGAAGTACCCGACGCTGCCCCAGTCGGCGGCGAAGTTCGATCCGACGACCTCGCCGTCGACGGTGGCCGCGAAGGCCGCGTGCGGATCGGCCGCCCAGCGGGTGCGGACATAGTCGGCGGTACCGAAGAACGTCTCCGGCTCGGGGAAGCCGAGGAAGGTCCCGAAGGCCACCCTGAAGATCGCGTCGGCCCGGTCCAGGTCCGGCTCGGCCAGCGGGCGGACCGACACCGAGGCGGCGACACTCGTACGCTTCGCTGCGGGCATGATCGCTCTCCTTCCGCCCCCCGTCCCATCGCACCACGGACGCGCGCCGCGGGCGAAGTGACAGAGGTGGCGGTGCCTCAAGGGGGAGCCTCGGGCGCGTGCCTCAGCGGGTGCCTCGGAGAGCGAGCCGCGCGTGCGCCCTCAGCGGCGCTCCGACAGTGCCTGCGATACCGCCCGCACGCTCCGCGCGATGTGCTGGAGCTGCATGACCTCGGCCGCGTACATCTTGATCGTGTGCTCGATGACCGACTCGGGCATGCCGAGCGCGGGCAGGTCGGCGCGGGCGGTCTGCAGGGCGGTGCGGGCGACGCGGATCTCCTGCTGGACCTGGATCTGCGCGTGCCGGGCGAGCAGGACCGGGTGACGGATCAGCGCCGGGTAGCTGGCGTAGCGGGCCGGCACCAGTTCCCGCAGCCACTTGGCCGCGGAGCGCTCCCAGTCGTAGCTGCCCGGCGTCTTGACCTGGCAGGGCCAGTCCGAGCTGATGCGCGTGGTCGTCAGGGTCATGGTGCTCGCTTCCGGGTGTGCGGCGTCGTGAGGGGTGGGCCGACGAGGTCGGGGCGGCCCCGGCCTAGGGGATGACCGGGGCCGCCCTGCCGAACACCCTGCGCGCCGACGGGGTAGGAGACGGCGGCTGAGGGTGCCCGTCGCGGAGCCCGCGGGGCCGACGGAAGTGCGCACGGCGGATGGGGTGACGTGCGCATGAGCGGACCGTCGGCCTTTCTGCGGGCGGGTGCGGCGTGGAGCAGTATTTATATATGCCGTCCGCTTTGCAAGACGTATGAAAA
Organism: Streptomyces sp. NPDC043726; assembly: GCF_056436565.1. Taxonomy (NCBI): domain Bacteria; kingdom Bacillati; phylum Actinomycetota; class Actinomycetes; order Kitasatosporales; family Streptomycetaceae; genus Streptomyces; species Streptomyces sp. NPDC043726. The sequence goes on from NZ_JBWKCI010000002.1 coordinate 45,556, forward strand.
CATTCATGCTCGAAAAGGGGAGGAAGATGCCCCTGTGATGCGGTTTGGCGGCTGTGGCGGGGGAGCCCCGGGGTTCAGTCCCGGAGGAAGAACTGGTGCTGGTCGGAGATGTGCTCGTACTCCTCGAGCCGGGCCTGGGTGCGCTCCGGGTCGGCGTCGGTCATCGCCTGGAGCAGGGCCGCGGCCATGACGCCGGGCGCGGCGTAGGAGTCGAAGACCAGCCGAGATCCGGTGCCTGTGGCGAAGACGACGTCGGCCGAGTCGGCCACCGGGCCGAGCGCCAGGTCGGTGACGAGCGCGACCCGCAAGCCCGCGTTGCGCGCCACCTGCACCGCGGTGAGCGTCTCCTGGGCGTGCCGCGGCATCGAGAACGCCAGCACCCATGTGCCGCCCGCCTCGCGGGACTGGAGCAGCGCGTCGTAGGCCACGCTGCCGCCCCGCGTCACCAGCCGGACGTCCGGGTGGATCCGGCGGGCCGCGTAGGCGAAGTACTCGGCGAGCGATGCCGAGATGCGCAGGCCCAGGATGGTCAACGGGGTCGACCGCGACAGTTCCCGGCCCACCTCGATCACCTGGTCGGGGTTGCCGAAGTCGCGCCGCAGGTTCTCCAGGTTGTCGATCTCGGCGTCGACCGCGGCCTGGAGTTCGTTGCTGCCGTTCTCCTCGGTGCCGGGGCCGCCGGCGAGGGCGCCGAGGGCGATCGACTGGAGCTTCTCCCGTAGCGCCGGGTAACCGGTGAAGCCGACCGCGGCGGCGAAACGGGTCACCGAGGGCTGGCTGACCCCCACCCGCTCGGCGAGATCGGTGATCGACAGGAATGCCGCCTCGGTGATGTTCTCGATCAGGTACTGGGCGATGCGGCGCTGCCCCGGGGACAGATGGGGGCCGTCGAAGAGCACTCTGAGCTGGGAAGTCGGGGACGCCTCCGCTTCCGCGGCGGTCTTCCCCGAGGTGATCGCGGATGCCTGTGCGCGTGCCTGCTGCGGCGATGGCACCGGTGCGCCTCCTTTGTCTTCCACAGTGCCTCAACATAGCTCACACACCGTGCCGAACCGGAGGCCGAAAGCCCTTCCGACAGGTCAGGAAGCAGTCAGGATCACAACGCTCATCGTCGATAGATGGTGATCGAATGGCCGACCGTATCGATCGGGTGACTGGTCTCGATCAACTCGGCCAGCCGGCCGGTCGCCTTCGCGACCGACGAGTCCGACACCACGAGCAGCCCGCGTACCTCCCGCGCGGGCACCGTGCGCGGGTCGACGGCGTCGATGCCGTAGTACGACGGCACGCCACTGCCCTTGTACACCAGCCAGACCCGCTCGCCCGGATACCGCTCGCGCAGCCGGTCGGCCAGCCGCCCCAGGTCCTGCCCCCAGTCCACGGCCGCGTCGTGCAGCCGCAGATGCGTCTTCGCGGGACCCCCGAACGCCTCGTTGGAGTACGGCAGATAGTAGGGAAACGTCCGCAGCGAGCTGACGGCGACGAACACCACCAGCCCCGCCGTCACCGCCGCGACACCCACACGCACGCGCGTCCCCGTCCGCAACCGGCCGCTCCCCACCCCCAGCACACAACCCGCCGCCACGGCCAGGAACATCGGCACGAACACCGCGTACCGCGTCCCGAAGTCACGCGACCCCTGCATCGCCGCGAGCAGCAGTACGGCCGTGGGCACCAGCAGATAGGGCGCCGCGGGCCGCAACCGTCGTACCGCCAGCAGCGCCACGGCACCCGCCGCCCACAGCGCGAGCATCCCGAGCGGCGTCTTCACCAGCAGCGCGGCCGGCAGGTAGTACCAGAGCGAGCCGGTGTACAGCCGTCCGAACAGGAACCCCTGCCACGGGTGCTCCTCGAAGGCGAACTGGATCCGCATCCCGTCCCGGTACGCCTCCGGGAACGGCAACGCCTCCACGACCAGGCCCCGCAGCCCGTGCACGACGGGCACCGGCTGCTCCGGCGCCCAGCGCAGCCGCGGATCGACCACCAGATACGTCGCCCATACGACGGCCACCGCGACCAGCGCCACGACGGCGGCCCCCGCCGCGGCCCGTCTCACCACAACACGCCGGACCGGCGCGGAGGTTGCCCACCACACCGACACCACCGCGAGACCGAGCAGCACCGGCACCGCGCTCAGCGCGCTCATCTTCGTGGCGAGAGCCGCCCCGAGCGCCGCCCCGGCGAGCGGCAGGCAGAGCCGGGGCCGCAGACGCGCCCGCCACAGCAGCCACACCGACGTCAGCAGGAATCCGGCCGCCGGGACGTCCAGCGTGGCCAGCGAGCCGTGCGCGATGACGTCGGGGGAGAAGCAGTACAGGGCCAGCGCGGTCAACCCGGCCGCCGGACCGGCCAGTTCCCGTGCGAAGGCGAACACGACGAGACCGAACAGCAGGGTCAGCACGATGACCGGCAGACGGGCGAAGAGCATCAGCCGCCAGGGATCGTTGCCGGACTCGTACAGCAGATGCCGCCCGATCTCCCCCTGGTCGCCCTCGAACGCGGCGTCGTAACGCGGATCGGCGAGCGCCACCCCGGCCGCGACGACCAGTTTGCCCAGCGGCGGATGCTCGGGGTTGAGGCGCAGGCTGTGCTCGTCGAGGTAGACGGCGGCCGTCCCCACGTACACGGGCTCGTCGATGGTCGGCGTCTGCTGGACGGCGGTCGTGATCATCGCCACGGCCATCTGGCCGAGCAGGACGACGACCACGAGCGGCACGAGCCAGCGCCCGCGGGACGGGCGCGGTGACTCGGGGACGGCGGGCCGGGTGTCCAGGAGCGGTTCGCTTGCCATCATCCGTCCCGCCGTGCCACCGGCCGCGCGGTGGCGGGAGGGGTGCTGCGGCGCCTCATGCGCCTACTGTGCACCAGCTCCCGCCACCAGGAGTGTCACCGCTTCAGGAGTCGTACCGACAGACCTTCCGCCGTGTACACGGGTACGGCCCGCAGCGTCGCGGAGTTCAGCTCCACCCGGGAGAACTGACCGCTCAGCCGCTGCGCCTCGATGACCGGGACCGTGGTCCCCGCCACCGGCGGACGCTCGGCGTCCAGGCGCAGCGACAGCACGCTGCCCCGGCCCAGGACCACCCGGCGGGACACCTCCAGCGCCGGGCCGTGGCTCTTGCGCAGGCGCAGCTCCAGGGCCGAGTCGCCCTCCTGGACGTACGTGCCGCGCACCCGCAGCACCTTGTCCACGCCGAGCGTGCCGCCCACCACCCGCACGTCGCCCTGCCCGAGGGCGCCCGCGGACCCGGCGATCAGCACGCCGTCCTCGACGACCGTGCCGCCGTGGTACCGGTTGTGGCCCGTCAGGGTGAGCGTGCCGGTGCCCCGCTTGGTCAGGCCGCCCTCGCCGTCGATGTCGTTGCGCCAGCTGTCGGCCGCGTGGAAGCCGCCGGCCGCCGCGTCCAGCGTGACCGTCACATCGGAGTCGAACGCGCCGTATCCGTCCGCCGCCGCGAACAGGTTCAGCCGACCCCACTGCTCGAAGCCGTCCAGCAGGACGTACCCGGCGGGCAGCGCCGTGCTGCGCAGCACCGCGCGCCGCTGCTCCGCGTCGAGGTAGGGCAGCCGCGTCTCCAGCAGCACCTCCGCGCCCTTCGGCACCGTGAGCGGGAGGTCACGGCCGCGGCGGGGGAGGACGTACGTCAGACGCGGGCGCACCGAGCGGGCGTTGGCGTCCCGGTCGGCGTACGGGTCGGTGTCGGTGCCGGCCGAGTGCGCGTGGGCGAAGAGCTCGTCGGCCGCCTTGCCGGTACGGGCCTGGAAGTAGGCCAGCGCCTGGGCGCGGGCGGCGGCCTTCAGTTCGGCGTTCGCCGGGTCGCAGAGGGCGGCCGCCGTGAGCGCCGTGGCCATCACCCGGCCGCCGATGACGTCGACGGGGGAGTGCATGCCGGCCACGATCCGGGTGTCGGCCAGGGCGAAGGCGTGCGTGACGAGCTCCTGGAAGCGCTCGGGTATGGCGTAGGCGAACGCGAGGCCGGCCAGGTGCAGGGCGTTGGTGTGGCCGCTGGGGAAGCCGCCGTCCTCGGCCGGGTTGGCCGAGCGCTGGCGCAGCAGCTGCGGGGCGACGACGACCCGGGAGTCGTACACCGGGTAGCCGAGCGCGTCCTTCCGCCCGGTGTCGACGACCTCGCTGTCCTCGTTCATGCGCCACGGACGCGGGTACTGGTAGGCGAACTTGGCCGGGTTGCCGGAGGCGAACGGGCCGCGCACGGTGTCGACGAGCTGGGCCACCTTGCCGAGCTCCGAGCTCTGCGAGCCCGCGCCGAGCGCCGATCCGGCCGGGGCACCGACGGGGACGGCGTCACTGACGGTGGTGGCCGGGGTGCCGTCGGGGGCACTGGTGATCGAGGTGACCGCCTTGGCGCCCTGCCGGTACAGCTCCGCGAGCGGGCCGAGACCGGCGATCATGGCGTAACTCTGGTGCTGGCGGTCGACGATGAACGCCTGCTTCGCCTGCTCCTCGGTCCGCGTGGTCGTCACGCGCACGCAGTGCCGGACGTTGGCGCGCAGCACCTCGGGCAGGAGGGGCGTGCCGGTGTTCCAGGCGTCGCCGGTCTTCCAGACCTGCGCGAAGCCGCCGAGGATCCGGACCACCGCGTTGGTCTCGGGGGTGAGGTTGGCGACGACGTTGGTGCGGAAGTCGTCGACGAAGGCGGCGGCACCGGCGGCACCGGTGGCGGCCTTGGCGTCCGCGGCGGCCAGCCAGGTCACGAAGGCCGGCGCGGCGACCACGCCGGCCGAGGCACCCAGGGACGTCCTGAGGAAACCCCTTCTGTTCAGGGCGACTTCACTGACCGGCGCGGGGGACGGATGCCCGGCGGTGGACGACATGCGACTGCCTCTCTGGAGTTCTTCGGTCGTACGGCGGAGTTCTCCGGTCGTACTGCGGAGTGCTTCGCTCGTACGGCGGAGTGCTGCGGCCGTGTGGCGGAGGAGGGGGATCGAAGTGATCGACTCGACCGTTGCGCGTGGACGGGAGCCCGGAGTTCGCGGACGATCGAGTCGTACGAGCGAGTCGTACGAACGAAGATCTACGGGCGAGTCATGTCGGTCGCGGGAGCACTCGGCGACCGACCGGTGTCAGAGAAGTGAACGGGAAAGCGCTATCGCCCCGACGACGGGTGGCACCCGTAGTGGCCGGGCCCAGGCCTGGGGAGCGCTTTCTGCGAGCGCGGCCGTGAAGGCGTCGTACAGGCTCGGCTGCGCCAGGATCGTGCCGCCCGCGACGACCACGTCGTCCACCGCCACCCCGCGCGAGGCGAGCCGCGAGACGAGCGCGGCCAGCGACCGGCCGCCCTCGGCGACCACGGAACGGGCGAGCGCGGAACCGGCCTCCTCGGCGGCGAACAGCACGGGAGCGTGGCGGCCCCAGTCGGCGGAGACCTCCTCGGCGGACTCCAGGGCGGCGCCCAGCGCGGGCACTTCGGCGACCCCGATCGCGGCGAGCAGCCCCTCGGCCAGCGCGTCGGGCCGCTCGCCCCGGTCGTGCGCCGCCCACACGGCCCGTACGGCCTCCCGGACGAGCCCGGCCGAGCCGCCCTCGTCGCCGAGGAGCGCGCCCCAGCCGCCGACCTGGACGGCGGTGCCGTCGGGCAGCCGGCCGACCGCGACCGACCCGGTGCCGGCGACCAGGCCGACACCCTTGTCCAGGCCCGCGGCCGGCACGAGGAGTTCGGCGTCGCCCACGATCAAGGCGGGCGCGTCGAAGTGGAGTTGCAGAGCGGTACGGATCTGGGCGCACTGGCGCGGCGTCTCACAGGCGTGTCCGCCGACCGCCACGGCGGCGGGCCGTCCGCCGCCCGGCAGGGCGTCGGCGACCAGCGCGGCGAGCCAGCCGGCGGCGGCCACCGGGTCGTGCGGCCGCCAGCCGCTGCTCGCCCGGACCCGGTCGGCGACCAGTTCCGCGCCCGCGACCGCGCGCAGATGCGTCTTGGTGCCGCCCACGTCGATACCGACCACGAGCGGGGACAGGGGGGAAGCGTCCTGCACGGATTCTCTTTCGTCGTCGCAGAGCGGTCTGCTACGGCGGGCGAGCCGTGCCTGGAAGACGTCGGCGCCCGGCGAAGGGCACCGCGTGCGGCGCCCCGGCAGGGACGTCGGTCGGGAAGCCTCGGGACAGGCTTCTGAGGGGGCGGCAGGCGAGTGCCACCGAGTTCGTTAGGAAGTTAACTAACGAAGTAGGGTGCGTCAAGAGGCGCGGAAATCCCGGTGCTGGTGGCCGGAGTTGTCCGATCACCCACCGCCGAACGATCCTTGCGGCCGGACGGATCCACACCGGACGGCCACGGCACGACCTGGGGAGACCATGGACCTGAGCGAGAGCGCGCGTGCGGTGTTCGCCGTGCTGGCCGGGGCGAGCACCGCCACCCGTCCCCGGCTCGCGGCGGACGCGGGACTGTCGAAGCCGACCGTGTCCACCGCCGTGGCCGAGCTGGAGGCCGTGGGGCTCGCGGCCCACTCCGGCACCGCCGCCGGCGCCACCGGCCGCTCCGCCGCCGTCTACCGGCTCGGGCCCGCCGCCGGCTCCGTCCTCGCCGTCGACCTCGGCCCCGACCGGACCCGGGTACGCGGCTGCGCCCTGGACGGCACCCTGCTCGCCGAGAGCGACGGACCCCGCGACGAGGCCGCCGACACCGTCCGTACGGCCCTGGCCGGCCTGCCCGCCGGCGCCCCGCTGCGCACCGTCGTCGTCGCCGTCGGCGATGTCACCACCCGCGACCGGGACGGCGGGGGCATGCGGCCCGCGACCGCCAAGGCGGGCCCGGTCTACGACGCCATGTCCGTCGCCCTGCCCCCGGGCGTCCCCGTCCACCTGGAGAACAACGTCAACTGCGCGGCCCTCGCCGAACTGCACGAGGGCGCCGCCCTCGGCCATGACACCTTCGGATACCTGCGCATCGGCGTCGGCATCGGCCTCGGCGTCGTCATCGGCGGCCGGGTGCTGCGCGGCGCAAACGGCGCGGCCGGCGAGGTGGCCCGGCTGCCCTACCCCTGGGACACCGGCCGCGCACCACGCCGCGAGGCCCTGGAGGAGCACATCGGCGTACGGTCCCTGCTGCGTCGTACGGCCGAGGCGTGGCGGGACGCCGACGGGCCCTGCCCGCGCACCGCCGGGCGGCTCTTCGCGCTGGCCGACGAGGGACACGCCACCGCCGCCGCCGTGGTCGCCGGACACGCCGCCGACATCGGCCGGCTGGCCGCCGCCGTGGCCGCCGTACTGGATCCCGGACTGATCGTCCTCGGTGGCGCGGTCGGCGCCCACCCGCGGCTCCTGCCCGGGGTCCGGGCCGAACTCGCGCGGCTCAGCTGGCCCACCGACGTCGTCAGCAGCGCCCTCGGCGACAGCGGCACGGTCGTCGGTGCCACCCGGCTGGCGGTGGCCCGCGGAATCCAAACCGTGACCGGCATGGACCGGGGCAGGCATTGACGGACTCCGTCCGCTTCTGCCAATGTCCGGACAAGCGCTTTCTGAACCGGCGGGACCCGGTTCAGGGCGGGGCTTCGAGCCGTACGGAACGTACGGCGAGCCGGACGAGGGCGTGCTCGTCCGGACACGGCTGGGACGACGGCCGTGGCCCCCCGCCCGCCAGGGCCGCGCGACCGGGCGAGGTCGCGGCGAGCCGGGAGGCGCCATCCACGAGGATCCCGAGCCGCGACGGCCGGGCGATCCGTCACGCACATCCAGGGAGGACCCGGTGGGTCACCAGATCTCGCGCAGAACCCTCTTCCGCACCGCGAGCGGCCTCGCCGTCGCCGGCACCCTCGGGGGCGCCCTGAGCGCCTGTGGCGGCGGCACCGGTGCCGGCAGCACCAGCGGCGACCTGACCATGACGTGGTGGGGCAGCGACGACCGGCACGCGGCCTACAAGAAGGCGCTGGCCTCCTTCCAGAAGGACCACCCGAAGATCAAGATCCGGGAGACCTACTCCGGGTACGACGGGTACTTCGACAAGTTCAACACCAACATCGCCGGCGGCAGCGCCCCCGACCTGCTCCAGATGGACACCGCGCTGGTCGCCCAGTACGCGCGCAAGGGAGTCCTCGCCCCGCTCGACTCCTACGTCGGCAAGACGCTCGACCTCACCGGCTTCTCCAAGACCCTCCTCGCCGCCGGCACCGTCGACGGCAAGCTCTACGGCGTGCCCTCCGGCATCGGCGTCAACCAGCTCACCGTCAACCGCAGCGGCCTGGAGGAGCTGGGCCTCGAGCTCCCCGACCGCGAGTGGACCTGGGCCGACCTGAAGAAGATCGCCACCGACGTGTACAAGAAGAGCGGCGGCAAGACCTACGGCGTCGACGACGGCGGTGGCGGCACCCTCCAGGCCTTCGAGGTCTTCGCCCGCGAACACGGCGAGACGTTCTTCTCCGACGACGGCAAGAAGCTCGGGTTCACCTCCGACACCCTCCAGGAGTGGTGGGAGTACTGGGCCGGGATGCGCAAGGCGAACGCCTCCCCGCCGCCCGCGATCACCTCCGCCGCGCACAACGACCTCACCAAAAACGCGGTCGTCATCGGCAAGGCCCTGTTCACCTTCGACTCCGGCGTCTACGGCGCGGGCGGCTCGATCACCGACGCGCAGCTGGACTTCCTGCCCACCCCGCAGGGAGACTTCTCCGGCGCCCGTGAGGGCAACTTCGTCAACGGCGGTGTGCTGCTCAGCGCGACCAAGGCGAGCAAGAAGGTCGCCGACTCGGTGAAGATCATGGACTTCTTCGCGCAGAGCGAGACCGCCATCAAGGACATGCAGCTGCTGCGCGGCATCCCGCCGACGGAGAAGGCGCGCAATCTGATCGCCTCGGGGCTGACCGAGACGGACAAGCTGAACATGGAGAACGCGGACTACATCGCGCAGCGGGTGTCCAAGGCGAGCAACGCGCTGCCGGCGCCGGTGCCTCCGCCGCAGGGGGCCGACCAGATCTGGGATCTGCTGTTCCAGTCCAACCTGGCCGTGGCTTTCGGGAAGAAGTCGATCAAGGCGCAGCTCGGGGAGTTCTTCGATCAGGCCGCGGGGATTCTGGGCGGCTAGGACCAAGGGGCTGCCAGGGCTTGTCGGCTGTTGTCCGCGGCTTCGTCGTGGCTTGTCGCGCAGTTCCCCGCGCCCCTTGAGGGAGCTTCGCCGCCGCATCTTTTGAGACACCGGAAGTTGGGCCAGGGAGATGGGTATGACCACCGTGCAGACCGACGCGGTCGTGAAGGAGCCGTCCGCTCCCGCGACCCCGTCCGATCAGCGGGAGCGTGACCGCATGCGCCGTCGCCTCGCCAGACGGCGCGGCGGCGGATGGTGGCCGTATCTCTTCCTGGCCCCCTGGTTCGTGGGGCTGTTCGGGCTGACGGTCTACCCGATGCTCGACTCGCTGTATCTGTCCTTCACGAACTTCGATCTGCTCACTCCGGCGCGGTGGGTGGGGGCGGACAACTATGAGCGGATGTTCACCGACGACCCCGTCTTCTGGGACTCGGTGCACGCCACGCTCGTCTATGTCGTGGTGTCCGTGCCGCTGAAGCTGGCGCTCGCGCTCGGCGTCGCGATGCTGCTCAACCGCGATCTGAAGGGCATCGGGCTGTACCGGGCCGCCTTCTACCTGCCCTCGCTGCTCGGCGGGGCCGTCGCCATCGCCATCGTGTGGCGGCAGGTCTTCGGCGGGGACGGGCTGTTCAACGACTTCCTCGGCTGGTTCGGGATCGAGGGACAGGACTGGATCTCCAGCCCCGACACCGCGCTCTACACGCTCGTGCTGCTGGCCGTCTGGCAGTTCGGCACCCCGATGGTGATCTTCCTGGCCGGTCTGAAGCAGTTGCCGAAGGACGTCTACGAGGCCGCGGCGATCGACGGCGCCAGTCCGGTCACCCGCTTCTTCCGGATCACCCTGCCGCTGCTCACTCCGATCGTCTTCTTCAATGTCGTCCTTCAGATCATCGATGCGTTCAAGACGTTCACTCCCGCGTTCGTGATCAGCAACGGCTCCGGCGGACCGCTCAACTCGACCATGCTGTATTCGCTGTACCTGTACAAGAAGGGCTTCACCGACCTCCAGATGGGATACGCCTCGGCGCTGGCCTGGGTGCTGTTCCTGGTCATCGCGGGCTTCACGGCGGTCAACTTCGTCGCCGGCCGCTACTGGGTCCACTACGACGACTGAGCCTGAGCGAGGAGTCCTTCACCATGTCCGCCATCAGCCCGAGCGCCTCGCCCCTCCAGCGGCTGCGCTCGCTCACCGGCTCGCGCCGCATCCTCGTGCACACCCTGCTCATCGGGGTGGCCGTCGTGATGCTGTACCCGCTGCTGTGGATGCTGAGCAGCTCCCTGAAGCCCGACACCGAGATCTTCACCCACCCAGGGCTCATCCCGAACCAGGTGCGCCCCGAGAACTACTCCGAGGGCTGGAGCGGCTCCGGCAACTCCTTCTCCCTCTACATCACCAACTCGCTGATCGTCACGATCGGCGCGGTGATCGGCAACGTCATCTCCTGCTCGCTGGCCGCCTACGCCTTCGCCCGCTTCGAGTTCCGCGGCAAGAAGCTCTGGTTCGGCCTGATGCTCGGCACGCTCATGCTGCCGACGCAGGCGGTGCTGATCCCGCAGTACACGATCTTCTACAACCTGACCTGGATCAACACGTTCCTGCCGCTGATCGTGCCGAAGTTCCTCGCGGTGGACGCCTTCTTCATCTTCCTCATGGTCCAGTTCATCCGCTCCATCCCGCGCGAGCTGGACCAGGCGGCCATGATGGACGGCGCCAACCCCCTGCAGATCTACTGGAAGATCATCCTGCCGCTGATGAAGCCGGCCCTGATCACCACGACCATCTTCACCTTCATCTGGACCTACGACGACTTCCTTCACCAGCTCGTCTACCTCCAGCAGAACGACCGCTTCACCGTCCCCCTCGGCCTGACCCTGTTCCTGGACCAGACGAGCGGCTCGTCGTACGGCGCGATGTTCGCGATGTCGACACTCGCGCTCCTGCCCACGCTCATCTGCTTCCTCATCTTCCAGAAGAGGCTGGTGGAAGGCATGGCCACCTCCGGCATGAAGGGCTGACCACCCGTGCATCTTCCCCGCCAGCTCGGCGCCCTGCACGACCTTCCCGACACCCCGGAGGCGTACGACGCCGTCCTCGCCGGAGTCGTGGAGGAGGCCCTGGCGCGGCTCACGCCCGAGGGCAACCTGGAGCACCCGGAGTGCGTCGACGACATCGGCGACACCTCGCTCGGTGTGACGTCCCTGCTCGCTCTCGCCTGGCACCGCGGCAAGGACCCCCGCCTGCCGGACGCGGTGCGCCGCAGCCTCGGCTTCCATCTGCGCGAGCGGGTGTACACCGAGGACAACCCCGGCTACCCGAACCTGAAGGCCCGCGACTCCGGTCTGCCGTACGCCCGTTACACCCTGGCCTCCGGCGCCCACCCCATCGGCGACTGGCCGAGCACGGTGTGGGCGCTGCTCCAGGCCGTCGACGTGCTGGACCTGGCGGAGGGGCTCGTCGAGGACGAGCAGCGCGCCGAACTCGTCGAGGTGGCCGACGGCTACTGGCGGTGGCTGACCGAGGCGACCTTCTTCAACCCGCAGGAGGCGGGCAACCAGGCGATCGGCTGTGTGGTCGGCGGCCTGATGCTGGCCCGGCACCTGCCGGAGGGGCGCGCCGGGGCGGTCCGCGAGCGCGCGCTGAGCCTGTACACCGAGGAGATCCGCGCCCACCGGGTGCGCGACCGCGGCGCGCTGCTGCCTCCCGAGCACGGCGGGGCGTACGACAACAACTACGGCCCGATCTCCCTGTCCTTCCTCGCCCAGGCCCACCGCGTCAGCGGCGAGGAGATGTTCGCCGAGGACGGCGAGGCGCTGGCCCGCTACATCGACGCCCGTCTGACGAACGGCGGCTTTGACCTCGGCGGCCCGCGCTACAGCGAGCAGCACAGCGGCTTCGAGTCGGTGCTGGGTCTGCGCTACTTCGGCCGCCGGATCGGCTCCGACCTCGGCCGCTACCGGGGTGACACCCGGTGGGGCCGGCACGCGGTCAAGGGGGACGGCGGAGTGGACGGGCACTTCGCGTGGATGCTCGTCTGGCAGATCCAGGACACCGGCCGGTGGCACCGCACCGCGGCCACGGCAGCGGCCCGTCACCAACTCCGCGCGGGGACGGTCTCGGTGGCCTTCGACGACCGTATGACCCCCTCACTGGTCGAGGCGGCCGGCACGTACTACCTGCCCGCGGCCGTCAACCGGCAGCACGGCTTCGGCCCGGTGACGGACGGCTTCCTGTTCTGCCGCCCGATGGGCGAGGTCCGGGTCCGGGACGTCCGGGCCGACGGCCTGACGGCCAAGCTGGTCACCAAACCGGTGGTCGGCCCCGACCACGTCCTGCGCCACGTGCGGTCCCTGTACGTCACCGACGGCACGAGTCTGTGGACGACGGTCGTGGTGCAGCGGCTGCCCGGAGAGCCGTACCTGCTCGCCGGTCTGCCGTACGCCACGGACGACGGCGACCGGGTGCGCAGGACGGCGACGGGAGAGGTGTCATCGGCAGGCGCCCTTCGCCTGACCCACCCCACCGCGGACCGCCCCGACCACTTCGACGCCCGCGCGGACACCACCCAGGAACTGGCGGCCTTCGCCCTGGCGGCGGACCCCCGCGGCTACGGCAACCCCGACGAGGGCTGGCGCCACCTGGTCGCGTCCACGGCACTGGAGGCGGGCCCGGTCCCGGACGCCCCTGCGGACCTGCACGTGTTCGCGGTGCGCTACGGGGGAGCAGGGCCGTACGCCCCGGCGTTCGAGCAGACACGGGACGGCCTGACCGTGCGCACGGAATCCTTCACGGCACTGATCGGCGCTCCGTCGGGCGACGCCACGGGGGCTCCCGTACTGACCCTGCACGGGTGACGCACACCGGACGACAGGGGGTCGCGTGACCACGCCCCGGGGCCGTCCGGCCCCAGGGCGGTGGTGGCTAGGAGTCGGCCCGCCGGGGGACGATGCTCACCGCGCGGTAGTCGTACCCGTCCTGCTTGAAGCCCGGGGCTTCCCAGACGAGGTCGACCCGCTGGCCGGGGGACAGGGTGCGGAAGCCCGGCGCCTGGATGTCGGAGTAGTGCCCGAAGCACCCGCCCGGCGTCTCGGGCGAGTCGAGCACGCCCCAGCCTTCCTCGTCGCGCCACTCACGGACCGTCGCAGTAACCATGGGTGAAGCTTAAGGGTCAGGCTTCCAGCACCCGGCGCTTCTGTTCCTCGAACTCGGCCTCGGACAGCACGCCCTGCGCCTTGAGCTCGCCGAGCTGCTTGAGCTGCTCGATCTTGTCCGTCATGTCGGGGGCCGCCGCCGGCGGCGCCGCGTACGACGTCGGCTGGGGCGGCTGCGGCGCGGCCTGGTACTGCTCCTGTGCCGCCCATCGCCCCTGCTGCCGGCGGCTCACACGGTTCGACACGGCGGTCGCGGTCCCGGCCACGACGGCGGTGCGGGCCACCCCGCGAAGAAGACCTGGCATGACTGATCCCTTTCTGCGTCAGCCGTCATCGGCCGTCGTTCAGGACGTGGCCTCGACCTCGTCGAGGGCGGCGGCCAGCGCGTTCACCGGAATCCGTCCCGAGGCGACCAGCCGGGCACCGCCACGGCGCAGGGCGCCGGCGAAGGGCGCGGCCCACCGGTTCTCGTAGACCAGGATGCCCGCGGAACTGTCCGGCTCCAGTGCGTTGGCCGCCTCCTCGAGGTCGTCCTGGCCCAGCAGCCCGGACGACGCGCCCTCGAAGACGGAGAGGTCGAGCTGTCCGTCACCGGTGAAGTCGGCGATCTCCATGCCGGTCACCGTTCCGTCGGCGTCCTTCCTGACGAACATCAGGTCCAGAATGCGAATGATGCCGCGGTCCACCAGGTCGACCAGGAGAGGGAAGCCCTCGCCTGTCATCCGGTTGCCGGGGAATTCGACGACCAGGTAGTCGATCGGGCCCACTTCTTCGAGTTCCTCGCTCACGCTGTCACCCCTGGTGCTCACGACTGCCCCCAGCGACACCCCCTCGCCTCAATTGCAGCACCGGCCCGCTGTCCGCGCATTTCTGGAGGCCCCGAGCAGGCGCCCACCACCAGATCCGCCCGCCCCCGCGTCCCCGCCACCAGCTCGGCGTTGCGCTGGTCCGACCTCATCACCCACGCCACCGCCTCCTCGTGGGTCTTGCCGAACTCCTCGTGGCGGGCGATCAGGCGGCGCAGGCGTTCGGCCTCGTCGAGTTCGCAGAACCAGACCTCGTCGAGCTGGGGGCGTACGCGGGACCAGGCGCCCGTCTCCAGCAGGAGGTAGTTGCCCTCGGTCACCACCAGGCGGGCGCTCGGCGGTACCGGGATGGTGCCGGCGATCGGCTGCTCCAGAACCCGCTCGAAGCCCGGCGCGTACACCACCTCCCCGTCCGCCTCCTCCCGCAGGCGCCGCAGCAGTGCCGCGTACCCGGCCGCGTCGAAGGTGTCCGGCGCGCCCTTGCGGTCACGGCGGCCGAGCCGGTCCAGTTCGGCGCCGGCGAGGTGGAAGCCGTCCATCGGGACGTGGGCGACCCAGGGGGTGCCCGACCCGTTCAGGTCCCGGACCAGGCGTTCGGCGAGTGTTGTTTTGCCCGCGCCCGGGCTGCCCGCGATGCCGAGGATCGCGCGGTGCCCGGAGGCGGTGAGGGACCGGGCGCGGGCGAGGAGAGCGTCGAAGGTCTGCGGCACGCACCGAGTCTTTCATCCGCTCCCGCGCCCGCCGCCGGGATCCCGTCAGGCACCTGGCCGAACTCGACCCTGCGCATCCGCCTCACGCGAGTTAGTTTGTCCGTGTTTTCTCCCGTTTCCCTGGCTGCGGGCCTCGGACGGCCGGGCACGGGTCGTAGGGGCCTTACGACCCGCGGCGGTAAGGGGTGGACGATGGCGCACGGCACGAACGCGATGCTGGCGGGTATGGGGCGACGCGAGGCGGCGGCCGTGTCCGGCAGATCCTGGCGGACGCGCGGCGACGCCCTGCTCGCGGCGGTGGCCGGTGCCTTCACCGCCGCACAACTCCTGCTCGTGCCCCCGGACATGGGCCTCGGCTGGGACGAGACGGTCTACGTCAGCCAGGTCGGCGACCAGGCCCCGCCCGCCTTCTTCAGCGCACCCCGCGCCCGGGGCGTCTCCGTGCTCGTCGCGCCGGTCGCCTCCTGGTCGGAGTCCACCAGCCTGCTGCGGATCTACCTCGCCGTCGCCTCCGGCCTCGCCCTCTACCTCGCCCTGCGCGCCTGGCGCGGCCTGTTCCCGCCCCGGGTCCTGGCCGCCGGGGGCGCCCTGTTCGCCTCGCTGTGGGTGACGCTCTTCTACGCCCCGCAGGCCATGCCCAACCTCTGGGTCGCCATCGGCGCCCTGCTCTCCGTCGGCTGCTTCCTGCGCGCCCGCGCCGCGGACCGGCCCGACCGGCGGGCCCTGTGGGGCGTGGCCGTCGGCACGGCCCTGATGGCGGTGATGCGTCCGACCGACGCCGTCTGGGTCGCCCTCCCGCTGCTCGTCACCGCCCTGGTCCCGCGGCACTGGCGGCTCGGGCTCGTCACCGCGGCCGGCCTGCTCGCGGGTGCCGTCCCGTGGGTGGTCGAGGCGTTCACCTCCTACGGCGGACTGCGCGAGCGGCTCGCCGAGGCCTCCCGGGTCCAGGGCGGCCTCGGCGGGCACCTCGCCGTGGACGACCAGATGCGGAGCCTGGTCGGACGTACCCTGTGCCGGCCGTGCTCCGGACCCATGCCCGAGCCCGTCGTCATGGTGTGGTGGGTGCTGCTCCCGCTGCTCGCCGTCCTCGGGCTCGTCGTCGCCGTACGGGCGCGCCGCACCGCGCGCACGCTCGTACCGCTCCTGTGCGCCACCACCGCGGCCGTCCCCTACCTGTTCCTGATCGGCTACGCGGCCCCCCGTTTCCTGCTGCCCGCCTACGCGCTGCTGGCCGTCCCCGTCGCCGACGGCCTGCTGCATCCGGTCACCACTCCCGACGGGCGGTGGCGGCCGGTCGCCGCGAGCGTTCTGGCGGTCGCGGTGGCCGCGCACCTGGCCGTGCAGTTCGCGGTCCTGAACCACATCGTGGACCGCACCGTGCGCGACCACGGAGTCTGGGCCCGGGACGTCGCGGAGCTGCACGCCCTCGGCGTCCGCCCGCCCTGTCTGCTCACCGGCCACGAGGCGATCCCGATCGCCTATTACGCGGGCTGTTCCTCGGGCGCGATCCGGGGCAACAACGCCAATATGACGAAGGCGGAGATTGTGCGCACCGCACGCGTCGAACCGGTCGCCGCGCTCAGCGTGCCCGGCGGTGTCCCGCCCTCCTACGCCCGGGGCTGGCAGCTGCACCGGCTCGAGGGCATGGACGTCCGGGTCGCACCGGCCGCGCGTGCGGGCGGAGCCGGATGACGACCGAGCCGCTCACCCCCACCCCCGCCCCCACCCGCAGACGGGCCGCCTACTGGCACACCGCGCTCACCGTCACCGTTCTCGTCGCCGCCTGCTGGCTGGCCCGGCGGCACTGGCCGACGCTGGAGACGGGCGCGGTGCGGCTCGCCGTGGCGGACCAGGGATGGCTGCTCGTCGCCGCCACGGCGGCCCTCGGCACCTGGCTGTGCGCCTCGCTCGCCCAGCAGGGCGCCGTACCCGAGCGGCTGCCCCGAGGTCGCCTGGTCGCCGCGCAGTTCGCCGCGTCCGCGGCCAATCACGTACTGCCCGCCGGGCTCGGCGCGGGCGCCGTGAACCTGCGCTTCCTGATGCGCTGCGGACTGACCGCCGCCCGCGCGGCCACCGCTGTCGCCGTCAAGGGCCTCGCCGGAGTGATCGTGCGCGCGGCCCTGATCGCCGGGCTCGCCGTCGCCTGTCCCGGCGTGCTGCGCCTTCCGGACGTCTCCCCGGTGGTACCGCTCGCCACCGCGGGCGGCCTCGCACTCCTGGCCTGGCTGCTCCGCCGCCGCTGCCGACGGCTCCTGCGCACCGCCGTCGAGGACGTCCGGGCCGTGCACGCCCAGCCGCAGCGGGCGGCGGCGCTGTGGGGCGGCTCGCTCGCCTTCGCCGTACTGCACTGTCTGGTACTGATCGCCGTCACCCAGGCCGTCGGCCTGCCGCTGCCGCCCCTGCGGGTGGCGCTGCTCTACCTCGCCGCCAGCAGCGCGGCCGCCCTGCTGCCCACCCCCGGCGGACTCGGCTCCCTCGACGCCGCGCTCGCGTTCGCGCTGACGGCGGCCGGGGCGCCCGGCGCCGCTGCCGCCTCCGCCGTCCTCGGCTACCGTCTGCTGACGATGTGGCTGCCGCTGCTGCCGGGACTGCTGGTGCTCGCGGTGCTGATCCGGCGCAAGGCCCTGTGACCGGCGCGGAGTTTCCCGCGCGCACGCTCCAGGTAGGACTCCCGTTGTCGGACCGCGGACGAGGGGGAGTGCCATGACACAGGGCGAGTACGGCGGAGGACTGGACGAGGAGTTCTTCGTCCCGGGGTCCTCCTCCTTCTCCGAGTTCCTCGCGGTCCACCGCCCGGAACTGCTCAGCACCCGCCGGGTGTTGCCGGACGGCGTACGGGCCGCACCCGACCAGGTGCCGCACGGCACCACCGTGCTCGCCCTGACCTACGCGGACGGAGTGCTGATCGCCGGGGACCGCCGGGCCACGATGGGCAACCTGATCGCCCAGCGCGATCTGGAGAAGGTGCACCCGGCGGACGACCACACCGCCGTCGCCTTCGCCGGGACCGTCGGACTCGCCCTCGACATGGTGAAGCTCTACCAGGTGGAGCTGACCCACTTCGAGAAGATCGAGGGCATCCCGATGACCCTCAACGCCAAGGCGCGGCGCCTCGCGGGCATGATCCGGGAGAACCTCGGCCAGGCCATGCAGGGACTCGCCGTCGTCCCCCTCCTCACCGGCTACGACGCCTCCAGGCCCGAGGGGGAACACGGCCGCATCTTCAGCTTCGACCTGGCCGGGGGACTCTACGAGAAGAAGGACTTCCACGCCGAGGGCTCCGGATCTCCTTACGCGCGGGGCGCGTTGAAGAAGCTGTTCCACCGGGGCATGTCCCGCCGCGACGCGTCCCTGGCGGCGCTCCAGGCGCTCTGGGACGCGGCCGACGACGACTCCGCGACCGGCGGCCCGGACCTCAGCAGGCGGATCTACCCGATCGTCTCGGTCATCACCGAGGACGGCTTCGAGCGGCTGCCCGAAGCCGAGACGGAACAGCTGAGCCGTGAGATGGTCGAACAGCGCCGCAGCCGCCCGGACGGCCCGAACGCCATCCCGTGAGCTCAGCCCCTCGGCAGCAACTCCTTGTGCCACTTGGTGAGTTGTCTGACGGGGTCCCCGGTGTAGGACCACGGGGTGCGGGTCGCCCGGCGGCCCGTCATCCGCAGCAGCGAGGCGGCGATGTCCGGAAGCCCGGCGAGGCAGGCGGCATGCGTCAGGCAGTGCAGATCGCGCAGTTCGCCCGGGGCGACCGCCGTCGCGGTGCGGCCCGTCACCCAGCGCTGCCAGGTCCGCCGTACGTCGCCCACCGCGCCGTCGTGGTCCCAGTGCTGCCCGAGACCCATCGCGGAGGTCTGTCCGTGGGCGGCGTCCAGGGCGTAGCGGTACTCCTCGACGCGGGCGTACTGGACCAGGACCGGCAGCGGGCAGCCCGCCGGGGCCGCGCCGGCCGCGTCGCGGGCGAAGTCGTACATCAGGCCGTGGGTGCCGTGCCAGCGCGCCGAGTAGTAGTGCAGTACCTGCAGGTGCCCCTCGACGCTGTACGGGTCGCGCCGGTGCAGCTCGTCCCACCAGCGCGCCAGTTCCCGCCGCCGCACCCCGGACGGGTACAGCCGCGCCACGGAGATCAGTGAGATCCACGGCGTGGGATCGTCGACGTAGGCCTCGGCCGCCCGCAGGCACGCCAGTACGGCCGTGTCGACGCGCTGTTGGTCGATGGGCGTGCCCCGGCCCGCGGCGATGGCCAGATTGAAGGCCCGGGCCGTCTCGGTGGCCGCCCGCAGCACCAGCGCGTCGGCGCTGTTCGGCTCGGCGGCCAGCCAGGACTCCATCGTGGAGCTTCCGGCGCAGGCCTGGGCCAGCGTCCGCACCCGGTGACCCCGGGAGAGCCAGTCGGGTCCGGTGGTGCGCAGCAGATCGCGCAGTCCCTGCCAGCGTCCGATGACGATGTCCTGGCGGGCGGAGGTCAGGGGTGCGTCCCCGCAGTCGGGGTCGAAGTCGGGAGTGAAGCGCTCGCGCGCCATCGCGGGCCCCCTCAGAAGTCGGTGGGGAGGCCCTCGTGGACGCGGGCGTGCTCGGGCGGGCGGCCGGCGGGGACGTACTCGGTCGCGACGGTGTGCGTGGCGTCCAGCTTCGCGGGCCGGTAGTAGTCGCTGCCGCGGCGCCAGTACCAGAACATCGGGATCAGACCCGCGGCCAGGCCGCCGACGCCGATCGCGACGGCGGCGGGGCTGAGCTCGCCGAGCGACTCCACGAACACCCAGAACATGAACAGGGCGCCGAACAGCGGCCAGATTCCGCCGAAGACGAAGTTGGCCGGCGACTTCAGCAGCATCTTGCGGTAGGCGACGACGACCGCGAGGCCGGTCAGGCCGTAGTAGACGGCGATCTGCAGGCCGATCGCGGAGATGGCGTCGGAGAGGATGTCGCCGACCGTGCCGAGGGCGTTGGAGGCGACGAACATCGCGAGGGCCACCGCGCCCACCACGGCGACGGCCACCCACGGCGTGTTCCAGGTGCGGTGGACCTTCCCCAGCGCGGACGGCATCGTACGGTCGCGGCCCATCGCGAACAGCGAGCGGGTGACCTGGATGAGCGTGGTCTCCAGGGTGGCGACGGTGGACAGCATGACCGCGACGATCAGCAGCTTTCCGCCCCACCCGGGCCAGATCTCCTCGCCTAGAACGGCCAGCACGTTGGCCTCGTTGGCCTGGATCTGGTCCGCGGAGAGGATGACGTTCACCGCGATGGTGAACACCTCGAACAGCAGGAAGACGACACCGACCCCGATCAGGCCCGCGAGTCCGGTCGTCCGGCGGCTGTTGCGGGTCTCCTCACTGAGGTTGCTGGTGACGTCCCAGCCCCAGTAGTAGAACGCGGCGATCAACGCGCCCGAGGCGAAGCCCGACACGCCGTCGAACTGGCCGAGTCCGAGCCAGGACCAGTCGAAGGCGCGGGCGTTGTCGGTGTGGAAGACGGCCAGCACCGCGAACAGTGCGAGCAGGGCGAGTTCTACGCCGGACATGACGAGCTGCGCGCGGACGGTGAGCCGGGCACCGCCCAGCACCACCAGCAGCATGAGCAGGAACCAGGCCGCGCCGACCAGCGTGGACAGCGCGGTGTTGTCGGCGAGTTCGGCGTCGAACAGGGCGAGCGTCATCGAACCGGCGGGCAGCGAACCGGCCACCATGAAGATGGTCGCCGACACCACCAGCGCCCAGCCGCTCATAAAGCCCAGGAAGGGATGGAGAGTTCGGCCCACCCACGAGTAACTGGCGCCCGCGTTCACATCGATGCGGCCGAGATAGCTGAACGCCAGCGCGATGCCGAGCATGGGTATCGCGCAGTACAGCAGCGCGGCCGGACTGGCGGTCCCCACCACGCCGACCAGGACCGCGGTGGTCGCGGCGAGCGAGTACGCCGGGGCGCTGCCCGCGACCGCCATCACCACCGTGTCGAACGTACCGAGGGCGCCTGCCTGAAGCCCTCTGCCCCTGTTGTTGCTCATGGCCTGTGCTGCTTTCCGTCGTGCACGCCGCCGGGGCACCGAGGGGCCCGACGCCGTATGGGGGGTGGGGGGTTGCACCCGCCCGGGGCCGTGGAGGGATGGCCTCGGGCCGGGGGCGGCGAAAAGTGTTGGAGCGGTCGGGGTCGTGCAGCCGCAGAGTCGGCGTACGATCACACCGCGTGTGCACGTGATGAGTGATGATAGCCCCACGGCCGACTGCCCAGGACCGGCCGGGTGGTTGGCGGACGCGGATCGGGAAACGCGGTTCGGGAGACAGGAGAGAAACCAGCGCCCACGAGTACACGCAGGAGGCAGGCATGGGCACGGACCGCGGCGATCCCGGGTCTATGGCGGACGACGCCTATCAGCCCACCGGTACCAACGAGGAACAGCAGGACGCGGCTCCGCTCGACCTCCAGGACGCGGTGGACGAACGGACCTACGACGACATCCTCGACGAGGGCTACTCACCGCCGGAGAAACCGCTCGGCGTGACCAAGTACGGCACCACGGCCGCCGAACAGCACGAGGGCGAGACCCTCGACCAGCGCCTCGCCCAGGAGGTCCCGGAGGAGTCCGGCGCCGCGGCCGAGGAGGGCGAACCCACCGACCCGGAGACGGGCGACCGGCGCGCCGGCCGCCTGGTCGCCCCGGACGAGGGCGCCCACCCCGACACCACCAAGGACGAGATCGCCTTCGACGCGGGCGTGGACGGCGGAGCGGCGGGCGCCGAGGAGGCCGCCGTACACGTAGTGGAGGACGACGGCCGCCTCCCGGACGGGGAGGACGGCACGGTCTGACGGCGGCGGGAGGTCGCCGTCGCGTCCTAGTCGTCCATCTGGTCCACCTGCCGGAGGCGGTTGGTGGCGTCCAGGGCCGCGACCTTGTAGGACTCCGCCAGCGTCGGGTAGTTGAACACCGCGTCGACCAGGTAGTCGACCGTGCCGCCGCAGCCCATCACCGTCTGGCCTATGTGGATCAGCTCGGTCGCCCCGGAGCCGAAGCAGTGCACGCCGAGCAGGGTGCGGTCCACGGGCGAGACCAGCAGCTTCAGCATGCCGTGGGAGTCGCCGACGATCTGTCCGCGGGCCAGCTCCCGGTAGCGGGAGATGCCGACCTCGAAGGGGACGCGGTCGTCGGTGAGCTGGTCCTCGGTACGGCCGACGAAGCTGATCTCCGGGATGGTGTAGATGCCGATGGGCTGGAGGTGGTGCATCCGGCCGACGGGTTCCCCGAAGGCGTGGTACGCGGCCGTGCGGCCCTGTTCCATGGAGGTCGCGGCCAGCGCCGGGTAGCCGATGACGTCGCCGACGGCATAGATGTGCGGCACCTCGGTGCGGTAGTGCTCATCGACCGAGATCCGGCCGCGCGGGTCCGCGGACAGCCCGGCCTTGTCCAGGTCGAGCCCGTCGGTGAGGCCCTGCCGGCCCGCCGAGTACATCACCGCGTCGGCGGGAATCTTCTTGCCGCTCTCCAGCACGGTCAGCGTGCCCCTGGGGTGCCGCTCCACCGAGGCCACCGTCTCGCCGAAGCGGAAGGTCACCGCCAGGTCCCGCAGCTGGTACTTGAGCGACTCCACGATCTCGACGTCGCACATGTCGAGCATCCCGGCCCGCTTCTCCACCACGGTGATCTTGCTGCCGAGCGCGGCGAACATGGACGCGTACTCCATGCCGATGACGCCGGCGCCGACGATGACCATCGACCGCGGCACCCGTTCCAGGGCGAGCACGTTGTCCGAGTCCATGATCGTGCGGCCGTCGAACTCGACGGTGTCGGGCCGCGCGGGGCGGGTGCCGGTGGCGATCACGATGTGGTCTGCGGTGATCAGCCGTTCATTGCCGGTCACCTCGCGCAGCGCGACGGTGTGGTCGTCGACGAACCGGCCGGTCCCGGCGAAGAGGGCGACCTGGTTGCGGGAGAGCTGGCTGCGGATGACGTCCACCTCGCGCCCCACCACATGCTGGGTGCGCGAGATCAGGTCGGCGACGGTGATGTCCTCCTTGAGGCGGTAACTCTGGCCGTACAGATCGCGCTGGGTGAGACCGGTGAGGTAGAGCACCGCCTCGCGCAAGGTCTTGGAGGGAATGGTGCCGGTGTGGATGGAGACCCCGCCGACCATGTCGGAGCGGTCGATCACGGCCACCCGGCGGCCCAGCTTGGCCGCGGCGATGGCGGCCTTCTGGCCACCCGGACCGGATCCGAGGACGAGCATGTCGAAGTCGGGCACCCTCAGGAGTCTGGCAGCCGGAAGACCGTTTCCGAAAGGGCGGGCCGGAAACGGACGGCGCGAACGTGCCCCGGGGGAGCGGCGGTTGGGCCTTCGGGCGGCCGTCGCGTGAACCCGGCGAGGCGGTCGCGGCGCTACGGCGGGACAATGCCGGTATGGGTGCACGACTCGGTGCCGCGAGCGCGCCCGCCCGGCTGGCCGGCCCCGACGAGGCGATCGGCCGCGACGAACTGGCGCTCGCCACCAGAAACCACGGACTGCCGCTCGAGGCCCTGCGCTACGACCTCACCCCGCCGGGCCTGCACTACGTCCTCACGCACTACGACATCCCGTACGTGCCGGACGTGGCCCCCTGGACCCTCACCCTGCACGGCAGAGTGCGTCGGCCGCTCCGCCTCGGCCTCGCCGACCTGAAGGCGTTCCCCCAGGTCACCACGCGCGTCACGCTGGAGTGCGCGGGCAACGGCCGGGCTCTGCTCACCCCCCGCCCGGTCAGCCAGCCCTGGCTCGTCGAGGCGGTCGGCACGGCCGACTGGACCGGCGTACCGCTGCGGCTGCTGCTCGGCGAGGCCGGGGTGGAGGGCGACGGTGTCGAGGTGGTGTTCACCGGCGCCGACCACGGGGTGGAGCGGGGTGTCGAGCAGGACTACCAGCGCGCCCTCCCGCTGGACGTGGCGCTGGGCACCGACCCCGAGGTCCTGGTCGCGCACACCATGAACGGTGCCCCGCTGCCCCCGCAGCACGGCCGGCCCCTGCGGCTGGTCGTGCCCGGCTGGTACGGCATGGCGCACGTGAAGTGGCTGCGCGAGATCCAGGTCGTCGACGAGCCGTTCACGGGCTTCCAGCAGGCCGTGGCCTACCGGCTGCGGCAGCGTCCCGAGGAGCGGGGCGAGCCCGTCACACGGATCGCGCCGCGGGCATTGCTGGTCCCGCCCGGCTTCCCGGACTTCATGTCCCGGACCCGGGTCGTCGCGCCCGGCCCGGTGGCCCTGGAGGGGCGCGCCTGGTCCGGCCTGGCCCCGGTGGTCCGGGTCGAGGTCAGCACCGACGACGGGCGCGGCTGGCGGCGGGCCGAGGTCGCACCCCGGGGCGGCCACCGGTGGGCATGGCACCGCTGGCGGTACGACTGGACCGCGACACCCGGCGAGCACGTGCTCAGCGCACGGGCCACGGACGCCGACGGGCACACCCAGCCGCTGCGGCAGCCGTGGAACCGCGGCGGCTTCGCCAACAACCTGGTCCAGCGGGTCCGGGTGGTGTGCCCGGACCCGTAGACAGGTCAGGGGAGCATCTTGTCGAGGGCCGCGGGACCCTCCGCCTCCAGCTTCCGCTTGGCCCATTCGAGACTGCGCGGGGTGATGTCCTTGCCCGAGGCAAGGACCAGGTCCTCCGGTGACACTTCGGTGCCGGTGCGGGCGTGGAGCAGGTCGTCCGGGGTGGCACGGTCCTCGGACGGCCCAGACGCGGGCTGTGACGTCGGCATGATCTGCTCCTCGGGTCCGGATCGCTTCCTATCACCATTCAACGCCTTCGTCCGCCGTGCATCCGGAAGGGGACCGCCGCCTGGAAATGACGCACTGATCGGCTCGGCGTCTAATGAAGGAAAGTCATGTCCCGGGTCACGGAGAGATGCCACATACATGTCACCGACTCGCGTGAGCGAGGGGGGAGAGCGCGGGGCTCCCGCGCGGGGGATGCTGCGTCGGCTCGGGGAAACCTGTGCCCGGCATTTCGTCATCGTCATCGTCGCCTGGCTGGTCGCACTCGTCGCCCTGCAGACGCTGAACCACCTGCACGGCGGTGAGTACTCCGACAACTTCTCGCTGTCGCAGTCGCAGTCCCAGAAGGGCCAGGACGTACTCAAGAAGCACGATCCCCAAGCCGGCGGCTACAGCAGCCAAATCGTCGTGCACGACGCGCAGAAGTCCCTGAGCTCACTGGACTCGCAGATGTCCACGACCGTCGGCGACCTGCAGAAGCTGTCGCACGTCCTGTCGGTCCAGAACCCGCTGAACGCCCCGCCCCCCGCCGACGGGCAGCCCAACGTCGGACCGCTGTCCACCGACGGCAAGACGGCCTACATCACCGTCCGTTTCGACGTCCAGCCCTCCACCCTCGGCGACAGCTACCTCAACGGCGTCGACGACGCCGTGCAGCCGCTGCGCTCGGCCGGGGCGGACGTGGAGTACGGCGGACCGCTCGGCGAGCTGGCCCGGCCCGAGGCGGACGACCGGGTGAGCGAACTGATCGGTTTCGGGGTGGCGATCGTCGTTCTGCTCATCGGCTTCGGCAGTGTGATCGCTTCGGTGGTCCCCCTGGTCACCGCGTTGATCGCCGTGGTCGGCGGTCTCGCCTGCCTCGGACTGCTCGCCGCCGCGTTCACCTTCGCCACCGTCTCCCCGACACTCGCCACGATGATCGGCATCGGCGTCGGCATCGACTACGCCCTGTTCCTGATCACGCGTCACCGGCAGAACCTCATGGACGGCGCCGACCCGGTCCACGCCGCCGGACGGGCCACCGCCACCAGCGGCCGGGCCGTGCTGGTCTCCGGCTGCACGGTGATCGTCGCCCTCACCGGCCTGTACGCCTCCGGGGTGTCGTTCATCGGCAAACTCGGCCTGGCCGCCGCGGTGACGGTCGTGACCGCGGTGCTCGGCGCCCTGACCCTCGTACCGGCCCTGCTGGGCCTGATCGGCACCCGGATCGACCGCTACCGGGTACGCAGACCGGTCGCCGAGACCGACGCCGAGCCCGGCGCCACCCCGCACGGCACCTGGCACCGGTACGCCCAGCGCGTGGCACGCCGGCCGTGGCGCTATCTGACCGCCGGGCTCGTGACCGTCGCCGTCCTCGCGATCCCCGTCTTCTCCATGCAGCTCGGTCATATCGGCGACGGCGCCGACCCCACGTCCTTCACGGACCGGCGTGCCTACGACCTGATGTCCGACGCCTTCGGGCCGGGCTCCAACGGCCCGCTGACCGTCGTGGTGGACCAGACCGACGTGCCCGACTCCCAGCGCTCGGACCTCTCCTCGAAGGTGCAGAAGAGCCTCGACGGGGTGTCGGGAGCCGCCGCGGTCACCCCGCTCACGACGACCCAGGACGGGGACGTCCTGATCTCCACCGTGTACTCCAAGGTGTCCCCGCAGAACCCCGACACCACCGACCTGACCAACCGCCTGGTCGACGACACGCTGCCCGGCGCGGTCTCCGGCACCGACGCCAAGGGCTATGTCACCGGCACGACCGCGGCCCAGGTCGACTTCCGGGACATCGTCTCCAGCCGACTGGCCCTCATCATCGGCGTGGTGGTGGCGCTGGCCTTCCTGATCATCCTGGCCGTCTTCCGCGGCCTCCTCGTCGCCGTGAAGGCGGCCGTCCTGAACGTCCTGTCCATCGCCGCCTCCTACGGCGTGGTCGTCGCCGTCTTCCAGTGGGGCTGGGGCGGCCCGGCGCTGGGCGTCAACGGCAAGGTGCCCATCGAGAGCTATGTGCCGATGATGATGTTCGCGATCATCTTCGGGCTGAGCATGGACTACGAGATCTTCCTCCTCTCCCGGGTGCACGAGGCCTGGCTGCGCACCCAGGACGCCAAGGCATCCGTGGCCCACGCCCTGGAGATCACCGCGCGGGTGATCACGTGCGCCGCGCTGATCATGGTGAGCGTCTTCGCCGCTTTCATCGTCAGCGACAACATCGTGGTCAAGATGCTCGGCCTCGGTCTCGCCGTGAGCGTTCTGATCGACGCGACCGTCGTGCGACTGCTCATGGTGCCCGCGGTGATGACCCTGCTCGGACGGCACGCCTGGTGGACGCCCCGCTGGCTGGACCGGATGCTCCCGCACATCGACGCCGAGGGAGAGCACGAGCGGGCCTGACGCCGCCTCAGCCCTGGAACGGTGTCAGTGTCAGCCGGATGCCGGTGGGGGCGGTGTCCTGGATGTACGACGCGAAGTCGGCGACGTCGTCGAAGGCGAAGCCGTACGCCCGCCCGTCCGCGGTGGCCGCGTGCACGGCGGCGGAGTAGTGGTTGGTGAGCGGGCCCTGGTAGAAGGCGGCCGGGTCGGTCGTCGGCTGGGCCGGGTGGGACACGAGCGTCGAACGGTTGAACCCGGCGCCGAGGACCGCCGCGACCGGGCCGGTCGTGCCGTCGTTGGGCGCGGCGAGGGCGCCGTCGCAGAACAGCACGTCCCGGGTCGAGGGCCGGGCGAAGGACACCTGGGCGGGCCCGTCGAAGACGAGCCGATCGCCCCGCACCCGCCCGGTGAACGCGCCCGCATTGGTCGAGACGACGAGAACTCGTCCGGTGTACATGCTCCACACCTCGTCGACGTACGGCGCGAAGTACTCCTTCGGGAACAGCCCCGCGTCCAGCCCGTGCCCGGGCGCGATCACCCGGGTCTCGTCCACCACGAGACGCGCGAACTCCTCTCGCTGCCGTACGGCCGCGAAGACGGACGCCCGCCCGCCGGGGCGCAGCACGCCGGTCGTCTGGTCCTGGGCGCCGGTCAGCCGGATGCCGAGCGGCACGCTGAACATGTCGACCATCGTGGTGTTGCAGAACATCCCGGCGGAGTTGTACGTGAACTCGGCGCAGTCGTGCAGCACCGGGTAGTTGGGGTCCGAGGTCACCCAACCGGCCGGGTACTGCAGCGCCGCGGCGCCGTTGCCGTCGGTCACCGCTTTGAACTTCAGCTTCTGCCCGAGGGCCACGTAGATCCGCCCGGACAGGTAGGGCAGCGTCAGGCGTGTCTCTCCGCTGCCGGCGAGGGGGATCGCGTAATCGGTGAAGCCGTCGGGGCCGTTGTCCGAGAGGGCGACCGGGGCGAGGGTGCCGTCGGGAGTGACCCGGACCTGGCGGCCGTCCTGGTTGCCGACGATGTAGACGTGGACGTTCGCGTTGTCGAAGGAGCCGCTGTCGTTGACGATCGTCAGCGGCAGCCCCGCGGCGGCGCCGGCGTTCGCGGACTCAGTGGATCCGGCGAGGGCGTGCGGGGCGAGGGCGGCGACGGCGGGCGCCGCCACGGCGGTACCGCCGAGGGCGAGGAGCAGCTTGCGGCGGCCGAGTCGGTGCTGGTTGCGGGGTGTCATGTGGGGGGTCTCCCGGAGCGTTGTGGCGGGCAGGCGTGGGGGTTGCCGCTCAGGTGGCGATCACGCCGTCTGAGAGCGCTCTCAGGATGCTCGCCGTCCTCGACCAAATCGAGAGGCCGACGGAAACCGGCGGTCATTTAACCGCGTGCTAAGGGCCCCTTAAGGAGGTAAGGTCGCGATCTTCGGCCGGCGCAAGCCTCCGGAGTCCCGTAGAGGCCGACCACATGCCCCCTGACGACGTCACCCCCGCACAGCTCCGACTCGACCGTGCCCTGGACGACCTGTCCGTCACCTTCCGCGGGATGACCGCCCGCAGCCACGAAACCCAGTGCACCTGCCACTGGGGCGGCGACGAGGAGCTGGAGCTGCTGAAGATCCCGGACGTGGAGCTGGAGGCGGACCTGCTGCGCCGTACCTGGGACGCCCCCGACTGGACGGACCACGGCGCGGTCCTGCGCCGCATCCTGCCGCAGTTCGCCCGGGAGCTGGTCGGTGGCCGGGTGGCGCCCATGTTCGGCATGCACGAGGTCGGCCGGTCGTTCGCGCGCGGCCACTGGCGGCGGTGGCCCCTCCAACAGAGCCTCGCCGTGTGGCAGTTCCTGCACGCCTGGTGGGCGCACAGCCTCAAGAACCCGGATCCCGCCGTGCCGGTGCACGAGCTGCTCGCCCTGTGCGCCGAGGCGTCGGGCACACTCACCCCGTGGCTCACCGCCTGGGAAGCACTCGACGACCCCGTCGCGGACCGGCACTTGGCCCTGGCGGCCGACGAGTGGGAGTACCCCCTGCTCGGCGACGAGCTCCCCTGGGACACCTGGGAGGACGAGGACGCCCTGCGCACCGAACTGGCCTCCTGGCTTGTCCGGTACGCCCCGGATCGACTGCGTGCCCTGGACGACGTACCGGACGAACTCCTGCACCGCATACGCCTGATCGGTCTCACCGGCCCCGACCGCTGGGAGGACCCGCACTACCCGCACCGCGCCTACTGAGGGGGCGGGCCGCGCTGAGCGGTCGTCAGGTCAGCACGGTCTCCCACGTGTCGACGGCGAAGTGGACCGTCATGCCGTGGCGGGCGTACAGGCCGGGCGCGCCCGTGGCGTTGCCGGTGTCCACGCCGAGGCCGACCGTGTCCCGGCCGCGTTCGGCGAAGGCGGCGAACGCGTGCCGCAGCAGCAGACCGCCGAGACCCCGGGCACGGGCCTCGCGCAGGACGCCGATGCTGCGGATCCAGCCCATCGCCTCGCGGTCGTTGCGCGCGAGGAGGAAGCCGACGTCGCCCTGCTCCTCGGTGCTCACGATCCACACCAGGGACCAGTCGAGGGTCTCGGCGTCGACGTCGTGCAGCCACTGCTCGTAGGAGCGCGGCTGGAAGTCGAAGTGCTCGGCGAAGGTGGCCTGGTAAAGGGCGTGGACGCGCTCGCGGTCCGCCTCGTCGGCGCAGGCCCGCAGCCGTACACCGGGCGGGGTCCGGGGAGTGAGGTCCGTGGCGGGATCCACCGGGCGGTGCAGTACGTGGTAACGCCGTACGACGGACCAGCCGCGCTCCTCGATCAGCGAAGTGTCCAGCGTGGGCTCGATGTTGAGGTGGAGGTGGACCACGGCCCTGGACGCGCCGTTCGCGCGCGCCCTGGCCAGGGCCCTGGCCTCGAGCGCCGTGAACAGCCGCTGCCCGGCCTCCTGGTGGTCGGGCAGCACATAGTGGTCGGCGTCGACGCGCTCGCCGTTCGACTCGTCCCACACCAGCGCGTAGGCCACCAGCCGGTCCTCGTGGAAGGCCAGCCAGGAGTCCTGGGACAGATCGGCCTCGGGGTGCTTGAGATCGGCCTCGACGGTGTGGAGGTCGGTCTCGGGCCGGCCGATCTCGAGCACATCGACCTGGTTGAGCAGCTCGGTGACGGCGGGCGCGTCGGTGAGGTCGGCCGGGCGTATGACGTAGGGCATGCCGTCAGGGTCCGGCCCCGGGACGGCCGACCGCAACGGAATAAAACGCTAGGCGCCTTCGACCGTCGCCGTGACCGGTGTGCCCGCCTCGATCGTCTTGCTGACCGTGCAGAGCCGGTCGTGAGAGGTCTTCACCGCGCGGGGGAGGATCGCTCGGGCGCGGTCGCCGCCCTCGCCCTCGGGGAAGGCGACGGAGAAGGTGACCTGAAGGTCGATCATCCGGTTGCCCTCCTCGTCGCTGACCTTGTGGCCGGTCACGGTGACCGTGAACCGGTCGGGTTCCGCGTGGCGGGTGGTGGCGACGTCCACGTCGGCCATGGTGCAGCCGCCGATCGCGGCGAGCAGCAGTTCCACGGGGGTGAAGTCGGCGCCCTCGGTGCCGAACTCGATCGTGCCGCCGCGGGCGTTGACCGCGGTGAAGTGGCCGGTGGCGGTCCGCTCGACGGTGACGGAGCGCAGGGAGTTGTCGGTCATGCCGCAGACCCTAATCGCGCCCGCCTCGGGAAAATGTGTGGACGCACCCGGGGAAGATCCCCTACGTTGTGATCATCACGCCTCGAGACGACGGAAAGGGGGCGAGTGCCGTGCAGTTCTCTCTCACCAGCGCTCCCTTCACCGCTGTCCCGGCGTGCTTCGTGTGACCTGACCGGGAGCGCTCTTCGCAGCTTGCATCCCGGAGGAATCCACCATGACCGATCTGGTCATCCGTCCGCTCGACGAGAGCGACGCCCACCTGTTCGACACCCTGCCCGACCCGTTGGGCGCGAGCGAGGCGCACCGCGCCACCGTGCACCGCCCCGACTGGAAGCGCGTGGCCCTGCGCGACGGCCGCGTCGTCGCGCGCGGCGCCTGGTGGGGCGGCCCCGAGGCCACGGAGCCGATGAACATCAACTGGTTCGACGTGGCCGACGGCGAGGAGGAGGCGGGGGCCGAACTCCTGCGCTCCGCTCCCTGGCAGGTCGATCTCGAGTTCAACCTGCCCGCCGGCTGGCGGGACGACCCGGCCACGCGCGCCGCGGCCGAAGCCCGCTTCGAGGCCGCCCGCGCGGCCGGATACGAGCTCCTCGTCGAGCGCTACCTCTACCGGTGGACGCCCGACTGCGGGCTCCCCGAACGCCCCGGACGGCTCGTCTTCGAGCCCGAGCCCGATGACGGGGTGTTCTTCGACGCGCTGCGCCGCATCCACTCCGTCACCCTGGACGCCCACGCCCTGAAGGCCATCGAGCAGGGCGGCCTCGACCAGGCGGCCCAGGAGGAGCTGGACTTCTTCCACTGGTGCCCGTCCCCGCGTGAGTGGTGGCAGATCGCGCGCACTCCGGAGGGGGAACTGGCCGGCATCCACATCCCGGCCCGCAACCAGACCTCGCCCGTCATCGGCTTCATCGGTGTCCTGCCCGAACACCGCGGCCGCGGCTACGCCTACGACCTGCTCGTGGAGTGCACCCACTTCCTGGCCGAGCAGGGCGCGGAGTTCATCAGCGGAGCCACCGACCAGGGCAACTTCCCGATGGCCGCGAACTTCGCCAAGGCCGGTCACCCGGTGGTCAGGGAGCGGATCGACTTCCACCTCCCCGGCGCCACCGGCTAGCCGGCCGGACTGTCAGTGTCGGATGCCATGCTGATCCGGCACTGACAGTGACGGCACACGGAGGCGCGGTTGGGTTCGACGGTGAGGTGTGGCAGGTCCGCGGCGGGGACGGGGCGGTCGGGGAGATCAGGATCGACGAGGCCGACTTCCCCTGGCTGTCGGGCCACTTCACGCCGGGCCCCGGCTACGCCCGCGTGCGCGAGCTGTTCGCCCGCGAACTCGCCCTGCTGGACGGGATCGACGAGCACATGGAGGAGTGGGAGGCGGTCCACGCCGAGATCGAGCGGCGCGTCTCCCTCGCCTCACCGGACGGCCCGGTCGCCGAGTTCCTGCTGCACATCGACGGTGACCGGGCCTGGTTCCGGTGGAGCGACGAGCCTTTCGAGGACTGACCGTCCCGGTCTCAACCGCCGCCGTTCAGCAGGGCGTCGGCCTCTTCGAGGATCTCGGTGACCCGCAGACCGAACGCGGCGTCGCACGCGTGCGGGCGGCCGGTGCGGACCGCGTCGAGCAGGGCGTCCGTCGCCCGCGCGAACGCCGGCACCGCACCCTGCGTGCTCGCCGGGAGACGGCTCACCCCGGTGGCACCGCGCAGCTCCACGGCGGCTCCGGCGGCCGCGGCCGGGGCGGTCAGGCTCAGGGCCAGCGCGCTCGACGCGCCACCGGCGTGCTCCAGCACCAGATGCGCGGTGTCCCCGGGGCCGGGCGCGGCCGCCGCCACCCGCCGCACCTCACCGAGCACCGGAAGCAGCACCGACAGGGCATGCGGTCCCACGTCCCACAGAGCGCCCTTCTCGCGCCGCCACGGCGAGTTCGCGAACGGGCTGTCGCCCCCGCTGAACACCGCGCCCAGCCACTGCGCGTGCGCGGTGAACCAGCCCTGCGCGGCGGCTTGTTCGGCGATCCACTGCTCGGTCTCCGGCTGGAACCGGGTGGTGAAGAACACCACCGAGGCGACCTGCGCCTCCGTTGCCGCCTCGACCACCGCACGGCCCTGCTCGGCCGTCGTGGCCAGCGGCTTGTCCAGGAGGAGATGACACCCCGCGCGCGCGGCCCGCACCGCCAGCTCGGCCTGGACGGCCGGGGGCAGGGCCACGGCGACGGCGTCCACGTCGGCGAGCAGCGCGTCGACGTCGTCGTAGGCCCGTACGCCATGAGCGTCGGCGAGTTCCTTCGCCGCGTCCGTGCGGCGGCCCCACACCCCGACGAAGTCCACGTCCGCGTGCCCTTCGAGAGCCGGGGCGTGGGCCACCCGCGCCCACGGGCCGGTGCCGAGCAGTCCGATGCGCATACCGTCGCCTCTCCATGCAGCCGTAACGGATGACGACCGAGCGTTTCACACCCGCCCGGGCCGGGGGCAGGCAGGGCGGGATCGGGGCGGCCGGAACCGGGGGGCAGGCAGGGCCGGTACGGCGGGGCCGGAACCGGGAGCAGGCGGTGCGGGTACGGCGTGGCCGGGCCGGGGGCAGGCAGGGCGGGGATCGGGCGGTCGAAACAGGGGGCTGGCAGGGCGGGTACGGCGGGGCCGGAACCGGGAGCAGGCGGTGCGGGTGCGGCGTGGCCGGGCCGGGGGCAGGCAGGGCGGGGATCGGGGCGGTCGGAACCGGGGCTGGCAGGGCGGGCACGGCGGGGCCGGAACCCGGAGCGAGCAGGGCGGGGAACAGCGCGGTCGGTACCCGGCGCACGAGACCGGTGAACTTGCCGGTCCCCGGCGACCGGCCCGGCGCCCACAGTGGCACCTCCAGTCAACCAGCGGTGACCGGCGGCACGGTTCTCTCGTGCCGCCCGTCCGCCACGACAGAGAGGACGACTCGTCGTGCAGGTCCACCCCCACACCAGGCCCCGCAGGGCCGGCCGGCTCGCCGGAGCCGCGGCGGCGCTCGCCGTGGTCCTCGGGCTCGGCACCCTCGCCGGTCCCGGCGCCCACGCGGCGGACAACCCCTACGAGCGCGGCCCCGCGCCGACCACCGCCAGCATCGAGGCGGCCCGCGGCTCCTACGCCGTCTCGCAGACCTCCGTCTCCTCCCTCGCCGTCACCGGTTTCGGCGGCGGCACGATCTACTACCCGACCAGCACCGCCGACGGCACCTTCGGGGCCGTGGCGATCTCGCCCGGGTACACCGCCTACGAGTCCTCGATCGCCTGGCTGGGCCCGCGCCTGGCCTCGCAGGGCTTCGTGGTGTTCACCATCGACACCAACACCACCCTCGACCAGCCCGACTCCCGGGGCCGTCAACTCCTCGCGGCCCTGGACTACTTGACGCAGCGCAGCTCCGTGCGCGGCCGCGTCGACAGCAGCCGGCTCGGTGTCATGGGCCACTCCATGGGCGGCGGCGGCAGCCTGGAGGCCGCCAAGTCCCGCCCCTCGCTCCAGGCGGCGATCCCGCTCACCCCGTGGAATCTCGACAAGAGCTGGCCCGAGCTCACCACACCCACGCTCATCTTCGGAGCCGACGGCGACACGATCGCCCCGGTCTCCAGCCACGCCGAGCCGTTCTACACGAGCCTGTCCTCCGGCCTGGACCGCGCCTATCTGGAGCTGAACGGCGCCACCCACTTCACGCCCAACTCGTCCGACACGACGATCGCGAAGTACAGCATCTCCTGGCTCAAGCGGTTCATCGACAACGACACCCGCTACGAGCAGTTCCTGTGTCCGCTGCCCCGCCCGAGCCTGACCATCGAGGAGTACCGGGGCAACTGCCCGCACAGTGGCTGACGTTGTGCTCCCGCACGGCCGCCGCCCGGAAAGTCTGGGCGGCGGCACAGTCCGTTTTCCACCACGGTCGCGCGGAGCCGCAGGTCACAGCCCGCTTCGGCGGACGTTGCGGCGGAGGCGACCGGCTTCCCTCGTGCGTTACGCGTAAGTAACCTCGCATGAATGATCGGTGACAGGAGCGCGCGGACCACGGACCGCGGCCGGGCCGAACTCGCCTGCGGCAGGGCGCGGTTGGGGGACGGCCCCGTCGACGACGCCCGGGAGACCCTGCTGCTGGCCGCCTCCCTGCTGGCGGCCGAGGAGCCGGAGCAGGCCGAGGCCGCACGGCTCGCCGCGGTCGACGCGGCCTGGGCCGCGGGAGACCTGACGGGCTGTCTGAAGGCGCTCGGCGAACCGGCCGCGGGCGATGCCGCGGCGGACTACCGCACCGGGATGAAGGCCCTGCTGGAGCAGCGCCCCGACCGCGCGACGGCGCCGCTGCGCCGCGTGCTGGCCCACGACAGCGACCGGCCCGAACAGCTCCTGCGCTGCGCCACGGCCGCCCTGCTGCTCGGCGATGTCGTCGCCGCCCGCCGGGCCGGCGCCCGCGCCCTCGCCGTGGCCCGGGACCGCGACTCCGCCGCGCTGCAGTCGCGGGCCCTGGAGTACCTCGCCTACGCCGAGCTGCGTGCCGGCCGGCACGCCCAGGCGCGCACCCACGCCGAGGAAGGGGTGCGGACCGCGCACCGGGCCGGGCGCCGCAACACGGTCGCGCATCACCGGGCGATGCTCGCGCTGGCCGCGTCCATCGTGGGGGAGCGTGCGACCGTCGCCGGGCACGCGACGGCGGCGCTGACCACGGCCCGCCGGCACGGCCTGGCCCAGGCGGCGACGCTGGCGGAGTGGGCGCTGGCCCGGACCGACCTGGGCTGCGGCCGTCCCCTCGACGCGGCGGACCGGCTCGGGCCGCTGGTGCTGCCCGGTGTGCGGCGCGGCCACTTCGCGGTCTGGATGCTGATGGTGCCCTGTTTCGTGGAGGCGGCGCTGCTCGCCGACCGGCCGGACGACGCGCGGGCCGTCGTGGAGGACTTCGCACGGTGGGCGGCGTTCGGCGCCGATCCGCACGCGCCCGCCCAACTTGCCCGCTGCCGTGCGCTGCTGGCCCCCGGGGAGCGGGCGGACGAGCTGTATCTGCGGGCGCTGGCCCTGCACGACGTGGCGGGCGGGGACTTCGAACGGGCCCGGACCGAGCTGTTGCACGGCAAGTGGCTACGGCGCCGGCGGCGGCTGCGGGAGGCGCGGGTGCGGCTCGGGGCCGCGCTGGTGGGGTTCGAGCGGTGCGGGGCGCGGGCGTGGGCGGAACAGACGCGCGGGGAGCTGCGGGCCAACGGGGCCGCCGGGTTCGAGGGCGCGGGCGGGGAGCTGGCCCGGCTGACACCGCAGCAGCTGCGGATCGCCCGCCACGTCGCCGAGGGCGCCACCAACCGGGAGGTCGCCCTGCGCCTCGCGGTCAGCACCCGCACGGTCGACTACCACCTGCGCAACGTCTTCGCCACGCTCGGCGTGCGGTCCCGGATGGAGCTGGCCCGCATGGTCGATCAGCAGGGCCGATGACGGCCGACGTGCGGTTCTGTGAGAGGCAGGAGGAAAAAGACCGGTGCACAACCCTAGGGACCGACCGGACGGTATGTCATCCTTCGGGGCAGGACGAGTCGGGCGGCCCCCGCCGTACGGGCTAAGCCGACGACACGGCCGACCGGACACCGCTGAGTCTCCCGGTGCGGGCGCACCGCCGGGAGTCCGAGGGAGGGCCGCGATGCATCCTGCCGTACGGGCACGCGCGATGATCCGCACCGGGCCGGTGCCCGTTCCGCAGCCGCGGACCGGACGCGGACGGTCGCTGATCGACGCCGACGCCCTGCGCGTCCTGCACGGGGCCGCACGGGTCCTGCTGGACGACCTGCCCGACCTCACCGACCGCCTGGTGGCCGTCCTCCAGGAGCAGGAGAGCGCCTACCGGACCGCCGTGGAGAGCGACTACGCGGGCACCTGGCAGGAGGTGAACCGCTCCCTGCGGCACAGTGTGCTGTCGCTGCTCGACCCGCGCGGCAACCGGGACGCGGCGCGCCGCTGCTCCTGGCAGATCGGCGTGCGGCGCGCGGAACAGGGCGTGCCGCTGGACGCCCTCCTGCACGCGTTCCGCCTGGGTGGGTCACTGGTGTGGCAGCGGCTGGTGGAGGAGACCTCCCGGACGGCACCCGAGGACGTACGGCTGCTGGTCCACGTGGCCACCGACGTATGGAACTTCGTCGACGAGCACTGCACCCTCGTGGCGGACGCCTACCGGCAGGCCGAGCGGCAACTGGCCTGGCGGCGCGAGAACCGGGTACGGCTGCTCGCGGCCGCCCTTCTCGACGGCACCAGCCGCATCGCCGACCTGCCCGAGACCGCCGACGGACTGGGCCTGCCGGAACACGGCCGGTACGTGGTCGTCGCGGTCACCGGCGGACGGCAGGCGGGCCCCTCGGGCGCCCGCGCCGCCGCCGTACCGCCCGGCACGCGCGTGCACTGGCACACAGGAGTGGAAGTGGACTACGGCATCGTCCTGGTCGGCGACGAGGATCCGGAGGGCGAGGACGACCCGCTGGAGGCCCTGGACCCGCCGCCGGGCACCAAGGTGGGCGTGGGCAACGTGGTCACCGGCCTGGCAGCGGTCGGCGACGCCCGCCGCCTCGCCGACCTCGCCCTGAGCATCTGCCCGCCCCAGGGCGGCAAGATCCGCCTGACGGAACACCTCCCCGAGGCCCTGGTCGTCTCGTGCCCCGAACTCGGCGCGACCCTCGCGGACCAGGTCCTGGGGCCGCTGCTGCGGCTGGAACCGGCCGACCGGGACGTCCTGCTGGACACCCTCTCCGCGTGGCTGTCGTGCGACGGCTCCGCCCAGCGGGCGGGGGAGCGGCTGTACTGCCACCGCAACACCGTCCTCAACCGGCTGCGCCGCTGCGAGCAGCTGACGGGCCGCTCGCTGGCCCGGCCGCTGGACGTGGTGGAGATCAGTCTGGCGCTGACGGCACGGCGGCTGCTGCGCGGCTGAGGTGCCCGCGGGATCCGGATGGAGGAAGCGGGCCGACACGGGCCGGCGAAACGCCGTGGCTATCCTTTCCAGCCCTGCCGAAACCGGCGAGCATCCCGCAATATGGACATCTTGCTCGTCGCCAGCGCGTTCAACAGCCTGTCCCAGCGTGTGTACGCCGAACTGTCCGACCTCGGGCACCGGGTGGACGTCGTCCTCGCCTCGCACGGCCCGGACGCGGTCCGTGCCGCTGTCCGCGACATGCGCCCGGAGCTGATCATCGCTCCGATGCTGAAGACGCCGCTCCCCGAGGACGTGTGGCGGGAGCACACCTGCCTCGTCGTCCACCCCGGTCCGCCCGGCGACCGCGGCCCGTCCTCCCTGGACTGGGCGATCGCCGGGGCGGCGCCCCGCTGGGGAGTGACGGTTCTCCAGGCCGAGGCCGCGATGGACGCCGGCCCCGTCTGGGCGGCCGAGTCGTTCCCGGTCCCGCCGGTGGGCAAGAGCGACCTGTACCGGGGCGAGGTCGCCGACGCCGCCTCGGCCGCCGTCCGCACGGCCGTACGGCGCTACGCCGAGGGTTCGTTCAAGCCGCGCCCGCAGAGCGACCCCGAGATCGGCGTGGTGTGGCGTGACGCATTCCGGCAGGAGCGCCGCAGGATCGACTGGGAGACGGACGGCACCGAGGCCGTGCTGCGCAAACTGCGCGGCGGCGACTCGCAGCCCGGCGTCCTCGACGAGATCCTCGGCCGGGAGGTGTTCCTGCACGGCGGACACCCCGAGGACCGGCTGCGCGGACGGCCCGGTGAACTGCTCGCCACCCGGGCGGGGGCGGTCTGCCGGGCCACCCGCGACGGAGCGGTGTGGATCCCCGAACTGCGCCCCCGCAAGAGCTCCGGCGACCCTTCGCCGTTCCGCCGCCCCGCGGCCTCCGTGCTCGCCTCCTTCACGGCCGCGAGCCCGGGGCGCGCTCCGCTGCCGGAGGACCCCGCCCCGCTCGAACTGCCCCCGGACCGGCGGACCTGGACCGACATCCGCTACCGGCAGCGCGGCGACACCGGCTTCCTGACCTTCTCCTTCCCGGGCGGGGCGATGAGCACCGACCAGTGCCGCAGGCTGCTCGCCGCCTACCGGCACGCGCTCACCCGCCCGACCTCGGTCCTGGTCCTCGGCGGGGCGCGCGACTTCTTCGGCAACGGCATCCATCTGAACGTCATCGAGGCGGCGGCCGACCCGGCCGGTGAGTCCTGGGCGAACCTCAACGCGATCGACGACCTGGTCGAGGCGGTGCTGCGCACCACCGACCGGCTGGTGGTGGCCGCGCTCGGCGGCAACGCGGCGGCCGGCGGCCTCATGCTCGCCCTGGCCGCCGACGAGGTGTGGTGCCGCGCGGGTGCCGTCCTCAATCCGCACTACCGCAGGATGGGCCTGTACGGCTCCGAGTACTGGACGTACACGCTGCCCCGCCGCGTCGGCGCGGACACGGCCCGCCAGCTGACGAGCGAGGCGCTGCCGGTGAGCGCCGCCACCGCGGCCCGCATCGGGCTGGTGGACCGGCTCGTGCCCGTCGCGGCCCGTGAGTTCGCCGCCGAGACCGAATGCGGGGCCGCGGCCCTCGCCGCCGCCCCGGACCTGGCGCGGCGCGTCGCCGCGAAGGCCGAGACGCGCAAGGCCGACGAGGCACGGCGGCCCCTCGCGGACCACCGGCGCGCCGAACTCGCCCGGATGCGCGCCGTGTTCTTCGACGCGCAGGCCCCCTACCACGCCCTGCGGTCCGCCTTCGTCAGAAAGCAGCCCGGCGGATCCGCCCGGCCCCTGAGCGGGGACGCGCGATGACCCGCCCCGGTGTGCGGCTGCTGGTCGCGGGGGTCGGCAACATCTTCCTCGCGGACGACGCCTTCGGCCCCGAGGTGTTGCGCGCCCTGGAGCGGCGCCCGTTGCCGCCCGAGGTGCGGGCGCGGGACTTCGGCATCCGCGGCCTCGACCTCGCCTACACCCTCCTGGACGGCTACGACGTCACCGTCCTGGTCGACGCGGCCGAACGGGGCCATCCGCCCGGCACGCTGTCCCTGATCGAGCCGGAGCTCCCCGACGGCCCCCGCGCCGCGGCCCCGCCCGAGGCGCACGGCATGGACCCGGCGAAGGTGCTGGCCCTGGCCGCCCACCTCGGGGACGGACCGCTGCCGCGGGTCCTCGTGCTGGCCTGCGAACCCCAGGTGCGGCCGCGCGAGGACGAGGACATCGTGCCCGGCGTCAGCGCGCCGGTGGCGGACGCGGTCGAACGAGCCGTCGAGGCCCTGCACGCCATGGTCCCCGCGCTCCTCGCCGACCCCGCGGCCATGCCCCGGTTGAGCCGCCCGGAGGAATCCGCGAACCCGTCAGCGGCCGGGCTCGCCGCTCCGTAGGCCCGCGGCGTCGAGGATCGATGACCGGGACGCCCCCCGCGTCCCGGTTCGTCCGCGTGTCCAACCTGAGGAGCTGCCCCCATGTGCGAGTCCGAGGACGTCACGCACGCCGTCCAGGCCGTCCTGGCCACGAACGACGGCCTGGCCGCGCGCCTGCGCGCCGACCTGGACCGGCGCCGGGTGAGCGTGGTCAATCTGCTGTCCAGCCCGGGCAGCGGCAAGACGGAGCTGCTCGGCGGCGTACTGGCGCGCGCGGTGGAGCGGGGCATCCCGGTGGCCGCGCTCACCGCCGACCTGGCCACCGAGAACGACGCCCGCCGCCTCGCCCGCTCCGGGGCCCCGGTGAAGCAGCTGCTGACCGACGGGCTGTGCCATCTCGAGGCCCGGCAGCTGCGCGGGCACGTGGCGGACTGGCTGCCCCAGGACACCGCGCTGCTCTTCGTGGAGAACGTGGGCAACCTGGTCTGCCCCGCCTCCTACGACCTCGGCGAGACCCTGCGCATCGTGCTCATGGCGGTGACGGAAGGGGAGGACAAGCCGCTCAAGTACCCCACCGCCTTCGGCTCCGCCCATCTGGTGGTGCTCACCAAGACGGACCTGGCCGACCCCGCCGGCTTCGACGCGGCGGCCTTCGACGCCCATGTGCGGCAGGTCAACCCGGGCGTGGAGATCGTACGGTCGTGCGCGCGCACCGGCGAGGGCGTCGACACCGTCCTGGAACGCGTGCTCGCCGTGCGGGACGGGGCTCCGGTCCACCGTCCGCCCCTCGCGCCGCACCCGCACGGCCACGCGCGCACGCACTCCGGCGTCCCGGCCGGCCAGGTCTCGTGACCGCGCCCACCACCCCGGCGGTACGCCGCCGCGTCGTCGTGCACGGCACCGTGCAGGGCGTGGGCTTCCGCCCGTACGTGCACCGGCTGGCCCGCGACCTGACGCTGTCCGGCTTCGTCAGCAACACCGCGTACGGCGTGCTCATCGAGGTGGAGGGCACACCCGACGGCGTGGGCCGCTTCTGCGA
Organism: Streptomyces sp. NPDC043726; assembly: GCF_056436565.1. NCBI lineage: Bacteria > Bacillati > Actinomycetota > Actinomycetes > Kitasatosporales > Streptomycetaceae > Streptomyces > Streptomyces sp. NPDC043726. The sequence goes on from NZ_JBWKCI010000002.1 coordinate 86,301, forward strand.
CCGGCTGGCCGCCGAGCCGCCGCCGCTGGCCGCCGTCACCGCCCTCGGCGTCGAGGACGTGCCCGCCACGGGCGCCGACGACGCCTTCACGATCCGCGCCACCGAGCAGACCACGGGCCGCACGCACCTCCCGCCCGACACCGCGACCTGTGCCGACTGCCTGCGCGAGCTGGCCGATCCGGCCGACCGCAGGCACCGCCACCCCTTCGTCACCTGCACCCATTGCGGACCCCGCTTCACCATCGCCACCGGGATGCCGTACGACCGCCCGCTCACGACGATGTCCGGCTTCCCCCTGTGTCCCGCCTGCGCCCGGGAGTACGGCGACCCCGGCGACCGCCGGTTCCACGCCCAGCCCGTCGCCTGCCCCGACTGCGGTCCCCGGCTGCGCCTGCTGCCCGCACCCGGCAGCGGCATCCGCCCCGCCCAGGACGCCGACGCGATGACGGCGGCCCGGGCACTGCTGGCCGCCGGCCGGATCCTCGCGGTGAAGGGCCTCGGCGGCTATCACCTGGCGTGCGACGCCGGCGACGCACGGGCCGTCGACGAACTGCGCGCCCGCAAGGCCCGTGGCGGAAAGCCCTTCGCGGTGATGTGCGCCGGCCTCGCCGACGCCGAGCGGCTCGCCGAGATCTCCGCCGCCGAACGCGCCGCCCTCACCGGACCCAGGCGCCCGATCGTCCTCCTGCGCCCCCGCCCGTCGCACCTCGCCCCGGGCGTCTGCCCGGGCAGCCCGCACCTCGGCGTGATGCTGCCCTACACCCCGGTGCACACCCTGCTGTTCGGGCTGCCCGGCGATCCGCCGGGCCCGCGCGCGCTGGTCATGACGAGCGGCAACCGCTCCGGGGAGCCGATCGTCACGGACGACGAGGAAGCACTGACCAGGCTCGCCGGGCTGGCCGACGCCTGGCTCGCCCACGACCGCCCCATCGCCTCGCCCTGCGACGACTCCCTGCTGCGGGTCCGCCCCGACGGCACCGAACAGGTGCTGCGCCGCTCCCGCGGCTACGTGCCCCGGCCGCTGAACCTGCCGTTCTCACTGCGCCCCACGCTCGCGGTGGGCGGCGACCTGAAGAACGCGCTCTGCCTCGGCGAGGGCGATCAGGCCTGGTTCGGCCCGCACATCGGCGACATGGGGGAGCTGACCACCCTCGAGGCCGCGCGGCAGGCCGAGACGCACCTGCGGCGCCTGACCGGCGTGAGCCCCGAACGCGTCGCCGCCGACCGGCACCCCGGGTACCACTCGGCACGCTGGGCCCGCCGGCGCGCCTCCGGGCTGCCCCAGCCGCGCCCCGTCCTCGTCCAGCACCACCACGCTCACGTCGCCTCCACGATGGCCGAGCACGGGCTCGACGGCACCACGCCCGTGATCGGCGTCGCCTTCGACGGCACCGGCTACGGCGACGACGGCACCGTCTGGGGCGGCGAGGTCTTGCTCGCCGACTACCGCGGCTACCGGCGCTTCGGCCGGCTGACCCCGGCCCCGCTCCCCGGTGGGGACGCGGGGGTGGCCAACCCCTGCCGGCTGGCGCTGGCCCGGCTGTGGGCGGCCGGACTGCCCTGGGACCCGGACCTGCCGAGCGTCGCCGCCTGCGCTCCCGATGAACTTTCCTTGCTGAAGAGGCAGTTGACGCGCGAGCTGGCCTGTGTGCCGACCTCCAGCATGGGCCGGCTCTTCGATGCCGTCGCCTCCCTGGCGGGCGTGTGCCACCGGGCGGGCTACGAGGCCCAGGCCGCGGTGGAACTGGAGGCCGCCGCGGCCTCCGCCTGGGGCGACGACAGCACGGCGTACACCTTCGCGGCCGTTCCGCGGGGGTTCGACCCGGCACCGGTGCTCGGCTCGATCCTCGCCGATCTGCGCCGGGGCACCCCGGCGCCGCTGATCGCCGCACGCTTCCACCGCGGTGTCGCGCGCGCCGTGCTGGACATCTGCCGACGCGCGCGTGGGTCCACCGGGCTCACGACCGTCGCCCTCAGCGGCGGCGTCTTCGCCAACGCGCTGCTGGAACTGGAGTGCCTGACGCTGCTGGCCGACGACGGCTTCGCGGTGCTCGCGCACGGCGAAGTCCCACCGAACGACGGCGGGTTGGCCCTCGGCCAGCTGGCGGTCGCGGCACACCGACGACGAACGGAGTGACCATGTGTTTGGCAGTGCCCGGCAAGGTCGTGTCCATCGATGCCGGAGCCGATCCGCTCACCGGGCTGATCGACTTCGGCGGCGTGCAGAAGGAAGCGTGTCTGGAGTACGTGCCCGAGGTGCAGGTCGGTGAGTACGTCATCGTGCACGTCGGGTTCGCCCTCCAGCGCCTGGACGAGGAGTCGGCGCTGGCCTCTCTGAAGCTCTTCGAGGAACTGGGGCTGCTGGAGGAGGAGTTCGGCGACGCCTGGGAGCAGGCGGCCCGGGACGCGGGAGTCGCGGCGGTGCCCGAGGAGACCCGAGAGAGCGAGGCCCGGTGAAGTACCTCGACGAGTTCAACGACCCCGACCTGGCGCGGCATCTGCTGGACGAGATCCGCGCCACCGCCACCCGCCCCTGGGCGCTGATGGAGGTGTGCGGCGGGCAGACCCACTCCATCATCCGGCACGGCATCGACCAACTGCTCCCCGAGCAGGTCGAGTTGATCCACGGGCCCGGCTGCCCGGTCTGTGTCACCCCGCTGGACGTGATCGACAAGGCCCTGGAGATCGCCGCCCGCCCCGGGGTGATCTTCTGCTCCTTCGGCGACATGCTCCGGGTACCGGGCACCGACCGCGACCTGTTCCGGGTCAAGGGCGAGGGCGGCGACGTACGCGTGGTCTACTCGCCGCTCGACGCCCTGGAACTGGCCCGCCGGAACCCGGACCGGGAGGTGGTCTTCTTCGCCATCGGCTTCGAGACGACGGCCCCTGCCAACGCCATGGCCGTGCACCAGGCCCGCCGTCTGGGCCTGACCAACTTCAGCCTGCTGGTCTCCCATGTGCGGGTGCCGCCCGCGATCGAGGCCATCATGACGGCCCCCGCCTGCCGCGTGCAGGGCTTTCTCGCCGCCGGACACGTGTGCAGCGTGATGGGCATGGCCGAGTACCCGGAGCTCGCCGAGCGCTTCCGGGTACCCCTCGTGGTGACCGGCTTCGAACCGCTGGACATCCTCGAGGGCATCCGCCGGGCGGTACGCCAGCTGGAGCGCGGTGAGCACCGGGTGGAGAACGCCTACGCCCGTGCCGTGCGCGAGGAGGGCAACCCGGCCGCCGTACGCATGATCGAGGAGGTGTTCGAGGTGACCAACCGGAACTGGCGCGGCATCGGGCCCATCCCCGGCAGCGGCTGGCGGCTGACCGAGGCGTTCCGCGCCTACGACGCCGAGCACCGCTTCGACGTCGCCGGCATCCGCACCGAGGAGCCCGCCGAGTGCCGCAGCGGCGAGGTGCTCCAGGGGCTGATCAAGCCCACCGAGTGTGCCGCGTTCGGCACCACCTGCACCCCGCGCTCCCCGCTCGGCGCGACCATGGTCTCCAGCGAGGGCGCCTGCGCGGCCTACTACCTCTACCGCCGGATGAACGCCCCGGCGCCGCAGCCCGCCCCGGCCGTCCACGAGGAGCTGAACCCCGTTGTCTGACCTCGTCGAACCGACCGTCGATCCCGCCGACTGGACCTGTCCGGCCCCGCTGCGCGACCAGCCCGTGGTGGTGATGGGGCACGGCGGGGGCGGTGCCCTGTCCGCCGAGCTGATGGAGCAGGTGTTCACCCCCGCCTACGGAAACGCCACCCTTGCCGCGCTCGCCGACTCCGCCGTCCTCGAACTGGGCGGAGCACGGCTCGCGTTCTCCACCGACGCCTACGTGGTCCGGCCGTTGTTCTTCCCCGGCGGCAGCCTGGGCGACCTCGCGGTCAACGGCACCGTCAACGACCTGGCGATGAGCGGAGCCCGGCCCGCTTTCCTGTCCGCGGCCTTCGTTCTGGAGGAGGGCGTGGAGCTGGCCGTCGTCGAGCGGATCGCGCGGGCCATGGGCGCGGCGGCCGACGCGGCGGGGGTCGTGGTGGCCACGGGTGACACCAAGGTGGTGGAGTCCGGGCACGGCGACGGCGTCTACGTCACCACTTCCGGGGTGGGGCTCGTCCCCGCCGGGGTGGACATCAGGCCCCAGCGCGCCCGGCCCGGGGACGCCGTCATCGTCAGCGGGCCGATCGGCCTGCACGGGGTGGCGATCATGAGCGTGCGGGAGGGACTGGAGTTCGGCGTCGAGATCGCCAGCGACACCGCGCCGCTGGCGGACCTGGTGGCCACGATGCTGGCGGTCACCCCCGACATCCATGTCCTGCGCGACCCCACCCGGGGCGGACTGGCCGCGTCCCTGAACGAGATCGCCCGCGCCTCCGGCACGGGTGTCCGGCTGCGGGAGCGCGCGATCCCGGTGCCGGACGCGGTCGCCAACGCGTGCGGGTTCCTGGGCCTCGATCCCCTCTACGTGGCCAATGAGGGACGACTGGTCGCCTTCGTGTCCCCGTCGGCGGCGGAGGAGGTCCTCGCGGCGATGCGCGCCCACCCGCGGGGCTCGGGCGCCACGCTGATCGGGGAGTGCGTCGCCGAGCACCCCGGCATGGTGGTGGTCGCGACCGGGCTCGGCGGGACCCGGGTGGTGGACCTGCCGCTGGGTGAGCAACTGCCGCGCATCTGCTGATCCGCACGGACCGGGCCCCCGCGACACGCCGTCGCGGGGGCCCGGTCCGTCAGTGGATCTTGGTGATCTCCAGCTCCCGGCCGCTGCGCAGCTCGGTCGAGGGCCGGTCGCAGCGCGGGCACCAGAAGAACGGTGGCATGCCCACCGCGAACTCCTGGGCGCACGGGTCGCAGTAGGCCTGAGCGGGGACCTGCTCCACCACGAGCCGGGCCGTGGCGAGGGCGGTGCCGTCGCGGGCCACCTCGAAGGCGAAGCTCAGCGCGTCGGGGACGACCCCGGCCAGCTCGCCGACCCGGACGGTGACCGCCGAGACCTCATCGGTCCCGTCCGCCCGGGCGCGCTCGCCGGCCTGCTCGATGATCGCGGTCGCGATCGAGAGCTCGTGCACGCCCGGCTCACGGATAGCGGCGGCGCGCGCGCAGCCCGCCGGCCATCCGCCAGATCCGCACCTCGCGGCGCAGGCTCGGGAACTCACTGACCAGGAACGCCAGTGCCACCCCGCCCGCCAGGACGGCCTCGGCCATCAGCACGCGGTGTCCCGACGCCATGGCTCTCTTGTCTCGTGCTCGTTGGACCTTCATTACGGCGACTCCCTGTCGTTCGTCATCCCGGCGGGATGTTCGGCATGACGTCGAGCAGGGCGTCGTGCCGCTTCCAGTGGATCCCGGTGGAGCGGCGCGCGTCCGCGGTGCCGTCCTTGTGGTGCCCGGTCTGGTGTGTGTACGGGCCCCGGTTGCCCTGATGCATGCCGGGCACGTGCCCGGTCGCGTCGGGCTTGATGTGGGGTCGGCCGACCCTGATGCTGCCCATGAGGTGTTCCTTCCTCTTTCTCGCCGCCGCGCCGCGGGGTGCGGCGGTCATGGCCGCTCGGTGAGGTCCTCGAAGAACCGCTCGACGGCCGGCCAGATCCGGCCGCCACCGGACAGGCCCCGCCATTCCCGGCGGACGACCGCGATCATCCGGAAGCAGTCGTCGACGGGCACGATCCAGTGGTGGTCGAGGCCGTGCACGGTGTTCACCAGCAGGGCCTCCACGTCAGGCTGCAGGGAGGCGAGTTCCGGCCGGTCCGTGACCAGGCGTCGCCAGGCGGCCGCGTCCACCTCCCATCGCATGGCCCCGGCCGGGCTCGGGCCCTCCGCGGTGACCGTGCCGTCGGCGCGGGGCACGAAGAACACCAGGCCGACGGGTACGCCCAGGACCTCAGTGTCCACCTTGGGGAGCCTGGTCCGCCTGCGGGGGACGAGCCGGTAGCGGCCCTCGCCCGCGCCGCCGTCGGCGAACAGCACCGAACAGGCGCCGCAGGCACAGGTCACCTGCTCCTCGGAGGTGTCGTACAGATGGGCGTGCTCGTCGGGCACCGGCGCGGCGCACAGGTCGCACCGCTCCGCCTCGGCCGCCGCCCTGCGATCGGCCGAGGAGCGGATGAGGCGGGCCAGGGCTCCGTCCGTGGTCATGGGGCGCCCCGGTGGGTGAGCGTGGTCAGCGGGACGAACGCGGGGGGTGTGACCTCGACCGGCTCCACGGAGGTGAGCTCCGGCGCCACGGCGAGCACGGCCTCCCGGACCACGGCGGTGACGTCGCCCGAGCCCGTACCGCATCCGGAGCCGCAACCGCCGCCGGCCGTCAGCCGGACCCGGCCCACGCCGGCCTCGACGCCGGCCCACTCCACGTCGCCGCCGCGTTCCCGCACGGCGGGCCGCAGCCGCTCGACCGCGCGCTCCGCCCGGCGCTCGACGGGCTCCGGGTGGACGGAGTGCAGCACCAGCAGATGTCCCAGCAGCTCGTCGTCGGCGAGGCGTTCCGCCAGCGGTCCGTCGGCCCGGTCCATGACCCGGGCCAGCGCCTCGCCGTAGACCTCCGTCAGGAGCCCCACCGCTTCGAGGGCGGAGCGGTCGGCGGGGCCGGGAGCGGCGGCGAGGCCTTCCAGCAGTCCGTCGAGCCGGGCCAGCCGGGCCTCGACGTCCGGGTCGGCCAGCCGCTCGGCCGGGGCCTGCGGCTCAGCCATGGTTGGCCCCGTACGTCGGCGAGTGCAGGGTCGTCAGCGTCTTGCCCTTGCCGACGTACATGTGCACCCCGCACGGCAGACAGGGGTCGAAGCTGCGGACGGTGCGCATGATGTCGACGCCCTTGAAGTCGTCCGGCCCGTTCTCCTCGAAGATGGGCTGCCCCTGGACGGCGTCCTCGTAGGGGCCGGGGGTGCCGAACTTGTCGCGGGGGCTGGCGTTCCACGGGGTGGGCGGGTAGGGGTGGTAGTTGGCGATCTTCTTGTCCTTGATCACCAGGTGGTGGGAGAGGACACCGCGCACCGCTTCGTGGAAGCCGCAGCCGATCGCCTCGTCGGGCACCTCGAAGTTCTCGAACACCTTGGTGTCACCGGCCCGCACCAGACCCATGGCCTCCTCCAGGAACTGAAGGGCCATGGCGGCCGCGTAGGCGACGAAGTACGGCCGGGCGCGGTCCCGTTCGATGGTGTTGCTCCACTGCGGGATCTTCCATTCCAGGGTCGTCTCCGGCAGCGACTCGCCCTTGGGCAGCGAGATCCGCACACTGCTGCCGGTGGCCTTGATGTAGGGCGTGTCGACCAGGCCGCTCAGCGCGGTGGACCACAGCCGGGCCAGCGGGCCGCCGCCGGTGTCCAGGGCGAGGTGCTCCCCGGTGCGTCCGTCGTGCCAGCGGGGGCTCATCACCCAGCTGTACTTCTCGTCGAAGTTCCGCTTCTGCGGCACCGGGACCGTCGTCTGGTTCCACGGGTGGCGCATGTCGACCGGGTTGCCGAGGGGGTCGTGGGTGACGAAGGGCTGCTCGTTGACCCAGTCCTCGTAGTAGGAGCTGCCCAGCATGATGCGCAGGCCGAGGTTGATGTCGACGAGGTTGTTGGTGACCAGTTCGCCGTCGACGACGATGCCCGGGGTGACGTACATCGCCTTGCCCCAGTGGTTCATGTTCTCGTAGCGGTAGTCGACGACGTCGGGGTCCTGGAAGGCGCCCCAGCAGCCCAGCAGGATGCGACGGCGGCCGACCTCCTCGTAGCCGGGCAGCGCCTCGTAGAAGAAGTCGAAGACGTCGTCGTTCATGGCGACGGCCTTCTTGACGAAGTCGATGACCCGCATGAGGCGGCTGAGGTAGTCGGTGAACACCGTCGGCTGCGGCAGTGTGCCGACGCCACCGGGGTAGAGCGTGGAGGGGTGCACATGGCGCCCCTCCATCAGGCAGAACATCTCGCGGGTGACCCGGCTGACCTTCAGCGCTTCCTTGTAGACCTCGCCCTCGAACGGGTTGAAGGCCTTCATGATGTCGGCGATCGTGCGGTAGCCGTGGATGTCCCCGCGGGGCGCGTCGGTGCGCTCGGCGCGGGCCAGCACACCGGGGTTGGTGGCCTTGACCATCGCCTCGCAGAAGTCCACGAACACCAGGTTGTCCTGGAAGATCGTGTGGTCGAACATGTACTCGGCCGCCTCGCCGAGGTTGACGATGTGCTCGGCCAGCCGGGGCGGCTTGACGCCGTAGGCCATCTGCTGGGCGTAGTCGGAGCAGGTGGTGTGGTTGTCGCCGCAGATGCCGCAGATGCGGGACGTGATGAAGCCCGCGTCGCGCGGGTCCTTGCCCTTCATGAACACCGAGTAGCCGCGGAAGAGCGACGAGGTGCTGTGGCACTCCACGACTTCCCGGTTGGCGAAGTCGATCTTCGTGTAGATGCCCAGGTTTCCGATGATCCGGGTGATCGGATCCCAGGACATGTCCACGATCTGCGGTGGCTTGCGGTCCGTTGGCCGGGCCTCGGTTGTGGTCATCGCTGGTGTTGCCCCTCGCTGTCGGTGTTCCTCAAGGTCCGTGGGTGGGGTGCCGGTCGTCGCCGGGTCAGGGCCGCCAGTGCGGGTTGTAACCGCTGGTCAGCTTCTTCTTGTTGTGGCGCCACCGGGGTTCGTGGTTGACCAGCTCGTTGGTGACGCCGCGCAGCCGGCGGATGACGGCGCCGTACGGCTTGATGGCGAGCGACGACAGCGTGCCGCCGGGCGGCTCGTCCATGAACGGCATGAAGGCGTCGGGGAAGCCCGGCATCGTGCAGCCGATGCAGATGCCGCCGACGTTCGGGCAGCCGCCGATCCCGGCCATCCAGCCCCGCTTGGGCACGTTGCAGTTGACGACCGGACCCCAGCAGCCCGTCTTGACCAGGCACTTGGGGGAGTTGTAGTCCCGGGCGAAGCTCGCCTGCTCGTAGTACGAGCCACGGTCGCAGCCCTCGTGGACGGTCTTCCCGAACAGCCACTGCGGGCGCAGCATGTGGTCCAGCGGGGGCGGGGGAGCGGAGCCGGCCGCGTGGTAGAGCACCCAGATCAGGGTCTCCATGAAGTTCTCGGGCTGGATCGGGCAGCCCGGCACGTTCACCACGGGCAGGCCGCCCTGGGACCTGTAGTCCCAGCCCAGGTAGTCCGCGAGGCCCATGGCGCCGGTCGGGTTGCCGGCCATCGCGTGGATGCCGCCGAAGGTGGCGCAGGTGCCCGCGGCCACCACCGCCCAGGCCTTGGGGGCCAGTTGGTCGATCCACGAGTTCAGGGTCTGCGGCTCACCGGTCTCCGGGTCGTTGCCGAAGGACGTCCAGTAGCCGTCGCCCTCGATGACGTTCTGGTTCGGGATCGAACCCTCGATGACGAGGATGAAGGGGGCCAGGTCGCCGCGTGCCGCCGCCCGGTAGGGCGCGAGGAAGTCCTCGCCGCCCAGGCTCGGGGAGAGCACCTTGTTGACCAGGTTCACCTTCGGCAGGCCCGGGATCAGCCCGAGCACCAGGTCCTCGATGGAGGGCTGGTCGGCGGCGGTGAGGGAGACGGTGTCGCCGTCGCAGCTCATGCCCTCGGAGATCCAGAGGATGTGGATCTCGTCGAAGCCCTGCCGGTCCTCGCCGCGGCTGGGTTCGCCGCTGACCTCGGTGGTGCCACTGTTCGTCGTCATGTCAACGGCCTCCGCTGTGGGGGGTGGGGGGAGTCGGTCCGCGGCGTGCCGGGGGCCGCTGCGTCGGCGGACGTGAGCGGCTCGAGTTCGTCGGGGCGGAAGTAGTGGAAACGGCCGTACCAGGAGTGCAGTTCGGCCGCGGGGTCGTCGTCGAGCGTGACGGCGAGGTGCATGCTGCCGTCCACGTCGTGGAGCACCGCGGCGACCCGGGCGGTCCGGCCGACCAGGAACATGTCCTGGGCGTCGGCGCCCCGGCCGCGGGGGCGGAGCCGTACCCGGCTGCCCGCGGCGACGGGCACGCCGTCGACGAGCACGGTGTCGGTGGTCGGGGAGAGCCCGGAGTCGGCGCCCTCCTGCCACCAGGTGGGCCGTTCGGCGGCGGCCGGCTTCAGTGAGCGGACGGCTCCGTGCAGCCGGGCGAAGACTTCCTGGGGCATGGTGTCGACCCGGTCGAGGATGGCGGCGGCCCGCGGGTCGGTGGCGCGGGCCTCGAGCTTCTCCTCGTCGGTCAGCAGCATCGTGCGCAGGGTGAGGATCTCGTCGATCTCCCCGGCGTCGTGCAGGTCGCCGGGGCTCTCCGGCGCCACCTGGGGGTGGTCGGGGAGGATGATCGGCGCGGAGAGCAGGAGGGGGCTGGTTCCGCCGTCGTCCGCGCCTTCCGCGGGGGGTTCGCCGCCCAGCACCGGGAAGGTGAACTCGTTGCGGCAGGCCCGGGTGTGCTCGATCAGGTCCGCGGGCGGGTCGATCAGCGAGACGAAGTCCACGCCGTCGCCCGCGAGGAGGGTGTGCGTGGCGATGAGGGCACCGCGCAGGGCCTCGTCGCGCGGCAGCAGCGGATCGGGCGCGGGTCCGGTGTGGGCGGTGCGCACCTGGATCCGGCACACGTCCTCGAAGAGGTGCTCCGCCGTGAGTGTGGTGTGGGCGCGCACTTCCTCGCGGCGGCGCACGAGCCGTCCGGCGCGGCCGGGCAGCTGCTCGATGTCCGTGCCGTCTCCCGAACCGACGGCGACCGTGTGCTCGCCCTGGAGGAGGTCGGCCAGAGGGACGGCGAACTCGGCCTCGCGCGGCACCGCCTCCTCGAAGGTCAGATGCGTCGTGCCGTCGTCGGTCCGCAGCGAGGCGACGGCATGGTGGCCGCCGTCCGCGGTGGCTTCTTCCACCTGCTTGTGCTGCATCTGCAGGTAGCGCACCCGCACCCGTACGACCGCGCCGGGCCGGCGGACGCGCAGCAGGCACTCGGTGCGCTGGTACCAGGAGTCCGCGGAGCCGGACACGCCCGGGACCGCCGGGCCGGCCGCCTCCACCCACTCCAGCGGGAAGAGCACCCCGAACTGCCACCTGACGCGGTTCTTGGCCGACGAGCGGCGGTAGGGGTAGAGCAGGTAGCCCTCGTAGAGGACTGCGTCGGCGACGGCACTCAGCCGCTCGAAGTCGCAGCGGGCGAGGTCCGGCGGCAGTTCCTCGCCGGTCGCGGGGACGACGTCCACCGCACCGCCCTTGGTCAGGCCCCTGGGCATTGCGCCTCCTGCCTTCTCGCATCCGTCAGCGCACACATCCGTTCCACCACGGTCACATCCGTAACGGGCCCGCGCTTCCCCGGCCCGCGGGCACTGGGCCGTTCGGGGGGTCGACAGCGCCCAGGCGCACCAGCCGCCGCCCGACCGGACGTCCCGTCCAGCCCCCCTGGCCGGTCGCCCCCTGGCCGGTCGCCCCCTGGCCGGTCGCCCCCTGGCCGGTCGCTCCCTCGGCCGGTCGCTCCCCTGGCTGGTCGCCCCCTGGCCGGTCGCTCCCTCGGCCGGTCGCTCCCCTGGCTGGTCGCTCCCTCGGCCGGTCGCTCCCCTGGCTGGTCGCTCCCTCGGCCGGTCGCTCCCCTGGCTGGTCGCTCCCCTGGCTGGTCGCTCCCTCGGCCGGTCGCTCCCCTGGCTGGTCGCTCCCTCGGCCGGTCGCCCCCTGGCCGGTCGCCCCCCGGCCAGCCGCCCTCCCCGGCCGGACGCCCCCGCGACCGAGGGCCCGCGCCTTCCCCGCTCCCCGCCGTGGAATCCCCGGCATGCCCGGCCTGGGCACCCGCACAGTCCCGGCCCACCCCCGTTGGGACCACGCAGCGACCCCGCCCGCACATCTGTTCCGCCCGCCCGCCCACGTGCTGTCGTGAGCTCCCCTTCCCCAACCCGTCCCGTGCCCGCCGGCACGGACGCGAGGAGCCGTGATGCCCGAAGCACCACCGGACGAGGAACCGGCCCTGCACGTCGAAGGCCTCGACGTGACCTACGGCCGCGCCCTGTCCGCCCTTCGCGACGTGTCGCTCACCGTCCCGCACGGCGGCGTCGTCGCTCTGCTCGGCGCCAACGGCGCGGGCAAGACGACCTTGCTGCGGGCGGTGTCCGGCACCCTGCGCCTGCACCGCGGCGCGGTCACCGCGGGCCGCATCCGCTACGGCACCACGGAACTCGACGGCCGCGACCCGGTCGCCGCCGTGCGCGCCGGGGTCGTCCAGGTCCCGGAGGGCAGGAGGGTGTTCGCCGGGCTGACGGTCGACGAGAACCTGCGCACCGGCGGACTCGGCCTCGGCCGCCGCGACCCCGCCCACGTACGCACCGCCCGCGACCGGGTGTTCACCCTCTTCCCCCGGCTCGCCGAACGCACCCACCAGGCCGCGGGCCTCCTCTCCGGCGGCGAACAGCAGATGCTCGCCATCGGCCGGGCCCTGATGGCCGCCCCGCGTCTGCTCCTGCTCGACGAGCCCTCCCTCGGCCTCGCCCCGCAGATGGTGGCCCGGATCGCCGAGGTCGTGAAGGAGATCAACAGCCAGGGCACCGCCGTGCTCCTGGTCGAACAGAACGCCGGCATGGCGCTCTCCCTCGCGGACAGCGCCTACGTCCTGGAGGTCGGCGAGATCCGGCTGTCCGGGCCGGCCGACGAACTCGCCCGCACGGACGCCGTACGCCGTCTCTACCTGGGCGAGACCGCCGACGGTCAGGGGGCCGCGTGAACGACCGCACCACCACGCCACCCGTGCTCGACGTACGGGACGTCACCGTCCGGTTCGCCGGGCTCACCGCCCTGGACTCCGTGTCCTTCACGGTCGTCCCAGGGTCGGTGCACGCCCTCATCGGGCCCAACGGCGCGGGCAAGTCCACCTGCTTCAACGTGCTCTCGGGCCTGTACCGCCCCGCCTCGGGCACGGTCCGCCTCGGCGACACCGAACTGACCAGCCTCGCCCCGCACCGCATCGCCGTCCTGGGCGTGGCCCGCACCTTCCAGAACATCGTCACCACGGAAGGAACCGTCGCCGACAACCTGATGCTCGGCCGGCACATCCTGTCCCGCGCCGGCTTCACCGCCAGCGCGCTGCGCCTGCCGAGCGCCGTACGCGAACAGCGCGCGCATCTCGCGCGGGCCCGCGAGATCGCCGAACTCACCGGCCTCGGCCCGCACTTCGACTCCCCCGTCGCACTGCTGTCGTACGGCGACCGCAAGCGCGTGGAGTTCGCCCGCGCCCTCTGCCTGGAGCCCTCTGTGCTGCTGCTCGACGAACCCGTGGCCGGCATGAACGCCGCCGAACGCGCCCGCACCGCCGACACGATCCGTGCCGTGCGCGCCGAACTCGGCCTGTCCGTGGTGCTGGTGGAGCACGACATGGGCCTCGTGATGCGCCTGGCCGACGAGGTGACCGTCCTCGACTTCGGCCGCGTCATCGCCCACGGCACCCCCGACGAGGTCCGCGGCGACCCCGAGGTGCTGCGCGCCTACCTCGGCACCGAGGCCACCGGGGAGGACGCGGCATGACCGGCTTCCTCGACAACGTCCTCAACGGCCTCGCCCTGGGCTCGGTCTACGCCCTGGTCGCCCTCGGCTTCGTCATCATCTTCAAGGCCTCCGGCGTCATCAACTTCGCCCACGGCTCCCTGCTCCTGCTCGGCGGCTACCTCACCGCCGTCCTCCACGACGACCTCGGCTTCGCGGGCGCCCTCGCCGTGGCCGTCCTGGCGACCGCGGCCGTGGCCGGGCTCATGGACCGGTTCCTGCTGCAGCTCGGCGAACAGGACGCGCACTCCGCGCATGTGCAGACGATCGTGACCATCGGCGTCGACATCGTCCTGCTCACCGACCTGTCCCGGCGCATCGGCGGCGACCTGCTCTCCCTCGGCGACCCCTGGGGCGACTCGGTCAGCGGCCTCGGCCCCATCACGGTCGCCGACAGCCGCCTCGCCGCGATCGTGGTCTCCACCGTCGTCATCGGCGGCGTCTTCGCCCTGTTCCGGTACACCAACTGGGGGCTGGCACTGCGGGCCTCGGCCGAGGACATGGAGGCGGCGGCGCTGATGGGCGTCCGCCTCGTGCGGATGCGCACCCTCGCCTGGTGCCTGGCCGGCGGACTGGCCGCGCTGGCGGCGGTGTTCCTCGCCGCGTTCCCGGCCCCGGGCCTGGAGCGTACGACCGGACAGATCGCCCTGAAGGCCTTCCCGGCCGCCATCCTCGGCGGCATGGCCTCCCCGCCCGGCGCCCTCGCCGGCAGCATGCTGATCGGCCTGACGGAGGCACTCGTCGCCGGATACCAGTCCGAACTGCACATCCTCGGCGAAGGGTTCGGCGACGTCGCGCCGTACGCCGTGATGGTCCTCGTCCTTCTCGTACGGCCCACCGGGCTGTTCGGCGCGAAGGGGGCGGCCCGTGTCTGAGCTGCTGCGCCGCTACCGCGCCTGGACCGTCCTGCTGGTCGTCCTGATGTGCGCGCTGCCCTTCTACCTGGACGCCTTCTGGCTGCGCATCGGCCTGTTCTCCATGGCCGCCGCCGTCGGAGCCGTGGGACTCGGCCTGCTGTCCGGAACGGCCGGCCAACTCTCCCTCGGCCACGCCTTCTTCCTCGCCGTCGGGGCGTACGGCTACGTCTGGCTGGCCGGTGAACCGGGTCCCGGACTGCCGCCCGCCCTCGCCATGGTCCTGGCGGTGGTCCTCGCCGGGGTCGCCGGAGGCCTGTTCAGCCCCGTCGCGGGGCGGGTGCGCGGCATCTACCTCGGCGTCGCCACGCTCGCCCTGGTGTTCCTCGGCCACCACGTCCTGCTCACCGCGGACTCCGTCACCGGCGGATTCAACGGCCGTTCGGTGCCGCCGCTGGAGCTCGGCGGCTTCTCCTTCACCGCCTCCGACCCCGAAATGACCGTGCTGGGCGTGCCGTTCGGGGCCGAGGAACGCCTGTGGTACCTGGGCCTCGCCCTGTTCGCGCTCACCTGGTTCACCGCGCGCGGACTGCGGCTCGGACGCCCCGGCCGGGCCCTGGTCGCGCTGCGCGACAGCGAGACCGCGGCCGCGGTGATGGGCGTCAACGTCTCCCGCTACCGCTCGGCGGCCTTCGTGGTCTCCTCCATGTACGCGGGCCTGGCCGGGGTGATGCTCGCCCTCGCCTTCCGCCGCGTCGTACCGGACTACTTCTCCCTCGCCCTCTCGGTCGACTACCTCGCCATGATCGTCATCGGCGGCATCGGCTCGGTGGCCGGAGCCACCGCGGGAGCCGTCTTCGTCACCGCGCTGCCCCTGCTGATGACCCGCTACGCCGACCAGCTTCCCCTGGTGGCCGCCCCCGGCACCACCGACGGAGCCGTCGGCCCGACCGAGGCGGCCCGCTACCTCTACGGAGCGGCGATCGTCCTGATCCTGCTCTTCGCCCCCGACGGACTGCACGGACTGCTCCGCCGGACCCGCGCCCGTCTGCACCGCCGACGGGCCGCCGCCAAGGACGCGGACCCCGCGCCCCCGACCCAATCCACCGCCTCAGCCGTACGAGCCAAGGAGCCGACACCGTGAACCACCCCACGCACCGCACCAGGACGGTCCTGGCCGCCGCCCTGACGGCCCTGCTGCTCGCGGGCACCGGATGCAGCTCCAAGGCGGACGGCGACGGCAGCGCCGCCGACGGCGCCGACGGCGTCAAGGCAGGCCCCGGCGTCACCGACAAGACCATCAAGCTGGGCGCCCTGACCGATCTGACCGGCCCCTACGCCACCCTCGGCCAGTCCATCGTGCAGGCCCAGCAGATGTGGGCCGACGAGACCAACGCCGCGGGCGGCATCTGCGGCCGCAAGGTCGAGATCGTCGTCAAGGACCACGGCTACGACGTGCAGAAGGCGGTCACCGCCTACGCCGACATCTCCCAGGACGTGGTGGCGCTTCCGCAGGTCATCGGCTCGCCCGTGGTCGCGGCGCTGCTCGACGACATCGAGCGGGACAAGGTGCTCACCTTCCCGCAGGCCTGGGCGGCCTCCCTGCTCGGCAAGGACTCCGTGCAGGTGCTCGGCACCACCTACGACCTCGACATGATCGCCGCCGTCGACTTCCTCACCCGCACCAAGGGCCTCAAGAAGGGCGACACGATCGGGCACGTCTACTTCGAGGGCGACTACGGCGCCAACGCCCTCGAAGGCTCTCAATGGGCCGCGAAGAAGGCCGGGTTGAAGGTCGCGGACCAGAAGATCAAGGCCACCGACACCGACCTGTCCGCCCAGGTCTCGGCGCTGCGCAAGGCGGGCGTCAAGGCGATCCTGATCAGCGCCGGACCGGCCCAGACCGCCTCGCTGGTCGGCGTCGCCGCCTCCCGCGGGCTGAAGGTCCCCGTGGTCAGCAACGCCCCCGGATACGCCCCGCAGCTCATGAAGACGCCCGCGGCGGCCGCTCTGGAGGCCATGCTGAACGTGGTGAGCGCGGCCCCCGCCGTCAGCTCGGACGTGCCCGGGGTGAAGAAGATGGTCGCCTCCTACCAGAAGAAGTACCCCGGCGAGCTGGTCGACTCGGGCGTGCTCTCCGGTTACAACGCCGCCCAGCTGATGGGCGCCGATCTGAAGAAGGCCTGCGAGGGAGGCAGCCTCGCCCGCGAGGACGTGGTCGCCGCGCACCGCTCGCAGACGAACGCCGACGCCGGGCTCGGCACCCCGCAGAACTTCTCCGACGTGGCCAAGCCGGCCAGCTCGTCCACCTATGTGCTCAAGCCCGACGCCAAGGCCGTGGGCGCCATGGTGAACGTCGAGGAGGCGCACGAGGCGCCCGGAGTGGAGGAGTACCTGGCCTCGAAGGGTTCCTGACGGTTCGTCGTCCGGTCCGCGGTGCCGTGAGCACCGCGGACCGGGCGCGGCGGCACGGCCGGGGAACGGCGCCGGCGCTCGACGTACCCCTCGCGGGTGCGGAACCCCTGATTCGGGTGCACCATCGGAATCGGGGGCATTTCGACGCCATCGAGCACCGTCGCACGGTTGAGGAGTCGCCATGCCCATGCTTCTGATCCAGGGCTTCTACGACATCAAGGGCTCGCAGCCGGACGGGGACACGGTTCATTTCACGGCCGACGACCCGACCCAGTGGAGCCTCGTCGGCGGCGGGCGCGGGCGCGCCGTCGAGCACAGCGCCGCGGGCCGCGCGAAGCTGCGGCTGGACGCGGTCGACGCGCCCGAGACCCACTACGGCCCGAAGCGGGTCCATCAGCCGCTGGCGGCCGCCCATGCCGCGCGCGACGAACTGCTGCGCTGGCTGGGCTTCACCGACGTCCAGCACCGCCCCGACGAGACCGTGACCGCGACCACCCCGGAGACCGTGCCCGGCTTCGTGCTCACGCGCGGCGCCGACGTCCACGGCCGCTGCATCGCGCTCGCGGGACGCGGAACGGGCCCCGGCACCAGCGGTCTGGAGATCGACGTCGACGAGGCCGTGCTGCGCACGACGGTCAACCACCACCTGATCACGCAGGGCCTCGCCTACCCGACCTTCTACCGCACCCTGTTCACCACGCTGCGGGTGGAACTGGCCACCGTCACTCAGCAGGCCCGGGACGAGGGCCGGGGGTTGTGGCCGGACGACGCCACCCTCTCCGGTGCGAAGATCACCGGCCTGTCCTCGCTGACGGACGACGTCCTGGTCCTGCCCAAGCTGTTCCGCCGGCTCGTGGACTACCTCCGGCTCGACATGCCACTGGCGTGCGCTCCGGCCTTCCTGGGGGGTGTCGGCGACCGCTTCTCGATCCTGTCCACCGGTGAGCGGTGCGTGGGCCTGCACCGTGTCGTGGAGGTCACCAACGGCCAGACGATCCGGATGACGCATCCCCCGGAGGACCTGCTCTTCGAGGACGCCTGACGCGCGCGGTCACATCCGCCGGGCCAGTTGGCCGGCCAGGGGCAGCAGGTCGAAGAAGTGATGTTCGGCCGCGGGGGTGTAGCGCACGAGGGCACCGAAGTGGGGCACGCGTGTCTGCACCTCCGGGCGGGCCTGGGGGGCCGCCTCGGCCAGGGACTCGGTCACCGAACCGTGCCGGAAGCCCGCGTCGAGCAGCGCGTCTCCGGTCGGTTCGGCGGCGGGCCCCCGGGACGAGGTGCGGACGGGCAGGTACAGCCGCGCGACCCCCTTGTCCGCACAGGCGCGTGCCAGCGTACGGCCGACCAGTCCGTCCTCCGCCTCGTCGCCCGGGGCGAACAGCGCCAGCAGCACCCGCAGCGGCCGTTCCCCCACGCACGCCCAGCTCTGCGCGAAGTCGGCCTCCGGTTCACCGCTCGCCCGCGGCCCGTACGAGCCGGCGTCCCCGGGCTGCGGCACCGCACCCCCGTCGAAGTACGCCCAACGCCAGCCCTCGGTACGCCCGTCGGCATTACCCGCGGCGGCACCCTCGGCCCAGGCGTGCATGAAGCCGGTGTGCCGGACACTCGGTGTCGGCGGTACGTCCGGCGGTGAGCTGATGCCCGCGTCGTAGCCCTTCTGCCAGCCCCTCACCTCGGCGGGCACGATCGTGCCGGGCTCCCGCGGGACCGGGTGGGGATTGCGCTGTGTCATGCCGGTGCCTCTTTCGCTGGTTGACCGGGCGGACTGCTTCACCAAGTGGGCTTCGCGACACTGCCGTAGGCCCAGGAGGAGCCCTTCGACATCTCGAAGTGCAGGTGCGGACCGCTGGAGTTGCCCGTGCTGCCGACCCTGCCGAGCTGCTGGCCGGCGGCGACTCGCTGACCGGCCCTCACCTGGCGTTGCGAGAGGTGGGAGTAGGTGTAGACGTGCCCGTTGTCCGCGGC
This sequence comes from Streptomyces sp. NPDC043726, assembly GCF_056436565.1. NCBI lineage: Bacteria > Bacillati > Actinomycetota > Actinomycetes > Kitasatosporales > Streptomycetaceae > Streptomyces > Streptomyces sp. NPDC043726. The sequence goes on from NZ_JBWKCI010000002.1 coordinate 104,945, forward strand.
GAGGCCGATCCACTGGCCGTACGCGCCGCCCTGGCCGTTCGACCAGGCGATCTTCCCGCCGCGTACGGCGACCACCGGGACACCGGACATGGCGGCGAAGTCCTGCCCGGTGTGCCGGCCGAACCCGTCGGGCTTCCAGGCGTAGGGACCGCGCTGGAAGAACCCGAAGGTGACCCTGTGCCCGGGCACGGGTGAGGCGACCTTGCCCTTGCCGGCGCGCTTCGGCTCGCCGGCGACGCGGAACATGCCGGTGAGGCGGCCGAGGTTGGCCAGGGACGTGGGACCCGGTACACCGTCGGCGTCGGTTCCGCGGAAGCCCTGCTTGCGTTGCTCTGCCTCGTACGCCTTCTTGGTCTGGGGGCCGAAGTGGCCGGTCACCTTGTCGATCTTGTGGCCCCGCTTGACGAGGGCCTGCTGCACGACGCGCACGTCGTCGTTCTTCTTCCCGAACCGGACGTTGGACACAATGACGGACTCAGCGGCCATGGGGGACTCCTAGTACCAGTGGGGCGCCCGGCGTGGATCGGCCTGCTGGACGCGGGCGGCGAAGTTCGAGCCGGACTGGTTCACGCGATAGCGGTGGCGCACGTAGTTGACCGTGGCGCACATACAGGCGACCACGTCGTACGGCGTGGTGGCGGTGCCCGCCTGGTGGAAGGTGGCGAACGTGGCCGGGATGCACTGCGTGGCACCCCGGGAGCAGTTGAGCGGGTGCCCGTCGGCGACCTTCCGGCCGCGCGCGTTCATGTCCGTCGTGTTCACCCGGAACCTCGGGTGGTTCGAGGCGGACTCGCGCTTGGCGATGGTGGCCAGCGCCGGGACTCCGAACTCCGGGTCCATCCCGGTCAGTTCGCAGGCCTTGCGCGCGTAGACCCGCATGGCCGCCTCACCGGCCTTGTCGTGGGGGTCGCGGAAGGTGACCTGGGTGAGGGCGAGCTTTCCCGCGCCGCCCGGCTGCACGGGCCCGTCGTCGAGGCGGAACAGGCCGCTGAGCCTGCCGAGTTCGGCCAGCGATGTGGGGCCCGGAATGCCGTCGGCGTCGGCTCCCCGGAAACCCTGGGCGAGTTGCTCGTCCCGGTAGGCGGTTTTGGTCTGTTCACCGAACAGCCCGGTGGCGCCGTCGGGAATCCGGCGGTCCCGCTTGATGAGGGCCTGCTGCACGACGCGCACGTCGTCGTTCCGCATGCCGAAGCGGACGTTGGACAACTGGACCGTGGGCAGAGCGACCATGACGAACCCGTTGAGTCGACGTGGTGGGGTGACCGAGCGGGCGGATCCGCTCTGTTCGAACATACGGAAACGGCGTCAGCGCGGCGTCACCGTGCCGTCATCGGCGGGTTCACGGGCGGGTGTTCGAGTTGCGGAGTGTGCACGCGGAGCCGAAACTGGTGACGACACGCCCTGTCGGAGGGCGCGCCCGGGCGGCACACTGCTCGTGAGGCGGTCAAGTCGGTGTCTGCTCCCCCCAGGCTGCGATTGCTCGGCCAGTTCCGTCTGGAACTGGGTGCCGAGCCGGTGGAACTGTGCCGCAACGGCCAGCGGCTGCTGGCGTTCATGGCGCTGCGCGGGCGGGTGTGCCGCACAGTCCTCGCCGGCACCCTGTGGCCCGAGGTCACCGAGGGACACGCCAGGGGCAGCCTGCGCACCACCCTGTGGAAGCTGCCGCGGGGCGAGCCGCCCCTCATCGACTGCTGCGGGGACGCCCTGATCGTCGCCCCGGCCCTGCGGGTGGACGTGCACGCCCTGACCCGGACCGCACTCGGCATCGTGGAAGGCAGCGGCCCGCCGCTCGGTGCCCGCCCGCCGCTCGGCCTGCTGACGGGAGAGGACTTGCTGCCGGGCTGGGACGAGGACTGGGTCCTGATGGAGCGTGAGCGGCTTCGGCAGCTCCGCCTGCACGCCCTGGACGCCCTCGCCGAGGCCCTGGTGCGCCAGGACAGACCGGCCCTGGCGATGGAGGCGGCGTGGGCGAGCGTACGGGCGGAGCCGCTGCGCGAGAGCGCGCACCGGGCCGTCGTTTCGGCGCATCTCGCGGAGGGCAACATCGGCGAGGCGGTGCGCCACTACGAGGCGTTCAGCCGTCTCCTGGAGGAGGAACTGGGCGTCGAGCCCTCACCGGCGTTCGCCCGGATGCTGCCGGTGCGGCCGGGAAACCCGGACAGGAAGGCGGCACCATGCACCAGAGCGTTCGCGACTACTGGATCAGCTTCAACGACCCCCTCGAAGGGCGCGTCAACTTCATGTACCTGGACGTGAAGGGGTATGTGAGCACCGGCATCGGCAACAAGATCGACCAGACGGCCCGTGACAACTCCGCACCGACGGACCCGGAACGTACCGCCTCCCTGGCCGCCGCCAACAGGCTGCGCTGGCTCGTCAACGACGTCGGATCGGAGGCGTCGTCCGACGAGGTCGCCGCCGAGTGGGACACCGTGAAGTCCCGTCTGGACCTCGCCCCGCTCGGGCACCGCCAGTTCGCGCCGCCCTTGACGCGGCTCCACGTCACCAACGACGAGATCGACCGGCACGTGTTCGAGAAGCTCGACGAGATGGAGTCGGTGCTCCTCGGCCGGACGGGCTTCGGGGAGTTTGCCTCCTGGCCGGCCAACGCCCAGCTCGCCACGCTCAGCATGGCCTGGGGCATGGGCCCGATGTTCCGCTTCCCCAAGTTCCAGGGTCATGTGGGCAGCCGCAACTGGGTCGGCGCCGCCGACGAATGCCGCTTCCAGCCGGACGTCGGCACCATCAGGATCCGCAACAAGCTCGACCGGGCCCACTTCCTGCTCGCCCGCGCCGTGGAGGACCAGGGCCTGTCCCCGGAGCAGATCGCCCTGGACGTGTCGGACGTGTTCGGCGTCCAAGGGGCGCTGCTCGCCCTGGGCTTCAAACCGCTCACGCAGGACGGCGTCGACGGCCCTCGCACCCAGGGCAAGGTCAAGGAGTTCCAGTCGGCCGCCGGCCTCGGCGAGAACGGCGCCTTCAATGACCCCGACACGGTGGCCGCCCTAGCTGCCCAGCTCTCGGGCCTGGGCTTCGCCGTGTTCGTACCCTGACCGACGACAAGGCACCGAGGGAGCGCGCCATGTCCGCCTTCACCATCGACCTCTCCGGCCCCTTCCAGCCCGGCACCGGCGCCACCGACCTCGGCGGCCCGAACGTCGGGGGCCACCAGCCACCGCACTGGTACGAGCAGTACGGCATGGACTTCGGAGCCCCCGAGGGAACCCTCGTCCGCGCCGCCTTCGACGCGCACATCACCCGCCACAACCCCCACCGTCCGGCCGAGGACACACCCAAGGTGTACGGGGCCCAGCTGTTCATGCGGGCCCACAACGACATGATGGGCGGCTACTTCACCCACATCACCGGGGTCCCGCCGGGGCTGGACGTCGGCAGCTCGGTCAGCCGGGGCGATCCGCTGGGCACCGTCTGCCGCAGCGGCGGGACCGCCACGCACCTCCACTGGGCCCTCGTCGAGATCGTCGGCGGCGCGCCGGGCGGCCAGTACCGGGGCGTCGACCTGAACGAGTTCCTCCTGAGCATCACCGGTACGGACACCGTCGCCCCCGTGACCTTCGCTCAGGACGGCACACCGCCGGTACCCGGGGGTGAGGTGGGCCCCAAGGTGTTCCACCTGGGCTCCGTACGCGGCATCCAGGAGGGCCTGACCGCCCTCGGCTACGACCCCGGCCGCATCGACGGACTCGACGGTCCGCGCACCCGGGCCGCGGTGAGTGCGTTCCAGGGCGACCAGGGTCTGCCGCAGGACGGAGTGTGCGCGGGCGACACCTTGTTCGCGCTGGCCGCCGCCCTGCAGGCGAAGGGCTGGCGGGTGGACGGAGTGTAGAGCGGTCCGCCGCTGTCCTCAGCAGACGGTGTGCGGGTTGAGCAGATCGCGCAGGAACGACTCCGGATTGGGGATGGCGTCGGCGACGACGCCGAGGTCCATGTCCGGTACAGGGAGAGGGGCAGCGCCAGGGGGCCGAGCACGATCGGCGCCAGGCGGTCTTGCCGCCCGCGGTGGGCATGCGCGCGAGGCCCGCCAGCGGGTCCTGGTGCAGGGACGGGTCCTCGTTGAGGTGCTCGCCCCAGATCTGTGCGCGCAGGTCACGGACGGACACCCCGGCCCGGTGCGGCGCGCCGCCCATGGTGCCGTCGGCCAGGTCCGTGTCGAGGACCCCGAGATGCAGCTCCGAATCCGTGGTGTGGGAGCGGAAGTTCAGATTGGTGCTGCCCGCGGCGGCGTACTGGTCCGGGCCTCTCGGACGGTCCGGACCGTGCTGTCACGGGGTCCGGGGCAGCTCACCGGGCGGCTGCGGCGCCGCGGCCTCCGGTCCGGACGGCACGGGGGGTATGGGCGGCAGCCCGGCGGCGAGGTCCGGCAGCAGCACCGGCTCCAGCCGTATCCGCTCCTGGGCGCCGAGATACCCCTCCAGCCGCGGCGGCCGGTAGCCCGGATCGCGGTCGTACCGCTCCTTGGCCGGTACCGCCAGGAACTCGTTGCCGTCGGGTTCGCCCTTGTCGTTCGCCGCTTCGCCGATCGGCCGGTGCAGCGGCTTGGCCAGGCGGTACATGCCGTTGCGTGAGGAGTGCAGCATCCCCGAACTGTCCGGCCGTACGCGGAATTCGGTGCTCTCCTCGGGGCGCATCACCTTGGGTCCCGCCGCGCTGAGGGCGTCGAGGTCGAACTCCAGACCGTATCTGCGGGCCTGATCGACCATCCACAGCAGGGGGATGTCGGACAGTCCGGTCTCCTTGTAGCCGCCGCCGACATCGCAGTGCACCCCGGCGAACCACACCTGCTTCAGTTCCTGGCCCTGCCGGTCGGCTCCGGGCTGCTGGTGCCACAGGGTCGGCCGGAACGCCGAGCGCTGCTCGTCGACGGCCAGCGCGTGAAAGGCCGCCCCGACCCAGCTGCTCAACTCGGTGTTGTGGAAGGCCCAGCGGCGGTTGAACCGCCCCGCGTACGGCTGCAGCCACGGTGCGCTCGGCATCGGGATGCCGAGCGCACCGACGGTGTCCCACACCCCGATGAAGCGGATCTCCGTCTCACGCGCGTAGGAGCGGCGGAACAACGTGGCGGCGGCGCCGTTGGGCTGCTCGATCCGGTCCCGGTACAGGGCCCAGGCCTGGGGGATCCGGTCGGCGTGGTCCCGGCGCAGGATGCCGCCGTTGCGGATCAGTCCGGCCAGGCTGCGGGCGGTGAACGCGCCCCGGCTGAAGCCGAAGAGGAACAGTTCGTCGTCGGGTTCGTAGGTCTCGACGAGGAAGCGGTAGGCGTTGACGACGTTCCGGGACAGCCCGACGCCGAAGGCCCCGCCGCGCACGCGCTCGCGCCGCTGGGTGCCGACGCCGCTGTGGTAGTAGACGCGCTGCTCCTTGCCACCGGCGGTGCCGGGGATCAAGGACAGGGCGACCTTGGCGACGTTCGTCTTGCTCGGCTGGTCGGCGAAGTTCCATGTGCCGTCGCAGCAGACGACCAGTCGCTTGGCCATGGCATTCCCTCCCACGAGAGCGGAGCGGCGCCCAGCACCACTTCCATGCTGGCACCACACGGAGGGCCACGCCACGCGACCGCCACGGGCCGAATCCTCGTCGCACCGCCACCCTTCCCCTACTCTCATGACGGTGCGTTACGTGCTGGTCGCCGACCGCCACGTGGACGCCCGGGAAGGAGCGACCATGGCGCAGGCACGGACGGTGTTCTTCTTCCGTGGCGGCAGATACGTCCGCTACGAGATCGACCCGGTGACCGGCGCGGAGTCGGTCAACCATGACGTCTACCCGCGCGCCGTCGCCGAGGCGTGGACCGCGATGCCCGCCTCCTTCACCCACGGCGTCGACGCCGTGGTGAACTGGCCGGACGGCTTCGTGTACTTCTTCAAGGGCTCGCAATACGTCCGCTGGGACGCCACCAACGACACGGTTGACGCGGATTTCTACCCCCACGACACGGCCTCGCAGTGGCCCGCGCTGCCCGCCTCCTTCGCCGCCGGAATGAACGCGGCGATCAATTGGGGAGACGGTCGCGTGTTCTTCTTCAAGGGCCCGAAATACGTCCGGTACGACCTCGAGACCGATTCCGTCGACCACGCCGTCTACCCGCGCGACATCTCCGAGGGCTGGCCGGACTTCCCTGCCGCATTCGCATCCGGCGTGGACGCGGCCGTCAACTGGGGCAACGGGACGGCGTACTTCTTCAAGGGCGGCCAGTACCTGAATTACGACATCCGGAACGAGAAGGTGCGGCCTGGCTATCCCCTGCCGATCACCGAGCCGGGAAAGTGGCCGGAGCTGGTGCGGGCTGGGTTCACCGGCCCGATCGACGAGGTGATCGAGTGGTTGCAGGCTGATGTGGCGAGCGCGGACATTCCGGCTAGGCTGGTGAGTTGCAGCAAGCGCACGCAGCCGGACGTGCGCTGCGGCGGTGAATTCGAGATGCACGCGGTGTTCGCCCACGCAGATCCTTCGATTCCCGCATGCGGCGAATACCGGCAGTACATCCGGGGTGAGCTCGAGGTGAACGGCCAGCCCGTGCGCTTCATCACCAAGGAGAACGGCGTTCCGACGCCCCGTCTGATGCGCGCCCGGCCGGCACCGGGCTCCACCGACGATCACTTCATCGAGGACGGACAGGCCGCGTCCAGCCCGGCCAACCCCTTCCACGTCGACCTGGACTACGGACACCGGAACGCCGCGGTCGGGAACGGGAATCTCAACGACATGTATCTGATCAAGCGGCGCTCCGGAGAGCAGTACGCAGGCCGGGACACGCCCGGCGGTGTCGGATCGCCCGGCACCTTCTTCAAGATCGATGTCGACTTCCGCGGACAGCTGATCGACGTGTGCAACGGCGGAAGGGTCCTGCTCACCCGCGAGTGGACCGTCAACTGCCAGGTGCCGTGAGGAGCCCCATGAACGACGAAACCCCCCGACGCGCGGGCGACTTCTGGGTCTACCCCTCCCTGAGCGAGGTGACCGGCACGTCGGTGCGCGTCAACGTGGCCATCGCGGTTGAGCAGCCCATGGACCTGCAGGACACCGACGTCGCCGTCGAACTCCTCGCCGGCGGACAGTCCTTGAGCATCGCGGAAGCGCCCGCCCCCGGTCCGCTTCCCGCCGTCCAGATGACCGGCGCCAACGCATACGCGCTGTACCGCTTCGACAACCCGGCCGGTCTCGTACCGGAGACGGTCACCGTCACCGTGCGCGGCGGCAGCGCGACGTTCGACGTCTCACTGCCGGTCGGCTAGACACACTCCGGCATGAGGAGGAACCGGTCATGAGCGAGCCCGGTACCGTCGCACTCCGCGCCCACCAGGACGGCACGGTCCAGGCCGTCGCCTTCAGCCCGGACAACAAGCGCTTCGCCAGTGGCGGCAGCGACACGAAGCTGCGGGTGCGCTCGATCGGCATCGGGCCGCCCCCGCTGGAGGTGACCACCAACGGATCCGTCACCGGCATCGCCTTCAGCCCGGACGGCACCCGGATCGTCGTCGCCGACTTCGAGCAGGTGTTCCTGCGGGACAGCAACACCGGCACGGCCCTCTGGCAGGGACCGCTCGCCCCGGGCAACTCGGTGAACACCGTGCGGTTCGCCCCCGACGGACGGATCGTCGCGGTCACCGACACCCTGGTCGCCGTACTCGACCAGGCCTCCGGCGAGATCAAGCAGCGCATCACCGTCGACCCGCCGCTGATAGCCGACGTGGACCTGAGCCGGGACGGCACCCGGATCGCGCTGGCCGTCGACGAACGCCACGGCGGGAACCACCAGCACGCCGGATCCGCGCGGGTGCACGACCTGGCCACCGGCAAGCAGATCAGCCGACTCACCCCGAAGGACGCCGTCTTCGCCGTCGCGTTCAGTCCCGACGGGCTGACCGTGCTGTGCTGCGCCGCGGACGACACCACCCGCATGTTCGAGGCGCAGACCGGGAAACAGGTGTGGCCCACCCCGGAGGACATCGACGACCAGGTCACCGCGCCGAGTTGCCTGGCGTTCGACCCCAAGGGCAAGTGGACCGTGGTCGGCGGCGCCGACGGCTTCGCCCGGGTCCTGGACGCGGACGCCGGCATCGAGAAAGGCCGCGCGCCCAAACTGACCCCCGGCGCCCCGGACGACCAGAGCTTCGGAGCCGTCACCCACGTCGCGTTCAGCCCCAACGGCAAGCACGCGGCCAGCGCCTCCATCGACAACGTCGTACGGCTGTTCAACCTGGAGGGCAAGGAGCTGTACACCGTCTCCACCGACGAGGTGCTGGCGCTGAAGTTCAGCCCCGACGGCCGCTGGCTCGGCGTCGGCACCATGAACGGCGCGCTGGTGATCGACAACGGCGAAACCGGCCAGGGGTGAGCCGCCATGGACCCGCAGGTACTCCTTCAGCAGGTCGCCGGCCAACTGCGCGCGCTGGCCGCGGACGCCGTGGCCGGCCTGGTCCGCTCGCTGCCCGAAGTCGGTGAGGACCCCTCGGCCGCGGGCACCGAGCTCGCGGGGCGACTGCTCGCCGTGCACGACAAGCTGCCGCCCGGCAACTCGCTGGTGGAACTGGTCCGCGAGACGCTCGGGGACCTCGACGGGGCCTCGCCCGTACGGCTGCACGGCTGGCGGCGGGAGCCCGGCGCCCCGCTCGGCGTGGCCCTCGTCCTGACCGACCCGGCCGGGCGCGCCGTCCTCGGAGTGACCCCGGACGGACCGGTGTTCGACGTGGTGGTCACCCCGGGAGCGACCCTGACGCTGCCCCTGACGGCCCACGGACCGTGGACCACCGAGGCGACGATCGCCGCCGGACCGGTACCGGTCCTGCCGCCCGAACCGCCCAACGCAAGCGCCACGATCCGGCTGCGCCGCACCGGCAAGCTCACCGCCGGAATGACCGACGGGCCGGGCATGAGCGTCGACGGCATCGCGCTCACCGTCACCTCGGAACCCGGCACCCCGGCCGCCGCCGAGCTGGAGCTGCAGGGGTTCACCGCCGCCGTACTGCCGGCCGCACTGGCCCGGCTGCTCGGCATCGGCGGGGCGAGCCCGATGTCGGGCCCGCCCGCGCCCATCGTGCTGCGGGCCGACCGGACCGGCGGCCTGCGCTTCACCGGCACCGGCGGCCTCAACGTCCCCCTCCCGTTCCGGCTGAACGCCCCGGCCGTGTCCAGCCGGGGCGCGTCCCTGGAGCTGACCTCCGACGGGGGCGAGCCACGGCTGGCCCTGTCGGTGTCGGCCAGCGCCGGTCTTCCGGGCCTGCCATTGAGCGTCCACCTCGAGCGCGCCGGCATCGAACTGCCCGTCACGTTCGCCCCGTCGAGCCGCCCGGGCCTCGACCCGAGCCGGCTGCGCGAACTGTTCCCGGAGGGTATCGGCACCGAGCTGAAAGTGCCGCCCGTCTCCGGCGGCGGCCTGGTCCGGCGCACCCCCGATCAGGGGTACGGCGGTCTGATCTCCATCGACCTCGGCGTGCTGCGCGTCCAGGCGGTCGCCCTGTTCCGGCCGCCCGACGGCAAGGCCCCCACCAGCTTCCTGGCGCTGCTCTCGGCCCAGTTCCCGACCCCCGGCATCCAACTCGGCCTGGGCTTCGCGCTGGACGCGGTCGGCGGTCTGGTCGGGGTGAACCGGCGCGCGGACGTCACCTCGCTGCAGCAGCTCGTCGGCGACGGCAACGCCGATCATGTGCTCTTCCCCGACCGTGCGGTGGAACGCGCCCAGGAGATCATCGGCTCGCTGGGCTCGGCGTTCCCGGTGGCGTCCGGGCGCTTCCTGGTCGGGCCGATGATCCGCCTCAACTGGGGCGGCCGGATGGTGTCGCTGTCCGGCGCGCTGATCCTGGAACTGCCCGCACCGGCGCGCGCTCTGCTGCTGGGACGGCTGCTGGTCGGGCTGCCCGACCCGGCCGTACCGCTCATCCGCCTCCAGGCCAGTGTGCTCGGCCGGATCGAACCGGCCGAACCGCTCGTCGAACTGCTGGTGTCGCTGTCCGGCTCTTGGATCGTCGGCCTCGCGGTGCGCGGCGAGCTGTATCTGCTCGTACGCGGCGGCCGGCAGCCGGAGTTCGTGCTGTCCGCCGGCGGTTTCCACCCCCGCTACACCCGCCCCGCGCGGGTCCCCGCGCTGAACCGGCTCCAGGTGGACCTGGCCCCGGGCCAGGGCTGGGGACTGCGCATGGAGGCCTACTTCGCCGTCACCTCCAACGCGGTGATGTTCGGCGGCCAGGTCCAGCTGAACGCCACGATCGCCGGCTGCGGGGTGACGGGCTGGCTCGGCCTTGACGCGCTGTTCGTCTTCGACCCCGTGTTCGCGTTCTCCGTGCACGTACGCGCCGGAGTGGCGGTGCGCGCCTTCGGCCGCCGACTGGCCGGGATCGCCCTGGACTTCACGCTGGAGGGACCCGCGCCCTGGCACGCCTTCGGCACCGGCAGCATCTCGGTGCTGTTCTGGGACGTCGAGCTGGACTTCGACATCCGCTGGGGCTCGCCGCCCGCCGTCGCGCAGAAGGCCGGACGCCATCCGATCGAGGCACTGGCCCCCGAACTGGCGCAGTCGAAGGCCTGGGCCGCGCAGCGGCCGGCCGCCGAACGCACCGCGCTGGTGTTCACCCGGGACGCGAACGAGAAGCTGAACCAGGGCACCCTCGTGCACCCCGACGCCACCCTCCGCGTCACCCAGCGCGTGGTCCCGCTGGGTGTGCCGATCTCCCGGTTCGAGCGACGGCCGGTACCGGCACAGACCTGGACGATCAAGGAGATCACCCTCGGCACCACGCAGGCCGCCGCCGGACTGCCCTCGCTGTCCGAGCGGTTCGTGCCCGGCGAGTTCTTCGACCTCAACGAGGAGGCGCAGCTCAGCGAGCCCGCCTTCATCACCCGGGCGAGCGGGCTGCAGGCGCGCACCGAGGGCGTCGCGGTCGGCACCGGCCACCGCGTAGACGACGGCTACGAGACCGGCTACGAACCCCGGTTGCCCGAGCGGGAGTTCTCCCTCTGGCCGGGGCTGTTCCGCCTCGAGTCGGTCTTCGCGGTCAGCGCGGCCGAACGACTGGAACGGTGGCGTACGCCGGAAGCGGCCATCAAGGTGCGCTCCGCCAAGCTCAGCGTGGCCGCCGCCGATTCGCTGGCGCCACTGCTGGACGACGTCACCATGGTCGACGCCACCGCCGACGCCTGGCAGGCGGTGAGCGGCCGACTCGACCAGCCGCAGGAGACACTGCGGCTCCTGGAGAGCTGGGAGGTGGGCCGATGACAGCGCCCCGCACCCGTCACCGGCCCCTCGGGAGCGCCGTATGAGCACACGCTGGTTCTTCTCCTCCGCGCGGGTCGGTGCCGCCGCCTCGGCCGACGGGCAGCAACTGCGCACGGCGGTGCGGTTCTTCCGGGACATCGACGGCCGCCGCGAGGAGCCGGAGGTGACGGGACCGACCCTGTCGCTGGTGGGACCGGGCGACGTGCTCGGCTTCGACCGCTCGATGGTGCTGCGCGAGGAGCCGCCGCCCGGCACACCCGACGCGGCGGAGAACGTGCTGGCGAGCGTGGAGCTGGCGCACGCCGACCTGCCCTGGCTGCTGTCCCCGGGGACGGTGCCCACCGCGGGCGGGCCCACCCCGCAGCCCTGGCTCGCGCTCATTGTGCTCGCCGAGGACGAGGCCGCACCACCCCGCCCCGGGAACCCGCTGCCCGTCCTCACCGCCCCGGTCGCCGCGCTGCCGCCACTGGCCGAACGATGGGCCTGGACCCACGTCGAGGCACGGCTGCCCGACGACGTCACCGATGGCGAGAGCGCGCGGCGGCTCGTCGAACAGGGCGTGCGCCAACACTCCGCGGGCGTCGTCGGACGGCTGCTGTGCCCGCGCCGGCTGGCCCCGAACCGCGGCTGGATCGCCGCCGTGGTGCCCGCCACCGCCGCGGGCCGGGACGCGGGCCTGAGGGTCACGCCCCAGGGACCGGCCACCGCGGACGCCTGGCCGGTCCCCGGCCGGGACACCGTCGACCTGCCCGTCTACCACTCGTGGACCTTCCGTACGGGACAGGCGGGCACCTTCGAGGAACTCGCCCGCAGGCTGCGCTTCCGGCCCGCCGCCGAGTCCGGACTCGGCACCCGGACCATCGACGTCGGCCGCCCCTGGCCCGCCGAGGAGAGCACCGGCCCGGCCACCGTCGCCATGGACGGCGCGCTGCGCCCGCCCGGCACGACGACACCCGAGGCCTGGTCCGACCCCGCGGCCCAGGAGCGGTTCCGGGCGCTGATCCGCGAACGGGTCGACGCACCGGCCCTGCTCCGAGGCGAGCCCGTGCCCGAGGAGGAACCCGTCGAGGACCGGGACGTCGCCGCCGTGGCCCCACCGCTGTACGGCAGCCACCACACGGGCGAACAGACCGTGCCCGCCGCGCCCGGCACCTGGATGCACACCCTCAACGTCGAGGTCCGCCGACGGGTCGCCGCCGCACTCGGCTGCCGCTATGTGCAGTTGGAGCAGGAGTTCCTGATGGCCCGGGCCTGGGAGCAGGTCGGTGAGATCCGGCAGGCCAACCGGCTGCTGGCGGCGGGCGAGCTGGCGGCCGTCGCCGCCGAGCGGGCCCAGCGCAAGCACCTCGACCCGCTGGACGCGGCCGACCTGGTCACCGTCATGGCACCGGTGAGCGGGCGCGTGCCCGTGTCCGCCACGCAGCCGGACGCGGAGCCGACCACGCTGGCCACCATGCTCGCCAAGGCCCCGGACCTGCCGGCCGCCACGGCCAGTACCTCCTTCGCCCGGCTGACCCGCGCCAACGGCGCGCTGGCCCGGCGGGTCCAGCGGGTGACGGCCGACGAGGGCGCCGAGCCGCCGCCGACCGGGTCGTTCCTCACGGGAAAGCTCCGATCCCTGAACATGATCAGCGACGATGAGCCCGAGGCCGGCCTGCCCGGTGAACTGCGCGCCGGACTCAGCCCGGTGCGGCTGCAACTGCTGCGCCTCGCCGACCGTATCCCCGCCGACTTCTGGGCCCGGCGCACAGCCGAGGACGACCGGCCACTGCGGCCGATCATGGCCCACCCGAGGTTCACCGTACCGATCGCCGAGGAACTGCTGGCCCGCTGGCCGGATTGGGCGCTGCCGGGCATCGGCGGGCTGCCGCAGGACTCGGTGACCCTGCTGGAGACCAACCCCGAGTTCATCGCCGCGCTACTGGTCGGCCTCAACCACGAGTTCAACCGCGAGCTGCTGTGGCGGGAGTTCCCCACCGACCAGCGCGGCACCCCGTTTGCCCGGTTCTGGCCCGGCGCCGGCGCGGACGTCGAGGAGATCGCCCTGTGGCCGTCCGACGCCCCCCTGGGCAGTCAGCTGCGCACCGGCGGCGAGGGTGACCTCGCGATGCTCGTGCGCGGCGACCTGCTGCGCCGCTTCCCCGGCACCGCCCTGCTCGCCGTACGCGGAGTGGACGGCAGACTGCCGGCCGCCTTCGACGGCGTACCGGCCACCGCGCTGGCGCTGGACGAGTCCACCGTCCTGTACCTGTTCGCGGACCTGGACGAGGAGCGGGCCCGCGCCGAGGACTGGTTCTTCGTGTTCCGCGAACCCATGCGGGGCACCCAGTTCGGGTTCGACACCGGTGATCAACCCGCCACGATGAAGACCTGGGCGGACCTCACCTGGCAGGGCGTCCACGTGGAGCCCACCCGATGCGTCCAGCTCGGCCGGCCGCCCGACGGCACGCCGAACCAGTTCACCCAGCCCGATCCACCGGTCTGGGCCCGGGACGCGGCCGACATGGCCCGTATCGCCTTCCAGCAGCCGTTCCAACTGGCCTTCCGTGCCACCACGTTGCTGGGCGGCTGACCACCGTGCCGAGGACAGGAGCAGTGGGGACATGACCGACGCCTTCGCCGCCCGCGCGCAGCTGGACCGCGCACGCACCGAAGCGGACACCGCGCAGGCCCTCGCCGACGAGCAGGAAGCCGTGGTCCGCCGCCTGCGGGCGCACGTCCAGGCCGGCCTGCCGGATCCCCCCTTCCCGCCCACCGCGGCCGACGCGCTGGCCGCGGCCGAGGCGGCGCTGCCGGAACTCCAGACCCGGGCAGAGGAGTTGAACCGCCTGGCCGCCGGAGCACAGGAGGAGCTGAACCAGGCCCTGGCGGAGGGCGAGGCACTGTTCCCCGACGACAACACCGCGCCCATCGCGCTGCTGCCGGTACGGGTGGAGACCATCTGGTGGGAGCCGAAGACCCTGCGGGTGCGGATCTACCCGGACGACATCCTGCTGTCCCGGTTCGAGCCCGCGCTCACCCCCGCCGAGGTCGCCGCCGGTACCGCGTACTGGCAGAACCCCGGCCCCGAGGCCTGGCAGGACGTGCTCACGAAGCTGCGCCCGGCCCGTGCCTCCTGGGCGGTCCGCGCCTGCCGCCCCGGCGCCCCGGCGCCCGTGACGCGTTCCGACGACCCCCAGCAGCACCGCCCGCACGCGGTCGCGATGCCGAGACGCTGGCGCTTCCTCGGTCTGTTCGAGGGCCGGATCGTCGTCGACAAACTGGGCCGTCCGGTGCCCGACCCGCTGCCGATCGGTCTGCTGCGCGCCGAGGAGGAGGGCTGGGAGACCGACTGGTTCGAGGCGGTCAAGGCCGGCATGGGCGTCGAGTTGATCGTCCCGCCCGAGAACACCGAGAACCTGGACCAGTTGCTGGTCGTCGGGGTACGCGACGACGCGCCCGCGGCCGGCGCGGCCCGCCTGCGCGACCTGCTGCACGGCCACCGGTACGGCGGCGGCCTCGGCCTGCTGCCCTCCGGCACCGCCACCAACAACACCCCACGCTCCCGCTCGGGCTGGTCCTCGGCCCCCGCCTACCCCGGCCCGGATCCCGACCCGGAGCAGGGGGAGCGGCCGGTCGCCGACACCCTCGCGACCGCGCTCGGCCTGCCGGACCCCGGCTTCCTGCGCGGCTGCCCCGGCGCCACCGACGCCGCCCCCTCGGCCGTCGCCGCGCTGACCCTGCTCACCTGGCCCACGCTGGGCAAGGGCTTCGCCGAGGCCGCGCTGACCACCATCGACCTGGGCACCAGACAGCCCAGCGGGGTCGCCCCCGAGGGACCCTGGCGCGCGGTCCGTGACCACCTCGCCGAACACGTCCGAGGGCGCGGACCGCTGCCCATGCTGCGCGTCGGCCGCCAGCCGTACGGCGTCCTGCCGGTGACCGCGCTGGACGACTGGCGCGCGGTCCGCGCCGACGACGTCGACGGGGTGATCGCGCCCTGGCTGCTGCGGCTGCGGCAACGCTGGCGGGCGGTACTGGACGAGCGCGTGGTGCACGACGACGGCGAGGAGGAGGTGACGGTCCCCCGCGTCGAGCCGGGCAAGCCCGTGGACCGGGTCGCGGTGGAGGCGCTGCAGCGGCTGCCCGTGGCCACCGGTCTGGAGATGACCCGGATGAGCGGGCCGGGACGCGCCGTGCCGTTCACGCCGCTGGACGCACCCCCCGCGCTTCTCGGCCTGCCCGGTCTGCCGCCCGACGGCCTGGCCCGCTGGACGACGATCAGCAACGGTTCGACCTCGCTCGGCTGGGGCCTGGACGAGGCCACCGGCGTCCCGGAGTTCGTCACCCGGCTGACCCCCGACGCCGAGGCCTTCCCGGCCCGGGCGACCGCCACGGCGGACTACCTGGCCGCCGTACGGACGTTCCTGGCGGGGGAGTTGGCCGCCGAGGCCTACGACCTGGCCTGGCCGGTGGAGCTGTCGACCGGACGGGAGACCCCGCCCCGGCCCAGTACGTTCTTCGACCTCCCCGCCCTGGCCGAGGAGCCGGTGGGGGAGGAGGAACCGCCCGCGGAGGGGGAGGAGCCGGTCGACGAGGAGGGAACCGAGGAAGTCCCCGATTCCGAACGGGACATGAGCGGCGTGCTCGACGCCCTGCTGTTCCTGCCGAACTGGTCCACCTTCCTGGGTGACCTCGACCCCGCCGGCGATCCCCTGCGCCAGGCCCTCGCCGTCACCGGCGACGTGGACCAGCTCGTGGCCGACGTGCTGGAGGGCCTGGACGAGAGCGAGCGCGCGGAACGCGTCGCCGCCGCTTCCCACGCCGCGGCCGCGCTGCCCCGGCTGGAGCAGGCCCTGCGGACCCTGGCCGCCGTACCGGTAACCCGGCTGCCCGAACTGCTGCTGGAGGTCATCGACGTCCACTCGCACCGCCTGGACGCCTGGATCACCTCACTGGCGTCGAAGCGCCTGGCCGAACTGCGGGCGTCCGGAACCGAGGGCGTGCGGTTCGGCTGCTACGGCTGGGTGGAGAACCTGCGCCCGCCGGTGCCGAGGGAACAGTCCGAGATCGAACTGGACGACGAGTCGACCACGGTGGAACTGTCCGGCAAGGACGGCTACATCCACGCGCCCTCACTGCACCACGCGGCCACGGCGGCCGTCCTGCGGTCCGGATTCCTCGGCAACCCCGACGAACAGAGCTACGCCGTCAGCCTCACTTCCCGCCGCGCCCGGGTCGCCCGCTGGCTGCTCGGCGGTGTGCGGCAGGGCCAGAACCTGGGCTCGCTGCTGGGCTACCGGTTTGAACGTGCCCTGCACGACGCCGAGTTGGATCACCTCATCGAGGGGTTCCGCCGCCGTTTCCCGCTGCCCGTCGTGTCCGGGACACCGGCCCAGGAACCCGAGACCGCGGACCTGTGGGCCCGCAGCGCGGAGGCGATCTCCGCCCGCAACGTCGTCGACGGCATGGCCCTCGCACGGGCCGGGGCCGGGGCGCCCGACCTGGCCGGCGTCGGCGACGAGAGCGACCGGGCCGCCGTGAGGCCGCTGCTGGACGACCTCGCCGACGCGCTCGACGCGGTCGGTGACCTTGTACTGGCCGAGAGCGTCCACCAGTTGGTGGGCGGCAACCCCATCCGCGCGGGCCTGACCGCCGACACCCTCGGCCGTGGCGAGGACGTGCCGGACACCTTCCGCGTGCTGCGCACCCCGCACCGGGCCCGCGCCCTCACCCACCGCACGGCCGCGCTGCTCCCGGCCAAGCCGACCGCCCCGACAGGCTGGCCCGCCGACCCGCTCGCCGAGCTGCAACCCGCGCTGGAGTCCTGGGTCGCCCATCTGCTCGGCCCGGCCACCGGCTGGACCCTCGCCGGGAACCTCGGCGACCCCCAGGCGGAGCCCCGCCCCTTCGAACTCAGCGCGGACCAGCTCGGGTTGGGCGCCCTGAGCGCCGTACTGGACGCGGCGGCCGCCGAACCGGCCGCGCTGCGCAGGGCCGTTCAGGGCGTGACGGCCGTCCCCCCGGAGACGGCTGTCACCTTCACCGGACCGGGGTGGCACGGGCTGCACGGCCGGGCGGCCCGCATCCGGTCCCTGCTGGCCACCGCACAACCGCTGTTGCCGTCGCATCTGCTCGACGGCGCGGCCGAGCGCACCCTCGACACGGCACAACTCCGTACCCGCCTCGCCGCCTTCGCCGTCAGCCATCCGCTTGACGGGCACCCGGTCCAGGAGGAGGTGCGCGCGCTGGCCACGGGGCCGGATGCCGAGGAGCCGGTCGACGCCTGGCTCGCGCGGGCGCGTACGACGCTGGCCGCGGTGCTCGGCGCGGACCTCCCGCTGCTGCCCGCGCTCACCGCCCCGGCCCCGCCACCGGCGGGCCGCGGCAACCTGCCCGGCGCCGACATCGAGGACTGGCTGCGGCGCAACGCGGCCGTACGCCCCACGGTGCGCACCCTGCACGAGACACTGCTGCTGGCCGGAAACCGAGCCGGGCGGATGGAACGGCTGCGCGCGGTCCAGCACCCCACGGCCGAGGGCGACGCGTGGATCGGCGGCTCCTTTCCCGCCGGGCAGCGCCCGCCCGCCACGACCCACCTCGTCTGGCACGCACCGGCCGACATCGCGCCGGACGCGCAGGTCACCGGTCTCGTCCTGGACGAGTGGATCGAACTCCTCCCGGGCTCCGACCAGCCCCCGCCGGGACCCGAGCCGGCCCCGGAGACCGAACTGACGGGCGTCGCCTTCCACTACGACCGCCCGGACGCCAAGGCGCCGCACAGTGTGCTCCTCGCGGTCCCCCCGGACCTGGACCGCGGCTGGACCTCCGACGGACTGATGCAGGTGCTGCGGGAGACCCTGGAGCTGGCCAAACTGCGCGCCGTCGACCACCAGGACCTGGCTCCGTGGAACTCGCTCCTCCCCGGCATCCGTATCCCCCAGCACAGCGCGACGGGCCGGGCGCTGGCGAGTATCGAGTCGAAACGGGACGACACCGACCCGGACGGTCCGTTCCAGTTGGAGCCGGGACACCGGGCCTCCGACGTCGACGCCGGCCTCGCCGCGCGGGTGCACGACCCGCTGTGGCTGCTCACCCGGCAGTGGCAGTTCGGGGAGTTCGCCGCCCAGGACGCCGGATCCCCGGCCGTGGTGCGGATGAGCGGCAGCAGCGCGCCCATCGACGCCTGGCGCCCCGGCGGGGCCACCGACTGGGTGCCTTACGACCTCGGCCAGGGCCCGCTGGACACCCAGATCGAGGACGAGCCCGTCCAGGTCGACGAGCGGCTGCGCGCCGAGGGCGGCGCCGCGCTGCTGCGCATGTCCGACGACGCCGGACTGCTCGCCGCCGCGCTGACGGCCCTGGCTCCGCACCGACTCGCCACGGGGGAGCCGGGCGCGGGGCTGGTCGGCCTGCTGGACGGCGGTCTGCCCGACGCCGCCGCGGTGGCGGCCGCGCTGGACGCGGGCACCTTCGACGCCGGACCCGACCCGCGCCTGGGCGACGTGGCCGCGCGGTGGCGGCTGTGGTGGGCGGCCCAACCGGCCGAGCGCGGGCCGGACTGCTTCGACCCGCACCGCGGCGAGTACGCGGCGGAACTGTCCGCCGGCGGCACGGTCCTGCGGGCCGAGGAGTACCAGGGCGACGGCCTGGACTGGTACTCCCTCGACGTCCACCCCGACCCCGACACCGAGGCGGCACCGGCGGGACAGAGCTTTGCGTTCGCGGAGGAGGGCCTGCCGTCGACGGTGCGGTACGGCGGGCTGCCGGCCGACCGCTTCTGGGAGATGGAGGACGCGCGCGTCGACCTCAGCGCGGCTGACGTGTCCACGCTGGACACCGGGCGGCTGCTGCTGATCTCGTTCGCCACGGTCTTCGGCAACGACTGGTTCCTGGTGCCGCTGGAGGTGCCGACCGCCTCGCTGACGGTCCTGAACCGGCTCCTCGTACGGGACGTCTTCGGCCGCCACCATCTGATCGAGCGGGCCGGCCGCGACGACCCGTCCTGGGCGATGTTCACCCTGAACAGCCCCGACCCCGACCACCCTGCCGCGTCCGGGCTGCTGATCCTGCCCTCCGAACGCGGCCAGCCGGGACAGCCCCTCGAACGGGTCCTCCTCGCCCGCGACGAACTGGCCAACCTCGCCTGGGCCGTTCAGCACCACTACACCGACGGCCGCGGCGAACCGGTCGACCGGCGCGACCACTGGGCCCGCAACGCACCGCCCGAGACGGCCGTACCCGGCCCCGGCACCGTAGCCGCGTACGCGGTCCAGTCCATCGTCCCGGACTACTGGTTCCCCCTGGTCCCCGAACCGGTGCGGCCCGGCCGGATCCGCTTCCGCCTCGCCACCCTCACCGGCCCGGGCCTCGACTCACGCCCCGAGGGCCGGCTGATCACGCCCGGGCTGTGGCTGCACGAGGAGGAAGTACCGCGCGAGGGCGCCTTGGTGGCCCGCCGCCCGGTCCTGGCCCGCTGGTCCGACGGCTCCTGGCACAGCTGGGTGCGCAGAGAGAAGACCGCGGGCACCGGGGAGAGCGCGAGTGGCCTGGCCTTCGACACGGTACGGCCGACCGAGCCATGGCCGTGACGAACGCGGGCCCTCGGGGCGTGAGTCGGGCGGCTCTGTCGATCAGTGGTCGTCGAACCGGGTGCTGCGCTGTGCGACCGCGCCCGCCGACGCCGACCAGGTGATGTGACCGCCCTGGAAGTGGCTGACGCGCTGCGAGTCGGAGCCGCCCTCGTCCGAGGTGGGGTACCGGAGGAAGCTGTTCTCCCAGCCCATTCCGGCCCACTGGTCGCGGATCGCGCCGTGCACCTCATGCGGACCGGTCTGCGGGGTCCAGTAGATCGAGCCGCCCTCGAAGTGGTTGAAGCGGCCCGTGCCGTCGGGGCAGCCCAACTCGTCCGTGACCGGATAGCCGAGGAAGCCGCCCGATCCGCCGCACTGGGCGTACTTGACTCGGATGTCCCCGTGCACCTCGTGGGCGCCGGTCCCGGCGGACCAGTAGATGGAGCCGTGCTCGAAGTCACGCGAGGTACCGCGACCGTCGGGGTTCGAGCCCTCGTGGCTTCCGGCTCCCGCGTCGAACGGCACGCCGATCCACTGGATCTGATTCCACTTTTCGTCGATGGCAGTCATGTCACCCTCCAGGGCGGCCTCGAGGAGTGGGAAGCGCCGGGGGCACTGCGTACGACGTCGACCGCGCGCGGCGGGAATCCGGCCGCCCGGCAACCGATTTCAGTCTAATTGTGCTGCTCTGTGACGGCCACCGAAGCGTGGCCGCTGGCGAGATCGCCACCCCGGACGCGGCATAGCCCTGGAAGAGTTGGGGAGTAAGCGCTTGCCCAAACGCTCATCCCGGATCCTGGGAAGGACCGCCGCCCGTGGCCTCGCCGTTGGAAAGACCGCTCGACCATCGTTATCGAGGCGAGCACCCCGTCCGCACCCTCGCCTACCTGCTCCGTGCCGACCGCCGCCGACTCGTCGCGGCGGTCGGTGTGTTCACCGTCAAGCACAGCCCCATCTGGCTGCTGCCGCTGGTCACCGCGGAGATCATCGACACCGTCGTCGCCCACCACTCGATCAGCCGGCTCTGGCTCAGCACCGGCCTGATCCTGTTCATCCTGCTCGTCAACTACCCACTGCACGTGCTCTACGTACGCCTGCTCTACGGCAGCGTCCGCCGCATGGGCACGACCCTGCGCTCCGCCCTGTGCACCCGCATGCAGCAGCTCTCCATCGGCTACCACTCCCGGGTCAGCGCCGGTGTGCTCCAGGCCAAGGTCGTGCGGGACGTGGAGACCGTCGAGCAGATGGTGCAGCAGACCGCCGAACTGGGGCTCGGCGCGACCACCGTGCTCATCGGCGGCCTTGTCATCATCGCCGTACGCACACCGGAGTTCCTGCCCGTCTTCCTCGTCGTCGTGCCCGCCGCCGCGTTGGTCGTAGCCCGCCTCAGGTCCCGGCTGCGCACCCACAACGAGCACTTCCGGCACGAGGTCGAGACGCTCTCCTCCCGCGTCACCGAGATGACCCGCCTCATCCCGGTCACCCGTGCCCACGGCCTGGAGGGCAAGGCGCTGCGCCGCATGGACGGCACCCTGCACCGGCTGCTGACCTCCGGGATGCGCCTGGACCTGGTCAACGGCCGCTTCGGCTCACTGTCCTGGGTGGTGCTCAACGTGGTCGGCGTGCTGGTCCTCGCGGGCGCCGCGCTGATCTCGTACTACGGCGTCTGGGGCGTCACCCCCGGCGACGTCGTGATGCTCAGCGCCTTCCTGACCACGCTCACCGGCTCCACGACCACGCTCGCGGGCCTCGCCCCCGTCATCACCAAGGGCCTGGAATCGGTGCGTTCCGTCGGCGAGGTGCTCCAGGCACCCGAGCTGGAGGACAACGAGGGCAAGGCCGAACTCACCGGCCTGCGCGGGTCCGTGACCTTCGACGACGTCGGCCTCGCCTACGACGACGGCGGCCGGGCCGCGGTCCGCGACTTCAGCCTGTCGGTCGCGCCGGGGGAGACCGTCGCCCTGGTCGGCGCCTCCGGCGCGGGCAAGTCCACCGTGCTCAACCTCGTCATCGGCTTCATCCGCCCGACCACCGGCCGGGTCCTCCTCGACGGCACCGACATGAACACCCTCGACCTGCGCACGTACCGGCGCTTCGTGTCCGTGGTCCCGCAGGAGTCGACCCTGTTCGACGGCACGGTCCGCGACAACGTCGCCTACGGCATGGACGACGCCGACGAGGAGACCGTGCGCGCCGCTCTTCGCGACGCCAACGCGCTGGAGTTCGTCGACCGGCTGCCGCAGGGCCTGGACACCCTGGTGGGGGAGCGCGGCGCCCGCCTGTCCGGCGGCCAGCGTCAGCGGCTGGCCATCGCCCGCGCCCTGATCCGGGACCCGAGGGTGCTGGTCCTGGACGAGGCGACCTCGGCGCTGGACACCCGCTCGGAGGCGCTGGTCCAGCAGGCGCTCGCCCGGCTGATGCGCGGACGGACCACCTTCGTGGTGGCCCACCGGCTGTCCACCGTGCGCGGCGCCGACCGGATCGTGGTGATGGCCGACGGCCGCATCGAGGAGACCGGCACCCACGAGGAACTGCTGCACCGGGGCGGCGCGTACGCGGCGCTGCACAGCGGCCAGGTCGCCTGAGGTACCGTTCCGCCGCCCGGTCAGGCGGCGCTGCTCCGCGGGACCTGGTGCGGGCAGGTCCGGTCGTGATCGCTGCCGAGGCTCGTCCACCAGCGCTCGCAGCAGGCCCCGTCGAGCTCGGCGCGCACGATGCCCTCGGCGGGGTCGGCCGCAGGCCCGGAGACGGCGTGCGGCGCCGCCGGCCGCGCCCACTCGGCGAGGGCGCGGCGCTGGTCACCGATCACGCTCTCGCGCACCACGGCGATGACGGGGACGATGCTGGCGGCCGCGAACAGACACGCGGCCCACATCGGCCCGTACCGGTATTCGAGGACCGCGATCCAGGCGAGCCCGGCGCTGGTGGCGACGTAGAGGGCGGTGAGGAGGCGGCTGAAGCAGTTCATGGGCGTACACCGTCCGTGCGATGAGGGATGCCGCTTGTCCAACGGCGCGCGGCGCCCCGGGGACTCGGGTGATTTCCCGCCCCGCCCCTTCGAACTGCTGTCAGACACCGACCACGCGTGTACGGAAAGCAGCGCGATAGGCGTACGGCGTGGTCCCCACGACCTTGCGGAAGCGCTCCCGGAAGGCCGTGGGCGAGCCGAACCCGGCCTGCTGGGCGATCCGCTCCACGGAGTGGTCGCTGTTCTCCAGCAGGTACTGGGCCCGCCGCACCCGCGCCCGGAGCAGCCACTGCAAGGGGGTCGTCCCGGTCTGCTCGCGGAAGCGGCGGCTGAAGGTCCGCTCGCTCATCCCCGACCGGGCGGCGAGCACCGCGAGCGTGATGTCGTCGGACAGATGGTCCTCGATCCAGTCCATCAGCGGCTCCAGGGTCGATCCGCGCGGTACGGGCGGGTGCTCGTGCACGATGAACTGGGCCTGTCCGCCCTCCCGTTCGAGCGGCATCACGGACATGCGGGCGGCGTTCGCGGCGACGGCGGAGCCCAGGTCCCGGCGGATCATGTGCAGACACATGTCGAGGGCGGCCGCGGCACCGGCGGAGGTGAGGATCTGGCCGTTGTCGACGTACAGCACGTCCGGCTCGACCTCCACCTCGGGGTAGCTCCGGGCCAGCAGATCGGCGGCCACCCAGTGGGTGGTGGCGCGCAGCCCGTTCAGCAGCCCCGCCTCGGCCAGCACGAACGCGCCCACGCACACCGACGCGATCCGGGTGCCGGCCTCGGCGGCCTGCCGCAGCGCGGCCACGACCCGCTCCGACGGTGGCGGGGCTCCCTCGGCCCGCCCCGGCACGATGATCGTGTCCGCGTCGGCCAGGACCTCCAGGCCCCGGTCCACCCTCAGTCCGAACCCGCAGTCGGCGCGCACCTCGGGGGTCTCGGCGCAGAGGCGGACCCGGTAGGCGGGCCGGCCGTCCGGCAGCCGGGTCCAGTCGAACACCTGCATGGGCGCCGCCATGTCGAACGGCACGACGTCGTCGAGGACAAGGATCGCCACGGTGTGCATGGAGTCACGATAGGCGGATTCGCGCCGAGGTCAGAGACGCAGGTCACGCCCCTGAGCGATGGACAAGCGCAGTCCAGGACTGTTGGCGAGAATCCGTTGGAAGCTGTCACTTGCGCCTCTGTGCGATCACTCGGGCGCTTCGTAGCGTGACGGCGTACCCCGGCACACCCATGGCACAGAGGCGGACGCCCCCTGATGACGAAGTTCCTGCTGACCCTGCACGTCCTGGCCGCGATCGTGGCCATCGGCCCGGTCACGGTCGCGGCCAGCATGTTCCCACCGGCGGCACGCGCGGCGGGCGAGCAGGGGCTGCACACGGTCCGCCTGCTGCATCGCATCTGCCGCGTCTACTCCGGCGTCGGCCTCGCCGTACCCCTGCTCGGCTTCGCGACGGCTGTCGCGATGGGCGTTCTGGGCAGTGCTTGGCTGATCGCGTCCATCACGCTGACGGCGGTGGCAGCGGGGATCCTGGTCGCCTTCGTCCTGCCTCGCCAGGACGAGATCCTGGAACAGCTCACGACGGACAAGGCGCCGGATCGGTCAGGAACGGTCCAACTGGCCATGTTCACAGGCATTTTCAACCTGCTGTGGGCTACGGTGACGGTCCTGATGATCGTCCGGCCGGGCTCCACGACAGGCGCCTGACCAGGCAGAATGGCGGCTCGTGGGGGCTTGGGCGGCTGGTCTTCGCCCGTCAAGCCGGATCCCTGAATTAGCACCCCCGTGTGCCCGGGCGCCTACACTCGGCGGTCGTGCCCATGCGGATGGGCCACGACACGAAAGGCGCGTTGACGGGTGTTCCAGGATTCCCCTATTTACGACCGACTGATCTCGGAGCGCGGTGACGTTCCCACACAGGTGCGCCGGGAGGCCGAACGCGTCAGCAGGGAACTGGAGTTCGTCATGCAACCCCTCCATTCCTTCGGCACCCCACCACCAGTGGAACGCCCCACGAACCCGGGAGCGGGCTGGCAACGCTCGGCCCTGCCGCCGGGTTCCCAGCACTGACCCCGATCCCGGCGATGCGCCTCGGACGCCGATCATCATGTGCCCGCAGATCGTCCCACGCTCGATGCCCGAGCTCCTCCAGTGGCTGCCGCGGGCCCGTCGGCCGGGTTGAGCCGCTGGGTGTGAATGAGATTTGTGTCACAACGGGATTGGATGCAGGGCTCAGCCAGGTGGCAGGATTTCCCCCCTCACTGGGCCTTGATGCCTCGGGTCATTGGGGTGACGCGCCGGGTTTCTCTCCTCGTGTGTGCCGACGGGCATGGACTAGGGGGGTGCGAGTGGGCTCATACTGAGCCATGACCAAGCCCGCGGTACCGAAGCGTCACCTGCCCACCAGCCCCTTCAAGGCTCCGGCCACACCGGCTCCCAAGCATTTCGGCATGGGTGACCAGGTCACGCATGACGTGTACGGACTCGGCCGGGTGATCGGCATCGAGGACGGAATCGCGGCGCTCGTGGATTTCGGCTCGGAGCAGGTGCGGGTCCTGAGCCCGTACTCCAAGATGACCAAGCTGTAGAACCCCTGAGCCGCGCGTTCCGGCCCCAGGGCGAACAGGCGTCCGCCTAGTTCAGATGTGTCACCGAGTTCGCCCCGTTCAGCCGAGACGCCGGGGGCTGCGCAGGTTGTGACAGCCACTCGGCGATCGTTCTCGCTATCGGCTGGCCCGTCTCCACCTCGATGAAACCGAACTGGCCTGACTGGTTGCACTCCAGGAACCACCAGGTTCCGTCGGCGTCCTCGGCGAAGTCGAAGGCCCCGTAGGAGAGTCCGGCGCCGCGCAGGTAGGCGTGGACGCTTTCCGCGATGCGGGGCGGTACCTCCGCCGGCTGCCACGGAGTCGTCGTCGTGGCGAAGCGGACGTCCACCTCGTCCGGTGACGCGTCCGGTGGTACCGCTTTGCGGGCGGCCAGGAGGCTGTCGCCCACCGCGGTCAGGCGGATGTCCGCTCGCTTCGCCACTCGGCGCTGGAGCAGCGTCGGGCCGAAGGCGACCGCGGAGAAGTCGGCGTCGGGCGCGACCCGGCTCGTCGGCACCGCGCGCGGGGGGTCCTGAGGGTGTGCGCCCGAGACCGGCTTGACCACCAAGTCGGGGTAGCGGGCCGCGAATTCGCGGGCCGCCTGCGGAAAAGTGGTGATCAGGGTCGCCGGGACCGGAAGGCCGCAGCCCTGCGCCAGGCGGAGCTGCCATGGCTTGTGGCGGGCCCTGTGGGCGGCGTCGGGGTCGTTCATCCAGCGGGCACCGCTGGAGCGGAGCATGCCGTAGAGCGCCTGCGCGGACTCCTCCGTCAGCCAGGGCGACGGGCGGGCCGCGCGGGCCGCCGGGGTACCCGGGCGGCGTACCCATATCGAGCGCAGTCCGTCGATGCTCACCAGTCGGCCCCCCGACGACAGGTGGCCGCGGAAGGCGCCGTGGACGTACTCACCGGACAGCGCGGCCCCGTCGGTCAGGTCGGCGGGATCGAGCCGGACCACCGGCGTCGCGCGGTCGTTGAGGTGCACGACCACCATGTCGGCGGTCACGTCCTCTTCGGTGGTCAGAATCAACACGGTCATCGTCGCCGGTTCCGCGTTCAGTCGTCGAAGTGAGTCTTCGAGCCCGCCGTGGACGTGGTCGTCCCCAGCTCTCTGAGCAGAGCGTGGTCGCTGGCGGCGATCCGCCCGTCCAGGAGCACGTTCAACTGCAGTCCGCAATCGTAGGCGTAGGCAGCGGTGACCTTCGTATCCGCTGCCGGACGTGCGTAGTTGAGCGCGAACGGTTGCATCGTCTCTCCCTCGCCGGTGCTGCTCCGATCAAGCGAGCCACCCACCCTGGGACGTCGCTTGGTCCGCCGACTTCCTTCGGCTTCCACCCACTTATACGAATCGAACGGGTGGTTGGTTTCCTTACTCTGAGTGACCATCGACCGTTCGGTCCTCCGACTGCTGTCCCCAGCAGGCCTGTTGGCCGGCTCGGGACTCAGGCGGCATCACCGCGTCGACCGACGCCCGCGGGCCCGGACAGCGCCCCCGGACCCCGTCTGCCGACGGACCCGCGCAAGGCGCGCAGGGCGAGCAGAAGTACGCCGATGTCGTCCAGGTACACCGGATCGGGCAGTAGATCGGCCGGGAGTGCGAAGTACGCGAGCGCGCCCCAGAACACCCAGCGCGGTCCGGTCGGCAGGCCGGCGCGGCGCAGCCTGCGCCGGGTCCGCACCAGCCGGACCAGCACGGCTACCGCCACGGCCAGCAGGGCGGCCGCGAGGATCGCGGCGACGACGATCACCGCTGTGGTCGTGTCCACCGACCCCTCCTCACTCGAGGGCGCGCACAGGAACTCGCGGGCGGGGCCCGCGCACACGCGTCTCTTGACGGATTCCCCCCTCCGGCGCGCCTATGGCCGGCGCGTGGCAAACGGGTCAATCGAACGTCCGGCAGAGCACGAGTACGGACGGGTCGTCATACCCCTGGCCCCCTCGGGTGGCGGGTCGGGTCGGCAACCCCTAGTAATGGTCTGCGTACAGTCGCGTGTCGCTGCGGGGGCGCAGGAGCGGCAGCTCACCCTTCCCTGGAGCCGAGGAATGATCACCCGCTCTTCATCACCCAGTTCGAACGACTCCGACATATCCTCCGCCCTGGCGGAGGAGTCCGAGCTCCCGTACCTCGACCCCGTGGGCGGCCTGGTGCACGCCGCCGTGGCCGACCGTCCCGTCGAGGAGGTCGCCCAGCTCGTCATGTTGCTGGAACGCTCTCCCGACCATGCCCAGGCCGCTCTCGAAGCGCTCCGCGCGGTCGGCGTGGACCGTTCCGTGGAGGACGTGGCCCGGCTGATCGACCTGCTGACCCGGCCGCCACGCACGGCCGACAGCGCCGACGAGACGATCCGAGCCGCTGCCGAGCGACGGTCGCTGGACGACGTGACGCGGCTCGTGGCCCTGCTGCACCGCTCCGACCTGGAGCCCCACTGCGGCGAGGAGGCCGTGCGAGCGGCCGCGACCGGACGCCCGGTCGAGGAGATCGTCGAGCTGATCCGGCGCTTCTCGGAGGGCCGGGAGTCCCACCACCGGCCGTCCGAGGAGCGGCTCTCCGAGGAGCGGTCGTCCGAGGAGCCGCCGGCGGAAGAGCGTGAGCAGGCCGTGCCGGTCGTGACGGGCCCGGCGCCGAGGACCGCGCCGCCGTCGCCACGGCCTCCCGCCTGGCCGGGCCGGATCGCCGTCGCGGCCCTCGTGGTGTGCGCGGTGGCCTACTTCCCGCTGCACTGGGACGGATCCTCACTGCGCGTCTACGGGCTCGCGCTCGGCATGTCGGTGGCCTGTCTGGGCGTGGCCCTGCTGCTGACGCTGCGGATCACGGCGCCGGTCCTGGCGGGCGCGGTCCTGGTGCCGGGGGTGCTGGCCGCGGCCCAGCTCCTGGCGGACCGGTTGCCCTCGGCGGGCCTCGCCCGGGCCCTGGACCTGACCCTCGCCCCGGCCTGGGCGGCCGGACCCGCCGCCGTCTGCGCCGCCCTGGCGTCGCTGACCGCCCTGCTGGTGCATCTGGCGGTGTCGACGCAGGGCGGGAAGGCGACGACAGAGGCGCGCGAACCGGCCGGGGTGACGAGCGCGGCGGAGTGACCGTCCCCCCGACGCCGGTACGGCCGCCCGCACCGGCGTCGGGGACACGGCCCTTCGGGCACGCCTCACGCGGCGTCGGCACAGGCTTCGAGGGCTACTCGTACCGCATCGGTACGGGGCCCGCGACGGCACCTGAGCCGGCGCGGGAGGCTGGGCCGTCGCGTCTGCGTCAAGCCCGGTACGGCGTGTGCGACTTCGCAGGTGCACGACGAGCGCCAGGGCGGCTCCGGTCAGTGCCATGACAGCGGCACCGACCCAGTGCCGCGTGCCTCTCGGCGGTCGTATCGGTCAGGGAGGCCACGCCGAAGCAGGCGACGGTCAACCCGGCGAACAGGGCAAATACGCGTACCACTCTCCGACTGCCCGGAAGGGATCAGCCGGCGTCGCCGCGCCCCTTGGGCAGTCCTCCAGCCGACGCCGGTACGTCCTCCGGCCGCTCGTCGTCCGTCCCCGCCCGGCTTCCGGTCTCCTCCGGTGCCGGCCCCGGCTGCGGCCGTAGTGCCAGGGCCGTCTCCTTGAGGCGTCCGAAGGTTCGGGTCAGCTGCTGGAGCGGGGAGTCCGGCTGGGGCTGCCTCTCGGGCGGGGCGCCGGCGGACTCGCGGTAGGCGGCGAGCGCCTCATGGGCCTGCTCGGCGGCCTCCCGGTACAGGTCGCGGGACTTCGTCATCGCCTCCAGCGCCTCGGCGTACATGGTCACCAGCGCGCGCTGACGGGCTAGTTCCTCTTCCACGGTGAGCAGACTCCACCGCTCGCGCAGCGCGGTGACGGCCTCGTCGGCGCCCGCGGGCAGCGGCCTGACCAGTGCCGCGAACCGGGTCACGGCGGCGATCAGCTCGGCCGGTTCGGAGCCGTCGAGGAAGACGCTGCGCACCGAGAACCCGGTCGCGTCGTACTCCGACGGGGCCGGAGAGCCGGGCAGGACGACGGCGCCGCCCCGCGGCACCTCCACGCCCGCGTCCCGCAGCGCCCAGTTCACCACCCGCAGTTGCTGCGGGGCCGCCCGGTGCTCGACCACCCGGTGCCGCAGGCTCGGCGGCAGCATGCCCGCGAGCGGGGTCCGCCCGCGCTGATCGGTGGTCATCGCCTCGTGGACGACGACATGGATCGTCCAGCCGTCGCGAGCGGCGTCCTTGAGCAGGCGCCGTACGGCCTTGTCGTCGTCGGGAAGAGGGTTCAACTCGCGCAGCCGCCCGCCCGTGACGGGCTCACGGTCCCACCCGGAGTCCGGTTCGTGCGGCCAGAACAGCTCGGCGGGCGAGGGCCACCGCGGGTCCCAGGGGCGCTCGGCCTCCGCCGCCAGCACCCACGCCCCGCCCTCGGAGAGGGTCAGCCGGGCCCGTACGGTCACCGTGTCCTCGACCTGCCAGCGGGCCTCGAACACCCGCTCGCCTTCGTGCCGCGCCTCGGCCGGTTCGAGGAAGTCGTCGAGGCCGCCGCCGTCCTTGTGCCGTTTCAGACACTGCCGCACCACCTCCTCGGCGGCGGGTTCGGCGTACTGGCCTCGGGCCAGCCACACCGTGGTCGGAGTCGTGGGGTGGACGGTCTGCGAGCTTGGCATGAGTCCTGGGGGCGACGGGGGCAGATGCTCGTCCCAGTATCGACGCCGCAGGCAGCCACGTGTCACCGGGGGTCCGCACACGGGGTGTGCGCGGACCGCTCGGGTCGAGTGCGGTTCACTCGTGGCCCGGTCCGGCCCCGGTCATGAGAATGGCCGTGCGCAGGGCCCGCCCACCATCCGCATTGGGGCGGGCCCTGCGCACTTCCGGTCAGCCGTGGTACTTGATGTACCCGTTGCCGTCCGCGTCCGAGCCGCTCTTGGTGTAGGAGTGCGAGTCGGCGCCGGCGCCCGTGGGCTTGTAGAGGTAGATCGAGTCCTTGTCGTTGTTCCAGATGAAGTTGCAGTTGTCGCGGTAGACGACGTTGTTCGCGTCCGAGTCGGTGCCGTGGCCGCCGCGCAGCTTGATCTGGTCGCCGGGCTGCAGGTAGTGGTTGGCCGTGAAGACGAACTTGTTCCCGGCGGCGTCCTTGACGACGTACCCCTTGAGGTTGACCGTCTTGCTGGACGAGTAGTTCTTGATCTCCAGGTACTCGGCCTTGGAGTTGCCGGTCGTGCAGTTGTTGGAGTCGCTGCCCGGAGCGTCGTACTGGACGCCGCGGATCTTCAGCGCCGACGAGTACTCGGTGGCCTGGGCCGGAGCGGCGGCAAGCGCGGCCAGGGTGCCCGCGGCAGCGGCCGTCGCGAAGAGCATGCGTATACGCATGACGAAGTCCCCCCTTGTGAAGGTTCAGTGAAGAACAAGGATCATACGACTGGTCGCGGGGTTCACTGCTCCGGCGGCACCTCCGACATGACGCCGTCCGGGTCCCTGACCCAGCTTCCCTTCGACACGCCGTACACCTTCTTGCCTTCGAGCCACTTCCAGGAGATGTGCTGGAGGTCCTTGTTGGCCTTGCGTTCCCAGACCGGGTTGTGGTCCCAGCCCTCGATGCGGATCATCAGCTTTTTCTCGCCGCTGATGTGCTGGTAGAGCCGAGGAACGGAGAAATGCAGCGTCGATCCCAGGATCTCCGGCGTGTTGGCCGTTCGGTCCTCGTCGCCGTAGACGATGCAGACCGGTACGTCGGTGCCGCCGAGGACTTTGCCGTGCGATGCGGTGTGCTTGTTCCAGCCCCACCAGTAGGAGTTGCGCCACCGCATGACGCCTTCGGGCTGCCCGGCGGTCGTGCCGCCCCACTTCTGGCCCTCGGCGTCACACTCCATGATGGACTTCCAGACATGGTTGGCCAGGTTCTTGTCGGGGATGCCGTTCTGGACACCCGCCTTGCTGGTCAGGTTCATCGGGAAGCCGAAGACCTGGGCCGGCGTGGACTCGGCCTCGTTGGGCACCTTCGCTCCGGGAGGTGGGGCGAAGGGCTTGGAGGGATCCGTGGACCAGCGGCCGTCCGGGGGGAAGATGGGCGCCAGCAGGAACAGGCTCGCCACGTCCCCGGGGTGCTGCAGGGTGTAGGGACCCATGACGAACGAGGCCGCGGACCAGCCGACGAAGGCGATTTTCTGGTTGTTGCACCGCGCCCTGATGAACTTGACGACGGTGGCCAGCTCGTCCCACTCGCTCTTGGAGTTGCCGAGCTGTTTCGCGTAGGACGCCGTGTCCTGCATGCAGTTCGACGTGCCGGGATTGGTCTGCAGGAGGCCGCGTTGAGCGGGATTGGCGTTGCACGGGTCCTCCATTCTCGGGCGGGGCGAGAGCCCGGAGCCCTGGAGGTCCATGAGGTACACGTTGAAGCCCTTGCTCGCCAGGGCCTGCGCCCAGCTGTAGCTCGTGTCCGGGTGCGGGGAACCGCCCTGCGGAGGGAGTACGAGGTCGCAGCCGGGCAGGACCGGCACGCTTCTGCCGTGGAGCATGAGGACCGGCTGGGGGGTGCCGGGGCCGGAGTGTCCGACGGCCTTGTATTCCCGTACGAAGAGCTCGACCACCTCGTCGCGGTTCGCCGGGATGGTCGATGTGTGTTCGACCTTGTGGTCGATGGGAGTCAGATGCGACACGGTCGCCTCCAATGTCTGTTCGCTTTTGGGAACGGTTGTTCCCAGTGGCGGCCAGCATTGGGGCGGGACCCGGGTGCTGCGGGGAGCCGGGGCGGTGGGTCGCGCGGACGGTGACTGATCGGGTGGACCTGCTCCGCCGGTCAGCGGGGCGCGCGACCGCGCCCCTGTGCGCCGGAGCCCGCGCCACCGCGCGCCCCCATCGGTCGCGGACGCGCTTCAGTAGCGCTGTGCCTTGGTGACCTTCGCCGTCAGCTGTGACTCGGGCGGCTCGTGGCTGATGGCGAGAGGCTGGGCCCTCTCCCCGGGCTCCAGGTCCTCGGCGCCGACGTAGCGGGTGTCCACGACCTTGCCGGCGGCGTCGAGGAAGTCGACCTGGACGGCGTAGGAAGCGGTCTTGTCCGTGCTGTTGGTGATGTTGACGACGACGGCGCGCAGTCCGCCGGTGTCGGCGCGGGGCTTTCCGGTGAGGGAGACGTCGGCCGTGGCGTTGCCCTGGCCGTCCACGTCCTTCAGCTCCTCCTGGGCGGCGGCGTTGGCGCGCGCCACCTCGGCGGACACGGAGGCCTCGAACTCGGAGGCGCGCGCCTCGGCGGAGGACGCCGCGGCGGACAGGGACGCCTTCACCGACTCGGCGAGCGTGCCCAGGGCCGAGGGCACGCTGCCGGAGAAGGACACGGTCTTCGGCGCGGTCGGAGTCGTCGTGGCCGAGGAGCCGTTGTCGTCGTCGTCCGAGCAGGACACGAGGGTGACCGCGCAGAGCGCCGCCACGAGCACTCCGGACACGGCCATGGCCGCCGAGTGCTTCCGGGGCGGCCGAGTCGGTCGCGGGGGGCCTGTGCGCATCGCCGGTGATCCTTCCGTCGGGCTCTGGCTCCCCCCTGCCACATCGTGCACGACGTGTAGTCGGGCAGCCACTCGGAGGCTCACACCTCCGGGAAGGGCCGCAGCCCGTCCAGCACCCGCACCAGCTCCCGCGCCGCCCGCGCGTCCTCGGCCCGCACCGACTCCGTGAGAGCGACGACGACGGGCCTTCCCGCGCATACGGCGGATCGGGCGGCGGACTCCCAGCCCGGCTGCCCCCGGAAGGCGGTGCGCCGGGGGCCGCCGGCCGCGGCAGCGGAGGAGTGCCACTGCTCGGTCCGGCAGATGCTCCCGAGCAACTCCAGCAGCCCGGCCTTGCACCGCACGTCCGGCGCACCGGCCAGTTCGAGCAGGAACGGGACCGTCGGCGCGGTCGCCTCGCCTACGACGAAGCCCAAGGAGCACACGGCGTCCCCGAGTTCGTCGAGCGCGAGGGCGGCCGACTCGTCGTCGCCGTAGGCGATACGGGAGAGCAGGGACGGGATGTGCCGGGCGGGGGCTCCCTGGGCATCGCGCAGATCGGCCCAGCGGACCCG
This sequence comes from Streptomyces sp. NPDC043726, assembly GCF_056436565.1. Lineage (NCBI taxonomy): Bacteria > Bacillati > Actinomycetota > Actinomycetes > Kitasatosporales > Streptomycetaceae > Streptomyces > Streptomyces sp. NPDC043726. The sequence goes on from NZ_JBWKCI010000002.1 coordinate 138,297, forward strand.
GGGCAGACCCTTCAGGACGGTTCCCATGCCCGACATCCTCTCAGCCGGATGCCGAGGGGCCCGGGGCGCACCGCCCCGGGCCCCTCGGCATCCGTTCGGATCAGGCGCCGCTCTCGCGGAGCATGTCCTCGCGCTCGACGATCTTCACGCGCTCGCGGCCCTGCGGCTCGCCCAGCGCCTTCTCCGCGGCGTCCAGCTTGTACCAGCCCTCCCAGGTGGTGAAGCGGATCGCGCGCTCGCCGAGGAACTGCTCCACGGCCTCGGGCTCGGGGGATGCGGGCGTCTGGAGGCGGCCGCCGGCGAAGTCGTCCAGGAGGTTCGCGACGGTCTCGTTGGCGTCGCCCTTGGTGTGGCCGATGAGGCCCACCGGGCCGCGCCGGATCCAGCCGGTGACGTACGTGGACTGCAGGTGCTCGCCGGACTCCTGCATGACCCGGCCGCCCTCGTCCGGGACGGTGCCCGAGTCGATGTCCCAGGGCAGCTTGGGCAGCTTGTCGGAGAGGTAGCCGACGGCGCGGTAGACCGCGGTGACGTCCCAGTCCTTGAACTCGCCGGTGCCCTTGACGTTGCCGGTGCCGTCCAGCTCGGTGCGCTCGGTGCGCAGGCCCACGACCTTGCCGTCCTTGCCGAGGATCTCCGCCGGGGACTCGAAGAAGTGCAGGAACAGCTTGTGCGGGCGGTCGCCGATGTCGCGGATCGCCCAGTTCTCCAGCGTCTTGGCGACCATGTCGACCTGCTTGTTGGAGCGGCGCTGCTCGATGGAGCCCTCGTCGTAGTCGATGTCCTCGGGGTTGACGATGACCTCGATGTTGGGGGAGTGGTCCAGCTCGCGCAGCTCTATCGGGCTGAACTTCGCCTGCGCGGGGCCGCGGCGGCCGAACACGTGGATCTCCACGGCCTTGTTGGCCTTGAGTCCGTCGTAGACGTTCGGCGGGATCTCGGTCGGCAGCAGCTCGTCGGCGGTCTTGGCGAGGATCCGGGAGATGTCGAGCGCCACGTTGCCCACGCCCAGGACGGCGACCTTCTCGGCCTCCAGCGGCCAGGTGCGCGGCACGTCCGGGTGGCCGTCGTACCAGGAGGCGAAGTCGGCGGCGCCGTAGGAGCCGTCCAGTTCGACGCCGGGTATCTTCAGCTCGCGGTCGGCCATGGCGCCGGTGGAGAAGACGACGGCGTCGTAGAAGGCGCGCAGGTCGTCCAGGTGCACGTCGGTGCCGTAGTCCACATTGCCGAAGAGGCGGACCTGGGGCTTGTCGAGCACCTGGTGGAGGGCGGTGATGATGCCCTTGATGCGGGGGTGGTCGGGGGCGACGCCGTAACGGATGAGACCGAACGGGGCCGGCATGCGCTCGAAGATGTCGATGGAGACACCGGGCTCGGCGGCCACATCGGACTTGAGCAGCGCGTCGGCGGCGTAGATCCCGGCGGGGCCGGCTCCGACAATGGCTACCCGCAGGGGGCGGGGCATGATCAGGTTCCCTTCGAGCGATGACAAGCAACTCGACGGGAAGCCTAAGCTAAGGCAACCCTAAGTCGGTACGCGGGTCCGGTCTATGAGCTCATAAGGCCGGCTTATGGGAAGTGAAAGCCGTACGAGGGGCCGGGTCGCGGCGCCCTCGTACGGCTGCCTTTCGGGTGGCTCAGTCGATGTGGAAGCTGTCCCCGTAGACCTTCCAGTCCAGCGGGGTGTCGAGGTCGAGGTTGGCCGCGCGCAGGAAGACGCGCTGGGCGGTGTCGACCCTGCTGGTGTCGCTGTGCGCCTCCTCCTGCTTCATCGCCCACACCCGGGCGTCGAGGAAGGCGTGCAGGTACCTGACCTCGTCGCCGCCCTGCGCGGGCGGCCGTGCGCTCTGCAGCGCCCGCCTGCGGATGCTGCCGAAGCTGAGGGGGTCGGATCCGCCCCCGTGCATCACGATCGCGTCGTAGTACGCGAACTGCCCGAGCACGCGCAGCCCGTCCGCCTTGGCCTGGCGGACGGCCGGGTCGAAGTACACGCGGTCCCGTTCGTCGTTCTGCGCCTGCTGGAAGGCGCGGTCCTGGGCCGCCCTGCGCCAGTCCCGCGGATAGTGCGGGTCGAGCCCCGCGTGCGAGTCGGTGCCGTCCACCGCGCGCAGCGCGGGCAGGTACCCGGCGAGCACGTTGCCGGGCCTGCGGTCGGCGTAGAGCTCCACGAGGTCGAGCATGTCGCCGGTGCCGGAGCAGAAGCCGATGATCCCGGCGGTGTAGCCGCGGCCGTCGCCGATGTCCTCGATGTACTTGTACTGCGCCTTCCAGTCGAGCGAGGAGTTCTCCGCGCTCGACACCAGCTTCATGGCGATCTCCTTCTTCGCCGGGTCGTCGAGTCCGGGCGCGCGTACGGCGCCGGCGTACGGGGCGTTCAGCAGGGGTGTCGCGGTGACCGACACGCCGAGCGCGGCGAGCAGGGCGCGACGAGAGGGGTGCCTCACGGGGGCTCCAAGGAGTGGTGGGGGGTGGGTGGTTGGAGGTACGTGGCACTGATAGGAAGGTTTACTATCAGATGGCTCCGCAGTACACCCCACGCGTCGGAACTTCGATCCGCGGGATTACGGCAGCGGCTGTTCCGCCCAGATCACCTTGCCCGCGGGCGTGTACCGGGTGCCCCAGCGCTCGGCGACCTGGGCGACGAGGAACAGGCCCCGCCCGCCCTCGTCCGTCATCGCCGCGTACCGCAGATGCGGTGAGGTGTTGCTGCTGTCGTAGACCTCGCAGATCAGCGTGCGGTCGCGCAGCACCCGCACCCGGATCGGGTCGCCGCCGTACCGGATCGCGTTGGTGACCAGCTCGCTGAGGATCAGCTCCGTGGTGAACGCCAGGTCGTCCAGGTCCCATTGGGTCAGCTGCCGGCTCACGGAGGAGCGCACCTTGGCAACGGCCGCCGGATCCGACGGTACGTCCCATTCGGCGATCCGGTCGGCGGGCAGGGCCCGGGTCCGTGCGACGAGCAGGGCGATGTCGTCGCCCGGACGGTCCGGGAGCCGCGCGTCCAGCACCGTGCGGCAGGTCTCCTCCGGCGACTCGCCCGCCCGCGCGAGGGCCGCGCGCAGCAGTTCGAGCCCCTCGTCGATGTCCCGCACCCGGTCCTCGACCAGACCGTCGGTGTACAGCACCAGACGGCTGCCCTCGGCGAGGTCCAACTCGGCTGTCTCGAACGGCAGTCCGCCGAGCCCGAGCGGCGGCCCCGCGGGCACGTCGGGGAAGTCGACGGTGCCGTCCGGGCGGATGAGCGCGGGCGGCGGATGACCGGCCCGGGCCACCGTGCACCGCCGGGTGACCGGGTCGTAGACCGCGTACAGACAGGTCGCCCCGGTCACCGGCGCCGTACTGCCCGCCGCCGCCTCGTCCTGGTCGATCCGGCCGACCAACTCGTCCAGCAGGGAGACGAGTTCTTCCGGCGGCAGATCCAGCGCGGAGAAGTTGTGCACCGCCGTCCGCAGCCGCCCCATCGTGGCCGCCGCGTGCAGTCCGTGCCCCACGACGTCGCCGACGACGAGCGCGACGCGCGCCCCGGACAGCGGGAGGACGTCGAACCAGTCGCCACCGACCCCGGCCTGCGCGGGCAGATACCGGTAGGCGATCTCCAGGGCGTTCTGCTCGGGCAGGTTGCGCGGCAGCAGACTGCGCTGGAGCGTCACCGCCATGCTGTGCTCGCGGGTGTAGCGGCGGGCGTTGTCGATGGAGACCGCGGCCCGCGCGACCAGTTCCTCGGCCAGCTCCAGCTCCTCGGCGTCGAAGGGCTCCGGCTTCCGCGACCGCCAGAAGCTCACCACGCCCAGCACCAGCGCCCCCGCGCGCAACGGCACCGCGATCAGCGAGTGGATGCCGTACTCCACGACCTGCGCAGACCGCTCCAGGTCCTGCGCCTGCCAGCCCGGCGCCTCGGCGAGCAGCGGCTCCAGCACCGCCTGTCCGCCGGCCAGTGCCCGGGCCTGCGGCGAGGTCTCGACGAACGCGATCTCCTGGCCCACGGGATACAGCGGCGCGTCCTTGCCGATCCCGCTGGAGGCGGTACGGCGCAGCGGGGTCACCGTCTCCGGCTGGCCGCCGCTGAGGACGGCGCCGAACAGGTCCACGGTCACGAAGTCCGCGAACCTCGGCACGGCCAGTTCGGCCAGCTCCTCGGCGGTGCGGGTGACGTCCAGGCTGGTGCCGATGCCCACGCCGGCGTCGTAGAGCATGCTCAGTCGCTCGCGCGCCGTCTCGGCCCGCCCCGACAGGGCCCGCAGCTCGGTGGAGTCGCGGAGCGTGGCCACGCTGCCGGACGGGCCGCCGCGCAGGTTCGTCGGGCGCTGGTTCACCGCCAGCAGCCGCTCCTTGACCAGGTGCACCTCGTCGGTGGCGACCCGGCCCGAGTCCAGCAGCTCGGCGGTGTCGGGGGCCAGCCCGAGGTCGGCGACCTGGCGGCCCTCGGCGTCGGCCGGCAGATCGAGCAGGCGGTGCGCCTCGTCGTTGGCGAGCAGCAGCCGGCCCTCGTCGCCGACGATGATCACGCCTTCGCGCACCGCGTGCAGCACCGCGTCGTGGTGCTCGTACATGCGGGTCATCTCGTGCGGGCCGAGGCCGTGCGTCTGGCGCAGCAGGCGCCTGCTCACCAGCGCGGTGCCGCCAGTGGCGAGGGCCAGGGCCACCGCCGCCGCGCTCAGCAGGAGCGGCAGCTGGTCGTCGGCGGTGCCGCCGACGGTGGCCGTGGTGATGCCGGCCGACACCAGGCCGACCACCGTGCCGTCGTCGTCCTTGATCGGCACCACGGCCTGCACCAGCGGCCCGATCGTGCCGGTGATCTCCTCGGTCACGACCTCGCCGCGCAGCGCGGGCTCGATGTTCCCGACGAACTGCTTGCCGATGCGGTCCGGCTTGGGGTGGCTGTAGCGGATGCCGTCGGTGTTCATCACGACGATGAAGTCGACCTTCGTCGTCTCACGGGCGGCCTCGGCGCGGGGCTGGAGCACGGCCGAGGGGTCGGGGGCGTCGAGCGCCTCACGCGTACCGGGCGCGTTGGCGAACGACTGGGCGACCGCCACCGAGCGGTTCTTGGCCTCCTGGGTGCTGTCGTGCCGTACCTGGAGCACCAGCGCCACCACCGCGGCCACGACCAGCAGCAGCACGATGACGACCTGGAACAGGAACACCTGGCCCGCCACACTGCGCCCGCTCAGCGGCGAAGGCGCACGCCGGTGGTGCGCTCTCCCGGGCCGTCCGGGGTCCGGCGCGCCGCCCGCGCGCACTCCTCGGGCGCGGCCGGGCGCACGGTGGGGGCGCGGACCGCTGCGGCGACGGAGCGACCGGGCCCCGGATCGACCCGAGAGTCGGACCATGAGCCATGTCTACACTGCCCGACCGCCGGAGGCGAGAGGCGTCACACACCGTTACAGGCCGTCGCGCTCTCCCCTCGGCCGTCCCCCGTCAGGTGTCACGTCCCGGTGCGGTGCGGCGGGTGGCGAGCAGCAGCGCGATGTCGTCCGGCCGGTCGACGGTGTGCCGGGCGGTCGTGGTGAGCCAGTCGGCCACCTTGGACAGGCCGTGCCCGCCGGGCCGACCGAGCGGGGCACCGGACTTGGCCAGGGCCACCCGCAGCGCTCCGATGCCGTCGTCGATGTCCTCGCCCGGCCGCTCCACCAGACCATCGGTGTACAGAGCCAGCACCTCGCCGGGTTCGATGACCAGCTCCGTCACCGGGTAGCGCTCCTGCGGGTCCACCCCGAGCACGATACCGCCGGCCAGGTCGACGGGATGCGTACGGCCGTCCGGGCGGCGCAGCAGCGGCGGCAGATGCCCTGCCCGCGCGGCCCTGGCCACCCCGGTGACGGGGTCGAGGCGGATGTAGCAGCAACTGGCGAACAGCCCGGAGTCGATGTCGATGAGCAGCCGGTTGGTGCCGCTCATCACCTCGTCCGGCGGCCGGTCCCCGAGCGCGAACGCCCGTACGGCGGTGCGCAGCTGACCCATGGCGGCCGCCGCCTGCACACCGTGGCCCTGGACGTCTCCGATGACCAGGGCCAGAGCGTCCCCGGCGGCGACGACGTCGTACCAGTCCCCGCCCACTTCCATCGCCTGCGTCGCGGGCAGATAGCGTCCTGCGGTCTCCAACAGGGGGTGCGCCGAGAGCCGCCGGGGCAACAGTGCCTGCTGCAGCCCGCGGGCGAGCGCCGCCTCGGTCTCGTAGCGCTGGGCCTTCTCCATGGCGTGCGCGATCAGCCCGGCCAGCGCGGTGAGCGCGGCCCGCTCCTCGCTGCTGAAGCTGCGGGGCCGGTCGAAACCGAGGATGCAGGAGCCGACCGGCCGCCCGGAGGCGATCAGCGGCAGGAACGCGCGGGCGCCCTCGGTGGCGTCCAGCGACATGCCCGGGTAGGCGTCCTTGAGGTGCTGCATCGAGTCGAAGAACAGCGGCCGTCCGTTGGTGAGCGTCTCCACGCCGGGCAGCCGCGCGTCAAGGCCCACGCCCTCGAAGGGAGCGAGGAATCCCGGCGGGAAGCCGCTCTCCCAGGCCAGGTACAGATGCCGCTCCTGCAGCAGGTAGATGGCCAGTCGGCGCCCGCCGAACGCGGGCAGCAGTTCCTGCATGACCACCGCGGACACCTGCCGGGCGGTGACCGCCTCGGTCAGCGCGATGGCGAGGACGATCGGCCGGTACAGGGGCGCCATGGAGGGAGCCGAGGCCGTCTCGACATCGTCCGCCGGTGCTCCGGCGGGCGCCTCGGCGACCCGGTGCGCCGGGCGGACCAGACAGGTCAGCAGGTCCGGGCCGGGGTGCAGCGACAGGGCGAGCCAGTCACCGTCGTACTCCCCGGCGACATCCGGGTTGGGGCGTCCGACGTGGAAGTGCAGCGGTTCCGGCGACAGCAATGCCCCGCGCAGATGGTCCTCACAGCCGGGCTGGTTCACCCACGGCACGGCGTCCCACAGGGTTCTGCCGACCAGCTGCGGGCGCGGGCGCTCCAGCAGCTCGGCGGCGCGCGGGTTGGCGTAGACGACCGTCCCGAGCCGGTCCAGCGCGAACACGCCCTCCGGCAGCAGATCGGCCGCGGTGTCGGCCGCCGCGCCGGGTCCCGGCTCCAGGACGACTCCGTGCACCACCGACGAGGGACCCTTCGGGTCGTCGTACGACCTCCACAGCTCGACGAGCCGCAGCGCGCCGTCGGTGCCCCGAACGTACAGCGGCAGGGGCGGCGGACGGCCCGCGGCCGTGTCCCTGAGCGCGGCCAGCAGCGGCTGCGCCTCCTCGGGGGCCACGGTGGCGGCGAAGGCCGCCTCGCTCGCGACGCACTCCTCGGCGGACGCCCCGAGCACACCGCGCAGCCGCTCGTCCACGGTCACGGCGCCGGTGGCGGGATCCCAGGCGAAGCTTCCGGCCCGTCCGGGCGGGTGCAGGGCGGGCGGCCGTACGCACAATGGCTCGCCGTCCCACCACACCGCGTCGTCCTCCAGGCCGCGCAGCTGTCGGGCCAGCTCGTCCGCGACACCGGCCAGCAGCTCCCGCTCGGGCAGCAGCTCGGTGGCGTCCGCGGCGGACGGCCGCAGCACCGTCAGTACGCCGTACGCCGTCGACCCCGCCGCGACCGGCTCGTACAGCGAGCCGAACTGGAACGGCAGACCCGCGGCGAACTGGGGGTAGCGGCGCATCGTCTCGGTGGCGTTGGCCAGCACCACCTCCACGCCCAGCCGGTGGGCGTCGGCGACCGGGAAGGGGCGGTCCGCGTGCAGCCGCCACCAGGGCCTGAACAGGGGGCCGGGCAGTCCGACGAGCACCGACAGGCGCAGGATTTTGGGCGTGTTGGAGCACAGATAGACCCCGGCCGCGTGTCCGCCGGCCACCCTGAGCGCCTCCAGTGAGGCGTCGATCAGCAAGGCCGTCGGCCGCCCGGATGTCCGCTGCGCGTACTCGGCGCTCCCTGTCATCGGCCCCTACCTCGTCCGTGCGCCGTCGCACGGGGCGACACAGCAAGAATGCGCCTCGGATGCCGCCGGGCGCACCTGGGACGCCTGATGGGGTGCCGGGTTCCGTCGCCCGGCGAGCGCCGGTCCCCTAGGGGCGCGCAGTTCCCCGCGCCCTTAGGGGACCGGCGTGGCCGGAGTCGCCTCGAGAACCTGGAAATGCGTGGGGGCTGCGGCTCGCTCACACCCGTCAGGTTCAAGCCGGGGCGCCGGGCGGAGGGGGTGTGCCGCAGGGCTTGGTGTGCTGGTCAGCGGGGTCCGCGCTGCCCGAGCACCGCGTGCGCCCCATCTCAGCACCACGTCTCGGTCAGCGAGCCGTGCGCGCTCCAGCACCGCGTACCGGTCACCGGAGTGTGCGCCGCCCCAGCACCGCGTACAGCCCCGCCGACACCACCATCCCCACCGGCAGCGCCAGATCCAGGCCGCCCAGGGCCTCGGCGACCGGGCCGGTGTAGGCGGTGTTCACGCACAGGGCCGCCGCCGTGACGCCCGCCGCGAGGGCCGCCGCTCCGGGCAGGTGGACGCCGCCCGTGTACCAGAAGGGGCTGTTCCGGCTCTCGTCGGTGAGGGCGGGGCCGTCGTAGCGGTTGCGCCGCAGGGCGATGTCGGTGGCGAAGAGGGCGACGGCGGGGCCGAGGAGGACCACGGTGAGCTGGAGGACGTTGCTGACGGTGTCGAGGAAGTCGGAGACGAGCAGCCCGTACAGGGTGAGCGCGACCGCCACGGTGCCGTCGGCGAGGACGCTGAGCGAGCGGCGGATGCGGATGCCGACGGCCTGGAGGGCGAGGCCCGCGCTGTAGGCGGTCAGGGCGTTGATGGCGATGGTGCCGAGGACCAGGGCGAGCAGGAAGACGGGGTCGAACCAGCCCGGCAGAATCCCCTGGAGCCCGGACTGGGGGTCCGTCATGTCGACCGCGGTCGCGGCGAAGGCGCCCAGGGAGCAGACCACGACACTGGGCAGGAAGCCACCGAGGAAGGTCCAGCCGACGACCGCCTTCGCGGGGGTCGTCCGGGGCAGGTAGCGGGAGAAGTCGGCGCTGGTGGTGTACGACAGCGGCCCGGCGCCGATCAGCGTCACTCCGGCGAGGAGCACTGCCCACAGGTCGAGGCCGGTGAGCGGTTCGGCCGGGGTGTAGGAGAAGTCCGCGTGCCGGAACACGCCGATCGCGACGACGGCGAACACCGCGGTCAGCGCCAGGGTGATCGGCAGATACAGCTTCATGATCAGGGCGTGGCCGTACACGCCGATGGTCAGGGTCAGCGCGGCGACCACCAGGACGACGACCACCTGGACGGGTGTGGTCGCGGTGACCCCCGCCAGTTCGACCAGGGCGAAGGCGGCCGTCGAGGCGGCGGCGAGGTTGAGGGCGAAGTAGCAGACGGAGATCATCCAGCCCATGACCGCGTTGTTCACGCGGTTGCCGCGCACACCGAACATCGCGCGGGTGATCACCTCGCTCGGCGCGCCCGCGGCGGGGCCGGGTATGGACAGCAGCCCGGTGAGCAGCCAGAAGAGATTGCCCACCACGATCACGGCCAGCGCCTGCCAGAGGGTGACGCCCATGAGGATCAGCGCGCCGCCGATGACGAGGCTCAGATAGTTGACGTTCGCCGCGGCCCAGACGGAGAACAACTGCCGCGGTCGGCCACGGCGTTCGGCGTCGGGGATGACGTCGATGCCATGAGCCTCGATACGGCCCGCCCCCTCGGCCCGGTCCGCCGCGACGGCGGCGTTGTGCTGAGGGTCGTCGATCGTGGACGCCATGCGGCCCCTCCGGTGCTGGTACCTGTACCCACCTGCTTGCTTATTGGTCGCACACTCAATAGCATCGATTCCATGCCGTCAAGCGTCCCGAACAAGCGAATCCGCAAGCCTCCGGGGGAGAGACGTGCGGAAATCGTTGCCGCCGCCGCTTCCGTGGCCCTCGCCGAAGGGCTGGAGTGCATCACCCTGCGGCGGATCGCCGAGGAGCTCGATGTCCGCCCCGGACTGATCAGCCACTACTTCCCGGCCGTCGACGACCTGGTCGCCGAGGCCTACGGCACCGCGGCCGGATCCGAACTCGACGAACTCCTCCCGCCCGACCGCGCCGAAGCCACGCCCACCGAACTGCTGGCGCGGTTCTTCACCCGGACGGGCGGCGGAGCGTCGTACGACGACATCAGCCGCCTCTGGCTGAACGCCCGGCACCTCAGCCGCTACCGGCCGACCCTGCGCGACCGGGTGGCGGTCCAGGAGGCCGCCTGGCGGGACCGGCTCGAGTCGGTCATCAGCGAGGGCGTCGCGCGGGGCGAGTTCCGCACCGACGACCCGATGCTGGCGGCCATCCGGATCCTGGTCGTCCTCGACGGCCTCGGCATGCTCGTCAACAGCGCCGACACCGACGACGACCCGCCGGAGATCCGGCTCATGCCCGCCCTCACCGCCGAACGCGAACTCGGCCTGCCGCCCGGCACATTGACTCCCAGCTGACCCCTTCCCAAGGAGAGTTCCGCGTGCGCACCACCCTCGTCCTGCTGTCGGCCCGGCTGCTCGACCCGGCAACCGGCCGGCTCCTGCCGCACACCGCGCTCGCCGCCGCCGACGGCCGTATCACCGCGCTGGGGGACGACCGGGAGATCCGCGCGCTCGCGGACCCCGCCACCACGGTGATCGACCTCAGGGGCGCCGTCGTCACCCCCGGCCTGGTCGACGGCCACCTCCACCCCGTCTCCGGCGCCGAACTCACCCACGGCCTGGACCTGTCCGGCTGCACCGACGTGCCGCAGGTACGCGAGGCCCTCGCCGGCGCGGTGCGCGAACTCGCCCCCGGCGCCTGGCTGCACGCCTGGGGCCTGGACCCCAACGTCTTCGCCGGGAGCCCCGTCGAGACCGCCCCCTTCGATGCCGTACTCGACGGCATACCCGCCCTGCTGCTGCTCTTCGACGCGCACTCCATGCTGGCCAGCCGGCGCGCGCTGGAGCTCGCGGGCGTCGACGGGCCGCGCTCCTTCGACCAGGCCACCGCCGAGGTGGTGTGCGACGCCGACGGCCGCCCGACCGGACTGCTTCTCGAGGACGCGGCCTGCGAGCTGGTGGAGCGCGTCGCCCCGCAGCCCACCCGTGAGGAGCGTCGCGCCCGGCTCGCCGCCGTGCTGCGGGCCATGGCCGCGGCGGGCCTGACCGGCGGCCACGTGATGGACGCGAACGGCGACAGCCTGGCCTTCTACGGCGAACTGGACGCGGCAGGTCAGTTGCCGCTGCGGCTGCGCGTCGCCCCGTGGTGCCAGCCCGGCACCGACGCCGAGGGTGTGCGCGCGCTCATCGCGGGACAGGGCGCGGGCGGGCGGCTGTGGCGGACCGCCGGCGTGAAGATCTTCATGGACGGCACGATCGACAACGGCACCGCCTGGCTGGAACAGCCGGACTGCCACGGCGAGTCGCGCAGCGCCTTCTGGCCGGACCCCGAGGAGTACACGCGGGTGGTGGGCCAACTCCACCGCGCCGGAGTGCCGGTGGCGACACACGCCATCGGTGACGCGGCCGTACGGCATGTGCTGGACGCGGTGGCGAAGGCGCGGGCCGAGGGAGAGGCCACCGGGTCGTCCGGCGTATTGCACCGGCCCGTACGGCACCGGATCGAGCACATCGAGACGGTGCCCGACGACACGCTGGCCCGGTTCGCCGAACTCGGGGTCGTCGCCTCCATGCAGCCCACCCACTGCTGCGACTTCACCCGGGCCGACCACACCGACAACTGGTCCCGGCGCCTGGGAGAGACCCGAGCGTCCCGAGCCTGGCGCTGCCGGGATCTGCACGACTCCGGCGCCGTGGTGGTCCTCGGCTCCGACTGGCCGATCGCCCCCTACCCGCCGCTCGGCGTGATGGCCGGCGCCCGCCACCGCCGCCCCACCCGAGACCTGACCCGCCCACCGCACGGCCCGGAACAGGCGCTCACGGCCCTGGAAGCGCTACAGGGAATGACGGTGAACGCGGCCTACGCGGCGGGGGAGGAGCACGAGTCCGGACGCCTCCGGGTGGGCCATCGGGCCGACTTGACGGTCTTCGCGGACGATCCGCTGACCACGGATGCGACGGAACTGGCGGATCTTCCGGTGGTGTTGACGGTGGTGGACGGGGCGGTTGCTCATCGGGCCGCTGACGTCTGAACCAGCCGTTTGAGCCGCATGCCGCGCAGAGCAGGAGCGATCAGCGCCGTGAGTGTTCTGGCTCGGAGGGGATGGGCCGGACGTACTCTGCCTGTGGGCCCTTTGAGCCCTGGCTGAAACGGAGTTGGACGCGCTGACCTACCTCCAGTGAGCGGAAGCCCGGTACGTCGATCACGCTGTAGTGGACGAACACGTCCGGCCCGTTGTCCAGGGCGATGAAGCCGAAGCCTTTCTCCTTGTTGAACCATTTGACCGTGCCGTTGCCCGGCCGCTGGGGGGCGGCCGGCGGTACGAGGGCGGGGTTTCTCAGGCAGAGCTCGGAGGTCCTGGAGCCCATGCGACCGGAGAAGAACACGTCCCTCATGGTCTCGCTCTTGCGGATGTGGAAATGAATGTCGGAAAGGGTCAGGAATTCCGGGCCACCGGGGATTCCGTCGGTGAGTACCGAGGCGAGGACGTGGGTGAAGGCGTGTGGCGCGGTCTGCTGCCATTGCGAGGCCAGCAGTGTCCAGTTGCCCTCCGGTGTCCCGTGCGCTGAGAGCCACGACCCGATTCGCTCCGTGTGTCTGGCGTCGGTGTCGAGGACGAGGACCTTGAACCGAGCCGGGCTGTCCTCAAGCAGTGAATTGAGCCACCTGACGGAGAGTGCGGTTTCGTCGGGACGCCGGTCACTGGTATGCGGAAAGGTCAGGAAAGCGTCGTGGGGTGTTTCGAGTACGTGGCCTGTGTAGTACACGAAGAGAGTGTGTTCGGCCTGCCGTGCCGCGGTGCGCAGTGTGTGGCGGACGAACTCCGGGTAAAGGCGGTCGGTGGTGATGCCTGAGACATTGCCGGCATCGAAGACTTTGTCGTCTCCCCTCGGCGCCAAGGCGCGCACAAGGAGGTTTGCTGCCCTGGTGGCGCCGGGCAGATCCTGGAGGTTCTCGTAGTGTTGCACGCTGAGGACTACGGCATGTGAGTGCGCGGGGTCGAGCAGTGCGGGATTCGACGAGGGCTCCGCTGCGCGCGACGGCTTCCGCATGGCTGTTGGGACCTGGAGGCGGGTGGCGACAAGAGTGCCTCTGTGTACTGAGGTGTGTGACACCAGTCCGATCACGGTGCCGTGCAGGTCGACCACTGCCGCCCCGGATGTGGGCAGAGATGCCGAGTCCGGTCTCAGCAGATAGTCGTCGCGCTGGACTGCTGTGACGCGACAACGCAGCAGTGTCGGAGTATGCGAGGGGAGGTCAGCGGGCGGGAGGGCGACAACGAGAACCCAAGCGCCGACCTCCGGCATGGCTGCGGTTGTCAGAGGAGGCAGGTCCGGAACTCTTTCGAGTTCCACCGGCGACAGGAAGGTGAGGCGCGACTCCTCGTCCGGATCCCGCTTCCGCGCCAACCACGAGCGGGGGGACGCCGCCCAGGGAGCCGACTCGATGCGTAGAAGAGCGGAGCCGTCCGGATCCAGGACATTGGGCTGATCCATTACTACCTGCCCGCCCGACAGAAGGACTCCTGTTCCCAACTGGCCTGATCCGTGCTGAATCCTGACCAGTCGTCGTTCGGCATCTCTGGCCAGCCGCCGGACGAATTCGGATCGGTCGGGCGAGCCGCGGTGGAATACCGAGGCACTCTCGAGGAGGCGGGACGCCTCGTCGAGTCCTCTCTCACGCGCGGACAGGGCGAGGGGCTCCAGTGACTGCGGGTCAGCGAGGCGCGCCAGGACCGCCCAGAGTTCGTCGGGCGGGTCGATGCGCGAAACCTCCTGGCGGTCCGCCCACTCCACGAATCGGCTGAGATGAAAATGATCAGGATCGCGCGCCGCCACGCTCATGATCGAGAGACCCTCCGCAACCATCTCACGCGCGTAGTGCAAGGAGTACGAGAACCAGTTGCGTTGCTGGGCTTCCCGGAGGCCGGGGTGGAAGTAGGCAATCGTCGCTGCCTCCAGCAGCGCCCGGGACAGTGCGGGACCGTGCCCCAGACGCCGGATGTCCAGCGCAGCGCGAAGCATGGTCCTTGCGGGCTCCGGCGCTTCGTGGACACGCCTCATCACCTCGGCTTCGGTGTCCATCGAGTAGACCCGCACGAGAGTGATGCTGCCGAGCACTTCGCCGAGGGCTCGGGCCTCGGCTGAATCGTCCGCCGTGATCGCGGCCAGGTCATCCGTTCTCATCTCGCCAAGGACCAGGATGGGGCCCCGGTCGACATCCCTCACCAGCTCGCGGAGCTTTGAGAGCACGAGTGCCAACGAGAAGGAGCGGAAGCCGGCCATGACCACCGCAGTGCGCGGCCGGACCTGCCCCGAGTCCCCGAGGAGTTCGTCCTCCGTCGGAGCCCACCAGGACCAGTCGTCCGGCAGCTCGGCCACAGCCCGGCCCATCGCCAGGGTCTTCCCCACTCCGGGCTCACCCACCAACAGCACGAATTCCCCGCGCCCTTGTTGCGCCCGCGTCATCACCTCCCGAAGTCGCTCGTCCACGTAGCGGTAGGCCAGCTCAGGCATGGGCTGAAGCGGTGGAAGTGAAGCAGAGACGCGCGGTCCTTCGCCCTGCGTCGCCACGCCCGAGTCCCCGGCCTCGACAGCGTCCCCCGTACTCGCACCTGCCCGCGCCGCGAACGGCTCAGCATCCGGCGCGAGCCCTCGCTCCCCGCCCACCTCCCCGGTACCGCGCCCCGCCAGAAAGTCCCTTCCACTGGCGGCGCCGAGTTCACTGACCCCCGCCCCCATTGCCCGCCGCACCACTTGCTGAACCGAGGTAATCGCATCCCGCCGCTGCCCACCCAGCAGTGCCTCGCCGACCCCAGGCAGAAAGGCGAACGGCACCTGGTCCGGGTCCGTCGTGTGTTCCCGTCCCCACGGAACGAACAGCCCGCCCAGGGCGACCTCCGCCAGATGCCCGTGATCCGCCTCGGGCAGCATGATCTGGCGGACCAGGTTCATCACCGGCAGGCTCAGTGGTACGGCGGACAGGTACCCGGCGAGCCGTTGGGCGAGCGGCGACGCGCCGGCTCTGAATCGCCTTAGGATCTCGTCCACTTCGAGTGAGCCGGCGTCCTCTGGACCGACCGCCGGCACCTCCGTCGGGGCGCGCGGCACCGTCAGGCACGGCACCCGCATCCACTGACCGTTCCCCGCCACCAGCTTCGCCAGTGCCGAGACGGAATCGGCCGTCGCCTCCACCACGGGAATCGTGATGCCCTCCGGCGCGGCGGGCCGCCGTAGGCGTCGGGTCCGCCTGGCCGGGCCTTGACGCCAGGACGTGTTGGGCGAGGCAGGGCCCACCGAGCGGACCGCCACGGAGCGCGGACGCACCGCACCCCGGTCCCACAACCGGCGCGGCAGCACGTTCAGCAGCGCCACCGGACCGTGGCCCGTCCACTGCCGCAGCATCTGCGCGACCTCCGCCCCGGCCCAGCCACCCGCCACCGTGTCCGTGATCACCAGTACCAGGCGATGGCCCGACGGGTCCGACACCTCCTGCACGCTGCGTGGTCCGCCCTCCGGGGTGCGGGCCACGCAAAGGGGTTCCTGTGCGCCCGTACCCCGCAGGTACCACGTGCGTACGTCACGGAAGATGCCCGTCTGCACGAACACCCGCCGCAGCTCCGCCACCAGGTCGTGCCACAGCAGCATCGAGTGGTGGGCGTCCACGACGAGTGCGAGGTCGAGCCAGCGGCCCCGCCGAGGGCGGAGGACCGGGATCGGCAGCCGTTGCTCGACGGTTCGGTGGACCGTGAGTTCCTCGTCGAGTTCGAGCCAGGGGCCGTTGCGGTCCTTCGCTCTGCCCGTGCTTCGGCCCAGCGGTCGCAGCGCCCGCATCAAGGCCAGCGGTTCCCTGACGGACGCGGCGCGCCGGACCCGTACGAGATCGACCCGCTGCCGGGCCGGGGCGGGCGCGTCGGTGGCGTCTCCGGCGTTGTAGAACTCCTCCGTCTGTTCCGAGCCCGCACCGCCCTGGCCGGTCGGCGAAGGCTCCGGAAGCGGTGCCTCCTGCGGCTCCTCGCCGGGCTCCGGCAGATCGGGTACGGCAGCGCCCTCGGTGGCGGCGCCGATCCGTGCCGCCAGCCAGAGGACGTCCGCGAGCTCCTCGGGCCCGGCGTTCGCGCCGGACTCCTCCAGAGCGCGGAACAGCTCCTCGATCACGCCATCGGGCCCGTCAGCCGTTGCAGCACGGTGTCCAGGAACGTCGTCCGCTCGTCCGGGCCGGACCAGGCGCCGCTCAGCCGGAGTTGGACGGCGTTGAGGAGCTGGTCGGTGGCCAGGTCGCCCTCCGTGCGGCGGGCCAGGAAGTCGCTGATCAGGTCCCGGTAGCGGTCCTCGCCGGTCGTCTCGTCGAGCTTCAGGCGCTTGCGGACGATCTGCGTCAGCTTCTCCTCGCTCGGCGGCTCGACATGCAGGCGGATGCAGCGGCGCAGGAAGGGGGGCGGGAAGTCGCGCTCGCCGTTGCTGGTCAGTACGACGACGGGGAAGGCCCGGCACTGGACCCGCCCGCGCTCGATACCGACCCGCAGTTCGGGATCGTCCTGGGTGCCCACCTTCACGCATGGCTGCCGTGCCGCGATCCGCGCCAGCTCGGGGATCTCGAAGGAGCCCTCCTCGAACACGGTCAGCAGGTCACCGGGCAGGTCGATGTCGCTCTTGTCGATCTCGTCGACCAGCAGGACACGCGGTCGCTCCTGCGGCAGCAGCGCCGTGCCGAGCGGTCCGAGGCGCAGATACGGCGCGATGGCGCTGCCCGACGCACGCCTCGGGCCCGGTGTGCTCCGCCTCATCTCCAGGTGCCGCAGGTTCGCGTCGTGCAGGCGGCCGATGGCGTCGTACTGGTAGAGCCCGTCCCGCAGTGAACTCCGGCTCGTCACCGGCCAGTGCAGCACGGGACCTAGTTCCAGGTCGGCGGCGATGCTGTGGGCCAGCGTCGACTTCCCGACCCCCGGCTTGCCCGTCACGAGCAGCGGACGGCGCAGATACAGAGCCGTGTTGACGGCGTCGATCTCCGCCTGGTCCGGCACGTAACCGTTCCCGCGCTCGTAGGTCTCCTCCCAGGCGGGCCCGGAAGTGGTCGGCGGGGTGTACTCGGGGTCCGGTTCGCCCTTGAACTCCCGCCACGGCGGCTCGTGTTCGTCCAGCAGAGCGTGCTTCCGCCCGACCGGCCCCGAACCCCGGTAGATCCACCAGTCCTTGGCGGTGTCCATCCCGATTCCTCTCTGCGCTGGGTGATTCATGAGGACAGTGACCGCCGCACC
This sequence comes from Streptomyces sp. NPDC043726, assembly GCF_056436565.1. Taxonomy (NCBI): domain Bacteria; kingdom Bacillati; phylum Actinomycetota; class Actinomycetes; order Kitasatosporales; family Streptomycetaceae; genus Streptomyces; species Streptomyces sp. NPDC043726. Next base: position 155,619 of record NZ_JBWKCI010000002.1, read on the forward strand.
GGTATCCGTCGCGGGTCGTCCCACAGCAGGGCGAGCGGGCGATGCAGGACACGGGCGCGCTTGAGCAGGTCGGGCAGCTTCTCCACGTCGAGCTGCGTCCGGGGCGGCGCCCCCACTTCCGTACGCAGACAATGGCCCGTGGCCGGGGAGGGGCGGCGCCAGACGGCGATGGGTATGCCGCCGGCGAGCACCGCGCCCAAGGCGTCCATGACGAGGGGCTCGGCCACGTCGGCCAGCACACAGACGGGCCAGGGGTCCACGAGCAAGTGATCGACCAGGTCGCCGGAGACCTCGTGGTCCCGGACGTGGCGGACGGCCTTCGACTGCAGGCCCCCGTGGGTCTCGTACCACTGCCACTTGTCCCGCCACTTCGACTCCGCCTGTCCCTCGCGTTCGTCGGGGCAGCGCAGCGCGACCTCGTATCGTCGACCGAGGGGCGCGGCGGGGTGGAGACGGTTGCCGGTGGGCACCAGCCAGTTCTCAAACGGCTCATCGAGCAGCTCGTAAGGGACGTGGAACTCGATGCGCCCCAGCGTGCCGGAAGCGTTGGCCAGGAGATGCTCGCCGAGCCTGGTGCGCACCGCGGTCAGGGCCATGGGCTGTTCGAAGTCGCCCACGTTCTCAAAGTCTCCCTGGAACGACCACAGTTGGAGCCAGAAGGTGTCTTCTTCCTCGGGTGTCAGGCGTACATGCAGCGCGAGAGGCTCCGAGGCCGGCGCGGGAGGGGGAGGCACGGCATCGGCGCCGAGCCGTTCGCGAGTGCGGTCCACCCAGTCGTTCGCGGCGACGGCCCAGTCCGCGCACTCAGCCCTGGACGCCAAGTGCCGTACGAACGGCAGGGCGAGTGGGACGGCACGGCCTGTTCCCTGGCGGCTGTCGAGGTCTCGCACGATCTCCGTCAGGTGTGTCGACGGAAGACCGTGTTCGGCGGGCGGGGCGCACCCCGCCACGTCGAAGGCCCAACGGTACGCCTCGTAAGCATACGGTGGTACCTCCCGGCCGGACAGCAAGTCCCCGAGCTCCGACCAGGCCACGGGGTCGAGAGCGGGCGCACCGGTCGGCCCCGATGCCCTGCCGTCCTCCGTCCAGCGGTCACCGTGGACGTCGGAGTCGTCCCAGCCCTTGGCGATCTCGAACACCGGCTCCTGCCAGGCCTCGCCGTCCGCCTTCAGCTGGGTGAAGTCCCCCTGCACTGCGCGGGCGACACCGACCAGATCTCCGACGGCTTCCTGATGCGTCCGGTCCGCCAGGCGCTGGAGCAAAGTGTCCGTGAACTGGCCGTCCTCCCGCCCCGCCCGGTTCATCGCCGACTCCCCGGGCCGCGCCGCGTACAACGTGAACTGCCGGCGCTCGGGTGTGGGAAGCCCGGTCGCGTACGTGATGTCGGGGAATCCCAGGCCCGCGTGCATCTTCTGGTCGATCCGGCAAGTGTCGCCGACAGTGATGACGCGGCCGAAGCGCCTGCCGCTCAGCTTGGTCGACCGCCACCAATGCAGCGCGGAGGTCAGATTGAGGTGGATGGTGTGAGCGGCGGTCGCGTCGGCGTAGGGCAGGAGCAACTGCTGGCGGTCGTCGAGGTAGCCGTGCCCGGCCCAGTAGATCCACAGCAGGTCTCCGTCGCGCTGGGGCAGGTCCTTGAAGAGCGCATCCTCCACGTTCGCCTGGGTGGCCGGGGCGGCTTCCACGCGCGCCTGGTTCCTGGGCAGCGGCGACAGCAGAAGCCGTAAGTTGGACTCGGGCACGGCGACGGTGCCGGTGAGCCACTCGGCGAAGCGCACGGCATCACGGGCCGGCCCGGACAGGTCCACACGGGAGCCGATGTCGTAGGACTCGATACCGACGACGAGTGCGAAGGCCCGCTCCGGTGGGATCGACAGTTCGAGGGCGGCGGACGTGCCTGTCACCGCAGCGCCTCCGCGATCCGGTCGAAGACCGGGTCGAGCCGCCAGTAGGCGCTGTGCGAGACGGGGAAGGGCTGGCGGCTGCGTACCTCGTGGTCGGTGACGCGGGCGTCCTTCGGGAAGACCGGTTCGGCGAGGTAGGAGAGCAGGTCCCTGCGGTCGTAGATGTTGAGCCAGTCGGGGAAGCCGGACGGCAGCGCGGCACCCGGCTCCAGACCGGCGAGGGCGCCCAGCTCGTGCAGGAACGGGGCCTGGGAGCCGACGGTCACCAACAGGCGTACCGGAAGGGCGGGCTGGCGCTGTGCGGCCAGCGCCAGGGTGTCCACGAGGGCGATGCCGCCGAGGCTGTGGCCGATGACGACCGGCGGCTCCGGGCTGCTGCCGATCAGTTGCTCCAGGTGGGCGCGCAGATGCCCGCCGCGCGCCTGGTAGCGCAGGATGTCGCCGACCTCCGAGGCCTTGTCGGAGGTGACCTCGCCCCGCTTACGGTCGATGAGGGACTGCGTCATCAGCCGCTGCCCCAGCTTGAGGAGCACCCCGGCCGTCCGCATCAGGACCCCGCGTGCGGTGCCTCCCAGCCGTTCGCTGAGCACGTCCACGATCCGGTCCCGCTCGTCACCGGTGCACAGAGCGGTGTCCTGGGCCTCGGCGAGCAGGACGGCGACGACGGCTCGGCTGGTGAGGAGCACGAGTTCGGCGGCGGTCGCGTCGTCGTCGGCGGCGAGGCACGCGTCACGGAACTCGTCGGAGTCCGATACGACGTCCAGGGCGTACCGATAGCTGTCGATCAGCCCCGTCTCCCGCAGGAGTACGGCGAGTTGGTCGTCCGAGTCCAGGCTGCGCGGCAGCTCGCGGAGTCGGTCCCCGGCCGCCTCGCCGGCCGATTGCACACCGGGCAGCCCGAACCCGGTTTCGCCGCCCTCGCTGCCCAGTTCGGCCAGCACCCTGAGCTCGCAGAACGGATCGGTCAGCAGCAACAGCCACTCGGCGGTTCCCGGGTCGTCCTCGATCTCCGCGGCCACCACCGGCCGCAACCCGGGCACGGACGCACCACCGGCACTGAGCGCGGCCCCGAACTCGTCCCCCCAGTAGCAGGGTTCGACCTCGGCCCCGTGAAAGTGTTTGCGCAATCCCGCCGCGACCGACCGGAACAGCTCGTCGAACCGCTCCCGACGGACCCCGGTCCCGTGAACAAAGACGAACCTCATGCGTCCCCCGCCCCCAACTTGCCTGTGCGGTAGGAGAATAGTGCGTCGGCATACGCGGAGGGAGGCGCTCTGCGTTGTCCTTCGGTGACCGGTTTCGGCGGCATCAGCCCCGCGGTGACGTCAGACCGTGATCTCCAGCGCGGAACCGACCGGGAGCCAGCGGAAGCGGTCGCGGATGCCGGTGGGGGCCTTCGCCAGCTCGGACTCCGCCTTGCGCCGTCCCTCGTGGAAGTGGGACCAGCCTTCGTAGTGGACGGGCAGGGCGGTGTGCGGGCGCAGGAGTGAGCACAGTTCCACCGCTCGCCGTGTCGTCAGGGTGTAGCGGAGCGGGCCGGACACGGGGAAGCGCACCCCGCCCAAGTGCAGCAGCGCGGTGCCCACGTCCACGCGGCGGGCCACCTCGCGCACGCCGGCGTACAGGACCGTGTCCCCGGAGATCCACAGCGCTCCGTGCCGCTGGCCCTCCCAGCGCAGGGCGAAGCCCGTGACGTCGCCGACGATCGGATGGGACAGGGGCGGGCCGTGCCGGGCGGGAGTGGCGGTGACCTCGATCGTCGGGCGGTCGGGCCGCTCCAGCCGCCAGGTCGCCCAGGGCGCGAGGCCTCGGGCGTTGCCGCCGAGGCGGCGGGCGCCCGCGGGTGTGGTGAGGACGAGACCGGCGGAGGGCAGCAGGGACCGTCCGGTCGTGTCCAGGTTGTCGGCGTGGTGGTCGTGGGTGAGCAGTACGGCGTCCAGGGGCGGGAGTTCGGCCGGGTCGAGGGCGGGGCCCGCCGTCTTGCGCGAGGAGGTGCCCCAGCCGAAGGAGTAGCGGCGGCCCGGTGGGTCGAAGGTCGGGTCCGTCAGCAGCCGCCATCCGGCCGCCTCGATCAGTGTGGTCGGGCCGCCGATGTGGGTGACGCGGACCTCGGACATGCGCGGATTCCTTCCCGGGGGCCGGGGCGGCCGGTGCGCCGCCCCGGATCAGCGGTCACCGGGCCTGCGAGAGCGCCCAGTCGAGGGCGTGGTCGGCGACCTCCTCCCAGCCGGGGGCGGCGGGCAGCAGATGCGGCATGCCCGGGAACTCCTTGACCTCGGTGACGGTGTCCGACTTGTAGTGCCGGGCGTTGGACTGCTGCACCTTGGGCGGCATCAGATGGTCCTTCTCGCCCGAGATGAAGAGCAAGGGGGCCCGCGCGTCGTTGTGGTAGTCGACGTACGTGCTCTGGTGGCCGGGGCGCAGGGTGGCCAGGGCGCTGTCCCAGAAGATGGCACCGGAGGCGGGGATGGCGTACCGCTCGTACAGGGCCCTGGACTCGGACTCCGGGAAGGTGTTGGTGAAGGCGTAGTGCCACTGGTCGAAGGTCAGGCCGACCGCGCGGTGGCGGTTGGCGGGGTTCTTCAGCACCGGGAAGGCCGACTTGATCTGGGTCAGCGGGAGCACGGCGACGCCCTCCGTGGGCGCGGAGTTGATCGCCACGCCGGCCGCGCCGTGGCCGCGGTCCAGGAGCAGCTGCACGAACACGCCGCCGGCGGAGTGGCCGATCAGGACGGGCGGCTTGTCCAGGCCGCGGATCAGGGTCTCCAGGCTCTCGACGATCTGCGCGACGGTGACCTTCTCGATGGGTGTGGTGTCGGCGTTGAGGGACTCGACCTCCGCCTCGAAGCCCGGGTAGGCGGGGGCGAGGACGCGGAAGCCGCGCTTCTCGTAGTGGGCGATCCAGTGCTCCCAGCTCCTCGGGGTCACCCAGAAGCCGTGGATCAGGACGATGGTGTCCGGCGTGGTCATGGACCCTCCTCGATGGTCAGCGGGTGGCCCGGTACGCGGCCTCGATGTGCCGCACGACGCAGTCCGGGCGGGACATCATCACGACGTGCGAGGCGCCCTTGGCCTCGACCACCGTGCTCCCGGCGCGCTCGGCCATGAAGCGCTGCGCGGCCGGCGGGATGACCCGGTCCGCGGTCGCGACGACATACCAGGAGGGTACGGTCCGCCATGCCGGTACACCGCTCGCCCCGCCCAGGCCGCCGACACTGCCGGGGCGCTGGGCTGTGGCCATGACACGGGTCTGCGCGCGCGGCAGGTCCTGGGCGAAGACGTCGTGGAACTTCGCGGGGTCGATGTAGCCGTCCAGGCCGGGCTTCTCCGCGCCGGGGATGGGGTACGGCCGTCCGACGAGGGCGGGTTCCAGCCGGCTGCCGGGGAACATGCCGGCCAGTTGGAGGGCGCTCTCGCCCTCGTCGGGCGCGAAGGCGGCGACGTAGACGAGGGCCTTGACCTTCTCGTGGTCGCGTCCGGCGTTGGTGATGACCTCGCCGCCGTAGGAGTGGCCGACGAGGATGACGGGCCCGGGGAGGGTGTCCACGACGCTGCGGACGTAGGCCGCGTCACCGGCGAGGTCCCGCAGCGGGTTGGCCGGGGCGATGACCGGGAAGCCGGCGTCCAGCAGCCGGGCGGTGACGGCGCTCCAGCCGGAGGCGTCGGCGAACACCCCGTGGACGAGTACGACGGTCGGTCTGGTGCCGCCGGAGTGCGCCGAGGCCGGGGCGGCGGTGCCGAGGGTGAGGGCGCTGCCCGCCGCGAGCATTCCGCCGAGGACGCGCCGGCGGGGGTGACGTTCGGAAGTCATGCGGGGTCCTTTACGGGTCAGGAGTCGAGGAAGTCGAGCAGGTCGGCGCTGAGCTGGTCCTTGTGCGTGTCGGTGATCCCGTGCGGGGCGCCCGGGTAGACCTTCAGCGTCGCGTTCTTGATCCGGGCCGCCGACGCACGGCCGCCCACCTCGATGGGGACGACCTGGTCGTCGTCTCCGTGGATGACGAGCGTGGGCACGTCGACGGCGTCCAGGTCCGCGCGGAAGTCGGTCGCGGAGAACGCGGCCACGCATTCGTAGGCACCGCGGTGACCGGCCTGGAGGCCCTGGCGCCAGAACGCGTCCCGGACGCCCTGGGAGACCTCGGCGCCGGGCCGGTTGTTGCCGAAGAACGGCCCGTCGGCCAGGTCGCGGTACTGCTGGGAGCGGTCGGCGAGGGAACCTGCGCGGATGGCGTCGAACACCTCGCCCGGGACACCGCCCGGATTGTCGTCGGTCCTGAGCATGAACGGCGGCACGGCGGAGACCAGGACGAGCTGGGCGACCCGGGCGGTGCCGTGCCGTCCGACGTGGCGGGCCACCTCGCCGCCGCCGGTGGAGAAGCCGACGAGGGTGACGTCCCGCAGGTCGAGCGTGTCGACGAGGGCGGCGAGGTCGTCGGCGTAGGTGTTCATCTCGTTGCCGTGCCACGGCTGGTCGGAACGGCCGTGGCCGCGCCGGTCGTGGGCGATGGCACGGTAGCCGTGGGTGGCCAGGAACAGTTGCTGGGCCTCCCAGCTGTCGGCGTTCAGCGGCCAGCCGTGACTGAGCACGACCGGCCGGCCCGTACCCCAGTCCTTGTAGTGGATCCGGGTTCCGTCGTCGGTGGTGACGAATGGCATGGGATCACTCCCGGTCGCAGGGGGTTGTCGGGGAATCGATCGATGTCGGCGGGGGAGGACGGGCGCACCACGTGGAGCACTTGCTTCTGACCCCGGGTCAGGCGCGCAGGGCGCGGGCGAGCCTGCGCAAGGTGTTCCGGAAGCCCGCACCGACCTCCCGACGACGAGTCCGCGCTGGGCGGATCGGCCTGCCAGACGCACGCGTTCCACTCCTCGGCCGTGCAGAAGGCACGCAAGGACCGTATCGGTGCAGATCGGCCCTCGCCGTGACCAGCCGTCATGAAGCGACTTCGCGAGGAGCATCGCACGGGCCGGCGACGCCGTTCGTTCCCTGTGTGCCAGAGCCTTGCCCCTGAGTGCCAGGCCCCTCCACACCGCCGTGACAGGAGAGGCCGGAGTGCGGTCGAACCAGGTGTCCGGTGCACACACGTTTGCCGAGGACGACGGGCGGAGCGGACACTGCCGCTCGGGAAGCAGCGGCGTCAGGGCCGCTCCTTGGCCTGGGAGGCGCCGTGCTGGTTCTTGACACCGACGCCCTGCCCTCCACCGACCGGTTCGCGGCGCTGCACGCGGCGGTGGCCCAGGAGGGCGGAATCTCCTCGGTCGAGGAGGCCGAGCCGGCGGCCAGCATGTGGAAGAGGCTCGAAGTCTGGACCTTCGGCCCGCTCACCCTCTTCGACACCCAGGGCACGGGCGTACGGTTCCTGCGCTCCTACCGCAAGACCCGCCGGGAACTGGCGAACAACGTGTCGATCATGATGCAGCTCGAAGGGCACGGCACGGGCAGCTTCGGCTGCGACGGTTACCAGCGGCACCTCTTCCCCGGGAGCGTGGGGCTGGTGCCGCACATGGTGGCCTCCCACGAGTACGGCTGGTCGGGCCGCGGCCGCTCCGTCGCCTTCAGCGTGGACATCGCCCATGTCGCGCTACCGGTCGACATGGTGCGCGCGGCGGTTCCGCTGCTCCAGCACAGCCCGATCGAGTCCTTGCTGGTACGGCACATCCGCGAGCTGCACCGGATCGCCGACCGGATCGGCACCGGGCCCGAGGCCGACGCTCTCGCCGCCGCCACCGTTCAGCTGACCCGGGCACTGATCGTGTCCGTCGCCGGTACCGGGAGCACCCGGCGCGAAGTGGCCCATGAAACCCTGCTCGCCCGCTTACTGGCCTATGTCCAGGCCCACTTGACGGAGCCCGACCTCACCGCGCGGCGCGTGGCCTGGGTGCACGGCATCTCCGTACGGACTCTGTACCGGCTCTGCGAGGAGGGCGGGGTCAGTCTCGAGCAGTGGATCATCCGGCGCCGGCTCGAAGGTGCCCGCGGCGAACTGGCCGCGACGGACCAGGCCCCGCGCACCATCGAGGCCGTCGCCCGTACCTGGGGCTTCGGCAACCCCGCCCACTTCTCCCGCCGCTTCCGGCAGGCGTACGGCGTCACGCCCAGCCAGTGGCGGAGCCTCGCCCGCGACGGCGTGGCCCTCTCCTCCGAGGACGGGGGGTGACCTGGACGCGGGTCAGACGCGCGTGCCGAGGACCGCGGCGGTGAAGTCCGCCAGCTGGGAACGGAGTCGCTCGCGACTGTTGTCCGTGGCGAGGTGAGCGACGAGGTCGGCCCGGGTGGCGGCCAGGAGCGCGTGCGCGGTGAAGCCGGAGTCGCCCGGGCCCGGGATCCGTTCGAGCAGGTCCCGCAGCAGGGTGTGCCAGCGCTCGTAGTGCTCCGCCCGATACGGGCTGGCCGCCCCGGTGTCCTCCAGGGCCAGCGCGAGGTGGCGGTTGTCGAGCTTGAAGCAGAGAACCGCGTCGAGCAGTGCCGGGACGCGCTCCCCGGGCGGGGTGTCGGGGCCCAGCGGCGGCGGGCCTTCCATGACGGAACGGAGGACCGGCTCCAGCCGGGCCTCGTACAGCGCCCGGATCAGCCCGGTGCGGTCGCCGAAGGCGCGGAAGAGGGTCGCCTTGCCGACGCCGGCCGCTGCGGCGATGTCGGCCATGGTGATGCTCTCGGGGCTTTCGGCGCCGGCGAAGAGCGCGTCCGCCGCCGCGAACACGGCCGCCCTGTTGCGCGTCGCGTCCTTGCGCGGTCTGCGCTCGGTCATGCGTGCCTCCCTTGCCCCCTTGGTCCCAAGCTTCCTTGGTTCCAAGCTCCCGTGGTTCCAAGCTCCCTTGGTCCCATGGTCCCGTGGGTCCCTTGTGATCCGGACCGGCGGTCCGTATTGTCGAGCGAAACGGACCACGGGTCCGTATCGTACTCGACGGAGGACTCCCATGACCTCAGGAGAGGCTCTCTACCGCGACAGCCTGCGCCTGCTCCTCGCCAAGGACATCCCCGCCTGAGTCGCCCTGTGGGCCGAGGACGGTGTCATGGAGTTCCCCTTCGCTCCGCCGGGCTGGCCGACGCGACTGGAGGGCCGGGCCGCCGTGGCCGCGTACATGCGGGACTACCCCGACCACATCGACCTGCACGCGTTCCCCGACCTGAGGATCCATCAGACCGCCGATCCCGACACCGTCGTGGTCGAGATGCGCGGCGTGGGCCGCCTGGTCGAGACCGGAGCCCCGTTCGATATGACCTACATCGCCGTGGTGACCGTGCAGGACGGACGCTTCACCTCCTACCGCGACTACTGGAACCCGCTCGCCGTCCAGCCCGGCCTCGCCTTCGCGGGGGACACCGCCCGATGATCACCCTGGTCACCGGAGCAACCGGCACCACCGGCAGCCGAACCACCGCGGCACTGGCCGCCGCCGGGCACCCCGTCCGCGCCGCGAGCCGTCGCGCCACACCGCTCCCGGGCACGCGGCCGGTCCGCTTCGACTGGTACGACCCCACCACCCACGCGGACGCCCTCGCCGGAGCCGAACGCCTCTACCTCGTCCCGCCGGTCGGCGACCCTGACCCGGCCGCCGTCATGCTGCCGTTCCTGCACCGGGCCCGCGCCGCGGGTGCACGACGCGCCGTGCTGCTCTCCTCCTCCGCCATCCCCGCAGGGGGCCCCGGCGTCGGAGCGGTGCACCGGGCCCTGCCCGGCCTCTTCGACGAGTGGGCGGTGCTCCGCCCCTCCTGGTTCATGCAGAACTTCACCGGCGCGCACATGCACGCCGACAGCATCCGCGCGGACGGCGTCATCCGCACCGCGACCGGGACCGGCCGGGTCGGATTCGTCGACGCCGACGACATCGCCGCCGTGGCCGCCAGCGCCCTCACGGACGACCGCTCGCCCGACACCGACCTGGTGCTCACCGGACCCGAGACCCTCGGCTACGACGACATCGCCGCGGTCGTCACGGACGTCACCGGCTGCAGGGTGGTCCACCAGCGGCTGACGTACGAGGAAATGCGGGACCGGCTGGCCGCCACCATGCCGCCGGAGTTCGCCGCCGTGCTGGCCGGGATGGACCGGGCCATCGCCGACGGAGCCGAGGACCGGACCACCGACACCGTCCAGCGCCTCACCGGCCGACCGCCGAACAGCTTCCGGACGGTGGCCGAACGGGAGCTGCGGGTGGTGGGGCGGTAGACGCCGGACGGCGGCGGGCAGGTTGCCGTCAGGCGATGCGGTGGACGAGCTGGTTCGTCAGCTCGTAGCGCGCTCCGACGATGGCCAGTTCGCCGGAGGACACCTTGGCCGCGAGGTCCGGTTCCGCGGCGAGGCGGTCGCGGACCAGCCGTATGTTGGCGTCGATCGTGGCGTCTATGCGGGCGTCGCCCTCCTGGGAGTGGTCGATGGCCGGGCGGATCTCGTCCGCGATGTACTGGATGTGGGCGGGCAGTTGCCCGCCGCTCTCCTCGGCCTCTACGGCGGCCCGTACGGCGCCGCACGACTGGTGCCCGAGCACCAGGACCAGGGGAGTGCCGAGTTCGAGGACGCCGTACGCGACGCTGCCGAGCACCGCCTCGTCCAGGACCTCGCCGGCGCTGCGTACGGTCATCAGGTCCCCGAGGCCCTGGTCGAAGACGAGCTCCGGGGGAACGCGGGAGTCGATGCAGCCGAGGACGACCGCGAACGGGTGCTGGCCGGAGACGAGTTCCCGGCGGACGGCATGCGTCTCGTCCGGGTGCTTCTGGTGGAAGGCGCGCCAACGGGCGTTGCCCGCGGCCAGTTCGCGCAGGGCCTCGCCGGGTGTCGTCGGGCGCGGTCGCGTGGCGGGGGCGGCTGCCGCCGGGGTGGCACCGACGGCGAGTCCGGTGCCGAGGACAGCGGCACCCGTGAGGGCGCCGCGCAGGAGGGAACGGCGGGGGGTGGTGGGCTCGGCGGGGCGCTCGGCGCCCGCGAGAGAATCAGAGTTCACGGGCAGAACGTATGTCCGGGCGTGCGAACGCTTGCCCGTCCAACCCAATCGTGGACAGGGCGTGGACAGCCCATGGTGAAGAGTTGATCGTCTCTTGGTGAGAGGCGACAGGTGGCCGGGACTCGGCTCAGCTGAGCGACGGGATTCGGTGCTCAACTCGGCTGCCCGGAGAAGGAGTTGGTCGATCAGCTCAGCCGCGCGGCAATGACGCGGGCGCAGTCCAGGGACTCGGTACGGGTCGTGTCCACCTCCACGTCGTACACGACACCCTCATGGACGAGGTCCGCCTGGAGCGCCGCCATCCCCTGGACGCGGTCCCCCCGCGCGATCTCCCGGCCCGCGGCGACCTCACGCGCGCACCGGACGCCGACCCACAGCACGTCGACCCCGTCCAGCACCTTCTTCCACCGCTGCTGGGAGGCGCCTCCACCAAGGAAGACGTCGTCGACGATGACCCGGGCGCCCGCGCGGGCCATCCCCGCGATGCCTTCCGCCCAGGCCGACTGGAGCGCCATGAAGTCGGACCCGACGCTCACCCCGCCGTCCTCGGCGAAGGTGATCCCGCCGTCCGACGCCTGCATCCTCGCGGGCAGGGCGTCGACGAACGAGTCCACCCCGAACGCCAGCCATGGATCCGGCAGGACGGCCTGCAGACACCGTACGAGCCCTGACTTCCCCGAGCTGGAACCGCCGTTGACAATGATCAGCTGAGTCGTCACCGGGCCACAGTAGGACGGCCGGGACATGAGACGAAACGAATTGCGGACCTGGGGGAGCCGAGTGGTGGGCACCGGCGCGGACCGGGAGGGTCCTACGGACGACCTCAGCACCTGGCCACTGGAGCGACTTGGGCCCCGCCTACGACGCCGACAAGCCGACCGAGACTCGGCGCGCATGGGCGGCGCTGTCCCTCCTCGCGAACCGGAGCAAGGGCACTGGCAGTTGGGGCGCTCACGACCTCCACGACGACTTCCTGCTCCGGATGTGGGTCATCGACACACTCGGCCCGCACCCGGAGTGGGCCCCCGAGACACTCGCCTCCGACAGGTCGATCGGATCAGAGAGCTACGACGCCACAAGAACCTGACGCTCCACCTCGAACGGCTCATGAAGCACCTCGGGCCCTGGGGGGAGCCGCCGATATGGCCGACAACAAGTCGACCCGGACGACCGCACTCTGCGCGGACATGGTCAAGCGTGTCATCGCCGCGCTGAGTGCTCGCGCCATGTGGGCAGCGATGGGGCCCCGAGCCCGACCCCCCTGGGCCGGGGCCCTTCATCTGAGGGAGCGTCCCTCGGCTGTCAGAGCTGGAACTCCGCCGGGTTCAGGCCCAGCACTCCGCACGCCTCCCGGAGGACATCCACCTCCGCCTGGGAGAAGTGGCCGTCCGCGCCCGCGATCACCATGCCGGTCTGGATCACCGCGCGGGCCTCGGTGGGCTTCTTCGCGGCCTTGGCGATCTCCTGGATCGCCTCGGCCTTGCCCTGCACGAAGTTGCGCGTGAGCGCGGAGACGTGCTGGTGGAAGCGCTGACGCAGTTGCTCCGGCGGGAAGTTCTGCAGGACGTCGTTGCCGAGGATCAGCGACTCCATCTGCGCGGTCTCGGACGCGTCGACGTGTCCGTCGGCAGCCGCGACCAGCGCGCACATCGCCATGCTGGCGTCCCGGTAGGCACCGCTCTTCAGCTCGGCCTTCAGCGAGCCGAGCTGTGACTTCACCAGGCCGACGAGCTTGGCCCGGGATCCGCTCTGCGAACCGCTGCCGTGCGAACCGCTTCCGTATGGACTGCCGTGCGAGCCGGCGCCGTGCGAGCTGCTGCCGTGCCCATGAGCCGCCCCCTGGCCGCCCTGAACCTGGCGCTGCAAGCTCTTCGCCTGGTCCTTGAGCCGGTCGAACATTGCCATTGCCGTCACCTCGGTACTCGTCTGACTCTTCTCAAACCGCTCAACGGCCGCGAACACGTCAAGGTTCCTCCGCAACCGCACGATCATTGATACCCGATCGCGCCCGGCCCTCACCCGCTGGCACGCTGCAGCCATGACGTACGCGGAAGCACTGTTGATCGGCGGCCGGGCCGGGGTGGGCAAGACGACGGTGGCCTGGGAGGTCTCCGCGCAGCTGCGGGCCTCGGCCGTCGCCCACGCGGTCATCGAGGGCGACTTCATGGGGCAGATCCATCCGGCACCGGACGGCGACCCGCATCGGGCGGCCATCACCCAGAGCAACCTGACCGCCGTATGGGCCAACTTCGCCGCACGCGGGTGCCGGCGCCTCATCTACACGAACACCGCGAGTGTGCTCCCGGAGGCGACGGGGATGTTCCAGCGGGCCATGGGCTCCGGCGTGCGTCTCGTCCGCGTGTTGCTGACCGCCTCCGACGCCACGGCCCGAGGGCGTCTGGCCGGACGTGAACTCGGCTCCGAGCTGGAGCAGGAACTGGCGGGCAGTATGCGCAAGGCGCGGCTCCTGGACAGCCGGGCACCGGCGCAGACCGTGCGGGTGGCCACCGACGGCCGGCGCGTGGTGGACATCGCCCGGGAGGTCGTGGCCGTCACGGGCTGGGGCGCCGAGCCGTCGTGAGACCGCGAAGATGATGCATCAACTAGACTGGGGCGCGCGCTCCCGCCCGTCCCGACCGAGAAGGTGCCCGCCGTGGCCATGACGCCGCCCGTCGACCCGCCCAGACTCATCGCCACCGACCTCGACGGCACGCTGTTGCGCAGCGACGGGACGCTGTCGCCGCGCACCAGGACCGCCCTGGCCGCGGTCGAAGCGGCCGGCATGCCTGTCGTGCTGGTCACCGGGCGCCCGTCCCGGGTCGTCCCCGTGCTGCTGGAGGGCATCGGACCGCACCACGTCATCGCCGCCAACGGCGCCGCCGTACACACCCCCGACGGATCCCTGTCCCTCGCCGCGCCGATCGGGCCCCTCGCGGCCACCGGGCTGGTGACCCGCGTGCGTGCCGCGGTCCCCGGCGTCTCCTTCTCCGTCGAGTACGATCGCGACTTCGGCCATGAACCGGCCTATCCGACCTGGTCGTTCGGCGGCGACGCCGTCGAGATCGTCGGTACGGCCGAGGCGCTGGTCGCCCGTGCCCCCGCCAGGCCGCTGCTGAAGATCCTCGCCCACCACCCGACGCTGCCGCTCGACGACTTCTTCGAGCGGGCCCGGCTCGCAGCGGGCCCGGACGCCGAGACCACCCACTCCACCGGTCTGTCGCTCGTGGAGTTCAGCGCGCCCGGCGTCACCAAGGCGAGCACCCTGATCGACTGGAGCGCACGGCTCGGCATCGGCGCCGACGAGATCGCCGCGTTCGGCGACATGCCCAACGACCTGCCCATGCTCACCGCGGTCGGCCGCTCCTACGCCATGGCCAACGCCCACCCGGACGTGCTGGCCACCGCTCGCCACCGCACCTCCTCCAATGACGAGGACGGTGTGGCCCGGGTGCTGGAGGCGTTCGTCGACGCGCTCGTGCCGTAGAGCGCTACGACGCCTCCACCAGCACCCGCAGCGGCGCGCGGAAGGACAGCAGGCCCAGCATCGGGTCGTCCGCCGATGTGAGCGGTCGGATGCCCGGCAGGCGGCGGGCCGTCGAGGTGAGCGCCACCGTCGCTTCGGTACGGGCGAGGGAGGCGCCCGGGCAGCGGTGGCGGCCGACGCCGAAGGCCAGGTGCTGTCGTACGTTCGGCCGGTGCGGGCACAGGCGCTCCGGGGCGTCGAAGACCTCCGGGTCCGATCCGGTGCCGAGCAGCATGAGCAGCAGCTCCGCTCCGGCCGGCAGGTCCACGCCGCCCAGTCGCAGCGGGCGGGCGGTGACCCTCCGCCAGGTCGTCACCGGGGGCTCGCGCCGGAGCACCTCTTCGACCCAGGCCCCCGCCGCGCCCTCCTCGGCGGCGACGCGGTCCCACGTGCCGGGCTCGGTCAGCGCGTGACGCAGCACGGTGGCGATGAGCTGGCCGGTCGTGGACTGCCCGGCGATGAAGACGAAGAAGCAGGCGGCGACCGCGGTCGGCATGTCCAGCCGTTCCCCGTCGGGGAGGCGGTGGTCGGTCAGGGCGTGGACGAAGGAGCCGGGACGGGCCGCGCCGCCGGCCACCGTCTCGGTCAGCCACTGATGGAACTCGCCCACCAGGACCGCCAGTTCCCGCTGACGATCCGGTGCGGGACGGCCGTAGAACAGTTCGAGCGAGGCGTCGCTCCAGCGGATCAGGGTGGCCGGCGGAACCCTGTCGATGCCCAGCAGCTCCATCAGCACCCGGCACGGCAGCACTTGGGCGAACGAGGTGAACAGATCGACGCGGTCCCCGGGGGTGGCCAGTTGCTGCTGTACGTCCTCCAGCAGCTCGTCGGCGATGCGCTCGATCGCCGGTACGGCGGCGGCGACCCGCTGGGCGTTGAAGAACCGCGTCACCACCCGGCGCAGTCCGGGGTGGCTTTCGGAGCCGTTGTTGGCCAGCGCGGGCGGGAGGCCGAAGCCAGCCCGGGCGAGCACGCGCAGCACGCCGAACGGCAGCGGGCTGACGGCGTGCTGCGCGTTGTCCGGCAGGAAGTCCTCCGGCGCCAGCAGCACATGGCGTACGTCCTGGTAGCGGCTGACCAGCCACAGTCCCGTGCCGGGATCGAAGTGCACCGGCGCCTCGGCGCGCAGCGACTCCAGCCACGGATAGGGATCACGGGTGAAGTCGTCGCCGAAGAGGTCAAGAGCGGTGAGATCGGGCGCCGATACGCCCAGGGCCGGGGGAGTCACGGCCGGGACGCTAACACCTGCTCGGCCGGTGACCGTGGGTAAGTGCCCGGCATCACGCCGCTCGCGCAGCGGCGACGGCCCGGCCCCGTTCCGATTCCGGGAAGCGGCGGATCATCGCCCGCAGCTCCTCGGCGCCGACGTTGGCGCCGAACGGCTCCGTGCCCGGCTCCAGCCGTACGCCCGAGGCCAGCGGGCCCGCGACGACGGGGTCGAAGCCGAGGGCATCGACGAGGTACGAGACGGTGCGGAGGTCGTCGGGGTCGTCACCGGCGATCGCGATGGCCTTGCGTCCGCCGGTGCCGGGGGGCCGGGCCCCGTCCTCCAGGTCGTGGTAGCCCATGTGGTTGAAGGCCTTGACCACCCGTGCCCCGGCCAGGAAGGTCTGCACGATCTCGCTGGAGGAAGTGCGCGGATCCGTGAGGTCCGGGCGGCTGCCGTCGACCTCCCACCAGTAGTTCATGGCGTCGACGACGAGCTTGCCCGCCAGCGCGTCGGCCGGGACGCCGCGGTGCTTGCCGAGGGGGAGGGCCAGCACGACAATGTCCGCCTTCGCGGCGGCCTCGTCCGCGCTGACCGGGACGGCGCCGGGGGTGAGTACTTCGACGGTGAGGGCGATCTTGGACGGGTCGCCCGATCCGGCGATGAGGACGCGGTACCCGGCGGCGACGGCGATCCGGGCGAGCACGGTACCGACCTTGCCGGCGCCCAGGATTCCGATGGTGGTGGTCATGTCCGCTCCCAAGAAGGTCCAGTGAGGCACGAGTCGTTTCAGGCCAGCAGGTCGCGGACCATCGGTAGCACCTTCGTGCCGTACAGCTCCACGGACCGCAGCCGGGCGCTGATCGACTGGGCTCCGGTGGTGTAGATGAGGTCGAACCGGCCCACGTCGAGCGCCTTGATCGCGCGGGCCATCTTGCGGGCGACCGTCTCGGGCGAGCCGATGTACAGGGAGCCGTGCTCGATCTCGGCCGCGTACTCCTCCTCGCGGACCGGCGGCCAGCCGCGCAGCGCGCCGATCCGGTCCCGCATGACCTTGTAGTGCGGCCAGTGCAGCTCCCGGGCCTCCTCGTCGGTGTCGGCGATGAAGCCCGGCGAGTGCATGCCGACCGGGTGGGCGGTGGTGCCGAACTGGTCGGCGGCGCGCCGGTACAGGTCGACGTACGGTGCGAAGCGCTCCGGGGTGCCGCCGATGATGGCGATCATCAGCGGGAAGCCGTAGCGCGCCGTGCGGATGACCGACTGGGGCGTCCCGCCGACGCCGACCCAGGTGGTCAGCCGGCCCGACTCGGTCTTGGGGAAGACGTCGGCGGCGTCGAGCGGGGCCCGCTGGGTGCCGCGCCAGGTGACCGGCTTCTCCTTCAGCAGCTCGGCGAAGAGTTCGATCTTCTCCTCGAACAGGACGTCGTAGTCGCCGAGGTCGTAGCCGAAGAGGGGGAACGACTCGGTGAAGGAGCCGCGTCCGAGGATGATCTCGGCGCGGCCGTCGGAGAGCGCGTCAACGGTGGAGAAGCGCTGGAAGACCCGGACCGGGTCGTCGGAGCTGAGCACGGTCACGCCGGAGGAGAGACGGATCCGCTCGGTGCGTGTGGCGATGCCGGCGAGGACCGTCTCGGGGGTGGAGATGGCGTACTCGGGGCGGTGGTGCTCGCCGAGGGCGATGACGTCGACGCCGGTCTCCTCCATCAGCACGGCCTCGTCGAGGACCTGCCGGATGGCGCGCGCGTCGGACACGAGGGCGCCGTTGTCGTCCTGCGGCACATCGCCGAACGTGTCCAGGCCGAAGACGAGATCAGACATGGCTGGGTTCCTTCGAGGGCGGGGCGGCCAACGGGCGAGGCGGCCAACAAGTGGTTGACGCGTCAATCATCGCGCGGTCTAATTGATGTGTCAACCAAGAGGACGGTGACCCCATGGAAGAACGACGCGAGGCGTTGCCGACCCCCGAAGAGCTGCGCATCTGGCGCGACTTCATCGAGACGACGGAAGCGCTCCGCGCGGAGCTGACCTCCCGCCTGCAGAGCGAGTCCGCCCTCTCGCCCGGCGACTACGCGGTCCTGCTCGCGCTGCGCGAGGCGCAGGGGCGGCGGCTGCGCTCCTCGGAGCTGGCCGTCCGCGTCGGCTGGCAGCGCAGCCGCCTCTCGCACCACCTCGGCCGGATGGAACGGCGAGGGCTGGTCCGGCGCGAGGAGTGCGCCACCGACAGCCGGGGCGCCGAGGTGGTACTGACCGGCGAGGGCGCCGACGCGTTCCGCCGCGCCTGCCTGCCGCATCTGCGCGCCGTGCGCGAGCTGTTCGTCGCCGCGCTCACGCCGGCTCAGCTGGCCACGGCCGATGAGCTGGCGGGGGCGCTGAGGGCGGGGTTGGAGGAACTGCGGGGGGAGCGCTTGGCGCGCCCTTAGGTGATTGATCAACCGCGCGTAGGCTTTCCTCATGAACGACCAGGCACGAGGGAGATGGTCCAGGTGAGCAATGTGGAAGCCGAGCCCGCGGCGGTGCGCTGCGGCGTGTCGATCGACGACAGCCGTGCGGACGACGAGCCGAAGATCGAGGTGCTCTCCGCCCGCGAGGTGCCCCTGGGCGGCCCGCGCGCGATGACCGTACGGCGCACACTGCCCCAGCGGGCCCGGACCCTGATCGGCGCCTGGTGCTTCGCCGACCACTACGGCCCGGACGACGTCGCCACCACGGACGGCATGCGCGTCCCACCCCATCCGCACACCGGACTGCAGACGGTGAGCTGGCTGTTCAGCGGGGAGATCGAGCACCGCGACAGCCTCGGCTCCCACGCCTTCGTCCGGCCCGGCGAGATGAACCTCATGACGGGCGGCTACGGCATCGCCCACTCGGAAGTCTCCACTCCCGCCACGACCGTCCTGCACGGCGTGCAGCTGTGGGTCGCGCTGCCCGAGGAGCACCGGAACACCGCCCGCGACTTCCAGCACCACGTCCCCGAGCCGGTGCGCTTCGACGGCGCCGAGATCAGGGTCTTCCTCGGCTCGCTCGCCTCGGTCACCTCCCCGGTGCGCACCTTCTCGCCGCTGCTCGGCGCCGAGATCGTTCTCGCGCCGCGCGCCGAGGTCACC
Organism: Streptomyces sp. NPDC043726; assembly: GCF_056436565.1. Classification (NCBI taxonomy): domain Bacteria; kingdom Bacillati; phylum Actinomycetota; class Actinomycetes; order Kitasatosporales; family Streptomycetaceae; genus Streptomyces; species Streptomyces sp. NPDC043726. Next base: position 174,297 of record NZ_JBWKCI010000002.1, read on the forward strand.
CTCGCCGTGGACCCCGGCTTCGAGCACGGCCTGCTCGTGGACACCGGCGAGGTCCGCTTCTCCGGCACCCTGCTGGACCGCGCGGAGCTGGGATACGTCCACCCCGGCGTGCACGCCCTCACCCTGGTGAACCTCACCGACGAGCCGGCGCGGACCGTCCTGCTCGGCGGGTCGCCGTTCGAGGAGGAGATCGTCATGTGGTGGAACTTCGTGGGCCGCAGCCATGACGACATCGCCCGGGCCCGCCAGGACTGGGAGGCCGCCTCCGACCGCTTCGGCGCCGTCGAGGGCTACCCCGGCGACCGCCTGCCCGCCCCCGCCCTGCCGCACGCCACGATCAGGCCCCGCCGGAACCCGCCGCGCGCCTGACCACCATGCCGGAATAGCGGGGCCCGGGCCCGCGTTAGGGCCGTACGGTTGACGTATCAACCTCATGGAAGGGCTGATCACGATGCAGTTCGGCATCTTCAGCGTCGGCGACGTCACGCCGGACCCCACCACGGGCCGGACGCCGACGGAGCACGAGCGGATCAAGGCGATGGCCGCCATCGCGCTGAAGGCCGAGGAGGTCGGTCTCGACGTCTTCGCGACCGGTGAGCACCACAACCGGCCGTTCGTGCCGTCGTCCCCGACCACGATGCTGGGCTGGATCGCCGCGCGCACCGAGCGCATCGTCCTGTCCACCTCGACCACGCTGATCACCACCAACGACCCGGTGAAGATCGCCGAGGACTTCGCGATGCTCCAGCACCTGGCCGACGGCCGGGTGGACCTGATGATGGGCCGCGGCAACACCGGCCCGGTCTACCCCTGGTTCGGCAAGGACATCCGCGACGGCATCAGTCTGGCCGTGGAGAACTACGCGCTGCTGCACCGTCTGTGGCGCGAGGACGTCGTGACCTGGGAGGGCAAGTTCCGCACCCCGCTCCAGGGCTTCACGTCCACGCCCCGCCCGCTGGACGGCGTGCCGCCGTTCGTCTGGCACGGCTCCATCCGCTCGCCGGAGATCGCCGAACAGGCGGCCTACTACGGCGACGGCTTCTTCCACAACAACATCTTCTGGCCGAAGGAGCACACCAGGAAGCTGATCGACCTGTACCGGGAGCGGTACGCGCACTACGGCCACGGCACCGCCGAGCAGGCGATCGTCGGACTCGGCGGCCAGGTGTACATGCGTCCCCGCTCCCAGGACGCGGTCCGCGAGTTCCGCCCGTACTTCGACCACTCCCCGGTGATGGGCGGCGGGATCGCTCTGGAGGAGTACATGGAGCAGACCCCGCTGACGGTCGGCACCCCGGAGCAGGTCATCGAGAAGACGCTCACCTTCCGCGAGCACTTCGGCGACTACCAGCGCCAGCTGTTCGTGGTGGACGGCGGGGGAGTTCCGCAGAAGGCGGTGCTGGAGCAGATCGACATGCTGGGCGAGGAGGTCGTGCCCGTGCTGCGGAAGGAGTTCGCGAGGGGACGTCCCGCCGACGTGCCCGACGCGCCCACCCACGCCTCGCTGCTCGCCGCGAACCAAATCGCCCTCGGGAAGGATGACTGAGCAATGACCTTCAACGACTACCCGGCGCACGACGGCGTCGCGCCCGACCGCTGGGCCAGCGCCCTGCACCTGTTCGACAACGGCGCCGGCGCCCCGCACGAGGAGACCGCTCTCGAACGCTGGGAGAGGGCCCAACTCCTCTTCGGCGCCAAGGACTACATCGGCGCCGCCCGCCTCCTCGCCGACGTCGTCGAGGAGGTCCCGGAGCAGACCGGCCCCCGGCTCCTGCTCGCCCGCTCCTACTACCACTCCGCGCAACTGCGCCGAGCCGAGGAGCAGTTGCGGCGCGTCATCGACCGCGACCCGGTCGAGCACTACGCCCACCTGATGCTGGGCCGCACCCTGGAACGCCAGGGACGCCCGGAGGAAGCGGCACCCTGGCTCCGTATGGCCGCGGCCTTCTCGGGTGAACTGCCCAAGGAGGACTGAGGAACCCGGCGGGGGCACCGGTCGCACGGTGCCCCCGAGGCGTGTCTCCATCCCAGGGAGATCGTTTGCGGTGCATGAACAGCATCCTGCGGGCCCTCGCCGTCGCCGTGTTCGCGACGGTCCTGCCCATGACTCTCTCGACTCCGTCCGGTGCCGCGGGCCCCGGCGAAGTGTGCTTCTACACCGAGCCCGGCTACCGGGGAGCCTCCTGGTGCTACCGCCCGTACGGCTACACGGACGTGCCGGAACACATGCACGACAAGGCGCGTTCCTTCGAGTCCAACTCGGACGTCGTCGTCTACGCGATCGACCACGCGGGCGGCACCTGCTACTACCGGAAGATCTGGGTCGGCGACCGGTCGCCGGACTGGTCCTGGGGCAACAGGATCGACGGTGTCGCCACCGACTCCCAGGGGTGCCAGATCAGTTGAGCCAGGGGCGGCTTCAGGCCTGACGGGCGAGCGCGCTCGGCGTGCGGCAGCCGACGATCGCCGGGGCCTCCTGGACCAGCGTGTCGTCGGTGAGCGCCGCCACCATGAACAGCGCGAAGTCCACCCGGCGCGTCAGATTGCCGGCCAGCACCGGATCGCCCACATGCCGGCTCCACACCGGCAGCCCCTGGCTCTCGCCCTCCTCCAGGGAGCTGCCGCGCACCACGGTCCACCGGGTGTCGCTGGCGAAGATCCGCCGGCACGCCTCCACCTGGTCGTCGATCTCGACGGCGCGGACGAGCTTGCCGAGGGCGGCGGCGATCCGGACGCCGAGGGTGAACATCCGCGAGTAGGAGTCCTTGCCGTCGCGGGTGATGTGCCAGCCGCAGGAGAAGACCAGCCGGGCCCCCGGCCCGGCATGGTCGAGCACCGCCTGTGCCGTACCCGAGGAGTACTGCCGCACGCCCCAGGGAACCAGCACCGTCAGCACGCCGTCGCACCCGGCGACCGCCCGCCGGATCACCTCGGGGTCGTCCGTCTGCCCCGGAACGACGGTCATCCGCCCCTCGAACTCGGCCAGCTTCGGCACGCTGCGCTCCCGGCACACGCCGACGACCTCGTAGCCGCGCTCCAGCGCGTGCCGGACCATGTACCGCCCGAGCTTCCCCGAAGCTCCGACGATGCAGACCTTCTTCATCCGATCAGTGCCCATGGCGCGGCTCCCTCCGCCAGCGACCTTATGTTGTAAGGTACGCTAGCCTTATGCTGTAAGGCGGTCAACGGGCGAGTCCGTCCGACCAGGTCGACGGAGTGGAGAGGTTCCGGATGGGGGACGCGGGAAAGGCCCGGCGCGCCCCGCTCAATCGCGAGCGCGTGATCCGTACGGCGGTGGCGGTGGCGGACGAGAAGGGCTCGGCGGCGCTCACCATGCGGGCCGTCGCCGAACCGCTGGGCGTCGAGGCGATGTCGCTCTACCACCATGTGAAGGGCCGCGAGGACATCCTCGACGGCATGGTGGACGCCGTGTTCGCCGAGATCGAGCTGCCGTCGCGCGACACCGACTGGAAGGCCGCCATGCGCGAGCGCGCGCACTCCGCCCGTGCCGCTCTCAAACGCCATCCGTGGGCCATCGGCCTCATGGACTCCCGTTCCCGCCCCGGCCCCGCGACCCTGCGCCACCACGACGCCGTCATCGGCGCGCTGCGCGCCGGAGGGCTCTCCGTCGCCATGACCGCGCACGCCGTATCGCTCATCGACAGCTACCTGTACGGCTTCGTGCTTCAGGAGCTGAGCCTGCCGTTCAGGGGGGAGGAGGAACTGGGCGAGGTCGCGGGAGACATCCTGCGCGAGATGCCGGCCGACGCCTATCCCCACCTCGCCGAACTGGCCACGGAGCACGTCCTCAAACCCGGCTACGACTACGGCGACGAGTTCGCTTACGGCCTCACGCTCATCCTCGACGCGCTCGACCCGGACGGCACTGCGAAGCCGTAGGACTCGGGTGTTAAGAGGCCGGCGCCCTGGGGGACCAGGTACCCGATGCTCCGCTCCCGTGGCAGCTTTCCCGCCAGCGTCTCGGCGTCCGTGCAGCCGGATACCTCCCAGCCGACGACTCCCAGGCGAGGGCGGTCACGATCATCGTTCACGTACATGAATATCGCACACGTAGGTGTTCAATCCGGTGGCCGCTGTGCCAGACTCCTCAACTCCCGGACATGGAACTGAAGTTGGCGAGGCGGACGACCTGTGACTGTTTCCCGGCGAACCGTGTTGACGACCGCGGCGGGTGCCGCGGCCCTCGGCGTCACCTCGGCACCGAACGCACAGGCACTGCCCGGGCAGGCTCCCGTATCGGCGCAGCCACCCGCCTCGGTCGCCCGAACCCTGCGCGACGCCGCCGACTACGCGGTGGCGAAGATCCGCGAGGTGGCCCCGCGGGTGACCGCCTTCCCCGTCGGCACCAAGTTCGAGAAGTGGGTCTACTCGCAGAACGGCGACTGGGTGGGCGGATTCTGGCCGGGAAGCCTGTGGATGGCCTGGCTGCACAGCGGTGACGACGACCTGCGGGCGAGAGCGATGGAGTCGGCGCGCAAGCTGGCACCCCGCCAGTACGACACCACCACCCACGACCTCGGGTTCCTCTACTGTCCCTCCTGGTTAACCGCCTGGCGCCTGACCGCTTCATCCGGGCCTGGGGAGCGCTCGACGATCCGCGCAACGCCGGCCGGGTCATCATCGACACGATGATGAACCTCGACCTGCTGGCCTTCGCGAGCGAGCAGACCGGGGACGCGAAGTACCTCGACATCGCCGTGGAACACGCGAAGACGGCCCAGCGGGTCTTCCCGCGCTCCGACGGATCGACCCCGCACGTCTACGACTTCGACCCCGCGACCGGCGCGCCGCTCGGACCCGGCACCGTCCAGGGCTACGGCCCCACGTCGTGCTGGTCGCGCGGACAGGCATGGGGGCTGTACGGCTTCACCACGATCCACCGCCGCACCGGAGACCCGGGATTCCTGGCCACCGCACGGAAGTTGGCCGACTACGCGCTGGCCGCGCTGACGCCGGACCACATCCCCGTCTGGGACTACCGCGCCCCGCAGCAACCGCACGACATCAAGGACGCCTCCGCCGGAGCCATCATGGCCTGCGGCCTCCTGGACCTCGCCGCGGTCACGGGCAGACAGGACTACCGCACAGCGGCCCTGCGTCTGCTCACCGCCCTCTCCCGGAACTGCCTCACCGAGAACTCCTCGCGGGCCGAAGCGGTCGTGGCCCGCTGCACCCGCAACCGCCCCGCGGAGGACGGTGTCGAGATCTCCCTCCCGTACGCCGACTACTACCTGCTGGAGGGCATCCTGCGGGTTCTGCGGCCACAGGACGTGGACCGGGCGATCGACCTCTCGTCGGTGTGACCGGCCGCCCGCCGGGTCTTGAGCCGGCCGGGCGGGCCATACTTGCGGCGTGTTGTTGACGTGGATCGCCGAGGTGGCCGACGAACCCCTCGTTCTGGACCCGGCCGGCCGGCAGGCGGAGTCGCGGACCAACACCTGGTGGCTCGGCGCGACGGACGAGGACAGGCGGACCCTGTCCGTGCCCGAGGTGGTCGCGGCCTTCGAAGGGACCGCCGAAGGCATCCGGCGCCGGATCCGTGAGCTGGGCTACGCAGGGGTCGCGACCTTCTACGTGTGGCACGACCGACAGGCCGGCCAACTCCGGTGCTCCACCGCGTCGGTGGCCGAGGACGAGTTGCCGTTCTCCGCCGCGTACGTGCTCTCCGGCGACCTCGGTCCGGTGATCGAGGGCTTCCTCATGGACCCGGATCCCGGTGTGGTCGCCTGGTCGGACCTCGAGGACGGCCATGGCGGGGACGAGCCGGAGACGCCACCTTTTCCCGTGTGGGTGCGTGACGTGGGCGGGGAGGCGAAGGGCGGGACGGGGGCCACGGCGAGCACCTGATGATCCGAGAAGCCGTCACCGTCGCTCCGAACGTTCCGGCCCCGGTCGGCGTCACAGGAGCAACCGTGTCGAAGGGACCCTCGTCATGAACCCCGTGCTGTTGCGCGCCCGCGCCCTCTCCGCCGCCGTACTCGGCGGTGCTCTGCTGTCGATGACCGTGGCCTGCGGCAGCGAGGAGGACAGCGTCGCTTCGCCCGGAGCCCCGCGAGGAGTGGTGTGGGAGGAGCCCGCCGCGTACACGTACACGCTGGAGTCGAGTCAGGGGGAACGCGCTCTGATCGGCAGGTTCAAGGTGACGGTCCGCGACGGCGAGGTGGCCGATGCGGTCGGCCTCGACGACAGCGCACGCCGCCTGGTCGCCCAGTCGCCGGACCAAGTGCCCACGATCGGCGACCTGTTGGACGAACTGGACCAGGCCCGCAAGGAGAACGCCGACAAGGCGGAGGCCGAACGCGCCGCCGACGGCCACCCGGAACGCATCACCATCGACTGGCTGGAGAACGCGATCGACGACGAGGCGTCCTACGTCATCACCGACTACCGGCCCAAGGGCGTCTGACCGTTCCGCTCAGGAGCGGGAGGAGGAGCGCGCCGCGTCCTCCCACGCGTGGGGAGCGCGGTGATGGTTCTGATGCCCCGCGGCGAGCACGTGACGCAGTGCGGCGAAGTGCTCGGTGTCCGGCGGGAGTTCCAGTCGGTCGAGGAGGTCCAGCGCGGCGGCGGGTTCCAGGTCGCCGTACACGTCGTGGTAGCCCGCCCGCAGCCCGAGGAAGAGCGCCGGGTGCAGGGCGGGCAGCCGTACAGCGGTGCGGTACGTCGGCTCCTTCACCGGCCAGGGCGCCGGGCCCGAGCACTCCAGTACTCGACGGGCCCGCCGCAGGAGGGCTTCCGACGGGTCGGCGACCACGCGGTCGATGTCGTCGCCGAGCACCTCGGCGAAGGCCCTCGCGGCAGTACCGCGGTCCTCGAACCAGTCCACCCACAGCGAGTAGGTGACGGCCTCGACGTCCCGGTCCGCCTCCAGCCGCCGACGGTAACCGTCCCACAGCACGTCGGCCGGCAGGGGGCCTTCCGGGCCCTCGTCCGCGAACCGGATCTCGCAGGTGACCCAGTAGGCGTCGAGGAGGTCGAGCAACCCGAAGGCCAGCCGTACCCGGTCGGCCGCGTCCAGGTCCTCGGCGAACACGTCGGCCGCCCAGGAATGCGCCACTTGACCGGAGGTGAGCAGCGTGTCGGGAGCCTCCGTGCTCACCCATCCGCCGGCCACCTGGCTGACGCCCTGACCGGCCAGCCAACGCCGCGCCGCCTCCATCGCCCGCGTCTCCATTCGGGGAGTATGACAATCCGCGCAGGACGCCGAACGACCCGACCCCTCGCCTACGACCCTGGGGTGGACCCGATCCCTTGGAGCTGCTGGATCGTGCCGCCGAGCTTCTCGCGGAACGAGCCCAGCAGCTCCGGCTCCGCGCTGACCACCCAACGCGTGCCGACCAGATAGGTGCCGCCGTACACCCTGGCCGAGTCCAGCCAGGTCCGCTTGTACTTCTCCTCCGGGAAGGTGGTGATGAGGTAGTCCGCCTTCTTGGTGTGGCACACCCCTTGGCGCAGTTCGTCGGCCTCGATCCGGATCTTGGCCGTGCACCCCGTCAGACCGGCGATCACCTCCACCTTGGCGGGCGCGACGACGCCCGCGGACGGAGCGGCGGACACCTTCGCCGCCTTGGCCGCGTCGCTCGCTCTCTCCTCCCCGTCACCGCATCCGGCGAGGAGCGGCAGGAACGCCAGACCTCCGGCGACGGCCACACGTCTCGCCGCCCGGATGGACCCCCCTCGCCCGCCGGATCCCCATGGTTGCTGCTCGGGCACGTCATCCACCTGTCCTGAACCGCCGGTCATCGGTGGGAAGTACGGGCGTGGAGGGGGAGTTGTTCACCGCCGGGTACTCGGCGATCGAATCGTCCCTGCTGACTGGAGCCGGGGATTCGCCAGGGTCGGCGGCATCGACGATGCTAGTCAAGTTTGACTACAATGTTGGCATGAGTGAGAAGACCATTCCGATCCTGCCCTGCCAGACACTGCAGCCCGTGCTGGACTTCTACACCGCCCTCGGCTTCGACCTGACCTATCAGCAGCGGAGTCCCAACCCCTACGCGGTCGTCGAGCGCGGCGGCATCCAGTTGCAGTTCTTCGCGATGAAGCGGTACGAGCCGGCCGAGTCGTACAGCACCTGCTACGTCCAGACCGACGCCGTGGACGCACTGCACGCCGCGTTCCGGGCCGGACTCAAGGCCGCCTACGGCAGAATCCCGACCCGAGGTCTCCCGCGCATCGGCCCGCTGAAGGACATGCCCTACGGCGTACGGCAGTTCCTCATGACCGACCCCGGCGGCAACTGCATCCGCGTCGGACAGCAGACGAGCGAGGACCTCCACTACTGGCCCGCACCCGAGGAGACCTTCGCGCACGCCCTGCACCACGCCTCCCTCCTCGCCGACTCCAAGGAGGCCCCGGCGAGCGCGGCGAAGATCATCGACCGGGTGCTCGGCCTCGACGAGGAGAAGCCGACACCCGTGCAGCTGCTTCAACTCCTCGTACTGCGCGCGGACATCGCCCAACGGCTCGCCCAGGAGGAACTGGCGGCCTCGGCCCTCACCCGGGCCGCGGCGATCCCGCTCAGCAGCGAGGAGCGAGAGGCGGCGCGAGACACCCTCGCACGCCTTGAGGATCTACGCTCCGGCGACCGCTCGTGACGGGCGCGGTCGCGCCCCACAACTCGGTTGAGAGCCCGGCCCATGTCGGCAAGGCTCCGTGCCCATGGAGTACTTCTGCTACCACCGTGACCGCCCCGGCTCCCTCCCGCTGCGCGAGCGACTGCTGGAGGAACACTGGTCGTACATGGACGGGTACGCCGCCCGGATGATCGCCCGCGGCCCGACCTTCGGCGAGGACGGCGACACACCGACCGGCAGCGTGCACATCCTCGATCTGCCCGACGCCGCCGCTGCCCGCGCGTTCGCCTTCGAGGAGCCCAACTACCAGGCCGGCGCGTACCGGGACGTACTGCTGCGCCGGTGGCGCAACCTCCTCGGACGCACGATGTGGGACTTCCCCGGCGGCCGGACCGGCGGCAACCGCTACCTCGTCCTCGGCCTGGGGGAGGGGCAGCCTGCCGACCTCGACCTGCCCACCGTCGATAAGGAGTTGATCGCGTACGGGCCTCTGCTCGCCGACGACGGAACCACCTGGCTGGGTACGGCGGTGCTGCTCAGGGCCCCCGACCCGGAGGCCGCCCGCGCCGTACTGACCAAGGACCGGTACGCCGACATCGAGGTCCACGACTGGGAGTTCGGCGGCCGGGAGGAGTAGGGCCCGTTACTCGATGTGGCCCGTAGCCGGGTCGACCTGGGAGAGGAAGTCCCGTACGGCCTCTTCGAGTTCGGCCCGGCTGACCCGCGCGGGAGGATGCGTGCGGAAGCCGAATCCGTACTGCGGGTCAGGTCCGGACAACCAGGTCAGGTCGTAGGACCCGGGGCCGTCGTGGGACTCGACGACCTCGAACTCCTCTCCGTCGACCGTGATGCGTGATCGCTCGCCGTCCGAGGTCATGGGCCTGCTTCCTGGAAAGTGAGGCCTGGCGGCCTCGATGCGTTCCGATCAGCCTACGGTGAAGCCCGCAGCCTTCCGGTCCAGGGTGGTGCTGCCGTCCTCCGCGGTGGCGAGGACGGCCACGTGCCACGCACCCTTCGGGGAGGACGCGGCATCGGCGCTGGTCACGGGGGTGCGGTAGGTGCAGCGCACGGTGTCCTCGTCGACGGACGCGCAGTCGGCCGACTCCACCTTCGCCATCTCCTCGGCGGTCACCTGCTTCTTGGCGAGCGAGGAGTTCTCCGCCCAGGCCAGCACCTTCACGCTCTTGATGCCGGAGGACGCCGTGACCTCGGTGGTGAAGGCGAGCGAGCCGTCCCGGCCGCCGTCCGGGGTCGTGTAGCGCGCCGTGCTGTCCGCGAGCACCGGAGGCTGGTCGCCCGCGTAGGCGAGGCCGACGGCCCCGGCGCCTCCGAGAACGACGACACCGGCTGCCACGGACAGAGCGATACGACGGGACATGGCGAGTTCTCCGTAACTGTCTCAACTGGATTGGAGCCGGCGCGCTGGTCCGCGCCGCTGCACCGATCCTCGCAACGCGGGGCAGGCCCGGACGTGAGCACGCGTACTCAACACCACGTAGGTGATCGTGCGCGGTACCGATGAGCGGTACCCGTGAGTAGGGTCATCAGGCGGCCCCGCCGCTCCAGGTCGCCCTGCAGCGCCGTGACCGGCCGGCCGAGCTTCTCGGCCGCCGACCGGGTGACGCGCGGACCGAGACCTGGACCCTGGACCGCACCGCGCTGCCGTCCGCCACGGGCACCGACGTCAGGGGGCGTACGTGCAGGGCTGCCCGGGCGCGCGGTTCATCGACCTGTCCGGGGGAGCGGTCGACGAGGCCGGCGCCTTCGCCATGTTCCGGCGCGCCAGGCTCATGCTGGACGCCGTCCCCGCGGGCGTCCTCGACCGAGCCGCGCGCGACGGACTGCTCGTCGGGCGCCTGGGCCTGACCGACGCCTGCGGGCTGCCGCTGGGCGCACGGGTCGTACCGCCGAGGATCACCTGGACGGCGCAGGTCGCGGACCGGTCGCAGCCCGCCTGAAGCGTGCGGGAGGCCGTGACCGCGGCCGGCGCCGCACTATGTGCCCTTACGAGCGGCGGCCGGCGTCGCCCTACGTGCCCTTGCGGGCGGCCTCCGCCACCTCCGCCTCGACGGCGCCGCGCGACGCGCCTCGCTCCCTCGCGTACTCCGTGATGGCGCCATGGGCGTCACGGGCGAGGTCCCGCGAGGCGCGCCACGCGGTGTTGTACGTCTCGGTCTGGGTGTGCGACCAGCCACCGGCCCCGCGCTGGGGGCCGTACTGCTCACGCAGCGCCTCGACCCGGCGCTGCGCCTGGTCCGCGGCGCGCTGCTTCTCGATCAGCTCGTCGAAGGTGTGTGCCACCCGTTGATCGTAAGAAGCCTTGCCCCGGACCGCGCGGCGAGCGCCGGTGCCTCAGGGGCGGACGTACGGCCGGGTCATGATCTCCATGTTGTGGCCGTCCGGGTCGTCGAAGTAGGCGCCTCGACCGCCGAACAGCTGGTTGATCCGCCCGGGCTCGGTGTGGCCGGGATCGGCGTAGTACGTCACCCCGACCGCCTCCAGACGGGCGATCATCGTGTCGAACCGGTCGTCGGGCACGAGGAAGGCGTAGTGCTGCGACTGGATCGGCTCGGCCCGCATCTCGTAGTAGTCGAGGGTCACGCCGTTGCCGAGGTCGACGGGCAGGAACGGGCCGAACGGGGCGCCGACCTCCAGGCCGAGGATCGTGGCGATGAACTCGGCGGACAGCTGCCGGTCGCTCGCGTAGACGGCGGTGTGGTTGAGCTGGACGCCGGCCGACGGCGGCTCGGCGACGGGCGGGTGGTCATGGGACATCAGTGAATGGGTCTCCGGTCTCGGGATGCGCTGGTGACAGGCGCCGCGATGGGGCGGCGGTCGCAAAGACAGGAAACAGACGGCGGGCCCCTCGCCCGCCCCGCGCTCACGCCGAGGCCGGGACCCCAACTCGTGCATGGCTCAAGGCCGACCCGGCAGTCACGAGACCGACCCTAGTCACCATCGGAGACCGAGGCAACGCCATTACGATCACCGCCCATGGACTGGCTCGAACGCACCGCGAAGCTCAGGCAGTGGGCGCGGAACGGAACCCGCGCGCCCCACAAACCGCTGCTGCTCCTGTACGCCCTCGGCCGTTTCCAGGAGGACGCGGAGGGCGCGTTGCGGTACAGCGCCGTGGAGAGCGATCTCCAGCGTCTGCTGAACGAGTACGGCCCGCCGAACCGCACGACACCTGCCTACCCGTTCCACCACCTGGTGAGCGACGGCGTGTGGGAGGTGCGCACGGACCGCGGTTCCGGCAGTCCGGGCACCGGTCTGCGTGACCTGCGGGAAACGGGCGCCGCCGGACGCCTCGCACCCGGGCTGAGATCGGCACTGCGGCGCGACCCCGAGCTGCTCGGCCGGATCGCCCGGGTCCTGCTCGACCTGCACTTCCCGCCGTCGCTCCATACCGAGCTGTGCGAGGCCGTGGGCCTGGAGCTGGAGCCCGCGGAGGCGGAACGTCTCGTGGCCGCGCGCCGACGGCGGGACCGGCGCATGCGCGAACTGGTGCTGACCGCCTACGAGTTCCGCTGTGCCTTCTGCGGTTACGACGGCCGGATCGGTCCCGTGCCGGTCGGTCTGGAGTCCGCGCACGTACGGTGGTGGGCGTTCGGCGGCCCCGACCACGTGGACAACGGGCTGTGCCTGTGCTCGCTGCACCACAGGCTCTTCGACAAGGGAGTCCTCGGTGTCGGCGACGGCCACCGGATCCTGGTCTCCCAGTCCTTCGTCGGCCACAGCGCCGCCGCCCGCGAGCACGTCATAGCCCTGGCGGGCCGTCCGCTCGTCGGCCCCCAGCCGGGCACGCCCCCGGTCGCGGCCGGCCACCGCGACTGGCACGCCCGCCAGGTCTTCCGCGGCAGCCCGCGCCCGGCTGCCGAGCCGGTCTAGCGGGGTGCGTGCCCGGCTGGCCGGTGCGTCAGCGGTGCGTCCGGCCGTGTGATGCCGTCAGGGCTGGCAGTGCGGCGAGCCAGTCGGTGAGGATCCGGTTGACGTCGTCGGGGCGTTCCTGCTGGATCCAGTGACCGCAGCCGTCCAGGAGGTGGGAGGAGATGAGCCCGGGCAGCGTGACCGGGTAGGCCTCGATGGCGTCGGCCAGCCAGGCCGTGGAGGCGTCGAGCGTGCCGCCAATGAACAGGGACGGCTGGGTGAGGGGAGCGCCGTCGTAGGGGGCGAGGTCCTCCCAGTCGCGGTCCATGTTCCGGTAGCGGTTGAGTGCTCCGGTCAGGCCGGTGCGTTCGAACTCCGCTGTGTAGAAGTCGAGTTCGTGCTCGCTGAGCCATGCGGGCAGGCGGCCGTGCGGGAAGCGGTCACTCAGTCTCCCGCCCTTGCCGACGAAGTGCGGGTCCGGGGCGCCGGGTGCGGGCATGGTGTCGGCGGACAGGGCGGCGTAGAAGCCGGCGAGCCAGCTGCGTACGTCTGGTTCGATCTCTGCCTCGGCGCGGCCCGGCTCCTGGAAGTAGGAGACGTAGAACTCCTCCTCGCCACCCATGCTTGCGAAGACATCGCTGGGGCGGGGGCCTCCGCGCGGGGTGTAGGGAACGCTCAACAGCCCGACCGCGCTGAAGACTTCGGGCCTGATCAGGGCGGAGTTCGCGGCGATGGCGGCGCCCCAGTCGTGCCCGACGACGATCGCGGACTCCTCGCCCAGGGCGTGGACCACGCTGACGTTGTCCTCGACCAGGTCGAGCATCCGGTACGCGTCCACGGCGGCCGGTTTGGAGGAGCGGCCGTAGCCGCGGACGTCGACCGCGACGGCACGGTATCCGGCTGCCGCGAGTGCGGGCAGCTGGTGGCGCCAGGAGTACCAGGACTCGGGGAAGCCGTGGAGGAGCAGTACGAGGGGCCCGGTGCCCTGCTCGGCGAGGTGGATCCGGCCGGCGGGGGAGGAGACCAGCCGGTGTGTGAGCTGCGAGGGGTGCTGGGGCATACGTGTCCTCCAGGTCGTGGATCTCCGCTGCTGTGCCGTATCAGTGCCGATCATGCGAGGCAGCAGCCGTCATCGCGAGCGGCTTTGCCGTTTCGGCAAGGCGGGTTCACGGGTGGTGCCGTCGGGAAGACGGCTCGCCCGTCGCTGTCCCGCCCGTTGGGCTCCGCGGCGCGACGAGGCTGCGACACGCGACCGCGAGGGGAGCCGAGATGGAGATCTCGGGGGTGCGGACGGATCGTCTGGGTGTGCTGTGGGTTCTGGACCTGGCCGCCCCGGACATCCCGGCGAACGAGTACGAGGAGGTCGATCCTCCACCACACCGGCCCGCTGGAGCCCGGCGAGACACCGGTCACCACCGTCGCGTGGCGACTGGCGCATCTGCACGTCCAGTTCGACGGTCAGTGGGAGTGGACCTTCGGCGAACGGCGCCAGGACCCCCGGCGGATGGTCGACTTCAGCCCGTCCGCCGCCGTGGCCCTCGCCCGCTTCTGGCCCGCGCTGGACCGCTGGCGGGCCGACGTCGGGGCCCTGACCGAGGAGCGACTCGACACGGTCGGCCTGTCCCAGTACCCCTACGGCTCAGACCCCGACGAACCGTTCATCGGCGTCCTGTCGGGAGGCTGCCTGGAGTTCATCCACCACATGGCGGAGATCGCCCTCCTGCGCGACCTGTGGCGGGCGCGCTTCGGGTACGACTCCGGACACCGCCCAGGCCGAGTTCAGGTGCGGCGACCGACCAGCCGTCGGCCCAGGGCGTGGGCCCCCGCCGTGGCCGCCGCGGCGAGTGCCAGGCCCTGCGCGACATCGCGTGGCCGCGCGGGGCGCAGCACCCCGGCGCGCCGCATACGGCCGCGAGCCCAGAGGGTGAAGGGGATGACCAGCAGCGGGGACGTGACCGAGCCGGGGGTGTATCCGCGTACGGCGGCGGCCTGCGCCAGATGGACCAGGCCGTGCAACCCGAATCCGTTCAGGGACGCCTGGTAGAAGGCGGAGCGCCCGCCGGTGCGGTGCCCGTCCGCCGCCGCGGCGGCGACCACGCACGCCATCACCGCTACGGCGGCCGCGAACTCGCGCTCGTCGACGGACTCCAGCCCCTGCCATATCCGCTCCGGCACCTGCGGATACCGCTCCCGCAGCTCGGGCACCCGGGCCCGAGCCCACCGCGGGACCATGGCCACTTCCTCCGCGTCGTGCGCCGCCCACGCGGCCCACAGCCCGAAAGTGACTGCGGCGCCGACTCCTTCAGTGCTCCGACCGTTCCCGTGTCCGCTCATGGTGCGACCCTCTCGCAACCTGTGGCGTGCGATCGGACCGGGGGGCTATGGGGCTCTCACGGGCGCAAGTGCTCGATCACGACGCCGTACCGCTCGGCCAGCCTCCGGGCGATCAGTGAGCGGTGGCAGGCTTCCGGGTCGCGCTCGACGCAGAACAGCGCCGCGGTGCCACCGCTCGACAGCGCCGGGACGAGCGGCGTGAGGTCGGCTTCGTCGAGGATCTCCGTCGTATAGCGGCGGATGTACTCGGCGGCCAGTTCACGGCGTGAGCGCTTGCCGACGCCTTGGCGGTCGTCCTCGGCGTACTGGAGGTGACGCAGTTCGGTGGTGGGGGCGAGGTCGGGGTGGTGCTCGTAGGCGATTCCCGCCTCGGCCAAGGCCCTCTGGAGCCTTCGGGCGTTCGCCCAGGCGTACTCCGGTCCACGGACGCCACGGCGCTGACGTACGTCGAGCAGGAGGTGCACGTCGGCGTCCCGCAGCCGCTGGACGAAGGAGGCGGCGTCGAAGCCGTAGACGCCGACCGTCACGATTCTGGGCACCGTCATGCGACGGCGGTCCCTTCGAGCTCGACCATCTGGCCGGGGATCGCCAGCCGCGCCACCCCGAGCATGGTGGTGGCGGGTGCCACCCTGGCGGCGCCCAGCCGCGAGGCCAGCACGCCATAGTGCGGGAAGAGTTGATCGACGTCGGTGGTGTAGACGTTGAGCCGGACGAGGTTCGCGAGGGACATGCCGGCCTCGCCCAGTACCGCCTCCAGGTTGTCCAGGCTCAGCGCCAGCTGTGCGGCCATGTCGCCGTCGTGCCGGGGCTTGCCGTCCTCGCCCATCGCGGTCTGTCCGGAGCAGTAGAGGGTCCGGGTGTGCCCGGTGACGAGCTCACCCTGGTTGAAACCCAGCTCCACCGACCACGTCACCGGGTTGACCGCCGTGCGTTCCATCGCCACTTCAGCTCCATTCGGTTCAGGGGGTGCGTACGTCCCTCGGCACGGTTGCCGCGTTTGTCGACGTCGCTGGTCAGGAGCCTTCCAACAAATCATGACACCCTTGGTCATGTATTCGTTAGGCTATTTGTATGCGCGCCGATCGGCTGGTCTCGCTGGTGCTCCTGTTGCGTCAGCGCGGTCGGATGACCGCGGACACCCTCGCCCGCGAGCTGGAGGTGTCCACCCGTACCGTGCTGCGCGACATCGAGGCGCTGTCAGCGGCCGGAGTGCCGGTCTACGCCGAGCGAGGCCGGCACGGCGGGTTCGCCTTGCTGCCCGGTTTCCGGACCGAGCTCACGGGGCTGAACCACGACGAGGCCCTTGCTCTGCTGACCGCCGGATCGGGGCGCGGCGAGCAGGTGTTCGGCCTCGGCTCGGCGCTCGCCTCGGCCATGCGCAAGGTGGTCGACGCGCTGCCCGAAGGCCATCGGGCCACCGCGAACGACGCGGCCCAGCGCTTTCTCGTCGAACCGGAGACCGACCTGCTCTCGCGGCGGCAGGTCACCGAGGAAGTCGCCGACACCACGATGGTCGAGGTCAGGCGTGCGGTACTGGCCGGCCACCGGCTCCGCATCCATTACGCGGCCACGGGTCAGACACCCCAGTGGCGCACGGTGGACCCGATCGGCCTGGTCACCGTACGGGACCGGGTCTACCTGCTGGCCACACGCTCCGGCGCGGACCGCACCTACCGGCTGTCGCGGGTACTGGCGGCCGAGGAGCTTCCCGAACCGGCGCAGCGACCGAACCAGGTCGACCTGGACCGGGCCTGGCGGGAACGCTGCTCGCGGTTCCTGTCCGACGACCACATAGCCGTGCTGGTACGGGTGAACCCGCAGCGTCGGGAGGAACTGCTGAGCACCGCCGTGGCCGTCCGCGCCGAGGAACCCGATGCCGACGGCTGGCTGCGACTCGAAGTGACCTACCAGGATCTACGACATGCCGAGTGGGCGCTGTGGCAGCTCAGCACGGACGCCGAAGCCCTGGCCCCCGCCTCGTTGCGCACCTGCCTGCGCGAGCGCGCCGCCGCGACCGCCGCCCGATACACGGATGGCGCGGGCGATGCGCCTTACACAGGGGCGTAGTGCGTCGAATAATGCGTTGACACCGCTGGAAGGCGTTCTGTTAACTCAAGCCGTCGTTCTGAATCGTTCTGGGCCTGTGTGCCCTGGAAAAGGGTGTTTGATGACCCGGCCCGCGCCGAGTGCGCCTCGCCGTACCGCGTAACCGTCCGTAGCCTTCCGCCGCCCGTTTCTCCGGGCGGTCGCCGGACGTGTCCTCCGGTGCTCCCGAGGCCACTCGGCCTGCTCTTGCTGTCTTGACCCACTTCCAGCAAGGAGCACCCGGGTGTCCAGCCACACCACCACCAACAACAACACTCTCAGCCTCGGCACCTTCGCCTGCGCCTGGTGCGGTCTGACCGTGTCCGCGTACGCCGCCGACGGCGCGCCGCGCAACCACTGCCCCTCCTGCTTGCACTCCCGACACGTCCTCGACCACGTCGAGGGCGGTGCGAGCGACTGTGAGGGCCGGATGTCCCCGATCGCCATCGCCGTGCTCCGCACCGGTGACTGGATGGTGATCCACCGCTGCGTGCGCTGCGACGAGCTCACCTCGAACCCGGTCCGCACGGACGACAACCAGCTCATCCTGATGCGTATGGCGGTCCGCCCGCTGGCACAACCGCCTTTCCCGCTCGAAGCGTTCGGAACCCTCTGACCGCCCGGGAAGGAAAGGAGTCACAGCCGTGTCCCGCAACAACCGCAGCACACGTGGACAGCGCCGTCCGCAGCGGCACAAGGACGTCCTGCACACCCAGGGCGGGCATCGTGCCAACGACTTCCGGTGTACGTCCTGCCGGCTCGACGTGTCCCTGGACGCACCCGGCACCGCGCACCGCAACCACTGCCCCAACTGCCTGGCCAGCCTGCACGTCGACCGGAAGCTCCCCGGCGACCGGGGTGCGGACTGCCGAGGCCGGATGGAGGCACTGGGCATGTCCGTCCGCCCGGACGGCGAGTGGATGATCATCCACCAGTGCGTCACCTGCGGCGAGCTCAGCGCCAACCGCATCGCGGGCGACGACAACCCGCTCGCCCTGCTCCGCCTCGCCCTCAGGCCCTTGGCCGATCCCAAGACGGCCGGCCGCGCCCTGTTCGCCCTGTGAGTCGGTCACGGCGGGGCGCGTGGGCGGGGCGCGCCCGCCCACGCGCCCCGCCGTGACCACCATGACGCGGGCCCGGAGCCGAACGCGCACCGACGCCCACGGGGTCACCTGCACCCGGCGCGCCAGGCAACGCCGGTGCGCCGGCTGCAGCAGGGCGGAACGATCAGTCAATGGTGTCGAGCGGAGTCGATCCCGGCTGCCAGTACGGCCAGTTCGTGCAGGCGCGTGAAGTACCGCGCCGCGTACTCGTCATCGTCGATCGACGGCAGGACTCTGCCGAGGATCGCGGTCTGCCGGCGCAGGACGCGGCTGCGGGACGTGTCCAGCGGACCGTTCATGGCCGAGGAGACACAGCCGGCGACGGCGGTGTCCAGCGACACCATGCACTCGCCTTCCGGCTCCCGACGGTAGAAGGCCCGCGGAAAGGGCATCTGCAGGAACTCGTTCCACAGCCGCGACAGTTGGTCCTCGGCGGTCAACGGATCACTTCTCGTCCCGGTCCGGCAGGGACGAGTAGCCGGAAGCCCCCGGAGTGCGGCCCTCCGGCGGGTAGTCGCAGTCGACGCTCGAGATCTCGTAGTCGTCGCCCTCGCTCTGTTCCTGGTCCACGACCACCGCGGCCGTGCAGGCCCGGCCGTGCTCATCGGTGAACGTGACGATCTCGCTGTAGTCCGTCGGCTGGCTGCACCCCGTCAGCAGCAGCGCCGCCAGCCCCACGGCCGCACCGAGCCCCCACAGTCGCTTCATCCCCCGTGCCTCCCCCTCGGTGACACGGCCCAACTGCCGTGTCAGTGCCCAAAGTAGCCGTCGCGGGAGGCGGTGTCAGTGCCGCCTGACAAGATCGCGGGTATGGCTGAGCGTGTGGATGACCTGCTGGACGAAGGCAACAGGTGGGCGGAGCGGATCCGGGACCGAGTCACCGATCTGCCGCCCGACTTGACGGACCTCGTACTGCACTTGGGACGGGCCGGAACGTTCTGGGACTGGCACTACAAGGTCGACGCCGCCTGGAAGCGTCAGACCAAGGTTCTGCTCAAGGCGAGCGGCGCCAGGGAGCTGGTGGCGGAGGCGATACGGCAACTCGCGGCGGACGGCTCCCTCCACGACTGCACCGACCCGAACGTCACCTGGCAGGAACTGTGGGCGAAGTCTGATCCCACGCCCACCCGCGACCTGGCGAACGGCTTCGCCCTGGCCGCCGGATACCTCGCCCGCGGCGCCTCACCGGCCGAACTCGGCGCACTCATCGACGACCTGGTGATGGTGGCACGCAAGAACGCCTTCGTTCTCGATGGGTACTACAAGCGCGACGACGACCTGTCCGGTGCCGTCTTCACCGCGCTCGCCGATCTGTCGGCCATGGAAGCCCTGTGGACCCTGCATCGCGAGGTCCAGCCCGGCGCGCACTCCCACCGGCTCCTGTCGAAAATGGTGAAGAAGACGGCCCGCCGCCTGGGCGTTCCGCCCCACCAATGGGAGGAGCGGACGGTACTCACGCACGGCGTGGGCGACGACGGAACCCTGCGCCTGGGGTGGACAGGCCGCGGGGCGATCTGGATCAATGTCCCCTACGAGGCCGTCATCACCGTCTCCGGCACCGGCCGGGTGTGCGTCGACTGGATCGATGTCGACGAGGGCGGCGCCACTACACGCACGTACGCGCCCTTCCGCTCGCCGACCGGCTTCAAGGCCAAGTACTTGCCGCACAACGTCGACGGGACCCGTCTGCTGGCACGGGCGATAGAGGACACGCTGGTCGCCGAGCGTCTGCGGCTGCGTGCGCTGTTGCGGGAGGAGCGTGTGTGGCCGCACAGCGAGTGGGCCCGCTACTACCGCGATCACCCGCTCACCGGCATCGTCGCCCACGCCCTCCTCTGGGAGTTCGAGACAGGCGAGGGCGCCTGGCAGGCGGGCCTTCCCCAGGGGGACGGCTGCCGCACGCACGACGGCAGCCGCATCGACGTCACCGCCACCACCCGGGTCCGGCTGTGGAGTCCGGAAGGAGCAACGGCCGGTCAGCTCGAAGCCCTTCGCGCGCTCCTCGCCGAGCACCAGGTCCAGCAGCCCTTCGACCAGCTCAACGCGGCCGGCTGACCGCGCACTTGGCGTCCGGCCGAGCGGGCAGCGCCTCGACGAACGTAGCGCCGACCTCCGCGAGTCGTACGGCCGCGTAGGCGCTGTCCACCAGTGCCTCCGGTGTGTGGATCCCCGGCGGCACGGCCTCTCCGCGCAGCCCGGTCAAGCGCTCGACCCCGAGAGCGACACCGAGCGCGGTGAGCGGACTCTGCCCTTCCGGGTGGACCAGGTAGCGGCTCCTGCTGAGCGGCTCGCCGCCCTCCGAGACCCCTTCGAGGTCGATCCGGACCTCGAGGGAGGGACCGTCCCCACGGAGCCGGCCGGCGGACTCGCCGACGACGAGCGCGAAGCTGACGTCGGGGGCGCCGGTGGCGAGGGCGAGGCTGGGCACGTCGAGGACGGGTACGGCGCGACCGGGCAGGACCCGGCCGTCCGAAGTGGTCACGGCCACCTCCGCGTCGGCGCCGTCCACCCAGGCGAACACGCCGTCCCGGCGCACCAGACCCGCCGAGGTGACCGAGCCCCACCGCTCCAGGTCCGCCACGCCCGCGGGCCCGCCGGTGTCCGCCTCGTCCAGCACGGCCCCGATCCGGACGGTGTCGAGGCGTTCGAACTCGCGCGCCTGGTCCCGTACGGCGTGGACGAGGACACCGGCACACCAGTGACTGGCCAGCAACACCGGCGCGGCAGTGGCGCGTTGGGCCGCGCCGACGACCTCCGGCGCGATGTCGACCAGGCCGCTGGAGAGGCTGAGGCAGGGCAGGTGATGGCGTTGGGCGTAGGCCAGTGCGTTGAGTTCGCGGTCCCACAGCGCGGCCACCACCGCGGAGTGCCGGTGTCCGGGCGGAAGTCCGAGGTCGGCGCGCGCGAGATCGACGGTGACGGCCGTGGCCGTGCCGAGGTCGTCGGCCACCCGTCGTGCGCGGTCGAGGTCGCGGGCGGCGATCGTCAGCGGCAGTTCGGGATGCCAGCGACGTAACAGGGCGGCGGTGGCCGCGCCCGTCTGTCCCGAGCCGCCGAGGATGAGTACGGGTGCCATGGGTTCCACGAGGAACTCCCTTCGCAGGACCGCCGGGTGGCGGTCGTGTGAGCCTTAGCTACATCCCGTAGCCTACATTTTGTAGGTTACGTTTTGTAGCCTAATCTCGAAGGGGTGCGCGAAGGAGGGCCATGGCGACCACGACGCCCCGGATGTCCAAGCAGGCCAGACGGGAACAGCTGCTCGACACCGCCCTGGCCCTCGTCCGCGGCCAGGGCACCGACGGGCTGACACTCGTCACGCTCGCGGAGGCCGCGGGAGTGAGCCGGCCCATCGTGTACGACCACTTCGGCACCCGCCCCGGCCTGCTCCGCGCCCTCCATAGGCGTCTGGAGGAACGCCACCTGGCCGCGATCGCCGAGGCTCTGCGGGACGCCCCGGCCACCCCCGCCGACGTCGCCGGTGTCATCAGCGCTGCCTACTTCGCGTGCGCCACCGACATACCCGAACTCACCGCCGTCGACGCCGCGTTGAAAGGCAGCCCGGACCTGGACCCGACCGAGCTGACGGACCGCTACACGGACCTGATGACGGCCGCACTGGAGCCGTACACCCACATCACCCGCGAGCGCCTCCGACTGCGCTGCACCGCCCTCCTGGGCGCGGCCGAGGCGATCGCGGGGGAGCTGAACCGCGAGAGTGTGACACCCGAGGAGGCGGTCACCGCCCTGACCGAACTGATCCTGGGCAGCCTCGGCGCCGCCGCCGACTAGGGACTGCCGAGGGTCCCGGCTCCTCGGCGCGGTCGCATGAGGTCGAGGTCCGCGCCCCAGGCGTCCAGCACCTCACCATGTCCGGCTCGCCGGGCCGCGGGCTCGACAAGGGCGAAGAGGCGCCGCTGCACATCCGGGTCGGCTGTCGCGGTGACGCGGTCCACGGCTCGGAGCAGTACGTCGGTGTCCCAGCCCGGCAGCGGATGCCGGGTGAGCTCCCACTCCAGGTACTTGTTGTACGGGCGGGGCCGGCGGTCGAGTGCGAAGAGCAGTTCCAGCAGGAACCGGACGCTGTCGGCGGCGTCGAGGCGAGCGGCGAGGTGATGGCCGTCGCGGTGGTTCTTGACGGAGCGGTAGAGGGAGTTGGCGTAGGCGTCGAGATGGTCGCGGGCCAACTGGAACGCCTCGTCGTCCGTCAGGCGGGCCTTGTCGGCGAGGATGCGGGCGATGTCTCCGTCGAGCCGGTCGAGTACGACTCGGGCGCGGGCGAGGGCGTAGCGCTCGAAGCCGGGCATGCCGGCCGCGCGGAACTCGGTGAGCGTGAGGACGACGAGGTCGAGTGCGGCTGTGCGGTGGCCCGCGAAGCGGGTGAGGCCGGTCGGCGCGTCATCGGCGAGGACCACGTACAGGTCGTGATCGGAGTGCGGGGTGACCATGCCGTCGTGGGCGCGGGAGCCTTTGAGGACGAGGCCGACGACGGCCGGATCGGCGGTGGCGAGGTCGACGAACGCGTCGTAGGCGAGGGGCTGCTGGGCAGTCAAGGCGGGGTCTCCGGTGGGGTGGTGGCGGGCATGCCTGCCGGGGCGGCCCCCCATGGTGGGAGGCGCCCCGCACCGTCCGCGGCGGCTCACGGCCGCCGCCCGGAGGATCAACGCACGCCCGGACCCTACCGGGTCACCCGCACCGGCGTCCGGCGGTCGAGACGGTGGGGTGAATTTCGGCCGTTCGTCCGGGCGTGAACGAACCGTCACCCGCCAGGGGGAGGGGGCGGACGGATGTATTCGGGGCGGCGCGAGAGGGCTGGAAAACGGTCAACCGCCTTGAGGATCGCGATACTGGTGGTTTGTCGCGATGTGGCGGTCAGGCGGACGCGATGTGGCGACCGGACGGATCGGACGACCAGGGGAGCGGTTCGGTGAACTCGTCGGAGGCAACGGTTCGTGGGCACGTGGACGGCGGCAGCTCCGGGCGGCACGCGGTCGTCGTGGGCGGAAGCCTCGCTGGGCTGCTCGCGGCGCACGTTCTCGCGGAACACACGGACAGGGTGACCGTGGTGGAGCGAGACCGCTTCCCGGACGGGACGGCCGCGCGGTCGGGCGTGCCGCAGGGCCGGCACCCGCATGTGCTGCTCGCGGGCGGCCAGTCGGCCCTGGAGTCGCTGCTCCCGGGCTTTCTGGCCGAGCTGCGGACGGCGGGGGCGCCCCGGGTGGGTCTGCCCACGAACCTGGTGCTGTGGCAGAACGGCCGCTGGTTCCGCCGGGTGCCGGAGACGACGCACATCTACACCGGCTCCCGCGCGCAGCTCGAGGAACTCGTCCGGCGCCGGGTCCTCGCCAACCCCCTGATCAGTGTGGTGGAGGGGACGGACGTCGTCGGGCTCCTCGGGGACGCCACGCGGGTGCGGGGCGTGCTGCTGCGGGACCGGTCCGGCGAAGAGCGCGGTGAGCAGCGGACCCTGGAGGCCGACCTGGTCGTCGACGCCTCCGGCTGCGGCACGAAGGCATCGCAGTGGCTCACGGCGATCGGGGCGAAGGCGCCGTACGAGGAGACCATCGACACGGGGCTCGCGTACGCCTCGCGCGTCTACCGCGGCAAGAGCGGCGTCCTCGACGGGGTGACCGCCGGCTACTACGTCTACCCGAGCCCCGACCAGGTCCACGCGGGCGGTGCCCTGCCGCTGGAGGACGGCAGCCATCTCGTCATCGTCTCCGGACTGCGGGGCGATGAACCGCCCACGGACGAGGACGAGTTCGTGACGTACACCAAGCGGCTGCCGCATCCCCTACTGCACCGCTGGCTGCACGAGGCGGAGCCGCTCACACCGCCGTTCGGGTTTCGGCGGACCGCCAACGTCCGCCGCCGCTACGACCTTTCGGCCCGCGGCCCGGCCGGATTCCTCGCCACCGGCGACGCCCTGTGCACCTTCAACCCGATCTACGGCCAGGGCATGGCCGTCGCCGCGATGAACGCGGTCGCCCTGCGCGACGCGCTGACCGACGCGCGCCGGATCCCCACGACGCGCAGGGTGCAGCAGGCGCTGCTCACGTCGTCCCGGCTGGCCTGGGACATCTCCGCCGGGGCGGACCGCAAGATGCCGGGCGCGGTCGGCAACGCGGTCGAGGGGCGCCCCGCGGACCGTGTCGCCGACTGGTACCTCCAGCGCGTGACGGACTGCGCCCCCGGCGACCCCGTCGTGGGGCGTGCCTTCCGAGCCGTACTGACCCTCTCGGCACCGGTCACGGCCCTGTTCGCCCCTGAGGTGGCCAGGGCGGTCCTCTTCCGGCCGCCGGCGGAGTCCCCCGCGGAGCCCCCGGAGCAGCCGGAGATCTGAGCGGGCGCTCGCGCGCGACTTGTTGACCCCGCGTCAACCAAGTGGTTCAGTGGCTGAGCCACTGAACCACTGAGTCTTCGGGTTGCTGGGGGTCGGGATGGGCGCGCTGGAGCGCGAGAGCACGGTCGACGTACTGGAGAAGCGGCTGCGGGAGGATATCCTCGGCGGTCGTCATCCCGCCGGGAGCTATCTGCCGCCCGAGCGGGAGCTGGCCGACGAGTTCGGGGTGAACCGCACCACCCTCAAGCACGCCTTCGGCCGGCTGGTGCACGCGGGGCTGCTGGAGACGCGGCACGGAGTCGGCACCCGGGTGCGGGACTTCCTGCGTCTCGGCGGCGCCGATCTGCTGCCGATGCTCGTGCGGCACAGCCCGGACTGGATCGGTGAGATCTTCGAAGTACGGCGCAGTATCGGCGCGTTGATCGCCGAACGCGCCGCCGCCAGCGCCACGAAGCTCCAAGTCACCGAACTGCGCCTGCTGTTGGCCGCGGTCGCCGACGCGGACGGGGGCGAGGAGGCGCAGCTGGCGGATGCCGAGGTGCACCGGGCGCTGGCCCGCGCCACGGGCAACCGGGTGTACGTGCTGCTCACCAACACCCTGTTCAACGCCTATCTCCCGGTGCGGGCAGCACTGGTGGGGCCGTTCGTCGACGCGCGGGCCGCTCACGAGCGGCTGGCTCCCGTCGTCGACGCGGTGGCCGCCGGTGACCAGGAAGCGGCCCGGACGGCTGCCGGCGCCTACCTGTCGGCGACGGAACGCATCATGCTCGAGGACCTGGCACGCACCCGCCGTCCCCGGGACGGTGCCTGGTGACGTCCCGCGGCACGGAGTTCGAGGAGACGATGCTGGGCCGCGTGCGCCTGACCGACGAGGAGCGCGAGCGGCCGGTACGGCTGGACCTCGCGGTCCGCGCCGACACGGTGCTGCTGCCCCACCGCACGACCCCGGCGCGCCTGACAGGACGGGTGCGCATAGCCGGGCGGGCCGATGACGCGGGAGCCGTGGGGGAGTTGGAGATCTCCCCGCTGGCCCGCCGCAGGATCCGTTACCGCGTCACCTTCACCCTGGAGGGCCGCAGCATGCTCCTGGACGGCTGGAAGTCCGTCTCGCCCGCGCGGCCGTTCACCTCGATGACCGTACTGCCCTTCACCCTGTACGAAGACGGCACGCGAGTGGGGGAAGGCACCCTGCGCTTCCCCCTCACCACCGGACTCCTGCCGTTCCTGACCAGTTTCCGCTTCCCCCGGGCCGGAGCTCCCGGGGACCTGGCCCCGCGCTGGGACGGCACACCCGGCCGTACGGAGGTCTGGTACACGACCCTTACCGACCCGGCGACCGGCACCGGAGTCTGGCTGCACCACGAACTGGTGGCACCCACCGACGGATCCCCCGCCTACGCCCACGGCTGGACGGCCGTCTTCCCCAAGGACGCGCCCGCGGAACATGCCCGCTTCGGCCCCGTACCTTGGACCGGAGACCGGGAAGGGTTCCTCGCCGAGCAAGTCAGCGCGCGGCCCGGCCGCCTCACGGGCTCGGTCGGCTCCTTCACCTGGGACCTCATCGAGACACCCGAGGGCGCGCCGGTCCACACCTTCCCCCGCTGGTCGTGGCGCCGTCCCGTACTGCCCGCCAGCCACATGCTGCCCGCCGCGCGCTGCCGCTACAACGGCACGGTCCGCCACGGCAGTTCCGAACTGAGGCTGGAGAACGCGGTCGGCGCGAGCGCCCGGATCTACGGCCACGGCAACGCCCGGCGCTGGGCCTGGCTGCACGCGGACCTGGGCGGCGGCGACGTACTGGAGATCATCGCCGCCGTGTCCATGCGGCCCGGCCTGACCCGGCTGCCGCCGCTGGTCTTCCTGCGCCTGCTGCACCAGGGCCGCACCTGGCCCCGGCGCCCGGAACGCACGGCCGTGGGCTGGGCGGGCGGCGGCCGGTTCCGCGCCGCCATCGGCCTGCCCGAGTGGCGCGTGACCGGCCGCGTCGGCAGGCGCCGCATCCGCGTGACCGTGACACAGCCGCCCGAACGGACCCTCGCCCTGGACTACACGGACCCCGACGGGGCCGGCGCCGTATGCCGCAACAGCGAGACCGCGGACGCCGTGGTGAGCCTGGAGCACTGGTGGGGACGGTGGCGGCAGGAGGCCGTATGGCGGCTGTCGGGCACCGCCCACGCGGAAGTCGGCGACCGATGAGCACACCCCCGACCGCCGTCGCGGCACTCGCCGCGGCACTGCTCGCCGACGACGGCACGGCCGAGTGGACCCGCGGTGTCCCGCGGCGCCTCCAGACCCTGCTGGACGCCCTGCCCGCGCCCGCCCGCTCCGGCATCCATGGCGCCTCGCTTGCGATCGACGCCTACGCCGTGGCGCGCACGGGCCGCCGCCTGGCCACCCTCGGCTCCGCCGAACGCGAGCGTGTCCTGACCCAACTAGCGGCCCGGCCTGCCCTGTTGCCGTTGCTGGACGCGATCAAGGTTCCCGTGCTGCTCGCGGCCGGCACCGAACGGGCACTGCACCGGGCCCCCGCCTCGACGTCGTCCGCCCCCGACGATCCGCCGCTGGACTGCACCCCCTCCCGCGAGTGGCCGACGCGGTCCACGGCCGACGCCGTCGTCGTCGGATCAGGGGCGGGCGGCGCCATAGCCGCCAGGACACTGGCCCGAGCGGGCCTGCGGGTCGTCGTCCTGGAGGAAGGGGAGCACCACACGACCGCGTCGTTCGGGCGCCGGGCACCGCTGGACCGCTTCACCGACCTCTACCGTGACGGCGGCGCGACGATCGCGGTGGGCGATCCGCCGCTCGTCCTGCCGGTGGGGCGCGCGGTGGGCGGGACGACGGTCGTCAACTCCGGTACCTGCTACCGCACTCCCGCCACGGTCGTGGCCCGCTGGCGCGACGGCCACGGCTTCGCCGCCGCCGAGGGCTTCGACGCGTACCTGGACGAGGTGGAGCGCACACTGCGCGTGGCGCGGCAGCCAGTGGACGTACTCGGCGCGAACGGCCGGCTCGCCCTGACCGGAGCGAGGGAACTCGGCTGGCAGGCGGCCCCCTTGCGCCGTAACGCTCCCGGCTGCAAGGGCTCGTGCCAGTGCGTGGTCGGCTGCCCCACCGGCGCCAAGCAGAGCGTTCAGCTCTCGGTGCTTCCCGACGCGTGCGCGGTCGGCGCCCGGATCGTCACGGGCGCCCGCGTACGGCGGATCCTCACCGACCCCGACCGGCCCGGCGGCTCGCGCGCGGCAGGGGTCCTGGTCAGCCGCCCGGACGGCAGCGAACTGCAGATCCTCAGCCCGCTGGTGGTGGTCGCCGCCGGCGCCCTGCAGACCCCGCCGCTGCTGCGCCGCTCCGGCCTGGGCGGACACCCCTGGACGGGCCGGAACCTGAGCGTGCACCCCGCGATCAGCGTCGCGGGCCGCTTCCGTGACCCCGTCACCGGTGGCGCCGGCGTGCTCCAGAGCGTCGGAGTGGAGCAACTGCACGCCGACGGCATCCTGATCGAGGCCACCGCCGCACCCCCGGGCATGACGTCCTTCGTACTGCCGGGCGTCGGGCGTGCCCTGCGCCGAGAACTGGACGGCACCGAGCACCTGGCGACCCTCGGCGCCATGATCGCCGACAGGCCGTCGGGCAGGGTCCTGGGCCGGGAGCGCACCCTGCTGCGCTACTCCCTGGCGCCCCGGGACGCCGCCCGCCTTCTCCGGGCCCAACGGGCCATGGGACGCCTGCTGTTCGCCGCGGGCGCCGAGGAGGTCCTCACGGGAGTGGCGCACGCTCCGAGGGCCCGTACGCCGGACGAGCTGGAGTCGCTCCTGAACGGGCTGACGGCACGCCACCTCCACGTGTCCGCGTTCCATCCCACGGGCACCGCCGCCGCCGGATCGGACCCACAACGCGCCTCGGCCGACCCGGAGGGCCGCCTGCGGGGTGTCTACGGCGTCCTGATCGCCGACGGCTCATTGCTGCCGAGTTGCCCGGAGGTGAATCCCCAATTGAGCATCATGGCGGCCGCGCTGGCCGTCGCGGAGCGCTTTGTGGACGCGGAGGCGTGAGGTCAGCGGACCGGCGAAACGCTGGTATGATTGATCTTGAGCTGGTCGCCACAACCAAGGGCAACCGGTGCTGCGTTGGTGGTCCAAGGAAAGACGCCCCGCTTCCTGCGGGGAAATGCAGGTGCAAGGCCTGCCCGGCGCTCGAAACACACGGCCCGTCCCGAACTCCGGGGCGGGCCGCGTGCGTTGCCTCCATCACGCCTACGGCTGGATCCATCGCCCGAGGGCTTCGACGGTGCCCTCCGGCGACGTGTTGAAGCACAGCCGGATCCCGGGCGCAGCCTCCGTGAGTACGTTGACCAGCCGCTCGAACAGCAGCGTGTGCTCGGGCAGCATCCGTACGCCGCCCCCGATCATCGCGAGGCCGAAGGCCTGCTCCGCCAGCCGCTCCCGTACGGCCGCCTCGGCGCGGTCCGGAGAGGCGTCGACCAGGCACGGAACGACAGCGAACCCCGACTCGACGAGTGCCGAGTTGGCCGCCGCGATGCGGGCGGTGAAGCCTGGCTCGTCGATACCGTCGGGCATCCGGCTGTAGTCGAGGGCGCTGGGGTGCAGCCCGATGGACAACACCTTCGTGCCACGCGGCAACGGAGTCATGGTCGTCGGCCGGCCCATGCGTGTGCCTTTCTGCTGACGTCGTGGTGATCTTCCTTGTGTATCACGGGAGTTGAGCACGGGGACGGTTCGTTCGGCGACGGCCTGACGGTCAGGGGATGTCGGTGCGTGTCGCGGCGACTGCCCGAGTGACGCCCCGGGCAATCAGTCCAGTTCACCGCGATCGTTCATGCAGGTCGACGTGTTCTCCACGCTCCCGTATCGCGGCAACCCGGTCGCGGGGCACACCCGGGTGAAGGCACGATTCGGTGCCCAGGCTGTGCGCCGGGGCCCTTGGTGTGCGGGCCCCGGCTCACGGGGTGTGACGCGGGCCGTCGTGCGGTGCCCGCGTCACTGGCGGCTCAGAGCCGGTCGGCGATGCTCTGGAGCTGCTTCACCTCGGCGGACTGGCCCTTGACGATGGCGCCTGCCATGGTCTTGGCGTCGGAGTTCTCGCCGTTCTTCCGCTCGTCCTCGGCCATGGCGATCGCGCCGTTGTGGTGCTCGATCATCATCTCGGCGAAGACCTTGTCGAACTCGGCGCCCTTCATGGACTTGAGCTCACCCATGTCGGCGTCGGACATCATGCCGTCACCACTCGGGCCGCCGCTGCCGTGGCCTCCGTGGTCCATGCCGGGCGTGGACTCGGCGGCGGTCGGCTGCTTCCAGGACGTCAGCCAACCCTTCATGGTCCTGATCTCGGGGTCCTGGGCCTTCTCGATCTGCGCGGCGAGGGTCTTGACCTCGGCGTCGGAGGCACGGCCGTCGGCCAGCTCCGCCATCTCCAGGGCCTGCTCGTGGTGCGGGATCATCATCTGCGCGAAGGTGACGTCGGCGTCGTTGAAGTCCGCGGCGTTCTCGGTGGCCGAGGCGGACGCGGAGCCGCCGTCGCTGCCGTGGTCCATGCCGCCCATGTCGTCGTCACCGCAGGCGGCGAGGAGGAACACGCCGGCGGTGACGAGGCCGACGGCGGCGATACGGCGGGTGGACGTGCGGCGCAGCGAGGCGCGCGTGAACGAGGTCATGGTTGATTTCACCCTTTACGTCGGTTCTGTGACTGTTCTCGGCGAACGCGAAGTCGCGGGTTCGCGCAAGTGCGCGCCCGCGAGTGCGCTTCGGCCTACAGCCGCAGCACCGACAACTGGGTGAGATCAGGGCCGCGAGGCGGCGGGTTGGGTCGCAGGACGACCCCGACCTGGGCGCGCAACAGCGCCAGCCACTCCTGGTGACGGGCGAACGCTGACTTCAGCAGCGCGGCGAGCACCCACGCGCCGAACAGGACCGCCACGCACAGCGAGGCCATGTCCATGGCCATGCCGGGTCCGTGTGAGGACGCCTCCGTGGAGGAGGCCGTATGGCCGGAGTTACTCGTGTGTGGTGCCGCCGGAGCGCCCATGTCGGGCGCCGACGCATGTGAGGCGGTGCTCATGGCGGATCCGGACGACTCGTCCGGGTGCCCCATGGTGTGCATCGCGAAGATGCCGAACGCGAGGCCGGCCACGAGCAGCAGATGCCCGAGGGCACCCCCCGCGCGCACACACCGACTCACTCGCACTTCGGAACTCCGTCTCCGGCTCATGACCTTGACTGCCTCCGACCCTACCCAATACCTCCCCGGGGTGTCGGAAGGGGGCACTGGGCATGCCCGGAGGGGCGGATCAGACCCGTGCGTTTGACGAGGCGAACTGCACGGGCCCTTCTGTGACGCGGGCGAGCCGTGCTTGGGCGCGCAGTGCCGGACTTGCCGGAACGGCAAGGTTGCGTGCCAAGTCGGACAGAGGACCACGAGACTTCTCCGCACACCGACACGCGGAGCCTTGATGAGCACCACCGATGCGGTCGCGTTCTGGGACGGCGTCTACGCGGCCCGGCCGCCGGCGAGGGCCCGCGGCCGAACGTCCGCCTCACCGAAGCGGTGACGGGCCTGCCGCCCGGTGACGCGCTGGACCTCGGCTGCGGCGACGGCGGCGACGCGCTGTGGCTCGCCGGTCAGGGGTGGCGCGTCACCGCCACGGACATCTCGGCCGTGGCGGTCGACCGGCTCGCCGACCTGGCCCGCGCGCAGGGTTTGGGGGACCTCGTCGCGGCCGTACGACACGACCTGCAGGCGTCGTTCCCCGCCGGCGCGTTCGACCTGATCTGCGCCCACTATCTGCACACCCCCTACGACCTGGACCGGACGCCCCTTCTGCGTACGGCCGCGCACGCCCTGCGCGCCGACGGGCTGCTGCTGGTCGTCGACCACGGCTCGGCCGCGCCCTGGTCGTGGAACCAGGATCCTGATCTCCACTACCCGAGCCCGGAAGAGGTCGCGGCGGACCTGGCTCTGGACCCGGTGAGGTGGACCGTCCAGCGGGCCGACGCGCCCCGCCGTATCGCCACCGGGCCTGACGGACGTACCGCCGAAGTCACCGACCACGTCCTCGTCATCCGCCGTACGGCCTGACCCGGCGGCAGCCCGCCGAAGGCCCCCGACGCCAAGGAGACCCCCGTGCCATCGAAGCCCCGGCGCCGCGACGCCCCGCCGCCCCGGACCGGAAACAGTGAGGCCGAGGTCCTGCGCGGTTTCCTCGACTACCTCCGGACCTCGATCGCCGCGAAGGTCGAGGGCGCCCCGGAACCGCAGGCGCGCACCGCGCAAGTGCCGTCGGGCACGACCTGCTGGGGCTTCTCAACCACCTGACCTTCGTGGAGCGTTCACTGTTCCTCGGCGAGCACGTCACCGACTGGAAGGCGACGTTCCAGGCCGCGCCTACGGACAGCGTGGCCGATGTCGTGGCCCGTTACCGGGACGCGGTCGAGCGCGCGAACGACGTGCTCGACGGCTGCGCCGACCTGGGCGCACCGCTCCCGCGGTCACGGCCGGACCGCCCAGCGCCCAGTGTGCGGTGGGCACTCGCGCACATGATCGAGGAGACCGGCCGCCACGCGGGCCACGCGGACATCCTCCGCGAACACATCGACGGCACGACCGGCCGCTGATTCCGGCAAGTCACAGGAGCCCATCGCCGTGCGCCGTAAGGGCCGCACCGTCGCGGGCGGAGGACCCGGCACGCTTCGCCGAGGGGGCCGGGCCGGCTAGCTGTGCTCCTGACGGGTCTGGGACGTGTACCAGTGCGGTGTGCCCGCGCCGGCCAGGGATTTGTACGACGTGTCCTCCTGCTGTCCGCGGTCCGCCGGGTGGGCGGGCGTTCTCGGGGCGGGATCGCCCTGGAGGTGGGAGAGTTCGGTGGCGCAGCGCTGCAGGGCCAGTTCCAGGACCTCGGGCATGGTGAGGTTGCCGGTGCCGTCCGGGGGACACAGCCAGCGCAGATCGCCCCAGCGGCAGTGGGGTGCGGGAGCGGCGATCCAGGCGCCCTTGCTCAGGTAGCGCACGCCCGTGCCGACCCACACCGCGTGGGGGTCGGGGGGCAGGAGGAAGCCGACGTGGTGGGTGCGGGTGTCCAGCAGACAGGGGCCGGGCTGGACCAGCGGCAGGTCGTCGAGGATGCCGGCGACGCGCAGCCCCAGTTCCTCGGGTACGACGAGCACGTCCCAGAACCGGCCGGCCGCCAGCAGCGCGATGCCGGTGTAGCCGTTCTGCCATTCGTCCTTGCAGGCGCGGGGGTCCTCCGACGCCGCCGCCAGCCACTCCATCGACCTCGTCCATTCTGCGAGTGCCATCCGAGCCTCCTTGTGGGGTGCCGACGTCCGGGACGACTCCGCGCGGATCCGCGGGGGCCTGCCCAGTCGGCGTGATCCGTGTGGGGTCGCGACTGTCCGTGCTGTTGCGCCTTGCGGTCGTAGGTGATCGGTGGATGGCCTAGTGCAGCGGGCGCGACGGAGAGTGGCTATAGCAGCGAGGCGCAATTCGCCGTATGAGGTGAGCGCTGGCGCACCGGCGGGGGCAGATATATGCAGCCGCGCGCCCCATACGCCGGGGCGGCTCCAGGTTCACCCGCCCATACGGCTGTGACGTGGTTTACATCGCCGGTCTGTCAGATTCGCCGCGCGCAGCCTGTCAAAGGGGTGTCACCGGCGCCGAAGCCGGTGCGGGACCTCGGAGGATGAGATGAGCAATGACCGTCACGTCGTCGTGCTGGGTGCCGGATACACGGGCATGTTCTGCGCCATCCGGCTGGCCCACCGCACCCGCCGGACCGGTGTGAAGATCACCCTGGTCAACCCGTCCAGCCGGTTCGTGGAGCGCCTTCGGATGCATCAGATCGCCGCCGGACAGGAACTGCCCGACCGTCAGATCCCCGCCCTGCTCGCCGGGACCGGTGTCACCTTCGTGCAGGGCGCCGCCACCGCCATCGACCCCGAGGCCCGGCAGGTCGTCGTCGACGGCACACGTGTCCTCGCGTACGACCGTCTCGTCTACGCGCTCGGCAGCTCGACCGACACCGGCAAGGTCCCCGGCGCCGACACCTACGCCTTCACCCTCAACAGCCCCGAGATCGCGGGCCGGTTCGCCGCACGGCTCACCGAGGTGGCCGCGGCCGGCGGCACGGTCACCGTCTGCGGCGGCGGCCTGACCGGCATCGAGGCGGCGACCGAGATCGCCGAGAGCCACCCCGGCCTGGACGTCCGGCTGATCAGCCTGGACGAGCCCGGCGGCATGATGGGCGCCAAGGCCCGCGCCTACCTCCACCGCGCGCTGGACCGCCTCGGTGTCACCGTGGTCAGCGGTGCCCGCGTGACCAAGGTGCTGCCCGACGCCGTCGAGCTGGACGACGGCCGGCTCGTCGCCTTCGACGCCTGCCTGTGGACCACCGGCGTCAAGGTGTCCCCGCTCGCCGCCGAGGCCGGGATCGCCACCGACGACCGCGGCCTCGTCGTGGTCGACGCCACGCTTCGGTCGGTGTCCCACCCCGAGATCCACGCCATCGGCGACGCCGCCGCCGTACGCCTGGCCTGGGGACGGATCCACGGCACCTGCCAGAGCGGACTGCCCACCGCCCAGTACACCGCAGACACCATCGCGCGGCTCGTGCGCGGCAGGACCGTCAGGCCATTCCGCTTCGGCTACTTCCACCAGCCGGTCAGCCTCGGCCGCCGGGACGCCGTCATCCAGTTCACCCGGCCCGACGACACCCCCGGCCGGATGCGCCTCACCGGGCGCGGCGCCGTCGCGTACAAGGAGTTCGTCAGCGGCAGCCCGCTGCTCACCTACCGGTTCAGCAAGCGCCTCAACGTCACCACCATCGTCTCCAAGGGCGGCCGCGCCACGCGCAGGCCCGTAGCGTGACGACCGCGGCGCCGGATCACCGGATCTCCCGATGACCGGGGACCGGATCGCGGAAATTCCCTCGCGCGGCGCCGAGAACGGGCTGAGACTCGTCCCATGGCTGACATGGGGGCGTTCCGGGACGCGGTCACGGCGTGGGCGGCGGGTGGCCCCGGCGGCCCCGCACGGGAGCTGGCCGAGCGGCTGCCCGTCCGGGTGGCGGTGCTGGTCGAAGGGCTCAGTGACGTCGCGGCGGTCGACGCGCTGGCCGAGCGCCGCGGGCGGGACCTGGCGGCGGAGGGGGTGTGCGTCCTGTCGATCGGGGGTGCGATGAGCGTCGGGCGCTACGCCGGACTCCTCGGCCCGACCGGACTAGGCCTGCGCCTGACGGGGCTGTGCGACGAGGCGGAACGGGCGTACTACGCCCGCGGCTTCGAGCGGGCCGGCGCGGCGCGGCACGGCTTCTTCGTCTGCGCCGCGGACCTGGAGGACGAGCTCATCCGTGCACTGGGCGTGGCACGGGTGGAGGAACTCGTCCGCGCGGAAGGCGACCTGCGTCCGCTGCGGACCTTCCTGCGCCAGCCCGCTCAGCAGGGCCGCGCCCCGGAGCGGCAGCTCAGGCGGTTCCTCGGCACGAAGAAGGGCCGCAAGATCCACTACGGCCGGGTCCTCGTCGAAGCTCTCGACGCCGACCGTGTGCCGGCCCCGCTCGACGGCCTGTTCGCCGGCCTCCATGACTACGGCAGTTAGCCTGAGCTCAGGGCAGCACGCGATACGTGACGTGTGTGACCAGGCTCGCCGACCGCGACGTGACCTGCTCCAGTTTCAGCGGCGGTACACCGTCGAAGAGCCGGGTGCCGGCGCCCAGCGTGAACGGCACGAAGTGCAGGCGCAGTTCGTCGACCAGGCCCGCCGCGAGGTACTGGTTGATGGTGGTCGCCCCGCCGAGGACCGAGACGTCGCCCTCGCCCGCAGCCGCACGTGCCCGTTCCAGTGCCGAGTCGATTCCGTCCGTGACGAAGTGGTACGTCGTGCCGCCGTCCATCGGCTGCGGCTCACGCGCGTGATGGGTGAGCACGAAGACCGGCGCGTGGAAGGGCGGGTTGTCGCCCCACCAGCCGTTCCACTGCCGATCCCACGCGCCGCGCACGGGGCCGAACATGTTGCGGCCGATGATGAACGCTCCGGCGGCGGTCGCCTGTTCGACCTCGGCCCGGTTCTCGTCGGGCGTGTCGAACATCCAGGCGTGGAGTCTGCTTCCGCTTCCATCGCCTCCGTCGTCGCCGAAGGGGCGTTCCTCGGTCTGGTTGAACCCGGCCGAGTACCCGTCCAGGGAGATCGTGATGTCGCAGACCACCCGGCCGCCAGCGCCAGTGCGTGTGCTCATGGCTGTCCTCCTCGCCCCGCCGACCCCGTGATGGTGACACGTCCGGTGCCGCCGCGGTCGTAGGGGCGCGGGAAGTGGTGGTGAACCCTCGCCGCCCTTCCACTCGTGTACGTGGAGATCGCGTTTCGATCGCCGACCACGGCACGGAAAGGCTGGTTCTCCGGGGTGCCCGAACAACTGACGAAGTCCATCGAGGTCCGTTGGGACGACGCGAGAGACCTGCTCAAAGCCGGGGTCGCGGCGGTGTCGCTCGGCGAGGAGGTCCGCTACTTGCGGGAGGTTCTTCCCCTCGAAGCGGGACCGAAGCCGCCGTAGTGCGTACTCTCGGGGCGTGGATCGACCTCAGCGCGCGCAGCATCACCGCCCCGCCGACCGCCATCCTGCAGGCCCTCGAAGACGCACGGGCGGCCGATTGCGAGGTTCTCACCGCGGCGCGACCCTGAGCCGCACATGACCAACGACCCGACACCGACACCGCCACCCTGGCCGGGGCCGAGTGCCGAAGCCGGCCTGCTGCGACGGCATGTGGAGTTCCTCGCCGCCGAGCCCCGCAGCCGACGGCGGGCGCCCCGGGCGATGAAGCGTGCCGAGGCGTACGTGCGGGACGAACTGGCGGGGGCGGGCTGGCTGGTGGAACGGCGGCCGTTCGACGTCCGGTGGCGGATCGGCTGCACGGACCGGCACGGTCATCGGGGGCTCGCCCTCAAACCGCGGCTGCACCGCCGCCTGTCCGGGTCGAATCTCATCGCCTCGCTGCCCGGTTCCGGCGAGGGGCCGGTCGTCGTGGTGGGTGCTCATCTGGACAGCGTCAGTGGCAGTCCGGGCGCGGACGACAACGCCTCAGGCGTGGCGGCGCTCCTGGAGACGGCACGGCTGCTGGCCACGATGCCCACGCCCCCGCACGTCGTGCTCGCCGTGTTCGACATGGAGGAGCTCGGACTGATCGGCGCGCGTCAAGTCGCCCGTGACCTGGGCCGGGACGGAGGTGTGCGCGGAATGATCTGCCTGGAATCGGTCGGCTACTTCGACGACGCCCCGGGTACGCAGCGCCTCCCCGTCGGCTTCGACCGGGTCTTCCCGCAGGCGTCTGCCATGACCCGCGCCCACGGATTGCGGGGTGACTTCACCCTCGTGGTGCACCGCCGCTCCTCCGCCCCGGCGGCCGAGGTGTGGCAGCGGGCCGCCGCCGAGGCGTCCCCGGCCCTTCCTGGTCTGCTGCTGCGGGACCGGCGGCCGGACGGTCTGCTCGGGCTGCTCGTCGGACTGGCCGTGCCGCCTGCCAACCACCTGGGGCGCAGCGACCACGCACCGTTCTGGAACCGGGGGATCCCCGCGCTCATGCTCACGGACACCGCCAACTTCCGTAATCCGCACTACCACCGGTCGACGGACCGTCCGGGCACCCTGGACTACGAGCGGCTCGCAGTCGTGTCGGAGGCTACGGCGCAGACGGCCGTGTGGTGGTCCGCGGCCGGCGGCGACGCGTGATCGTCCGGTGGGCGAGGAGGCGGCTCCCCGGGGCGCGTTCCCGTGCCGTCAGTCGGACGGCGCTCCTTGGGCGGGGAGCAGGTCCGCGGTGGCGACGTCCCAGTCGACGCCGGCGAGTTCCTGTCCCGCGGGGACGAGGTGATACGTGCGCTCCAGCCACTGCGCCAGCGGCGGTACGGGCAGTTCGAAGAGGGCCGCCATGTCACCCGCGGCCAGCTGAAGCCACGCGGTGGCGCCGTCCTCCAGCTGGGAAGGCCACATCCGGACGTCGCCGAGGCCGCTGATCGAGTAGAGCCCCTGCTGAAGCAG
This sequence comes from Streptomyces sp. NPDC043726, assembly GCF_056436565.1. NCBI lineage: Bacteria > Bacillati > Actinomycetota > Actinomycetes > Kitasatosporales > Streptomycetaceae > Streptomyces > Streptomyces sp. NPDC043726. Next base: position 211,662 of record NZ_JBWKCI010000002.1, read on the forward strand.
GTCCCGGCCGATCCGCCACAGGACCCGCGGGCCTCCTTCGACGAGGAGCTCCACGCTCACGATCAAGGGGGATTCCGGAGTGAACCGGAACTCCGCCCGGACGGGCTGGCGCGCGGAGACGCCGAGTACGCGCTCGATGTCCAGGGTCAGGTCGAGTCGGCCGGGCGGTGCCGTTCGAGGGGCCTGGACACCGGGTTCGTTGCCGCTCATGTCGGAGTGGTCCTTCGCTGGGACGGAGGGTGGCCCGATCCACTTTCGTCGCCGCGGGAGCCGTGTACATAAGTAACTTGACTGTCCCGTCTCACCTGGCTTGAGGGTGATCGTCTTGCCCGGGGGCCGGTTTGCGGGCAGTTGCCCGTCTCCGGGGTGCGTCAGGTCGAGGCCTTCCGGCCCGGCCGGAGCCCGCGGACGCGCCGGGCAGGCTCTTCCACATTCAGTCATTCGACTGTCGTCTCCGGCCCACGCCTGAACGATGCTGGACCAATCGCCCGCGTGCCGGTGCCGGGTGGTCGTGATGCTCGGAGGAACCAGCCGTGAACCGTACTCCCGTCGTCTTCATCCATGGCGCGTGGCTGCACGCGCTGTCGTGGGAGGGATGGGCGGAGCGGTTCGCGAGCCGGGGGTTCCTCGCCGTCGCCCCCGGCTGGCCCGGGGAGGCCGCGGCCGCCCGCGAGACGCGCATGTCTCCCAGGCTGCTCGGCGAGCTCGGCCTGGAGGCGCTGACGGAGCACTACGCCGGCATCGTGCGGTCGTTCGACGTCTCACCGGTGATCGTCGGTCACTCCGTCGGCGGGCTCATCGCGCAGCATCTCATCGGCGCCGACGTGGGCCGGGCCGCGGTGGCGATCGCGCCCGTCCCGATCCACCCCGTCACCCAGCCGGCGCCCCCCACCCCGCTGTGGACACCCGGCCGGGGCGAGGGCACCGACCCGCTGGTGTCCCTGTCCCCGGAGCAGTTCCGGCACGTCGTCGCGAACACCGTCGGGCCCGAGGAGTCCGGCCGCCTTTTCGAGCGCTACGCGATACCGGCACCGCGCCGGCTGCTCACCGACCTCGGATGCGGGGGAGCGGAGCGCCACTCCCTCGCGGCGGCCGACACCGGCAACGTGCGGCGCGGACCGCTGCTGTTGATCTCGGGGCAGGAGGACCGTCTCGTACCCGACGCCGTGACACGCGCGGTCTACAAGCGGTACGGCGACTCCACCGCCGCGACCGACCTCAAGCAGTTCGCGGACCGTGCCCACTCCCTGGTGATGGACAGCGGATGGCGCTTCGTGGCCGACTACGTGCTCGGCTGGCTCGACGAGAACGGCGTCCGGCCCTACATGTCCTGATCGCTCGGCAGCCTGCCCAGTGCGTCGCGCAGGGCGGCGCGAGAGGTGATGCCCAGTTTGGGGAAGACGCGGTAGAGGTGGGAGCTGACCGTGCGCGGCGACAGGTGCATCCGGTCGCCGATCTCCTTGTTGGTGAGTCCGCCGGCGGCGAGATCCGCGATCCGGCGCTCCTGCCAGGTCAGCGCGGTGGGGTGCGCCGAGGCGGCAGGGGCGGAGGATCCGGCGGTGAGGAGCTCGGCGCGGGCTCGCTCGGTCCACGCGGGTGTGCCGAGCCGTTCGAAGGTCTCCGCGGCGATCATGAGTGTGTGCCGTGCGGCTTTACGGCCCTGGGTGTGCCGCAGGCGGATGCCGTGGGCGAGGCGGATGCGGGCGAGTTCGAAGGGGAAGCCGGCGGCGCCGGGGTGTGTCTCGGCCCGGCGGTACATGGTGTCCGCCTCCCCGGGATCGGTGGCGGTCATGGCCAGGGCGCCGTACGTGATCAGGGCCAGGCGGGGGGAGATGTCCGGGAGCCGGGCGTGCTGGGCGGCGAGGGCGTGCGCGCGGGCCTGTTCGGTGCGACCGGTGTGGAGGGCCGCCTCGACGAGATCGAGCAGGGTGCGGGGGGCCTGGTGGGTGTACGGCTGGAAGGTGCCGGGGGGTGTGATGCCGATGGCGTGGAGGTAGGCGGCCTCGTAGTCGCCGTCGTTGAGGGCGGCGGTCGTGCCGATGGCGTCGGCGATCTGGGTGAGGAAGCCGACGCCGCGGGGGCGGGCCCAGGAGTCGACGGCGGCCTGGAGTTCGCGTGCCCGGTCGGTGTCGCCGCGCAGGGCGGCCAGCAGGCCCAGGTAGGCCCGGCTGTGGTGCGCGAACAGGTCGTGGCGGTGCGACGTCATCAGCTCCAGACCGCGTTGCCCGGTCCGCTCGGCCTCTGCCCACTCACCGACGGCGATCTGGTCGAGCATGATCAGATGCAGCATTGTCATGCCCGGCGCCATGGCCCCGGTCTCCACTTCCCGGTCCACGGTCCGCTGAAGATGAGGCCGGAACTGGCTGAGGGTGTCCACGTGGTAGGCGGCGACGCTCAGCCGGCTGATGTCCCACGGTTCGAGCGCGCGCAGGTCGGCGAACGCACGCTCCACCCGCTCGCGGACGCCGGTCCCACGCCGGACCACATCGCTCCAGGAGTCCTGGTAGATGCGGGAGTACGGCGGCACCAGGCCGCCCAGCGAGTCGAGCAGTTCATGGGTCCGCTGCCAGGACGTCTCGTCGCTCGCGTACTGGTTGATGGCCAGGAGCAGGTTGACCAGCCGGGTCAGTACCTCGCTCGGCTCTCCCGCGCCGTCGTCCCGGATGCTCTCGATCGCCGCCCGTACCAGGTGCTGCGAGGACCGCACGTCCCCGTCCTCGTACAGCGCGGCGTAGGCCGAGGCGACCACCGCGGCCGGGGAGTCACCCGGCCCGGACGCGGTGTCGGAGCGCAGCAGTTGCTGTGCCCGGTCGAGGCGGCCGGTGTGGCCCGCGACGAAGGCCGCGTCACCGAGTCTGCGGGAGCGGTCCTCGTGCCGCTCGCTCAGCTCCGCGGCCCGGGTCAGCCAGGCGACGGCGGCCACCGCGCCGCCCCGCCGAGTGGCCGACTCCGCGGCGGCCTCCAGCGCGAGCGCGACCTCCTCGTCGGGGTCGACCACCGAGGCCGCCAGGTGGGTGGCACGTCGCTCCACGTCGTCCCGGTGGACCTGGGCGAGGGCCGCGTGTGCGGCCCGTCGCTCGTTCGGGGTGGCCATCTGGACCGCGGTCGACCGCACCAGGGGATGCCGGAAGACGAAGGCGCCACTGAGCGGGTCGATGTCCAGCAGGCCGGCCGCCACCGCCTCGTCGGCGTCCCGCATCCGGTAGCGCGTGCCACGGGTGCCGCCCGCCGCCGTACCCGCCTCGACACCGTCCAGGGCGCCGCGCAGCAACTCGGCGCGCAGGGCGTCGCCGAGGCCCTCGATGCGGGAGCCGTACACCTGCTGAAGACGCAGGGGCAACGGGACGCCGGTGTACCCGACGCCCTCGGCCGAGTTGAGCCCCGCCCGCTCGACGTAGGGCGGAAGTTCCAGCAGGGCCAGCGGGTTTCCCCGCGCCTCGTCCAGGACCAGCCGGCGGATCCGGGCGTCGAGGCCGGGGTGGCGCAGGTCGAGGAGTTGCTCGGAGGCCTTCTCGTCCAGTGTGTCCACCGGCAGTACGGACAGGGCGGCGGTGTCGAAGCCGGAGGGTATGTCGGAGCGCAGGCCGACGATGAGCCGGACGGAACTGCCGGTGAGCCTGCGCCCCACGAAGCCGCACACCTCGGTGCTGGAGGAGTCCAGCCACTGGCCGTCGTCGAGCACCAGGAGCAGGGGTTTGTGCGACGCGGCGAGCGACAGCAGGTCGAGCACGGCGATGCCGAGGGTCATGACCGAGGGCGGTGTGCTCTCGCTCCGGCCGAAGACGACGTCGAACACCCGCCGGTGCACGTCGTCCAGGCGGTCGACGTAGGACAGCAGCGGATACAGGAACTGGTGCAGACCGGCGAACGGGAGCTCCGACTCGGCCTCGACACCGGCCGCGCGTATGACCCGGTGGTTCTCGCGGGCCGCCAGCTCGGCGGCATGATCCAGCAGGGCGCTCTTGCCGACGCCCGTCTCGCCGCGCAGCACAAGAGCCCGGCCTTCAGGGGCCGTCACGAACTCGGACAGCATCTCCTGTTCGCGTGCGCGGCCGAACATGGTCCCGACGACGGACTCCATACTTCCCCCCACTGTCTTCCCCGCTGAGGCGCAAGAGCGAGGTTACGTCGCTCCGGGGCATCGTGGTTGCGCGGCCGGTGTCCGGCCCGTCACACGCCGGTGCGGAGCGGTCTCCGGGCGGGTGCGGGGACCGGTGGTGGCGTGCCGCCACCGACCGCCCACTTCACACCTCGGACCTCACGCGAGAAGAGTAGATGTCTCAGCTCGCCTCGTCACGCGGTTTGGCCGAAAAGGTTCTTGTTGCTCGTACTTTCCTGGATATGGCCGGTCCCCGACACGCGGCTCGACACATGTGTTTTGGAATCCCGATCACCCTGGTGTGAGCATGGCCGTCACATCGCAAGGGCCGTCACGTCACGAGGAGACACATATGAGACTGGGCCTGGCCATACCGACCTTCGGTCCCGACGCCCGGCCGCAAGGCATCCTTGAAGTCTGCCGTACCGCGGAGGAGATGGGGTACGACTCCCTGTGGACGGGGGACCGGGTCCTCGCCCCGCTCGTGCCCTCCGCCCCCTACCCGGGCCCCGACGGCCGGATGCCGCGCGTCTACGAGAACCACATGGACCCGCTGGTGGCGCTCACCTTCGCGGCCTCCCACACGACCCGTGTCCGGCTGGGCACGAGCACGCTGAACGGCCTGTGGCAGTCGCCGATCATGCTGGCGCGTTCGCTGACCACCCTCGACCTGCTCAGCCGGGGACGGCTGCTGGTGGGGCTGGGCCTGGGCTGGATGCCGGACGAGTACACCGCGGTCTCCGTGCCCTGGAAGGGTCGCGGAGTGCGGCTCGACGAGACGCTGGACGTGCTGGAGAAGTACTGGGCCGACGACGTCCTCGCCCACGAGGGACCGCTGTTCACGGTCCCGGAGACGGTGGTGGGGCTCAAGCCGAGCCAGCGGCCCGGACCGCCCGTGCTGCTCGCCGCGTTCACTCCGGGCGGCCTGCGCCGGATCGGCCGGCGGCTCGACGGCTGGCTGCCGGTGGCGATGCCGCTGCCGGACCTCCTCGGCATGTGGGACGTGATCCGCAAGGAGGCGGTCGAGGCCGAACGCGACCCGGCCGGCCTGCACATGGCGCTGCGCGTCAACCCGGAACTGACCGACATCAGGACCGACGCGGAGCTGATGCCCCGCGCGGGCACGCTGGACCAGTACATCGACTACGCGCGTACCGCCGCCGAGGCCGGCGTGCACGAACTGTTCATGGACTTCGGGCAGACCCCCGCCACCCTGGCCGAACGCGTCGACCTGGCAGGCCGCTTCATCGACGGCGTGCGACGCGGCTGACGGGACACGCCCGACCGTCGCGCACACCGCCCCCGGGCACACGTGAACACATGTGTCTCCGGGGGCTTCGTCGTGTCAGGGAGCTCCGATACCGTTCAGCAGGGTGTCGACCACGACGTCCGCGGCCCGCGCGGGGCTCGACTCGGGCAGCTGCCGGGACACCAGATGCATGAGCTGGGGCAGCAGCGCGCTCGCCCAGCCCTCGGGCAGCCCGGGGCGCAGCAATCCCTCTTCGGTGGCGCGTTCGAGGAAGACGTCGACCTCGTGGGCGGACGCGTCCCGGCGTCGGCGGACGGTGTCGTCGGCGAGCATGCGGGCGAGGTCGACGGGCCATCTGCGGTTGACCGCGATGATGTTCTCGACATAGCGGTGCAGGGCGACGGCGACGGGGGCCTCGCGCAGCCGTGCGTCCTCGATGGCCTCTTCGACGGCCGTCAGCCGGGACTCGTAGATGGCGGCGAGGAGTTCTTCGCGCGAGGCGAAGCGTCGGTAGACGGTGCGCCGGTCCACCCCCGCCTCGGCGGCGATGCTCGCGATGCTCGCGCCCGGATCGGTGGCGAGCATGCGGGCCCCGGTGGTCAGGACGGCTTCCAGATTTCGTACGGCGTCGGCTCTCACGGCAGGCAGTCTAGCCCGGCATGTGACCTCTGAGACAGCTAACACCTCATGACTGTAGATATCTGCCATCTAAGTGCTACATTAAAGTGACAGTTAACTCTGGTAGCGCCAAGCGAAAGGCAACTTCCGATGCCGAAGTCACAGTCCCCCTCACCCCGGGAGGGCGGTGTCGCCGCGGCGATGAGCGCGCTGATCCTCGCGGTGCTGCTCGCGGCCCTGGATCAGACCATCGTGTCGACCGCACTGCCCCGCATAGCGCGGGACCTGAACGGGTTCGACGACATCGCCTGGGTCAGCGCCGCCTACCTGCTCGCCTCCACGGCGGTGACACCGCTGTGGGGCAAGCTCGGCGACATGTTCGGCCGCAAGCGGCTCTACCTGACCGCGACCACGATCTTCCTGGTCGCCTCGGTCGCCTGCGGCCTGGCACAGAACCTTCCCGAGCTGATCGGCGCCCGGGTGCTGCAGGGCGTGGGCGGCGGCGGCATGATCGTGCTGACCTTCGCCCTGGTCGGCGACATCGTCGCGCCGAGCGAACGCGGCCGCTACCAGGGCATGTTCGGTTCGGTGTACGGCGTGGCCAGCATCGTCGGACCGCTGCTGGGCGGCGTCTTCACCGACCAGCTGTCCTGGCGGTGGGCCTTCCTGATCAACCTGCCCGTCGGCTTCGTCGCCCTGGCCATCGCGGCGCGGGCGCTGCCCACCGCCACCCGCGGCGCCAAGGCCCGTATCGACTACCTCGGCGCCACCCTCCTGGCCGCCATCGCCACCGGACTGGTCCTGATCACGTCCTTCGGCGAGCGCTGGGGCTGGGGCTCGCCGTCCATCGTCGGTCTGATCGCCGCCACCGTCGTCCTGGCCGTGCTGCTGGTGCCCGCCGAGCGCCGCGCCGCCGCCCCGGTCCTGCCCCCGGCCATGCTCGCCTCCCGGACGGTGGTCTTCTCCTCGCTGATCGGGTTCTTCGCGAACGCCGCGATGTTCGCGGTCCTGGTGTACCTGCCGACGTATCTCCAGATCGTGCACGGAATCTCGGCCACTCTCTCCGGCATCCACATGCTGCCCCTCGTCGCCGGTCTGGTCATCAGCCAGTCCCTGGCCGGACGCTGGTCCGCGCACGCCGACCGGCTGCGCCCGATCCTGCTCGCGGGCCTGGCCGCCAACCTCGCCGGGCTGCTCCTGCTGGGCACCATCGGGGCCGCCACCGGCACCCTGGTGCTCAGCGGCTACTTCCTGATCACCGGCATCGGCATCGGCATGGTGCCCATGGTCGTGCTGACCACCGTCCAGAACAGCGTCCCCACCGCCGACCTCGGTGCCGCCAGCGCCGTGGTCACCTTCGCCCGCTCCATCGGCGCCGCCTTCGGGGTCGCCGTCTTCGGCACGCTCCTCAACACCGGCTTCGCCGACCGCACCGACGACCTGCCGGCCGGCGAGGGCTTCGACGCGGCCCGCCCCGACACCATCGGCCGGCTGCCCGGGGCCCTGCGCGACACCGCGCTGGACGCCTTCGCCCACGCCACGGCCACCGGCTACCTCTGGATCGCCCCCACCCTGGCCGTCGGCATCGTCCTCGCCCTCTTCCTCAAGCCGTCCCGCAGGACCGGGAACACCACCGGCGCCCCCGCCCCCGTCCGCGCGGCCGAGGACACCGTCACCGCGGCCTGAGTCGCCGCCGAGGCCCGCGGAGGACTACGCCGGGGCGTTCTCCGAGAGCCTCTTCAGCTGCGCGAGCCACAGAGCCTGCATGCGCTGGGCCCACACGGGCGGCAGCGCATGCAGGCGTTCGGCGGCGGGCCCCCGTACGACGTTCTCGGACACCACGTGGGTGCCGCCGTCGACCTCGGTGAGCAACCAGGCCTGGTACAACTGCACTCCGGCGCCCACACCCGACCAGCCGAGCCGGTGCGGCGGCACCCGTTCGCCGACGTAGACCTCGAAACGGTGGCCGTGGAACCGGACGTGAAAGGTGTCCTCCGCGACTCCGGCGCGTGCCTCGGTGATGCCCGGAACCCAGTCGGGCCACCGCCGCACCTCCGCGAGCAGGCCGAAGGCCGTGGCCGGCGGAGCGTGCACGACGGCCTGCGCCTGGCAGAAGCTGTGGGCGTGATCGGGCGAGAAGCCGGACGGCCAGTGGATGTCGGGATGACTGTCCGAGACACCAGGCATCCGGTTCTTCCTTTCGTGGCGCTCGGTGGCATCGGGGCACGGCCACTGGGCGTCCACTCTGCGCGGGTGTCCGGAGCCCGGCATACGTCGAATGACTGGGCGGCCGGAACGATTCTCCGGCCTCCTCAGGCGCCCGCCTCGGCGTCGAGCTCGGCGAGGGCGTCCCTCAGGGCGGCCCGCGAGGTGATGCCCAGCTTGGGATAGATCTGGTACAGGTGGGTGCCGATCGTCCGATGGGACAGGAACAGCCGCTCGGCGATCTGCTTGTTGGTCAGGCCGGTCGCCGCGAGGGTGGCGATCTGCAGCTCGTGCGCGGTGAGCGCGGACCGTGTCGGCGTGGCCGCGGCCGGGGCGGCCCGGCCGCTCGCCCGCAGCTCCGCCGCCGCCCGGGCCGTCCAGGGCTGGGCGCCCAACTGCTGGAACGACCGCAGCGCCAGGGTCAGCTGCTCCCGGGCCTCCGTCGTGGCGCGCAGCCGCCGCAGGCGCTCCCCGTGGAAGAGACGGACGCGAGCGGTGTCGAAGGGCCGGCGTTCGGGGTCGGGCAGGGACAGCGCCCGTTCGAAGAGGGCCACGGACTCCTCGCCGGGCGTGGTCAGTGCCTCGCACGCCAGGACGAGCAGTTCCAGCCGGGGTGACAGTCCGGCCATCCCGGAGGCGCGCATCGCCGCCGTGTGGGCGGCGGCCTCCGCGTCCCGGCCGGTCCTGACGGCCGCCTCGACCAGGTCCATCGTGCCCCACATGGCGATCGGGACGTACGGCGCCACGGTCCCGGGCGGACTGAGCGCGCAGGCATGCTGGTATGCGGTCCCGAAGTCGCCGCTGCCCAGGGCCGCCAGCGCCCGCGCGTGCTCGGCGAAGTACACCGCGCCGCGTGCTCCGCGCGGTCCCGCCCATCGGACGATCTCCCCGGTGAGCGCGTCGCTGGTCTCCCGGTCGCCCCGCACCGCGGCCACGACCGCCCGGATGTACTGGAAGTACCAGGCGAAGAACCGGTAGTCGTGGTCCTCGCACAGGGCCAGGCCCTCGACCGCCAGGTCGTCGGAGTCCTCCCACCGGCCCAGGTGCAGATAGTCCAGGCCGAGGTGCATGAGCGCGCCCAGATGCCTGCGGACCGGTGCGGTGCCGGCGCGGCCCTGCTCGGCCAACCGGCGGGTGGCCCACCGGAATTCCCCGAGCCGGTCGGGAAAGACGGAGGCGGTGCCCACCCGGATCACCCGGTTGGGTTCGTCGCCCACGGTCGCGATCAGCTTCGCCAGCCGGGGCAGTGCGGCCGGTCCGGTGCGTGCCGGGTCGGCGAACGTCCGGGTGATCACCCACAGCAGCTCGGGCGGTTCGGGAGTCAGCCGGTCCACGAAGGCGAACAGCGGCTGCCACAGCTCCGGTTCACCGCCGTACCAGCACAGCAGCACCAGCAGGTGCAGAGCCTCGACGAGAGCGTCGTCCGAGGCGTCCCAGCCGTGCTGCCCGGTCTCGATCGCGCCGACCAGCAGCCGGTAGGCGGTGTCGATGTCTCCGTCCCGGTTGATCAGCAGGAACGCCGACGCGGCCGCCGCGTGCAGCGACTGCTGCCCGGAAGGATGCGCCTGAGCTCCGGCGAGCAGCCGCGTGGCGTCCTCCAGTTCGCCGCCGGAGTCCACACCGACGTAGGCCGCCTCGGCCAGCCGGCGGCTCTCGTCGGCCCGCGCGGGGCTCAGCGCGGCGGCACGGGTCAACGCGGCCACCGCGCCGAGCGCGTCCCCGCGGCGCAGGCGCAGTCGTGCCGCCTCCTCCAGCAGCGCCGCGACCGTCTCGTCCGGACCCAGGGCGGCCTCGCCCAAGTGCCAGGCACGGCGCTCCGGTCGGTCCTCGAGGGCGTCGGCGAGCACCTGGTGGGCTTCTCTGCGCTCCGCGGGCGTCGCCAGCTCCACCACCGCGGAGCCGATCAGCGGATGCCGGAAGGACAGCCGCCGGTGGTCGGCCGAGACCGTCACCAGCCGGTGGCGGGAGGCGGGAGCGAGATCGTCCACGCCGACCCGGCCGGCGACGGCCGCCTCGATCGCGGCCAGGTCACCGGTGCCGTCGAGGGCGGCGATCAGGAGCAAATTCCGCGTGGGCGCGGGCAGTCCGGCCACGCGCGAGGCGAACAGGGCCTGCAGCCGCTCGCTCAGGGGCAGGACAGAGGGCACTGCCGCCAGGGTCGTGCGCTGCTCGGCGGAGAGCGCCGTCGGCAGCTCCACCAGTGCCAGCGGGTTGCCCCTCGCCTCGGTCGTGATGCGGCGCCGTACCGCGGGGGACACGTCGGGGTGGGCGAGGGCCAGCAGTTCCGCCGACGACGCGTCGGTCAGCGGCTTGAGCCGGTACTCGGTCAGACCGCTCGATTCGAAGAAGCTGTCGGTGCCCTCGCGGGCGGCGGCCAGAAAGCCGATCGGGCTGCCGACCAGCCGCCTGGCCACGAAGCCGAGTACGGCGTTGGTGGCCCGGTCCAGCCACGGCAGGTCGTCGACGGCGAGCAGCAGGGGCGTACGCGCGGCCGTCCGCCGGAGCAGCAGGAGGACCGCGGTGGAGGTCAGGAGACGGTCGGGCGCCGGCCCGGTGCCGATGCCGACCGCGACCCGCAGGGCGTCGCGGTGGACCGGGTCCAGGACGTCGAAGTCGTCGAAGAGGGGTACGAGGAGCTGGTTGAGACCGGCGTAGCCGATGTCCGCCTCGAACTGCACGCCTCTCGCGCGCAGCACCCGGACGCCCTGGTGTGCGGCGTCCCGCGCCACCTCGTCGAGCAGCGCGGTCTTGCCCACCCCCGCCTCGCCCGAGAGCAGCAGGGCCGCGCCCTGGACCTCGGAGTCGGCCAGGAAGGACCGGACGAACGCGAGATCCTCGTCCCGTCCGACCAGATCCGTGCCGACCCGGCCGTGCCTGTCCACCCCCGCGTTCATGCGGCCATGCAATCACCGAGCTGGGAAGGGCGTCCAGATTCCGCTTCCGCCGTGCCCTCGGCCGGCGGCGGCGTCGATGTGAACAACAGAGCAGGTCCGGCTCGTCTCCATGACGTCAATGATGGTGTGAGCGAATGAGGTCAGGACAAAGTGAGTACAGACAAGTCGGCTGCGGGCAGGGCGAGTTTCCGGGCGGAGGACATCGCGGCGCTGCGGCGCTCCGTGGCGGGGACGGTGCTGGAGCCGGGTACCGAGGAGTACACGGCGGAGTGTGCCACGTACAACCTGACCTGCGGCCTCCGGCCGGCCCTGGTGGTCGGCGCGGCCGGTGAGCCGGACGTCCGGGCGGCGGTCCGCTTCGCGGTGCGGCACGGGCTGCCCGTCGCGGTGAAGTCCGCCGCCCATCAGGTCGTCTCCTCCGCCGAGGGCGGGCTGCTGATCACGACGCGGCGGATGCGGCGGATCGCCGTCGACGCGCCGGAGCGCTCTGTGCGGGCCGAGCCGGGTGCCCGGTGGTCCGACGTGCTGCCCCTGGCGGCGGAGTTCGGCCTGGCCCCGATCGCGGGTTCGGCCCCGGACGTCGGGGTGGTCGGGTACCTCCTCGGTGGCGGTCAGAGCCCGCTGCTGGGGCGGAGCCTCGGCTACGCCGCCGACCACGTGCGCCGGCTGAACATGGTCACGGCGGACGGAGAACTGCGCCGGGTGACCCCGGTGAGTGAACCGGAGCTGTTCTGGGCGGCCTTGCGAGGCTAGGGCAGGTACTGGAGGCCTGGCGTGCCTGGCTGCCGACGGTGGGGGAGGACATGACGTCCTCCGTGGCCGTCCAGCGGCTGCCCGACGTTCCGCTGCTCTCCGAGCCGATGCGCGGCGCCTTCGTGATCCACCTGCGGATCGGCTACCTGGGTTCGCGGGCCGAGGGGGCGAACTCATCGCGCCGCTGCGCGCGTTCGCGCCGGCCCTGCTCGACCTGGTGGGGGAGAAACATTTCACCGCGATCGGTGAGATCCACATGGACCCGGTGGACCCGATGCCGTACTTCGACCGCAGCGTGGAGATCCGTGCGCTCGGGGGAGCGTTCGACCGTGAACCAGCGGTGCCCAACGCGGTGCCGAGCCGCGGTCTGCCGTACGTCGTCTTCGGTTTCGCGGTGGGGGCGCCGGACCGGGCGGGGGCGCTGCGGCCGAGCTGGCGCGGGTCGTCGACGGGCTGGAGCCCTGGGCCGCGCGGCGGAACATGGTGAACTTCCTCTCGCCGGAAGAGGCGACGGACGCCGAGGGCGTGCGCCGGGTGTACGGGGCCGAGCGGTTCGACCGGCTCGCCGAGGTGAAGAAGCGCTACGACCCGGCCAATGTCTTCCGGTTCAACCACAACATCGTCCCCGCCTGACCAGAGTTCTGGGCAGGACAGGTTGCAAGAAATCACAGGGAGTCGAGGAGTGGCGATGACGGATCTCGCGGCGGCGGTCGAATCGGTGGGACAGCTCTCCACGGTGTGGCGAGCGATGGTGCTCGACCGGGACAAGGACGCGGACGTCCGGGACCTGCCCGGTGTCGCCGTGCGCTGGGCGGACTGCCGCTTCGCGTTCTGGAACGCGATCACCCTCACCGACGTCGGGGCGGACGCCGGGCTCCTGGAGCAGCGGCTCGGCCAGGCGGCGGACATCATGCGGTCCAAACGGCGGCCGGGCTTCCTGTGGCTCTTCGAGGACCTCCTCACGCAGGAGGCGCGCGCGGGCCTTGACGAGGCCGTACGGCGCGCGGGCCTGGCGCACGCCTTCCCCGGCACCGGTATGGCGGGCGACCTGCTGCCCATTCCGGAGCCCCGCCATCCGGAGCTCACCTTCGAGCGCGTGACCACGGACGCACAGCTGCGGGCCTACGCGGACATCAACTCCCGCGCGTACGGCTTCAGCCCGGAGGACGGCCGTGACGGTCTGGAGGGCTCCGCGCTGTGGAAGGAGGAGTTCTACGCGTTCCTGGCCGTACGCGACGGCGTCCCCGTCGCCTGCGTGGCCACCGTGGAGGCAGAGGGCCGCCTGTTCGTCGTGCTCGTCGCCACCGACCCGGACCACCAACGCCGCGGCTACGGCGAGGCGGTGACCCGCAAGGCGCTGTACGAGGGCGCCCGCGCGACCGGACTGACGAGGGCCACGCTGCACGCGACCGTCGCCGGAGCGCCGGTGTACCCGAGGATCGGTTTCGAGCCGAACTCGCCGATGCGCTTCTACGGGCTGGCGGAGTGACCTGACGACGGAGCGCCGGCGGCGGGACCGGCGCTGCGGCAATGCCGGTCCCCGCCGCCCCGCGTTCCGGCTCGGCGAGGCCGGACACAAGTGCGGGAACCCGATCGGTCCGGTGATCGCGGGGGGTTTCACATGTGTCAGTAGGGCGAGGGAGGCCGGTGTGCGCGGGCCCGCACAGCGACGCCGCCGCTCCGGAGTGTGGAGCGGCGGCGGCTGTCCGGGGTGCCGGACCTCTGCGGGGTGTCAGCGGACGGTGGCCCGGGCGGCTCGCTCGATCACGTCGGCGACCAGGTGCGGGTGGGACACGGCGACCGAGTGGGAGGCGGCGACCTCGGTGGTGTGGGCGTGGGCACGCTTGGCCATGAAGCGCTGGACCGCGGCGGGGATGTTGAGGTCGCGGGTGGTGACGATGTCCCAGGTCGGCTTCGTCTTCCACGCGGCCGTGGTGGCCTTCTCCTCCAGCGCGGCCTGAGCGATGGGGCGCTGCGCGGCGGCCATGAGGGCGGCCTCCCGCGCGGGGACGTCGGCGGCGAACTGCCGGCGGAACTTGTCCTGCTGGATGTACAGGTCGGTGGCGGTGGTGCCGTCGGCCTGCTGGTAGGTGACGGGGTCGAGGGTGCCGGGGAGGGTGGAGCCCGGGTACTTGTTGGTGAGCTCCAGGGCGGTCTCCCCGGGGGCGGGGAGGAAGGCGGCGACGTAGACGAGCGCCTTCACCTGGGGGTCGTCGCTGGCGGCCTGGCTGATGACGTTGCCGCCGTAGGAGTGGCCGACGAGGATCTTCGGGCCCTTGATGTGGTCGAGGACGGTGCGCAGAGCGGCGGCGTCGGAGGCGGGGCCGCGCAGCGGGTTGGCGGCGGCGACGACCGGGTAGCCGTCGGCGCGCAGATCGGCGATGACGCCGTTCCAGCTGGAGCCGTCGGCGAAGGCGCCGTGCTCCAGGACGATGGTCGGCTTGGTGCCGCTGTCGGCGCCGGTGGTCTTGGTCGCGCCGGAGGCGGTGCCGCTGAGGGCGAACGCTCCGAGTGCCAGCCCCGCCGTGGCCAGCGAGACCACACCCGTCACCAGCCGCTTGCGTCCACCGTTGATGCTCAGCACGAAAATGCCCCTTTCAGGCGCTACGAGTACGGGCGGGCCGCCGGTCTTCACCGGATCGCGTCACCGCCCTGACTGGTGACGAATTTGTCATCCCCTTCATCACCTGTCAAGGTGGTGACGGAAGATGCGGGAATTCGAGCCCGGTGTGCGAGGTTGACCCTCGTGGACAGACGCGGAGAGAAAGGCGATGCGCCATGAGTGACGTCGAGGAGAGGGCGCTGCTGGCCGGCGGCTGCTTCTGGGGTATGCAGGAGCTGATCCGGTCCCTGCCCGGGGTGGTGCGCACCCGTGTGGGGTACAGCGGTGACGACGACAAGCCTCGTCCCACCTACCGCGATCACGGAAAGCACGCGGAGGCGATCGAGATCGTCTTCGATCCCAAGGTCACCGACTACCGGGCGATCCTGGAGTACTTCTTCCAGATCCACGACCCGACCACGCGCAACCGGCAGGGCAACGACATCGGCCTCAGCTACCGTTCGGCGATCTTCTACGCCGACGACACGCAGCGGCTCGTCGCGCAGGACACCATCGCCGACGTCGAGGCGTCCGGACTGTGGCCGGGGTCCGTGGTGACCGAGGTCGTCCCGGCCGGTGACTTCTGGGAGGCCGAGCCGGAGCACCAGGACTACCTCCAGCGCTACCCCAACGGCTACACCTGCCACTTCCCGCGGCCGAACTGGCGGCTGCCGAAGCGCGCCGAGGCGTGAGTCGTGAGTCCTGATTTCTGAGTTCTGAGTTCTGAACGCACACGCGGCCGGGCAGGGTGGATCCTGCCCGGCCGTACGTGTGTCAGCCGTCCGAGGCGGAAGGTCGCGCGGACTCAGAGGTGGTCGGCGTCGACGACGGCCTGAGCGAACGTCGTGGGAGCCTCCTGCGGGAGGTTGTGGCCGATGTCCGCGATCGTGCGGTGCTCGTAGGGCCCCGTGAAGCGGCCGCGGTAGGAGGATCCGTCGCCGGGCGCGGTGAAGGGGTCCAGGGCGGGGTCGAGGGTGATGGTCGGGACGCCGATGAGCGGCTGGGCGGCCAGCTGCTTCTCGTAGCGGTCGTAGCGGCGTTCACCCTCGATCAGGCTGATCCGCCAGCGGTAGTTGTACAGGACGATGGCGGCGTAGTCGGGGTTCTTGAACGCCTCGGCGGTGCGCTGGAAGGTGGCGTCGTCGAAGTTCCAGTTGGGGGAGACGAGGGTCCATACGTACCGGCACAGGGCGATGCGCTCGTCGACCTGCTCCATCGCCTTCTTGCCGCGCTCGGTGGCGAAGTACCACTGGTACCACCAGTTGCGCTCCACGGCCGGGTTCGCGGGCTCCAGCTGGGCCTTGCGGTTGGTGATGAGGTAACCGCTGGTGGAGACGAGGGCCTTGACGCGCTCGGGCCACAGGGCGGCGATGATGTCGGCGGTCCGCGAACCCCAGTCGAAGCCGGCCAGCACGGCCTGATCGATCTTCAGCGCGTCCATCAGCGCGATGATGTCGAGCGCGATGGCGGACTGCTCGGCGCTGCGGGGCGTGCGGTGGGACAGGAACCGGGTGCTGCCGTGACCGCGCAGGTAGGGAACGATGACCCGGTAGCCCAGGTCGGCCAGCAGCGGGGCGACGTCGACGAAGCTGTGGATGTCGTAGGGCCAGCCGTGCAGGCAGATGACGACCGGGCCGTGGGCGGGGCCCGCCTCGGCGTAACCGATGTCGAGGACCCCCGCCTTGACCTGCTTGAGCGTGGCGAATTCGGTGTGCGTGCCCGGGGTGACGGTCGGCACGGTGGAAACACGTGTGCCGCCCGTGTCCTGCGCGGCGAACGCGCTGTTCTGCAGGCCGGACAGTGAGACCGCGGCCGCGCCGGTACCCAGGCCGACGGCCTTGTTGAAGGTACGCCTGTTGATCATGTGGAAAAACCTCCGTGGTGCGCCTTGTCGCCCAGGTGGGCCGACGCCACACACTCTCCCCGGTGACACATGCACACACATCAGTCATGTGACGGTGTGTCGTGGGCGGGGTCGGCCGACGGGTGCGAGGTCATTCGACTGAAGGGCGGCCAGGAAGGACATCCTTCACGCTTACGCGCATCTAACGCTCATAAGTGCTACATTGATGTGGCACTTGGGCGTCGTGTCCGAGCGAATCGAGTACGGAAGACAGACACCGCATGATCACCTACGACCGGCTCTTCATCGGAGGTTCCTGGGTCGAGCCGAGCCGGCCCGAGCTGCTCGACATCGCCTCGCCGCACGACCAGTCGGTGGTCGGCCGCGCCGCGCAGGCGCAGCCGGCGGACATCGACCGCGCGGTCGCCGCGGCGCGGGCGTCCTTCGAGGCGGGGGAGTGGCGGCTGACCCCACCCGCGGAGCGGATCGCGCTCCTGCGCCGCTTCAACAGCCTGCGCGAGGAGAACGCGGAGAGGATCGCACACCTGATCTCGCTGGAGAACGGCTCGGCCGGATGGTTCACCCGCGCCGGACAGCCCGGCCTGACCCGGCAGGCGAACGCCTACCTGAAGGCGGCGGAGGAATTCGGCTGGGAGGAGACCCTCGCGCCCTCCGACCCCGCCTCCCCGGTACGCAGCGTGGTGCGCCGTGAGGCCATCGGCGTCGTGGCGGCCGTCATCCCGTGGAACTCGCCCTTCTCCTCGGCCACTTCGAAGATCATTCCCGCGCTGCTCGCGGGCAACTCCGTCGTCCTGAAGGTGTCCCCCGAGAACTCCCTGAGCATGGGCTTCCTGGCCGATCTGCTGGAGCGAGTGGGTCTGCCCGAGGGTGTGATCAGCGTGCTGCCCGCCGACCGGGAGACCAGCGAGTACCTCGTCTCGCACCAGGAGGTCGACAAGATCGCCTTCACCGGCTCGACGCGGGCCGGCCGCCGTATCGCCGCGATCGCCGGTGAGCAGCTCAAGCGGGTCAGCCTGGAGCTGGGCGGCAAGTCCGCCGCGATCATCCTGCCCGACGCCGACCTCGAGAAGGCCGTCGCGGGCGTGCGGTTCGGCTCGCTGCTGAACAACGGCGAGTCCTGCATCGCCCAGACCAGGATCCTCGCCCCGCGCAGCCGGTACGAGGAGGTCGTGGCCGGTCTGAAGGAACTGGTCGAGTCGCTGAAGGTCGGCGACCCGTCCGACCCCGACACCTTCATCGGCCCGATGATCCGCCCCGACCAGCAGGAGCGCGTGCGCAACTACATCCAGCTCGGCATCGAGGAGGGCGCCCGCCTGGTGGCCGGCGGCCCGCAGATCCCCGAGGGACTGGAGAAGGGCAACTACGTCACCCCCACCGTCTTCGCCGACGTCGACAACTCCATGCGCATCGCGCAGGAGGAGATCTTCGGACCGGTCCTGGTGGTCATCGCCTACGACGACGAGGACGACGCGGTCCGCATCGCCAACGACTCCGAGTACGGCCTGTCCGGCGGGGTCTGGTCCGCCGACGAGGAGCACGCGCTGGTGGTCGCCCGTCGGGTCCGCACCGGCACGGTCACCGTCAACGGCGCCTCCATCGCCTTCGACGGCCCGTTCGGCGGCTTCAAGGCCAGCGGCATCGGCCGTGAGTACGGCGCGGTCGGCCTCGGCACCTACACCGAGTACAAGACGATCACCGTATGACCCGCGCTCGTACGGGACACACCACGGGCAGACGCGCCGACGGCGGCAGGTGGGGCGAACCACCTGCCGCCGTCGCGGCGTTTCCTGCCTGCCACCGGCTTGCCGCCGCAGCGGCCCGGCCCGTCACCGGCCCTCCGCGGAGGCGGCCCGGCTCACCGGGTCACACGGACTCGCTGACAGCACGCCATGTAGCGTCCTCGGTGGCGAGCCGGTCGGCCATGCGCTGCGCGACGGCCACCGCGTCCCTGCCCAGCAGCAGGCGCAGCGGCGGGTTGTCGCTCTCGGCGATGTCCAGCAGGATCCGCGCGATCCGGGCCGGGTCGCCGGGCTGCCGGCCGTCCGCGCCACGAATCTGTGCGACGGCGGCCCCGACCACGCCCTCGTACGGCGCGCTGACCGGTGGAGTGTCCATCGAGGAGCCGGCCCAGTCGGTCCGCATGCCGCCCGGCTCGGCGACGGTCACCTTGATGCCGAGGGGAGCGACTTCCTGAGCCAGCACCTCCGAGAAGCCGCCGACCGCCCACTTGGCCGCCTGGTAGGCGCCGAGGCCCGGGACGCCCACCCGCCCGCCGACGGAGGAGATCTGGATGATGTGCCCCGAACCTTGCGCGCGCAGCACGGGCAGGGCGGCCCGGGTCACGTTGACGACACCGAAGAGGTTGGCGTCGATCTGGTCGCGGAAGGCACGCTCGGACATGTCCTCGATGGCGGCCATGTCGGCGTAACCGGCGTTGTTGACGACCACGTCCAGCCGCCCGAACGCCTCCACCGCCGCCCGCACCGCGCCCTCGGCCGCGGCGGCGTCCCGCACGTCCAGGGTGACCAGCCGGACCCGCTCCCCGTAGGTCTCGGCCAGGTCGGCCAGTGCCTCGGTGCGCCGGGCGGTGGCGAGGAGTCGGTGGCCGGCCTCCAGGACCGACTCGGCGAGGGTCCGGCCCAGTCCACGGGAACTACCCGTGATCAGCCAGGTCTTGCTCATGGGGATGCCTCGGATTTCTGTGTCGGGTTCGGGATGTGTCGGGCTGCCTCGGCGGGTGGGCCTGGTGCCGAGGGTGCGCGGGCGTGGGGTGGATCCGTACGGCTCACAGCACCGCGTTGTCGGCGGCGCCCGGGAAGTCGGTGCTGTACGCCAGGTCCTGCCCGGCCTCGAACTCGGCCCGGAGCTGGTCGAGTTTGGCGCCGATGCGCCGCTGGGCGTCGCTGCCCAGGACGACCCAGTGCGGCGGCTTCGGCGCGAGGACGACCCGGCGGATCGCCTCGGCGGCCCGTTCCGGGTCACCGGGGAACATCTCCGGGGTGAGGCCGCCCATCATGGCGCGGAAGGCACCGGCTGTGGCCGCGTAGTCCTCGATGGACTTCCCGGACGCCCGGGTGCGGTTCTCGATGCCGGTACGGAAGGAACCTGGCTGGATGATCATCGCGTGCAGCCCGATCGGCTCGATCTCCTGCCACAGCGCCTCGGTGAAGCCCTCCAGCGCGAACTTGCCGGCGGAGTAGTAGCCGTTGGCGGGCAGACTGGCCAGGCCGTCCATGGAGGAGACGTTGACGACGACACCACTGTGCCGTCGGCGCATTCCGGGCAGCACCGCGCGGGTGAGGGCGACCGCACCGAAGAAGTTGACCTCGAACAGCCGGCGGTAGTCGCTCTCCTCCTGCTCCTCCAAGGCTCCGATGAAATCGATCGCGGCATTGTTGACGAGGATGTCGATGCCGCCGAAGCAGTCCTCGGCGGCACGCACCGCGGCCTCGCGGTCCGCGGGCTCGGTGACGTCGAGCTTGACCGCCAGCGCGGTGTGCGGGTAGCGGGCGGCCAGTTCGGTGGTGACCTGTGTCGAGCTCGCGGTCACCACCACCTGGTCGCCGTGGGCCAGGACGTGTTCGGCGAGGGCCTTGCCCAGGCCGCTGGAGGCTCCGGTGATGAGCCAGGTCTTGCGGGTCATGCGTCTTCTCCTTCGGGTTGTTGTGTGTGAGAGAGGGGTCCGGAGGGTGTGTCTACGACGGGAAGTCCGCGGCGCTGCTGGCCTCGGCCCACTTCCGCGTCTCCGCGGCGCGGGCCTCGCCCGCCTCCAGGGCCAAGGTCACGGCCTGCGCGCCCAGCAGGAGCCGGCGCGGCGGGTCGTCGTGGCCGACGACCTCGACGAGCACCTGCGCGGCGCGGACGGGGTCGCCGGGCTGCGTACCGTTGTTGTCCGCCCGGTACGTGTTCATGAGGCCGACGGTGGGTTCGTAGTCGGGGCCGACGGTGTGCAGTTCCATCGAGGAGCCCTGCCAGTCCGTGCGGAAGGCCCCGGGCTCGACGATGACGACCTTCACCCCGAACGGTGCGACTTCATTCGCCAGCACCTCGGAGAAGCCCTCCACGGCGAACTTCGCGCTCTGGTAGGCCCCCATGCCCGGAGTGCCGCCCACCCGCCCGCCGAGGGAGGAGAACTGGAGGAACGTGCCCGAGCGCTGTGCGCGCAGGACGGGCAGGGCCGCCCGGGTGACATTCACGACGCCGAAGAAGTTCGCCTCGAACTGGGCGCGGAAGTCCTCCTCGGTCATCTCCTCGATCGGTGCGCTGTTGGCGTACCCGGCGTTGTTCACCACGACGTCCAGTCGGCCGAAGGCGTCGACGGCAGCCCCGACGGCGTGGTGAGCGGCGGCGGTGTCGGTGACGTCCAGGGCCACTGTCCGCACCTGGTCCCCGTAGCGGGAGACGAGGTCCGCGAGCTGCTCTGGGCGGCGCGCGGTGGCCACCAGCCGGTCGCCGACCGCCAGAACCGCTTCCGCCAGGGCACGCCCGAAACCACGGGACGCGCCGGTGATCAACCATGTACGAGCCATTGCTGTGTCCTTCGTCGAGACGGAGTGGGTTGAGGGGAACGGGTGTGTTTCTCACTGTCCTCGCGAGGCCCGCGGCGGACGTCCGTCGTTTGACTGCGGGTTTCTCGCGCATCGTCCGCCGATGGCACATGTGTTTAGGTCATCGTTCTCCGGGGGCCGCCATGACAGCGACATCCGGCACCCGCACTTCTCGTAACCCGTCAGAGTGGTGACGACGTGTGCATGTGTGCACCGCCCGGCGCGGCTACCGCTGCTGCGTCCCTTATCTGCGCGGCCACGGAGAGACCCGCTTTCTCGGCGGACTCCTTCCGGTCCGGCGAACAGGCGGCACTCGGCGCGGACCTGTGCGTTCATGGACGCCCTGCGCGTTCCGCCGCCCCGGTTCGCCGGATACGACTGGGGTGGGCGAGCCGCTGACGTGGCCGCGGCGCTGTGGCCGGAGCGGTGCGCCGGGCTGATCTCCGTGAACGGCTATCTGATCCAGAACCTGGCCCTCGCCCAGGAACCCCGCCGTCGTCGAAGCCGACGGCATGAGGTGATCACCCCGCGGATTGAGTCACCGGTTTGACAGGTGATGCATGGTGGGTCATTCTGATGGTCGTTCAAGGCGACAAGTGGCACACGATCCGCGAAGTGGGGAATGGTCATGGACAAGGGACTCACGATCGACGCCGCCGCGGCGGCTCGTCACGCACGGTTCGGCAAGCTCCCCGAGCGGATCCGCTTCGAGGACATGACCGAAGAGGTCGAGGGCGAGGCGGGCGGCGGAGCGAACGCCACCTACACCCCTGAAGGTTCGTGGAAGTACTACTCGTGTCTGGCTCTCGACATGGGGTTGTAGGTCCGGCTCAGACGTTTCGGCACCGGCGACGCCGCGGTTCCGGCGGCCCTGAAGGGGGTCGCGGGAATCGCGGCGTCGTTGCTTTCCCGGCGGCGTCTCCGTGAGCGGTCGATTTTTGCGTCACCGGCTTGACGGGTGACATTGGCGCTGCCATGATTACGTCACCGCCTCAACAAGTGACGCAGGGAAAGTCCTGGTCGGGAGGCGTCCCACCACCTTTTGTGCCACCACCTTTCGACCCAGATGGGGAGCAGCAGCCATGGCAGTCAGCTACACCGCCGTTGTCGACGTGGACGGAGAAGGCCGGAACGGCGGTCACGTCCGTTCCTCCGACGGCCTGCTGGAGACGGGCCTCGCCCTCCCCAAGGAGCTCGGCGGCGCGGGCACGGCCACCAACCCCGAGCAGCTCCTGGCAGCCGGCTGGGCCGCCTGCTTCCTCGGTGCCCTCCGCCGCGCGGCCACGCTCCGCAAGATACGGCTGACCAGCACGACCATCACCGCCGAGATCACGCTCACCCATGGCGACGACGGCGAGTTCTCGCTGTCGGCGGTGCTCAGCCCCGTCCTCGGCGGTGTCGATCAGGCCACCGCGGAGGAACTCGCGCACGCCGCCCACCAGATCTGCCCGTACTCCAAGGCGACGCGCGACAACGTCCCGGTCACCATCAAGGCCGCCGCGGCCTGACATGGAGAGCCCCTCCGCCGGCAGCGCCGGGCCGCCGCCCCGCGAAGAAGGACACCGCGAGGACCGGGACTGGCCCACCGACACTCAAGTGTGGCTGTGGTCCCAGAGCGTGCCGTTCTCGGGATTCGGCCCGGCGGCCTCGAGCCTTCTCGGGTGACATGTCCCATCGGAGACAGGGACTCGACGACTCACACGTATGCCTGATTCGAACCACTGAAAGCGAGAACACAGCCATGGACATGAAGCTCGAAGTCGTCATCCTCCCCGTCTCCGACGTGGACCGTGCCCTGGGCTTCTACGTGGGGCGGCTCGGCTGGCGTCTCGACGCCGACTTCCCGATCAACGACGGCTACCGGATCGTGCAGGTGACCCCGCCCGGCTCCGAGTGCTCCATCATCTTCGGAACGGGCCTCACCCAGCAGGAGCCGGGCACGCTGCACGGCCTCCAGCTGACCGTCACCGACATCGTCCAGGCGCAGAAGGAGCTGACCTCCCGTGGTGTGGAGGTCTCCGGGCCCTTCCGCGACGAGACCGGCGCCTTCCACCACGCGGGCGACGCGCACCGCGTCCCCGGCCCGCACCCCGAGCGGGCGAGCTACGGCAGCTTCGCCGCCTTCAAGGACGTAGACGGCAACGAGTGGTTCCTGCAGGAGGTCACGGAACGCGCTCCCGGCCGCTGAGACCCGGTCCCGGCGCGGCCACCCCCTGCCGCGCCGGGGCCGACCCACCTCCGACCGACACCTCCGACTGACACCCCCGACCTGCACCATCCGACCGACACCGTCCGACCGGCCGCATCCGACCGGCATCCACTCACCGGAGGACACATGACGACCGAGACCGAAGCCCTCTACGACGTCATCGTGATCGGCGCGGGTCCGGTCGGCGAGAACGTCGCGGACCGCACCGCAGCCGCCGGTCTGAGCACCGTCGTCGTGGAGAGCGAGCTGGTCGGCGGTGAATGCTCGTACTGGGCCTGTGAACCCAGCAAGGCACTGCTGCGCCCCGTCCTGATGCGCGCCGACGCACTGCACGTTCCGGGTCTCGGTCCGGCCCTCAAGAACCCCCTGGACACCGAGGCGGTCCTCGCGCACCGCGACCGCATGTCCGCCGACTGGACGGACGACGGTCAGGTCGCCTGGCTCAAGTCGGCCGGCATCGACCTGCTGCGCGGACACGGCCGCCTGGTGGGAGAGCGCGAGGTGTCCGTGGAGACACCCGACGGCCGCACGGTCCGGTTGCGGGCCCGGCACGCCGTCGCCGCGTGCACCGGCAGTCGTGCCGCCCTGCCCGACCTGCCGGGGATCGGGACCGTACGTCCCTGGACCAGCCGCGAGGCGACGAGCGCCCAGCGGCCACCGGGCCGCCTCGTGATCGTCGGCGCCGGGGTGGTGGGCGTCGAGATGGCCACCGCCTGGCAGGGGCTGGGCTCCCGGGTGACGCTGCTCGCCCGGGACGGCGGGCTGCTGCCGCGCATGGAGCCCTTCGCGGGCGAACTGGTCGCCGAGCGCCTGAAGGAAGCCGGTGCGGACCTACGCTTCAACACGTCGGTCGTCGCTGCCGAGCGGCTCCCTGACGGCGGGGTCCGCGTCGCCCTGGCGGACGGCGGCGAACTCACCGCCGACGAGCTGCTCTTCGCCACCGGCCGCGCCCCGCGATCGGAGGACATCGGGCTCGACGCGGTGGGGCTGACACCGGGGGACTGGCTCACCACCGACGACACACTGACCGTCACCGACATACCCGGCAACTGGCTGTACGCCGTCGGCGACGTCAACCGCCGGGCGCTCTACACCCACCAGGGCAAGTACCAGGCCCGTATCGCCGGTTCCGTGATCGGTGCCCGGGCCCGGGGCGAGACGCTCGACACCGGGCGCTGGGCCCCGCACAGCGCGGCGGCCGACAGCGTGGCCGTCCCCGGGGTCGTCTTCACCGACCCCGAGATCGCGACCGTGGGGCTGACCGCGGCCGGCGCGGAGCGCGAGGGCCGGGCCGTGGAGGTCGTCGACTACGACATCGGTCAGCTCGCGGGCGCACATCAGTACCGCCCCGGCTACAAGGGGCGGGCCCGCCTGGTCATCGACCGGAACCGCCGGACCGTGGTCGGCGCCACCTTCGCCGGACCGGGGGTCGCCGAACTCCTGCACTCGGCCACGGTCGCCATCACCGGCGAAGTGCCCGTCGAGCGTCTGTGGCATGCCGTGCCCGCGTTTCCTACCATCAGTGAGGTATGGCTGCGCCTGCTGGAGACGAGGAGGGACCGATGACCACCGCACGTGACCTCGCGCTCGTCATCCTGAGCCTGCCGCCCGACCGGACCGTGGAGCGGGGGGACCTCTCCCTGGCGCTGGCCGGGGCCGAGGCGATCGACCTGCTGGAGGCGGGTGCGCTGACCCTGGACGGCGACCGCATGGTGCCCGGCCCCGAGCCGGCGACGGGCGACCGGCTCCTGGACCAGGCGGCCACCGCGCTCGTCGGGCGGGAGCCGTACGAGACGGTCGAGGACTGGCTGTGGCGGCGCGGCAGCGGACTCGCCGGGGTCTACGCGAAGGAGCTGGAAGGGGCCGGGCTTCTTGCCCCCGCAAAGGGGCGCGGCCTTCGACCGCGGACCTCGCGCAGCGCGCCGGCCGACACACCGGAGCGCCGCCGCGCCGCGGAGCGCCAGGCATCGGGCGAGTCCGTCCTCGCCGCTCTGACGTCGGTCCTGAGGAACGGGGACACACCGCCGGACCACCACGAAAACCCCGACGGAGACGCGATCACCACAGTGGTGGGAGCCGTCGGGGACGCGGTGACGGAGCTGCGGGCGGTGCGGCTGCGCCGGGACGTCGAGGATGCCGCCTTCGACAACATCTGGCGGGGCTACTAGGGCGGTGCTTCGGTGGAGGGCGGGCGTCAGGCGGTCGCGCCCGGCTCCACCAGGGTGTACATGACCGAGCGGTCCTGCTTGTGGCGCTCGATGCGTCCCTTGGCGACCAGGGATTCGAGTGTGTTCCGCACGACCTGCGGGGTCGGGTTGCGGTCGGGGTGTTTCTTCAGGAGTTCGTCCCGCAGCTCCTTCGCCGCACGTGGCTCTTCGTACTGGGAGAGCAGGTCCGCCAGGACGTCACCGAGCAGCGGCTGGGGTGACTTCTTTCCGCCGGACTTCTTCGCCGTGGTACCGGTGGTCTTCGCCGATGCCGAACGCTTGGAACCGCCCGCGGGCTGCGTGCGCTTGGACTTCGCCACGACGGGCTCGTCCTGTGCCTGCTCGGGCAGACGCGACGCATCCGAGAAACCCTCGTACTGCTCGGCGAGGTCCAGGATGCCCGCCAGGAGCCCTTCCTCGTGCTTCAACCTGGTGAGCTTCTCCGTCAACTCCTGCTGCTGCCGACGGTTCTGCTCCAGGTCCGACGCGGCCTGCTCCAGGTAACGCGACCGGAGCGTGGCGGCTGATTGGCTGGTCACACTGTTCCTCCCTCGACACGGGCGACGCTGCGCATGGTACCCACACCGTGGACCTCTCGCAGATAAGTGTCAACTCTGGCAGGTGCTCCGGGCAAGTTGCTCCGTCGCGACAGGTGAAGAATGTGTGTGACTGTCCGGCGTATGTGCGGGCCACGAGGCCGGCCTCCTCGGCGGGGAAGGAGGCCGGCCTCGGCTACATGTGGCCCGACGGGGTTCACCCCCGCGCTGTGACCGGGGGAGTGTTGTAGCCCTCCACGCTCAGCCTGGGGCGGCCCGAGGCGAGGGCGTGGGCCGGCCAGGAGAGCGCGACCGTGCGTGTCTCACCGGGCAGCAGCCAGAGGTAGTTGTCGTCGTAGAGCGTCGGCAGGACCCGGTCCCCGTTCTGGTCGAGCAGGGAGAGCCGGACCATCGCGGCCACCACGGAGCCCCGGTTGCGCACGGTGGCCGTCGCCTCGTGCCATTCCCCGTCGCGCGACACCCGCGTGAGGGAGGCCGACAGGCCGGCCTGACGCAGTTGGTTCAGGGCGCGCAGGGCTCCCGGAGTGCGGGATCGCCAGTAGGTGTTGCGGGAGAGCACCCGGCCATGTTCGTCCCGGAGCGTCAGCCGCAGCAGATGCACGTCCGGCAGGTCGTCCGTGAACGTCGCCGTGAACGCCTCGGCCGAGGCCGCGGGTTCCACGTCGACACGAGTGTGCCGGGTCGACGCGATCCGGCGCCCGGTCAGGTCGTACGTCTCAGCCGTGACCTTCGCGTCCGTCAGCGCCCGGCGCGTGTGATTGACCGCGACGACCTGCCACTTCACCGGGTCGGCCTGGATGTGCAGCGGTTCGCAGGCGCTGCGGCAGCCGAAGTAGGCGCCGTTGACGTCGAAGTCGTAGTCGTAGGTCTGCCAGACCGTGCTGTGCCAGGCCGGGTGGGACATCCAGAGCATCAGTCCGCTGGCGTTGTCCCACAGGTGGGCGTTCCATGCCTCGAACATGGCCCGGAAGTTCTCGTAGTTGACGAACTGGGCCTTGCGCGTGAAGTCGTCCAGGTCGCGAGCCGTGCCGAGGCGGGTCTCGATGGCGGCCTTGTAAGTGTGCGGCGCCTGGTTGCCGCGCTCGCTCCAGTCGTGGTGGTACCAGGCGCCGCCGATCGGCCACTCGGGTCCGTCCTCGCCGATCATGGCGCGGGTGCCGGCGGCGGTGGAGACGACGGGCATGCCGATCTCGGTGTGGAAGCCGAAGTCCTTGCTGCCGTAGGTCGACGGGTCGAAGTACCGTTCCGGCTCGACCCAGCCGTAGGGACCGCCGCCGGTGACGATGCCGCCGGCGGAGTTGTTCTGGTACAGGATCCCCGGCGCCTGGCTCTCCACCGCCTCGCGCATCCCCTGGTCGATCGCGGCGGGTGGATTGCCCTCGTTGGCGCCGCACCACACCGCCACGCTCGGGTGGATGCGATAGCGCAGCACGGTGTCGCGTGCGGCGGACACGAACGCCTCGTGGTCGGGCGGGTCCATGCTCCAGGCGTTGGGGAAGTCGTTCCACACCAGGATGCCGTGCCGGTCGCAAGCGGCGTAGAACTCTTCGCGGTTGCTGCTGCCGACCCAGTTGCGGATCATCGTGAAGTTCATGGCGCGATGCATCCGCACAGCCGCCTCCATCCGCTCGGCGGGCATCCGGCGCAGGAGTTCGTCCCAGCCCCAGTTGCCGCCGCGCACCAGCACCCGCACGCCGTTGACGCTGATCTTCAGCGGGTCCGGGGCGTTGGAGACGGTGGTGACGTCGGTCCAGCTCTCACCGTCGTCGGACACCTGGATCGTGTACGTCTTCGGGTACGCCTGCTCCCACAGGACGGCGACGCGGTCGAACCTCCGCGCCTCGCCGAGGTCGACCTGGATCCACTGGTGGTCCTCGTAGGCGGAGGACCAGCGGGTGCCGGGACTGCCGTCGGTGGCGTGCGCGGCCGGATGGCCGTCCTCCTCGGTGGAGGCGGTCACCTGTCGGCGCAGGGCGAGATCGGTGCCCGGCCTGGCGCTGTCCACGACGGCCAGCGACCACAGCGAGTTGCCCCAACTGGTGTTGCGGACACCGCAGGACAGACGGACGTGGCGGGCGGTCCGGGCCTCGAAGTCGGTCACCCGCAGCGCGGCGTCAGCGGTGTTGAACGGCAGCGGTACGGCCGTGTTGTCCACGGAGGCCGCGTCGGTCCACTGCTCGCCGTCCTCGGAGACCTGCACGACGAAGGTCAGCGCGTACGCCTGTTCCCAGGTCAGGTCGACCCGGTCGAAGGACTGCACCGAGCCGAGGTCGACGCGGATCCACTGGTCGTCGGCGTGGGCGGAGGCCCAGCGGGTGCGCGGGTCGCCGTCGGTCGCGTTGGCCGGGCCGTGGCCGTCCTCGTCGACGCTGGAGGCCTCGGCGGGCGCGTGCAGGGCGAGGTCGCTGCCGGGACGGGCGCTGTCGTACACGGCCAGCGTCCACAGGGAGCTGCCCCAGCCGGTGGCCCGGGTCAGACAGCGGACGCGGACGTGCCGTGCGCGGCGAGTGCCGAGCTGGACGGTCTGCGTGCAGGAGTCGGAGGACGGCGTGAACTTCAGCGGGGTGTCGTACGCGTAGCCGAACTGCCGTATGCCGAAGCGGGTGGTGCGCCGGTCGCTCTCCGCGCCGCCGGTGCGGGCGACGAGGGTGAGGTCGTGGAGTGTGGGCTTGCCCAGGCCGTTGGGCCACCACAGTTCGGGGTTGCGGACCCTGAGCGCGTTGAACGCGTCCGGAGTGAAGCTGACATCGATGTCAGAGTGCGCCGCGACGGTGACCGTACGGGAGACGCGCACGTCGCCGAACGAGGCGGTGACAGTGGCCTCGTGGGCGGCGGAGTCCGCGTTGCGCACCGGGACCGTCACGGTCAGCTCGGCCACCGACAGGTCCGGCAGCGCGGGCAGCACGGTGTCCACGCGCGGGTCGCCGATCACGATGTGCCCGGTCGATCTCAGCCGTACGTGGTTCCAGATGCCGGCCGCCCGGTCGCGTACGGCGGGCATCCAGTCCCAGCCCGAAGAGGCCAGATACGTCGGCGAGTTGAGGTTCATCGTGTTGGCGCCGGCGTCCACCCACGCCTCGCCCTGCGGTCCCTTGTCGCCGGGACTGCCGGGCACGGGCATGGGGGAGATGCGCACGGCGAGGGCGTTGTCGCCCCGCTCGGCGAGCAGGCCGGTCACGTCGTGGGCGCGGCGGGCGAAGGGGGAGGTCACCTCGCCCACCGCGCGGCCGTTGAGGAAGATCTCCGCCTTGTGGTTGATCCCGTCGAGCTCCAGCCAGACGTGCCGCCCCGCGTCCGTGCGCAGCCCGCGCGGCAGGCCGAACTGCCGCCGGTACCACCAGGAGTGCCGGGACAGGGCCTCGGGAACGCGCAGGTTGTTCAGGCCCGTGACCGGGTCGGGCAGCCTGCCCTGTTCGACGAGCGAGCCCAGCACGGTGCCGGGCACGGTCGCCGGCAGCCAGCGGCTCGTGTCCACGCCGGTCCTCGACAGGGCGGCGCCGTCGCCGTCCGCCCAGTCGTCGAGGGTGAGGGTCCAGCCCGACTCGAACGGCACCGTGCCGTCGTCCGCGACGGCGAGCGCGGGCGCGTCGCCGCGGTGGGTGCCCCAGTCGGTCCAGCCGGTGGCCTCGGGGCGGCGTCCCGGGGCGGTGCCGTACACCTCGAAGCCGTTGAGGCCCAGCGGGTTGGGGCTGGAGCGCCTGCGGGCGGTCATCCGTACCCAGCGTGCGGTGACGGGTGCGGTCAGCGGGATGTCGACGACACCTCCGGTGCCCGCGGTGGTGCGGTACGCGCTGGTCCAGGAGTCGCGGTCACGCGAGGTCTCCACGACGAACTCGGTCGCGTAACTGGAGAGGATCTCCTTGCCGGTGGTGCCCTGTCGGGGGTTGCCGCTGGTGGGCGGCGTGAACACCGGGTCGCTCGCGTCGGCTTCGAAGGTCAGCCGGACGCGGTCGACACGGCAGTCGGCCTCCAGGTCCACCTCGACCCACTGCGGATCGCCCGCCTCGGCGCGCCAGCCGGTGCCGCGCACTCCGGGCGTGGGGATCGTGTCCACCACGAACTCGGGTGGGGTGGGCGCGTAGGCCTGCGAGGAGACCCGGACCGGTCGGTGGACGGCGAGTTCAGCCGGTGTGGAGGAGCTTGTCGAGGTCGCGCTCGCGGTCCGGTCCGCGGCGGCGGCCACCGGTGAGAACACCGTGCCGAGGCCGAACCCGGCCAGCAGCGTCGAACCGGTCGCGACGACGGTGCGCCGGGAGGGGTGGTGCGAGGGACACGGCTGATCGGCCATGGGTGAGTCGTCCAATCCCAGGGGTGCTCGGGAAGCGCGCGGCGGCTGTTGCGGGTGCGGCTCCCGTGATCTGACAACGTTGCCATAGGCTGTTGTGTCGGATCCTCCCCTGTCAAGGCCCTTGACGCTGGCGGCTGGTGAAGCGGGCGGCGGTACGGCGGAAGAAGCTCGCGCGCGAAGGTCTGCTCGACAGGCGTGGGTTTTTCGCGCAGGATGGCCGACGTTCACACGTATGATCTCCGCGGAGGCACACGTGTGATGTTCCTCCGCCACACACCGCTGACCACAGGATGGTTCAGAAGCCATGGCTACCCCGCTCACGGCCGTGTCCCGGGCCGAGCTGTTCGGCACCCTCACGGGTCCACACCGGGAGGCACTTGTCGCGTACGCCGAGAGGATGCTGGGTGACCGCGGACTCGCCGAGGACATCGTCCAGGAGACCCTCATCCGGGCCTGGCGCAACGTCGACCGTCTGACGGGGAGGGACGGGGCGGTCCGCAGCTGGCTCTTCACCGTGACCCGGCACCTGGTCATCGACTGGGTGCGCAAACCCCATGCCCGCCGAGAGGTCGTCGGAGTCGCCTACAACGACCCGGTGTCGAGCGTCGAAGGCACCGAGGCGGTGCACGACGCGCTGGTGGCCGGGCCTCTGCTGCACCGGTTGTCGCCCGAGCACCGCGCCGTGCTGGTCCACATCTACCTGTGCGACCGCACCATCCAGGAGACCGCCGGCATCCTCGGAGTACCGGCCGGAACCGTCAAGAGCCGTCAGCACAACGCCCTGCGCAAGCTGCGGACGGTGGTCCGGCCGGAGGCGGCGTAGCCCGCGGGTGCCGGTCGGAGGAGGAGTCCATGTACATCCTGGTCCCTGACGATCCCGTGTTCTTCGCGAAGTTCCAGAGCCTGGAGGAACCGCTGCTGCGCCACCTCCACCACTTGCACGTCGAGGGCCTGGACTCCGACGACGAGCGGATCGTCTCGGACGCCTACGACAGCTGGGTGCGGGTGCTGCTGAAGCTGCCGCTGTGGCCGACGGGGCACACCGAAGTCTTGTCCGCCGATACCGCTGTGCCCGAGCGGCTCCGCTACGCCCTGTACGGCGTGCGGGGCGGTCAGCTGACCAGTCTCTGGCCGATCGATGTGCACCCGGCCGACCTCGGACAACTGGCCGCCTGCGTGGCCCTGTTCCTCGACGGCGACCAGGCGCTCATGGATGCCTTCCGGCGCGTCATGGAGGTGCTGTCGCTCTCGCCGCCGCAGGGCCTGCTGGGCGCCCTGCGGGATGCGGTCGCGCAGGGACCTGTCGTCTCCGTGGCCCTGTCGGCGGAGCAGGAGACGGAGTACCGGCGCTACTGCGAGGAGATCGTGAGCATTCTGAGTTCGGGCGACATGTTCGCCTTCCGCAGTCACCGAGCCATGTATCTCTGAAACAGCGCGAAACGGCGGGCGAATCGCGGTGAACCTTTCCGCCCGCTGTCACGTTCACCAGTTGGAAGGCCCTGCCGCTTGGACACGCGGGTGGCGGGGCCGCGACGGGGAGTTCGGAGTCCCACCACGCTTTTCGTGGTCCACCCCCGTTCCCGCGCCGGCGGCCCGAGTCCCCCCTCAGGGCCGCCGGCGCGCCCCCGTCACTGCTCCGCGTCCTTCGTGATCAGCCGGGCCAGTTCCACTGGCACAGACAGGAAGGGCGAATGACCGGCCGCGATCCGGTACGACCGCTCCGAGCGTGCCGCCAACTGCTCCTGGAGGCCGGGGTCCACCGCGCGGTCCTGCTCGCAGACGATGAAGGTGGACGGCACCGACTTCCAGGCCGCGGTGGTCAGGGGCTCGCTGAAGGACTTGACGGTCTGCAGCACCAGCCGGTCGACCGCCTGCCGCGCGATGCCGTCCTGGACGTCCGCGTACAGGTGGTTCCTCGCGTCCTCGTGGGCGGGCAGGGTGCCGGTCTCGCCGCTGGGCAGGGCGCCGCCGCTCAGGCCGGACAGGGAATCGCCCTCGTCCAGTTGGAAGGCGGAGAGGTAGACGAGCCGGGACACGTTGGGGGCGGCCCCGGCCTCGGTCACGGGCAGGCCGCCGTAGGAGTGCGCGAGGACCGTCACCGGACCGTCGAGCCCGGCCAGCTTGTCGCGGACGACGCGGGCGTCGTCGTACATCCCGGCTGTGTTGCCGGGGTCGGCCGACGCGCTCGGCAGGTCGACGGTCTCCACCCGCCAGCCCAGCGCGGTGAGTTCGGGAGTCAGCAGCTCCCAGCACCAGGAGCCGTGCCAGGCACCGTGGACGAGCAGGATGACGGGGTCGTTGCGCAGTGCGCCGCTCATGCGGGAGACGACTTTCTCGAGGGGAACCGGCAGGGCATGCGGACGCACGCCCGCTGGTTCGGGGCGGTGGAGCTCCGGGACGAGGGGACGGGAGGGAGCGCAGGTGTCCGCCGGCATCGCGCGGCAGGAGACATGTCTCGCTTGTCCCGCTCGCCAGCGTAGGGAGTGTGACCCGTGGGCACCATGTTCGGACGTCCGGGAGACTTGCGCGCTCGTCCACGCCAGTAGGCTCGTCCCCGCCGGTCCCGCCCGCAGCGCGC
Source organism: Streptomyces sp. NPDC043726 (assembly GCF_056436565.1). Classification (NCBI taxonomy): domain Bacteria; kingdom Bacillati; phylum Actinomycetota; class Actinomycetes; order Kitasatosporales; family Streptomycetaceae; genus Streptomyces; species Streptomyces sp. NPDC043726. Next base: position 244,332 of record NZ_JBWKCI010000002.1, read on the forward strand.
GGCAGACCGCGACACGCGTTCGCAGCGGAGGGGAGACAGACGGCGTGGACCCGCTGGAGGACGTCCTCGGGCTGCTCGACACGCGGGGTCATCTCTCGGCCGGCCTGGTGGCGGGCGGCCGTTGGGCGGTTGATTTCCCGCCGCCTCCCGGTGTGAAGTTCAACGCCGTCCGGCGCGGGAGCTGCCTGCTGGAGGTCGAGGGTGTGCCCGAGCCGGTCGAGCTGTCGGCGGGCGACTGCTTCCTGCTGACCCAAGGGCGTGCTTTCACGCTCCGCAGCGAGCCGGACGTCCCGGCCGTACCGGCGCGTCCTCTCTTCGCTAAAACCGACTCGGGCGTGGCCCGGGCGGGCGAGGGCGAGGACGTGCACATCCTGGGTGGGCGTTTCTCCTTCGGCCTACGGGCGCAGGAACTGCTCCTCGACGGACTCCCACCGGTCCTCCACCTGCCGGCCGACACGAGCCGGGCCGCGACGGTGGGTTGGGTGCTGGACGCGATCGACGAGGAGCTGCGGCACCGGCGGATGGGCGCCGACCTGATCGCGGAGCACCTCGCGATCGTCATGCTCGTCCGCGTGCTGCGGTCTCACCTGGCCAGCGGGGAACACGTCGGTCCCGGCTGGCTCGCGGGTCTGGCCGACCCGGCGGTCGCCGCGGCGCTGGCCTGTGTGCACCGGGACCCGGCCCGCCCGTGGACGGTCGCCGAACTGGCGCGCGCGGGTTCGGTGTCCCGCACCGCGCTCGCCGAGCGGTTCAAGAAGGCGGTCGGGCAGAGTCCGTACGAGTACCTCACGGCCTGGCGGATCGAGCTGGCGGCCAAGCGGCTCCGGCAGGGCGGGGAGACCCTCACCGCCATCGCGCACTCGGTCGGCTACGGCTCGGACAGCGCGTTGAGCACCGCCTTCAAACGTGTGATGGGAACCTCACCGAGGGACTACCGGGAGTGCGGCGCTCCGGACTCCTGACACCTCACGCGGTCGTGGCTGCTTTCTTGCGGGCCCGGTACGCGGCGGCCTTGATCTTGTTGCCGCAGGACTCCATGCCGCACCACTCGCGCCGCATGCCCCGGGAGCGGTCGATGTAGACGCGCGTGCACTCGGGGTTGCTGCACTCCTTCATCAGGGGGACGTCCGGGCCGCTGAGGAGCTCGACGGCCTGCCGGGCGACGGTCGCGAGGGCCTGTTCGGGCGTGGCCTCGGTGTGCCGTCCGGCCTTGGTGAGCTGGGGTGTCACCGGGGTCTTGCGCGCGGCGGCGTTGACGGTGTCGAGCGCCGTCGCGTCGAACTCCTCGCCGAGCCTGCGGTCGGTGACGAGCCGGTAGACGGCCTCGCGCAGCGTCGTGGCCGCCCGGACGTCGATGTCGTCGCCGGGGGTGATGGTGTCCACCAGACCGGACTCCAGGTACCAGGCATTCAGCCGCTCCGGGGTCACGAACATCTCGAACCGGGTCGAGCGCCTGGCTCGGAGGGTGGCCGCGAAGTCGAGCGCCGGGTGTCCGCACACGAATACATGGTCAAGATTCACATCACCATCTTGACAGGTGACTCGGGCGGAGTGCAAGAAGTCCGCGGAGACGAGAGGACGCCCCGCCCGGCGGCAGGACGTCCTCTAGCGGCGTCGGCGCAGGTCAGGCGCGACTCTCCGGTCGACTCCGCCCCGACTCCAGACGCAGCTCGCGGCCCTGCCACCGTCGGCGCAGCCAGCGGTCGTGGCTGGCTACGACGATTGCGCCGGGGCCCGGCCCCAGCGCGGCTTCCAGTTCGTCGCACAGCCGCGGGGAGAGGTGGTTGGTGGGTTCGTCGAGCAGGAGGAGCTGGGGCGGGCGGGCCACCAGGAGGGCCAGCGCGAGCCTGCGGCGCTGGCCGACGGACAGCTCTCCGACCGGCTTGCCCAGGTCGGCCTCGTGCATCAGTCCGAGGGAGGTCAGCGGTACCTTCTCGGCGCGCTGCTCGCCCAGCGACAGCTCGTAGGTGTCCCGGACCGTGCGCTCGGGCCGCTCGAAGACGGTGTCCTGGGTGAGCAGCCCCACCGTCAGCCGCCGGCGCCGGTGCACCTCGCCCTCGGCCTGCAGGCTCCCGGCGAGTACGGCCAGCAGGGTCGACTTGCCCGCGCCGTTGCCGCCCGTGACCAGCAGCCGGTCCGTCGCCGACACCTCCAGGCCCGCCAGCGCGAGTCGGCCGGGCACCCGTACCTCGCGCAAGGACACCAAGGGCAGTGAGCTGTCCTCGGCCCGGGCCGCCAGTTCTCCGGCCGCGAACCGCAGCGGGCGCGGCGGCTCGGCGACCTGAGTGCGCTCCAGTTCGTCCAGCCGCCGGGCGGCGCTGCGGACCCGGCGGGAGATCTGGTTCTGCACCCGTCCGGCCCGGTGCCCGTAGCCCATCTTCTCGTTGTCGGTGCGGCCCCGGTCCGGGGCGACCCGGTGCGCGGTCACGCCCGCCGAGTGGCGCAGCCCCGCCAGCTCCTCCTGCTCCTCGGCGTACCGGCGCTCCCAGCGCGCCCGCTCGGCCTGCTTCTCGGACAGGTAGGCGCTGTAGCCGCCGCCGTAGCGGACCGGGCCGTCCACCGCCGGGTCGAGGTCGATCAGGTCGGTGCACACGGCGTCGAGGAAGGCGCGGTCGTGGCTGGCGACCACCACGGTCCCGGGCAGACCGCGCACCTGTTCCTCCAGGAAGGCGGCGGCGCCGTCGTCGAGGTGGTTGGTCGGCTCGTCCAGCAGCAGGGCGGACGGCCGCCGCACGAGCAGCGCGGCCAGGGCCAGTCGGCCGCGCTGTCCGCCGGAGAGCGAGCCGAGCGTGCGGTCGGGCCCGAACGCGCCGAGGCCCAGTCCGTCCAGCACCACGGCGGCCCGGCGGTCGGCGTCCCAGGACTCCCGGTCCTGGGCCTGTTCGAGGCGCCGGCCGTAGGCGTCGAGGAGTTCCGGGTGCGCGGGGTCGTCCTCGGCGAGACGCGCGAGTTCCTCTCCGAGCCGGTTCAGCTCGGCGAGGTCCTCGCGGGCCTCGCGCAGTGCCTCGTCCAGCACCGCGGCGATCGTCGCGTGGGCGTCGTAGGGCATTTCCTGGTGGAGGAAGCCGAGGTCCGCGGGGCGGGTGACGCTTCCGGAGTCGGGCTCGTCCACGCCGGCGAGCACCCGCAGCAGGGTGGACTTGCCGACGCCGTTCTCCCCGATCAGGCCGATGCGGTGGCCGGGGGAGGCGGTCAGGGAGATGCCGTCGAGGACGCGTCGGCCGCCCAGGTCGCGGACGATGTCGTGGGCGAGCAGAGCGGGCTGTGGCATGGGAAACCGTCCAACGTGATCGATGTACGGCCCGCCGGGCACGGAGCCTCGGACGCGGGCCACTGCACACGTCGGCGGTTCACACCTCGGGGGCGCCCGTCTCCTTGAGCTGCCCGTCGGCCAGTCGCAGCCAGCGGTTGACGCCGATCTCGGCGAGGAACCGCTCGTCGTGGCTGACGACCATGAAGGCGCCCTGGTAGGAGTTGAGCGCGCTCTCCAGCTGGGCCGCGCTGACCAGGTCGAGGTTGTTGGTCGGTTCGTCGAGCAGGAGGAGGTGAGGGGCAGGTTCGGCGCACAGTACGCAGGCCAGGGTGGCGCGCAGCCGCTCACCTCCGGAGAGCACCCCTACCGGCAGGTGGGCTCGCGCGCCGCGGAAGAGGAAGCGGGCGAGGAGGTTCATCCGCTCCGCCTCGGGGCGCTCGGGGGCGAACGCGGCGAAGTTCTCCGCCACGGTGCGGTCCAGGTCCAGCAGGTCCAGGCGCTGCGAGAGGTAGGCGACCCGGCCGTCGTTGCGTTTGATCTCCCCGCCGTCCGGGACGAGTTCGCCGGTGATCAGCCGTAGCAGCGTGCTCTTGCCCGCGCCGTTGGGTCCGGTGAGTGCGATGCGTTCGGGCCCCCGCACGGTCAGGTCGACCCCGCCCGCCGCGAAGACGGGCGTGTCCCCGAGCTGGATCTGCATGCCCTCGCCGAGGAAGAGGTTGCGTCCGGCGGGCACCTGGGTGTCGGGCAGGTCCAGGGTGATCCGCTGTTCGTTGCGCAGTGCGCGCCCGGCCTCGTCGAGGCGGGCCTTGGCCTCGCTGACCCGGGAGGCGTGCATCTGGCCGGACCGGCCCGCGGACTCCTGCGCGCCCCGCTTCATGTTGCCGGCGAAGATGCGGGGCAGCCCGGCGTTGCTCAGATTGCGGGCGGCGTTGCTCGCGCGGCGCTCGGCGCGTTCGCGGGCCTGCTGCATCTCCCGCTTCTCCCGCTTCAGTTCCTGCTCGGCGTTGCGGACGTTCTTCTCGGCGACCTCCTGCTCGGCGCGGACGGCTTCCTCGTACTCGGTGAAGTTGCCGCCGTACAGGCGCAGTTCGTCGCTGCCGAGTTCGGCGATGCGTTCCATGCGGTCGAGCAGCGCCCGGTCGTGGCTGACCAGGAGCAGGCAGCCGGTGAAGTCCGACAGGACGTCGTAGAGCTTGTGCCGGGCCTCCAGGTCGAGGTTGTTGGTGGGTTCGTCCAGCAACAAGACCTCGGGCCGCTTGAGGAGTTGGGCGGCGAGCCCGAGCGAGACGACCTGGCCGCCGCTGAGGGTGCTGAGCCTGCGCTCCAGGGTGAGGTCGGAGAGGCCCAGGCGGTCGAGCTGGGCGCGGGTGCGCTCCTCGATGTCCCAGTCGTCGCCGATCGTGGTGAAGTGCTCCTCGCTGACGTCCCCGGACTCGACGGCGTCCAGGGCGCGGATCACCTCGGCGACACCGATGACCTCCGCGACCGTGAGATCACCGGTCAGGGGCAGGCTCTGCGGGAGGTAGCCCAGGCTCCCGGTGACCGTCACCGAGCCGGTGGCGGGCTTGAGTTCACCGGCGATCAGCTTGAGCAGGGTGCTCTTGCCGGAGCCGTTGGGGGCGACCAGGCCGGTACGGCCCGGGGGCACGGTGAAGGACAGGTCCCGGAAGACCGGGGTGTCGTCGGGCCAGGCGAAGGACAGGTTCGAGCAGACGACGGCGGCGTCGGACATGGAAGTGACCTCGAAGGTACGGAGGGCAGTACTCAGAGCTCTGCCCTGGGCAGACGGGTGGAAAGGGGTACGACGAAGAGGACCACCTCGGCAGCGCTCTCAGCGCCGGCCGGTGGCCGTCAGATCCGGATCTCACCCGGAGATGTCGTCGTCACCCACCACGTCTGCGACTCCTCGATCGAAGGTCTGTGTCGTGGGCAAGCGTAGCAGCCCGCGTCGCGTGCTTCCTGCACATGTGTGGGGACCCCCGTTGACGGCCGCAGTGGCCGTGTGCCACCATCGTCACCAGCTTAACCGGTGACGTCACGGTGCTCGGCCGATGGCGTTCACACGTGTGGACTCGCCGTCGTGAAGGGATGCACTGACCATGGCAGGACAGCCGAAACCAGGGGCCGAGGGCGCCCCCGTGGCGCGGCGGGCGATGCTCGGCATGCTCGGTGCGGGGGCCGCGGGACTCGCCGCCGCGCCCTACCTCCAGCACGGCTGGGAGAACTTCCTCGCCGCCGCCTCCGAGGTCGACTCGACCGGGCTCACCGGCCTGCTGCCCAATCCGGGCGGATTCCGCTACTACAGCGTCGTCGGCTCCGTGCCGCACAAGGACGAGACGAACTACACACTGCGGGTCGACGGGCTGGTCGACCGGCCCAAGACCTACACCCTCGGCGATCTGCGCGCGCTGCCGCAGACCCGGGTCGTCCACGACGTGCTGTGCACGGACGGCTGGCGGGTGAACCAAACGCCTTTTGAGGGGGTGAAGTTGGCGGACCTCCTCGACGCCGCCGGAGTGCGCTCGCCGGGTACGGCGATCCGCTTCACCTGTTTCGACGGCGCCTACACCGAGAGCCTCACCCTGGAACAGGCCCGCCGCTCGGACGTCCTGGTGGCTCTGAAGATGCAGGACAAGCCCGTCACCCACGCGCACGGCGGACCCGTCCGCCTGTATGTGGCGCCCATGTACTTCTACAAGTCGGCCAAGTGGCTGTCCGGCATATCGGTCACCGACAAGGTGATCCCGGGCTATTGGGAGGAGCGCGGATATGCGATCGACGGCTGGCTCGACGACGCCGACCGCAGCGGCGAAGGAGCCTGACACCCTCGACCGGGTGCGCCGCTTCGGCACCGCCCAGCGCCTGGTCCACCGCGCCACCGGCTACCTGATGCTGCTGTGCCTGATCACCGCCGCCTGCCTGTACATCGGCCCGCTCGCCCTGCTGGTCGGACGGCGGCACCTCATGATCACAGTCCATGAATGGTCGGGCATCCTGCTGCCGCTTCCCTTCCTCCTCGGGCTCCTCTCCTCGGAGTTCCGCGCGGACCTGCGCAGACTGAACCGCTTCGCACCGTACGACCGGCAGTGGCTGCGAGCCGTACGCCGACGCAGGACCTCGCCCGAGGCGCGCCCGGCCGGCAAGTTCAACGCGGGGCAGAAGATCTACGCGGGCTGGATCGCCGGCGCCGTGCTGGTCATGATGTTCACCGGCCTGCTGATGTGGTTCATGGACTTGCTGCCCGCCCTCTCCCGCACCAGCGCGATCTTCGTCCACGACGTGCTGGCCTGGGCCATCACCATCGCCGTACTCGAGCACGTGCGCCGGGCCATGGAGGACCCGGAGGCGCGGCTCGGGATGCGAACCGGTTACGTAAGCCGGTCCTGGGCGCGGCGGTACCACTCCCGCTGGCTGAGCGAGGAGCGCGGCGAAAGCACGGGCGAGCGGTGACCCCAGGGCACACCTCCACCGCCGAATGACCTAACACGTGCGTGCCCGGTCCCCTTCGGGAGCTGGGTACGCGGACCGTCAACTGACTGTTGTCGGCCCCCCATCGCCTGATCAGAGTTGTACACACGTGCCGCCCAGTCGAGGCGCACACCTACTTCTTGGACGGAATCCCATGAGACGACTTCTGGTTGCCCTCGCGGCCGGCGTTCCGCTGACCGCGGCCGTGTACCTGCCGACGGCGTCGGCCGACACCGCCCAGCCCTTCAACTGCGGCCCGGTGACGGTGAAGGCCCCGGCCGGCACCGAGGTGGAGTCCGTGACGGCGGTCAGCCGGCCGGGCGGCACCATCAAGGGCACCGGCCTGCTGGGCGGCGAGGTCACCGGCGTGCCGGCCTTCTGCGAGGTGACCACCACCATCTCCCACCCCGGCGCCGACGACCGCGCCACGGTGCGGACCTGGCTGCCCGAGCAGGGCTGGAACGGCCGCTTTCAGGGGCTCGGAGGCGCCGCCTACCGGGCCGGTGACAACGGTGTCGATCTGGCCAACGCGGTGAAGAACGGCTACGCGGCCACCACCACCGACGCCGGCGTCGGTGACGTCCTCGACACCGGCTGGGCACTGAACAGCGCGGGACAGGTCAACACCGCCCTGCTGAAGAACTTCGCCTCCCGCTCCCAGCACGAGGCGGCCGTGGTCGGCAAGCAGGTCGTCGGCGCGGTCTACGGCAGGAACGCCGCCTACTCCTACTTCACCGGCTGCTCCACCGGCGGACGCCAGGGCTACATGGAGGCCCAGCGCTACCCCGACGACTACGACGGCATCCTCGCCGACGCGCCCGCCATCAGCTGGGCCGAGTACGAGGTCGCCACCCTGTGGCCGCAGGTCGTCATGAACAACGAGAAGACCTACCCGACCGGTTGTGAGCTCGACGCCTTCACCAACGCCGCCGTCAAGGCCTGCGACCCGCTCGACGGCGCCAAGGACGGCCTCGTCAACGACGCCTCCCGGTGCGACTTCGACCCGCGGCGGCTGATCGGCACCAAGGTCGTCTGCAACGGCGAGGAGCTGACCATCACGGCGGCCGACGCGGCCGTGGTGCGCAAGATCTGGGACGGCCCGCGCACCACCACCGGCAAGAAGCTCTGGCCCGGTGTCCCGGTCGGCGCCGACCTGAAGGGCCTGGCCTCCAGCGCGCCCGGCACCGACGGCGTCATCAAGGGCGCTCCCTTCCCGGTGCCCGCGGCCTGGCTGTCGTACTGGGTGAAGAAGGACCCCTCCTTCGACCTCTCCACGGTCACCTACAGCGAGTTCACCCAGCTGTTCCAGCAGTCCCGGGACGAGTACGACAAGGTCATCGGTACGGCCGACCCGGACCTGTCCGCCTTCCGCAAGTCCGGCGGCAAGCTCCTGACCTGGCACGGGCAGGCCGACGAGTTCATCCCGACCCAGGGCACCGTGGACTACCGCGAGCAGGTCGAGCGGAAGACGGGCGGCGCCAAGAAGGCCGACGACTTCTACCGTCTCTTCCTCGCGCCCGGCACCAACCACTGCGGTCTCAACGGCCAGGACGGCTCGGCCGACGGCCTCGCCGCCCTGACCGCCTGGGTCGAGCACGGCAAGGCGCCCAAGACGCTGCCCGCCACCCTCGTCAACGCCGACGGCGAGCAGGTCGCCCGCAACCTGTGCGGCTACCCCAAGGTGTCCCGCTACCAGGGCTACGGCGACCCGGACGCCGCCGCCAGCTTCCGCTGCGTCTCCCCGTCCCGGCACTGACCGGGTCGACGCCCCCTGACCTGAGAAAGGCCGAACCATCATGAGCACGCAGACCACGACGCCGACGGCCCCGGCGCTGACGAATCCGGCTCCGGCCGAGGGCCGCTCCTCCCTGCTGAGGCTGTACCTGGGCCGCGGCGTCCTCGCCGTGGCGTGGGCCCTGGCGTTCGCCGGAGCCCACGAGGACGTCGACGCCGTGGCGATCACCCTGCTGGTGGTCTACCCGCTGATCGACGCGGTGTCCTCACTCATCGACCACCGTGCCCTCCCCGACGGCTCGGAGCGCCGGATCACGGCGTTCAACGGCGTGCTGAGCACGCTCGCGGCCGTCGCGGTCGGCATCGCCGGGGCCGGCGGTGTGGCGCCGGTGCTCCATGTGTTCGGCGCCTGGGCCGTCGTCTCCGGCGCCGCCCAGGTGATCGTCGGACTCCAGCGGCGCGGCCCCGAGCTGGGCAAGCAGTGGCCGATGCTGATCGCGGGCGGACTGTCCGTCCTCGTCGGCGTCTTCTACAACATCCAGGCCGCGGGCGACGATCCCTCGCTCGACGTGCTGTCCGTCTACGCCACGGGCGGCGGGGTGTTCTTCATCGCCCAGGCCGCCCTGCTGGGCTGGAAGACCCGCCAACTGCGCACCCGTACCGTCTGACCGCAGTACCACTTCCGGTGCCGTCCCGGCCCGCGCCCCGTGGCGCGGGCCGGGACTTCCCGTTGTGCGGGCCCGGTGCCATGACGGTCAGACGCGGCGGTAGCGCACCGGAAGGGCCCGTACGCCGCGGATGATGCCGGAGCCGATCCACTCCAACGAGTCCACCGGCACGGCGAGTTCCAATTCGGGGACGCGGGACAGCAGGGTCCGCAGGGCGATGGCGGCCTCCAGCCGGGCCAGTGGGGCACCGAGGCAGTGATGGATGCCGTGTCCGAAGGCCAGATGGCGAGCGCCGGGCCGGGTCACGTCGAGAACGGCGGGGTCGGTGTCGTCGGCCTGTGGGGCGTCGTGTCCGGCCGAGCCGAGTGCCACGACGACGATGCCGCCCCGCGGGATGAGCACTCCGCCCAGTTCCAGGTCATGGGCGGCGTAGCGGCTCGTGGACCGCTCGACGGAGGTGTCGTGGCGCAGGAACTCCTCCACCGCCGAGGGCATCAGCTCCGGCCGCTCGCGCAAGAGCCGGAGCTGGTCGGGGTGTTGCAGCAGGGCCAGCGTGGCATTGCCGAGGAGGTTCACCGTGCTCTCGTGGCCCGCGACGACCAGCATCAGGGCGGTGCCCACCAGTTCCTCCTCGGACAGCCGGCCGTCCTGCTCGTCGCGGACGCCGACGAGGGCGGACAGCAGGTCGTCCTGGGGGACCCGCCGTTTGTGCGCGATCAGGTCGGTCAGCAGTCCGTGCAGTCCGGCGAGCGCGGGGCGGTGCTCGGGCGAGGTGACCTGGAGGGCGTAGCTCGACCAGCGGCGGAAGTCCGCGTGGCACTGCTCGGGGATACCAAGGAGCTCGGCGATCACGGTCGCGGGGAGCGGCGCGTGGAACGCCTCGACGAGGTCGGTCTCGCCGGATTGCGGCAGCGCGTCGAGCAGTTGGTGGGCGATCTGTTCGATGCGCGGGGCGAGTTCCGCCGTGCGGCGCGCGGTGAAGGCGGCCGAGGCCAGCCTGCGCAGGCGGCCGTGCTCGGGCGGATCGGCTTCGAGCATTTGTGCGCCGAGCCCGACGGACGGCTTGTTGAGGACGTATCCGGCGGCGGCCAGGGCCTCGGCGGCGGGCGTGGAGTCCTTGAGGAGGCCCGGGTGGGTCAGGGCCTCCCGGGCCAGGTCGTAGCCCACGACCACCCAGCCGCGCAGACCCAGGTGGAAGTGGGCCGGGTGGATGGGGCCGAGTGCGCGCAGGCGGGCGTACTGAGCGGGGGCGTCCGCCTTGAAAGCCGGGCCCAGGTTGACCCTGCCGTCCTCGTCCAGGCACTGCTCGTGGAGGCTCATGGGACCTCTCTCCCGTTGTGGCGTTCACGTGACGTCCGGGTCGGCCGGGCGGCATCCCGGGGGTTCGTGATGCCAACGAGCCGGGCCCGGTGAGGAGGTCGCGCCGTACGGAAACGAGTCCGGAAAACGCCTCAGGGGCATGCGCGGCGCGCATGCCCCTGAGGCGTCGTCGACAGGCTTCAGTTGTCGCTGCTGAAGAGGGTCAGCACGCGCAGCACCTCCAAGTAGATCCACACCAGCGTCATGGTGAGCCCGAAAGCCGCGAGCCAGGCCTCCTCGCGCGGGGCGCCGTAAGCGACGGCATCCTCGACCTGCTTGAAGTCCAGGGCGAGGAAGGCCGCGCCGAGCACGATGCCGAGGAGGCCGAAGGCGATGCCGAGGCCGCCGCTGTGGAAGCCGAGCCCATTGCCCGCGCCGAACGCGGAGAAGAGGAGGTCGGCGAAGAGCAGCAGCACGAATCCGGTCGCGGCCGCGAGGACGAATCCGGTGAACCGCCGGGTGACCCGGATCCAGCGCATCCGGTACGCGACGAGCGTGCCCGCGGAGACCGCCAAAGTGCCGAGCACCGCCTGGGCGACCACGCCCGGCGAGAGGTAGGTCGAGACCGTGCTGGACAGCACTCCCAGGAAGACGCCCTCGAACGCGGCGTATCCGAGGATCAGGCCCGGAGCCGGTGCCCGACGGAAGGCCTGGATCACGGACAGCACCGCGGCGGCGAGACCGGCGCCCAGGGCTATGCCGTAGGACCGGCCGATGTTCGCCTCGTCGACGGGCAGCAGGAGCCAGGACAGTACGGCGGTCAGGGCTACGACGCCGAGGGTCGTCGCGGTGCGGACGACGACGTCGTCCATGGTCACCGCGGTCGAGCCGGTCGAGCCGGTCGAGCCGGTCGGCAGGCCGGTTGCGGCGGGGGACGCGTAGGGATTGGTCCCGTAGTCGCCGGCCGGCTGTCTGCCGACCGTGGCGGGCGCGGGCTCGCGCTGGTACATGCCCGCCGGACCCGCGTCACGGGCGGCGCCCCAGCGGGAGAAGATCGGGTTGCTGGTCCTCACGTCGTTCCTCCTCGTCCGCCGCATGCGCGGCCTGGTGCCAAGCGTTTTGTCGTCGGGTGCCGGTGGCTGGCATACATGTGTCGGTGGCCGGTGACCCGGATCGACGACAGCAACCCTTCGCGTCACCACTTTGACAGGTGACGCGCTGGGAGGCAAGCGCGGAGCGGTCGGGTGGTCACTCCGAAGGCGTGCCCGGCCCGTCGAGCAGCTCCATGAGGAAGCCGTCCCAGTTCAGACCGTCCATCTCCGCCTCGGCCGACACGATCCGGTAGGTGGCGTCGAGCCACCGCGCCAGTGCCTCGGTGGGCAGCTCGAACAGGGCCTCCACCTCCTCGGACTCGAGCAGCAGCCATGACGACGGCCGCGCCCCGGGCAGCGTCGGCCACATCCGCACGTCGCCCGAACCGCTCATCGACGACACCCCGCGGTGCAGGAGTTCACGGCCGAAGTGCCAGAGGAGACCGGGCCCCCGTCCGGGCAGGAACTCGACCGTGATCACCGACGCCATGTCCGGGTCGAAGCGGAACTTCGCCCGCATCGGCAGCCGCGTGAACTCGTCGAGCATCTGATCGACGTCCAGCAACAGCGGTGGCACGAGCTCGGAGGACGAGCGTGCCCGCAGGGGTGAGTGGTCACGTTGCATGACAGGGGGTTCCCTTCGCGGGGCGAATTCTGTGACTCTCACTCTTCGCCTGGAAGGGAACCCGCACATCGGTCACTTGACGGTCAAAGGGTGGGACCGTGTGCGGTGCCTGGGGCTGCCGGGATCCGCCGTACGGTCCGCCGGGGCGCCGTCGTAAGTCAATGTGCTGTGGGGCCGGGTGGCGGGGCTGGTGGTGCCCGGGTCGCCCGGCGGAAAGTCACTTGGCCTGAAGCGGGCCCGCGAAGGACTTGCGCAAGGACGCGGGAGCGGCGAGGGGGAGCAGGGCGGCGAGCATCTTGCCCTTCAAGGTGGCCGGCTGCCGCGTCAGTTCGACGTCGACCCGGGTGCCGTCGCCCTCGGGGGTCATCCGGAACACCCAGCCGCCGCCGGGCCCGAAGAGCTTGGAGTCCAGGGTGGTGATGGTGACCGTGTCACCGGCCGGCTCCCACTCGTAGCGGGCTCGCTCCCAGGCGGCGGCGGTGCCCTCGGTCACCTCGGCCCAGGTGTCGCCGAGTTCGTGCACCTCGAAATGTGCGGCGTCGATCGTGGGCCAGGACTCGGCGCGCGAGGGGCTGAAGTCCGTCAGCACCGCCAGTACGTCCTTCTGGCTGAGCCGGGAGACGAGATCGAACCGTACGACTGTCATGGGTTTTCCTCACGCGAAAGTAACTGCTCTGACTGGTGACGTGAGGGTCCCAGGGATGGGCGTCACCTGTCAAGGCGGTTACTTCTGGCGAGGTCTCTCACACCCAGGTGTCGAGCCACATTCTCGAGTTCCAGTCGGTGTACGGGATCGTCTGGCCGGTGTAGATCGGGAAGAAGTAGATGAAGTTCCAGGCGATGAGCAGGACCAGCACGCCCGCCGCCGCGACGCCCACGGTGCGTCGGGTGTCGGACGCGCCCTTCGGACTCGCCAGGGCTCCCAGCGCCATCGCCACGGCCAGGCACAGGTACGGCACGAAGACGACCGCGTAGAAGGAGAAGATCGTGCGGTCCTGGTAGAGGAACCACGGCAGATAACCGGCACCCACCGCGCACAGCACGGCGCCGGCGCGCCAGTCGCGGCGCAGCGCCCAGCGGAAGAGCAGGTACACGAGGGCGGCACAGGCCGACCACCACAGCAGCGGAGTGCCGAGGGCGAGGACCGTCTGCGAGCAGTCGGCCGCCGTGTGACAGCCGTCCTGTCCGGGTTTCGGAGACTCGTAGTGGAACAGCACGGGCCGGCCCTGGACCAGCCAGCTCCACGGGTTCGACTCGTAGGTGTGCGCGGAGTGCAGCCCGACATTGAACTCGTAGACCCCGTGCTCGTAATGCCACAGGCTGCGCAGCGGCCCGGGTATCCAGGACCACGTGCCACCGCGGCCGTCGGCCCAGTGGCGGCCGTAGCCGTCGTCCGAGAGGAACCAGCCGGTCCACGTCGCCAGATAGGTCAGCACGGCGACCGGAACCAACGAGAGCACCGACCAGCCGAAGTCCTTGCGCAGCACGGCCCGGTACGGCCGGTGAGCCCCGGCGACGCGGCGGGCACCGACGTCCCAGAGCAGGGTCATGACGACGAAGAAGGCGAGGACGTACAGGCCGTTCCATTTGCTGGAGGCCGCGAGTCCCAGGCAGACACCGGCGGCGAGCCGCCAGGGGCGGAGCCCCGTCCCGACGCGTTCGCCGGTGTGCGCGTTCGGTCGCACGGTGCCGTCCGCGCCGACCGGCAGGGCCGCCGCGAGCCGGGCCCGGGCCTGGTCCCGGTCGATCAGGAGGCAGCCGAAGGCGGCCAGGGCGAAGAACATGACGACGAGATCCAGCAGCGCGGTACGGCTCATCACCACGTGCAGACCGTCCACGGCCAGCAACGCGCCGGCCAGGCAGCCCAGGAACGTCGACCGGAACAGGCGGCGGCCTATTCGGCACAACATAAGCACCGACAGGGTGCCCAGAGCGGCCGTCATGAAGCGCCAGCCGAACGGGTCCAGACCGAACATCCACTCACCGACGGCGATCACCCACTTGCCCGTCGGCGGGTGCGCGACGAAGGCTCCGGGATCGGAGAGCGAGATGACCTGAGGGTCGGCGAGGATCTGCGGGTCGGCGATCTTGCGGTCCGGCCAGGTGCCCTCGTAGCCGAGCCGCAGCATGGACCAGGCGTCCTTGGCGTAATACGTCTCGTCGAACATGACGGCCCGCGGCCGGCCGAGGTGCCAGAAGCGGATGGCTCCGGCGAGTACGGCGACGAGTACCGGCCCCAGCCACTCCATCACCTTCGTGAGGCGGTACGCCCGTTCCGGCTCGACACGTATGAACTCCCACAGGCGCGCGGGTGGGTTCGGGAACGGCGGAACGAGACGCTCGCGAACCCCGGCGCCGGGGCGTGCCACGTAACCGAACCGGCGAAGACGTTCCTGCCAGGTTCTGGGCGCCGTTGTCGGTCGGGCATCTTCGAGGACGGGGAAACCTGTCGTGTTGCTACTCGTCACCGGTCGACCTTAGACGTCGTGTCGGCCGGTGAGCCGCCGGTGGCCGAAAGAAGGCCATCGACCGGGAGGCGTACGGCAGTCCAGGCGCTGCCTCAGGCCGGATCCTGCCGGTGCAGCGCGTCCCGCAGCGCCACCCGGGAGGCGATGCCGAGCTTGGGGTAGATCTGGTACAGGTGTGCCCCGACCGTGCGGTGCGAGATGAACAGGCGCTCGGCGATCTGCTTGTTGGTCAGGCCGGACGCGGCCAGTTCCGCGATCTCGCGCTCCTGCGCGGTGAGGGACGCACCGGTCCCGCCGGCGCCGGTCGGGACGGCCCGGCCGGCCGCCCGCAGCTCCATGCGCGCCCGCTCGGCCCAGGCCGAGGCCTCCAGTTGCTCGAAGGCGGCCAGCGCGGCCGTCAGCGGAGCCTTGGATTCGGACAGCGCCCGGGACCGCCGCAGCCGCTCACCCTGGGCCAGCCGCACCCGTGCCAGGGTGAACGGCCACCGGTCCGCGTCCGGGGTGGCCAGCGCCGCGGCGAACAGGCGGGCGGCCTCTGTGTCGTCGGCCGTCACCAGTGCCTCGGCGGCGTCGGACAGCAGGGCGAGCCGGGGCGAGAGCCCGGGGACGTTCGTTTCGCGCAGGGCGCGCACATGCGCGAGTGCCTCCGCGCGCCGGTCGGTGCGCACCGCGGCCTCCACGAGTTCGAAGAACACCCACGAGGCGTGCGCGACGTACGGGGGGAAGCTGCCGGCCGGGCTGATGGCGCTCACGCGCCGGAACGCCGCGTCGAAGTCGCCGTCGGCGATGTCCGCGAGCGCGTGCACGTGCTGGGCGCAGTGCACCGCCTCCCGGATGCCGCGGGGGGCCGCCCAGTTCGTCATCGCGTCGGCGAGCGCGTGGGCCGTCGCGGTGTCACCCCGGGACGCCACCACCAGGCCCTTGGTGTACTGGAAGAACCAGGTGCAGACGGTGTACCCGGACTCCGCGCACTGCGTCAGCCCCTCCTCGGACAGCTCCAGGACCAGGTCCCACGCGCCGCGGTGGTAGTCCTCGAGGCACAGATGCAGCAGGGCGCCGATGTGCCGGCGCACCGGGCCGCCGTCGCGTCCCCGCCGGACCAGCCGCCAGGCCACCTCGCGCACGGCGGCCAGCCGGTCCGGATAGACCGCGGCGGTCCCCACCCGGACGATGCGGGCGGGGTCGGTCTCCGTGGCCGTGCCGGCGATGATCTCGTCGAGGGCGCGGAGCGTCGCCTCGTCGGCGTGGGCCGGGTCGCCCCAGGTGCGGGCGGCCACCAGCAGCAGCGGCGGGGGAGCGGGGCGCAGCCGGGACACGGCGGCGTAGAAGGGCGCCCACAACTCCTCGCGGGCCCCGTAGTTGCACAACAGCAGCAGGAAGTGGAGCGCGTCGATCAGTGCGGGGTCCTCGGCGTCGAAGCCGTGGTCGCCCTCCTCGATGGCGCCCACCAGCAGGCGATGAGCCGTCGTCAGGTCGCCGTCGCTGTTCAGCAGGAGCTGTACCGCGGCGGTGGCGGACCGCAGCGACGCGCCGTGCCGGGGATCCGCCCGCCAGGCGTCCTCCAGCAGCACCGACGCACTGCTGAGCGCGCCGATTGCCTCGGCGCCGACATAGGCCGCCTCCGACAGCCGGCGCGCGCGGTCGGTGTCCCGCGGGCTGAGGTCCGCGGCCCGGGTGAGCGCGGCGATCGCGGCGACGGCGTCCCCGCGGTCCTGGATCCGCCGCGCCGTACGCTCCAGCAGCAGCGCCACGTCCTCGTCGGGCTGGAGGGTGGCCTCGCCCAGATGCCAGGCCCGTCGTTCCGGCTTGTCGGCGAGCACCTGCGCCAGGGCGCGGTGTGCCGCGCGGCCGGCGCTGCTGGGGGCCTCCTCCACGACGGCCGACTTGATCAGCGGATGCCGGAACACCAGGCGGCGCGGTGACTGCTCCACCCGTACCAGGCCGTCCCGTTCGGCGGCGTCCAGGGCACCCAGGTCCGCGTCCCCGTCCGTCGCCTTCGCGGCTGCCGACAGCACCCCCAGGTCGCCGGTGTCGTCCAGGGCGGCGAGCAGCAGCAGCGTGCGGGTCGCCGCGGGCAGGGACCGGATCCGCGTGACGAACAGGGACTGCAGGCGCTCGCCCAGCGGCAGCACCGCCGGGAGGACCTCCCGCGCCCGGCGCTGGTCCGCGCGCAGGGCGTCGGGAAGTTCGAGCAGGGCCAGCGGGTTTCCCTGCGCGGCCTCCAGCAGACGCCGTCGCACCGGGTGCGCCAGGTCGGGGAAGCGCAGGTCGACGAGGCGGGCGGCGGAGTCGGTGTCCAGGGCGGGCAGTTCGTACGACGGAAGGCCGCTGCCGTCGAAGAAGCTGCCCACACCGGTGCGGGAGGCGGCGAGGAACCGGATCGGGACGCCGGACAGCCGTCGGGCGAGGAAGCCGAAGACGGCGGCGCTCGCCCGGTCCACCCAGGGCAGGTCGTCCACGACGACCAGCACGGGGCCGTCCGTGGCCGCCGACCGGAGCAGGGCCAGCGCGGCGTTGCAGACGACCAGACGTTCGGGCGCCGGCCCGCCGCCGAAGCCCAGGGCGACACTCAAGGCCTCCCTGCTGGGCGCGGGGAGCAGGTCGAGGAGGCCGTGCAGGGGGAGGAGGACCTGGTTCAGCGCCGAGTAGCCGACGTCCGCCTCGAACTCGGCACCGGCCGCGCGCAGTACCCGGGTGCCGTCCTGGACGGCGGCCCTGGCCAGTGCGTCCAGCACCGCGGACTTGCCGACGCCGGGTTCCCCGGACAGCAGCAGGGTGCCCGCCGCATCCCGCTCGAACAATCCGAGGATGTGGTCCAGGTCCCGCTCGCGTCCCACCAGGACGTCGGCGGCGCCGGCTCGCGCCGCGTCGGTGAACATCACGAGCCGTACCCCTTCACCAGGACGGGCCGCGAACGCGACGCGTGCGACCCGCGTATCCCGCCGCGACGTGCCATGTGTGTCCTCCCGCTGGTGCCCGGCCATTGTAGGAGGGCCGGGCACCGGTCCCGTTCCGCGAGCCCTCAGGACGTGGACCACTTCTGGTTGTCACCGCCGGAACAGGCCCACAGCTGCAGCCGGGTCCCGTTCGCGGTGCCGTTGTCCCGTACGTCCGCACACTTGCCGGTGGCCGCCTGGGCCAGGTCGTGGCGGACGTTCAGCGTGAGCCGTTGCGCCGGACCGCCGTCGCAGGCGGCCAGTTCCAGGTCCGCCCCGTCGGCGGTCGAGCCGCCCGCGGGCTGGACGCACATGCCCTGCGCGCGCATGGTTCCGCCCGTGAGCGTCCATTGCTGCGAGGCGGACGTCGCGCAGTCCCAGATCATCAGTTTCGCGCCCGGGACGGCCTGGCCGCCCACGATGTCCACACAGCGCTGCGAGGCGTGGCTGGACACGTTCACCCCCGGCGCAGCGGCCGGAGCGGTGGTGCTGGTCCCGGTCGCGTCCGTGCCGGGGGCACCGGCCCGGTCACCGGGGGACGGCGAGCCCCCGCTCGGCGCACCACTGGTGGGGGAGGGCGACTTGGCCTTCTCGGTACCGGCCGCCTTGTCGTCGGCGCCGTCACCGGTCTCCTTCGCCGAGGGGGCCGGCACCACGCCGAGTCCGTCGAGGACGCCTGTGCCGTGGTCGCCGGAGTCGACGGCCACCGACGCCGCTCCGTCGCGCCTGCCGTCGTCGTCACCGCCGACCAGGCCCAGCGTCAGCAGGACGCCGCCCACCGACAACAGCCCGATGACGCCCACGACGCCCAGAGCGCCCCGGAATCCGTTCGGTCCTGGCGGCGCGGTGACGTCCGCGGCGACGTCCGCTGCTGGGTTCGTGTCGCTGCTCCGCCGCGAACCGAGAGAGGAGATCTAGGTGAGCCGGGGCAGCGAGCCGCCTCGGCGGACCGGGCCGGGCGTACGGTCGCCACCGCCGGGCGGCGCCGGCTCCGCGCCGCCCGCCGCGGTGCCGTCCTCGGCGGGCCCGGAACGGCTGCCCGCCGGCCGGGCGCTGCCCGGGACTCTCCTGGGGAGGTCTCCCGCCGGCCGGGCGCTGCCCGGGACTCTCCTGGGGAGGTCTCCCGCCGGCCGGGGCGTCTGTGAGGGATTCATGGGTTCCTTTCGGGAGGGCGTGCGGTGGCGCGCGGGGGTCTCGCGGGCGGCCCGGACCTGACACACACATATTGCGGATGTGCCCGCGGCCGAGGCTGCCGCGGTCCTACGGGAACATGTGCGCTCGCCGGGCTCCATCGCATCACACTCGCGGTGCGGTTCCTCGGCGCCGTCGAACCTCAACTAGTCTGTCACCAGGTGTGCAAAGGGGGCACCTGAGCAATCGATTTGGGGTGTCGGCAGGGGCCGGTCGCGAGACAGGTTTCCACCGCACGATTGCCGACATGTGCACCCGGTCCGCCACTCAGCGTCTGAGGAGGAACCACGCGTGTCTCGCCAGGTACTCACCGTCGGCCCGGACGGCGCCGACGGCCTGTCCACGATCGCGGAGGCGCTCGCCAGAGCACGCAGCGGCGCCGTCCTCCGCGTCCTGCCCGGCACCTACCCGGAGAATCTGACGATCACCACGCCGGTCACCATCGTCGCCGCCCAGGCGCGCGGCACCGTGGAGATAGCCCCCCGCCGAGGCACCGCGCTGACGCTGCGGGCGGACGCCGTCATGCTCACCGACCTCGTACTGCGCGGCCGGGACGAGGAGTTGCCGGTCGTGGACGCGCCCCGGGGCCAGGTGGCGATGGACGGCTGTGAGATCGCGGCCGCCTCGTGGACCGCGCTGCTCGCCCGCAACAGCGGCTCGCTCGCCCTGCGCGACTGCCGGGTGACCAACGGCACGGGCGCCGGCGTCGTGGTCACCTCCCCGGCGGAGAGCTCCGTGGAGTCCTCCACCCTCGAACACCTCGGCACCACGGGCGTGGTGATCGGGGAGCAGGGCCGGGTCACCGTGCGGGGCTGCACGATCCGCGACGCCCGCGGCAACGGCGTGCTGGCCAACGGCGAGGCCCAGGGCTCGGTCGAGGAGTGCGACATCTCCGCCACGGACAAGCCCGCGGTGGCGCTGGAGGGCCGCAGCACCACCAGAGTGCTGCGCACGGTGCTGCACGACACGAGCGCGGGCGTGCACCTCACCAGCGAGTCGCGCACCGTCATGGAGGACGTGCGGGTGACGAACACCTCCGGCGTAGGCATCGCCGTGGGGATGGGCAGCGATCCGTTGCTGCGGCGCTGCCGGGTGGCCCGGACCAAGGGGCACGGCGTGCTCGTCACGGACCGTTCACGCGGCACGTTCGAGGACTGCTGGGCCGACTCCTGCGGCGCGCCCGCGATCCGGGTGACCGGATCGTCCTCGCCGGTCTTCGTCGGCCTGACGGTACGGGACGGGGCCGGCACGGGGCTGCTGCTGGAGGAGGAGTCCGCGGCCGAACTGGACCGACTGGAGGTCGTGGACGTGAAGGGCGTCGGCGTCTCGATCCGCGGCGGTGCCAATCCGCTGCTGCGCCGGGCCCGGATCATCTCCCCCGCGGGGCATGGCGTGGAGGTGGTCGAGGACGGCAGGGGCCGCTTGGAGGACTGCCTGATCCAGCGGCCCGCGGGGGCGGGCGTGCGCGTGGCGGACGACGGCAACGTCTACGTCGGCGGGGGCGCGGTGGAGGCCCCGGAGGGCGCCGGGCTCTCCGTCGGCGCCGACGGCACCATGACGGTGCGGGACTGCGCGATCACCAAGGCCGCGGACAGCGGTGTGCTGGTCGAGAAGGACGGCGACCTGACGGCGACCCGGGTGACGGCCCGGGAGAGCACCGAGTCGGGGGTGCTGATCGCCGACGGCGGGCGGGCGTCGCTGAACTCCTGCGAGATCAGCGGCAGCGGCAAGGACGGGGTGCGCATCGACTCCGACGCCCCCGTCTCCGTGATCAACTGCACGGTCAGGGACAACGCGGGCGGCGGCCTGATCCAGTCCAAGGCCGGCGACCGCGTGGCGGTGGAGGGCCTGACCAGTACGGGCAACGGCAGGCGGGACGCCTGGGGGGTGGGCGACGCCGAGGACACCGACCCGGCGGCCTCGCCCGGCACCCGTGAACAGGGCGACGGCGAGGACGCCTCGATGTCCGCGCTCGACGCGCTGATCGGCCTGGACAACGTCAAGCTGCAGGTCCGTACGCTGGTCAACCTCACCCAGCTCGCCCAACGGCGCGCCAGCCTGGGCATGTCGGCGCCGCCGATGAGCCGGCACCTGGTCTTCGCGGGCCCTCCGGGCACCGGAAAGACCACCGTGGCGCGGCTCTACGGCAACATCCTTGCCGGGCTCGGCACGCTCCGGTCAGGGCATCTGGTCGAGGTGTCCCGGGCGGACCTGGTCGCCCAGATCGTCGGCGGTACCGCGATCAAGACCACCGAGGCCTTCAACCGGGCGCTCGGCGGCGTCCTGTTCATCGACGAGGCGTACACGCTGCTCTCCGACGGCCAGGGCTCGGGTGCCAACTTCGGCCGCGAGGCCGTCGACACGCTGCTGAAGCTGATGGAGGACCACCGCGACGACGTGGTGGTCGTCGCCGCGGGCTACTCGTCGCAAATGGACGACTTCCTCGCCTCCAACCCCGGTCTCGCCTCCCGCTTCTCGCGGACCATCGAGTTCGAGAACTACACCGTGCCCGAACTGGTCGCCATCGTCGAGAAGATGTGCCTGGGCCACCAGTACCGGCTGGCGGAGGCGACCCACCAGGCCCTGGCCGTACGGTTCGACCGCATGCCCAGGGACGCCACGTTCGGCAACGGACGTGAGGCGCGACGGGTGTTCGAGGAGATGGTGGACCGCCAGGCGACCCGGCTGGCGGGTCTCGCCGACATCTCCGAGAGCGACCTGCAACTGCTGCTGCCCGAGGACGCCGGTGCCGCCGTGACGGAGGCCGCCGAGGGCACCGCGCACGCCACGACCGATCCACTGGCGCGGCTGGGGGACCTGGTGGGGCTCGCGGCGGTCAAACGGGACGTGACCGATCTCGTCAACCTGCTGTCCACGGCGCGTCAGCGGGAGGCCGCGGGGCTGCCCGTGCCGCGCATCAGCCACCACCTCGTCTTCACCGGTCCGCCCGGCACGGGCAAGACCACGGTGGCGCGCCTGTACGGCGAACTGCTCGCCTCGCTCGGGGTGCTGCCCCGCGGCCAGCTCGTCGAGGTGTCCCGCGCGGATCTGGTCGGCCGCTACGTCGGCCACACCGCCCAGCTGACCCGTGAGGTGTTCGAGCGGGCCCTCGGCGGCGTGCTGTTCGTCGACGAGGCGTACACGCTGACCCCGGAGGGTGCCTCGGCCTCCGACTTCGGCCGCGAGGCCGTCGACACGCTGCTGAAGCTGATGGAGGACCACCGCGACGAGGTGGTGGTGATCGCCGCCGGGTACACCCAGGAGATCGAGGGCTTCCTGGCGTCCAATCCGGGTCTGTCCTCGCGGTTCTCCCGCCGCGTCGAGTTCGACGACTACTCCTCCGACGAACTGGTCACGATCGTACGGGCCCACGCGGCGACGTCCGGATACGAATGCGGCCCCGGCACGGGGCAGTTGCTGCGGGAGTACTTCGACTCGCTGCCGCGTGACCGGTCCTTCGGCAACGCGCGTCTGGCGCGCCTGGTCCTGGAGGGCATGATGACGCGTCAGGCGGGACGGATCAGCCGCATGGCGGCGCCCGGACTCGACGACCTGCGGCTCCTGCTGCCCCAGGACACGCCGCGGCGGGAGGGGCTGTCCGCATGACCCGCCAACCGCACCTTCGGCCCCTGCGCCGGCCTCCGCGCGGGCGGGCGGCCTCGGCCCTGCTGCCGCTGACGGCGGCGGCCGTGCTGGCCGTCCCGTCCACGGCCCTTGCCGAGGGGAAGCCGACCGTCGAACTCCCCGTCATGACGGCCGAGCTGGGGGAGGGCGCCGGCTGCACCAAGGCGTCCACGACCACCGCGACGAGCACTCCCTGGGAGCACCAGAGCCTGGAACTGTCCCGCGCCGCGCGGATCTCCCAGGGCGCCGGCGTCAAAGTCGGTGTCGTCGACACGGGTGTCTCCACCGTGGCTCCTGCCCTGTCGGGCCGGGTCGAGGCGCTCGGCTCCGCGGGGGAGGACTGCGTCGGCCACGGCACGTTCGTGGCCGGTCTGATCGCCGCCGCACCGGCGAAGCGGGGCGCGTTCCACGGAGTCGCACCCCATGCCACGATCATCGCGGCCCGCGGCACCTCCGAGCGCGGGGCGCTCTCGCCGGCGGGCGTGGCCGCGGGCATCCGGGCCGCGGTGGACGCCGGGGCCCGGGTGGTGCAGGTGTCGGCGGCGTTCGGCACCAGGTCGTCCGCGCTCGACGCCGCGGTCTCCTATGCCGTGCAGCACGACGCCCTCGTCGTCGCCGCGGCCGTACCGGACCCGCCGCGCCGGAGCGGCGACGAGAGCACGCCCGCTCCCCGCGACTACTGGCCGGCCGCCTCTCCCGGCGTGCTGAGCGTCCTCGACGTGGACGTGCGAGGCGGCCGCGCGGACTCCGCGGTGCTCCCGGTCCACGCCGACCTGGCGGCTCCCGGCGACGGCGTGGTCGGCATCGGACCCCGCGGGAGCGGGCACTTCGTCGGCTCCGGCGCCTCGTTCGCCGCCGCCTACACCGCGGGTGCCGCCGCCCTCGTACGGTCGGCCTTCCCGGACCTCTCCGCGGCCGAGGTGGCCCGGCGCCTCACATCCACCGCCTATCCGGACGACGTACCCCGGCTGGACGCGTACGCGGCGGTCGCCGCCGTGGCGGGCGACACCGAGGCGGCGGAGGGCGCGCGGGACGCCGTAGTGCGGCTGCCGGACCGTTCTCACGGGGAGGGTGCCACCCGGACCGCGTTGCTGGTCTCCGGCGTGGGGGTGTCGGTCGTCGTGCTGGTCGGCTGGGCGGCGCTGGTCGTCCCGCGCGGCAGGGCCCGCGGCTGGCGCCCGCCACCACGGCCCTGAACCGACCGCGAAACGGCCGCGGGGGCGGGCCCGGTGTCTCCACCGGGCCCGCCCCCGCGCGTTCGTCAGCTCTCCGCCGACTCCGGGTCCTGCTCCACCACCGCTGTCTGCAGCAGTGTCGCCTTGTTCCGCGCGATGTACCGGGCCCTTCCCGGCGGCAGGGTGCGCGGCTTGACGTTGCCGAAGACATACCCCTCGGTCGGCGGACAGGACATCAGCAGGCCGGGGGTGTTGACCTCGCCCAGCCGTCGCAGCAACTGGTCGTTGAAGCCGCGGCCGGCGCCGGTCGCGGACCGCGCGACCACGATGTGCAGACCGACCTCGTGACCGAGCGCCAGGAACTCGAAGAGCGGCGCGAACGGATGGTCGAAGGCGTTGCTGCCGCCCAGCATGTCGTAGTCGTCGACCAGCACGAACAGCCGCGGGCCGGTCCACCAGTCCGCCTGGCGCATGCGGGCGGGACTGATGTCCTGTCCCGGCAGACGGGTCTTCAGCGCCCGCTGGGAACCGTTCATCAGCTCCTGGAGCGCGGTCAGGGACACGGCGTGGCCGAGGCGGTACTCCTCGGGAATCGCCTCCACCAGCTCCCGCCGGTAGTCGACGACGAGGATCCGCGCCTCCTGGGGCGTGTACCGGGAGGTGACCGCGGAGGTCACCAGTTTCAGCAGATTGGTCTTGCCGCTCTCGGTGTCGCCGACGGCCATCAGATGCGGGGTGCGGCTGAAGTCGTGCCAGACGGGGGAGAGCGTCTCCTCGTCGATGCCCAGCGGCATCCGCAGACCGTCGGAGGCTTCGGCGGCGGGCAGTCCGGCGGCCGGCAGGCGGTGCGGCAGCATGCGGACGGCGGGCGCGTACGCCCCGGTCCAGGCGCCGGAGATCCGTTCGACCAGGTCGGCGACGCCTTCGGTGAGGTCGTCGGTGGTGGAACTGCCGTCGACCCGGGGCAGTGCGGAGAGGAAGTGCAGCTTTCCCTCGACGGTGAGTCCGCGTCCGGGAACGCGGGGGACGAGCGCCGCCCGCCGCACGTCGATCGCCGAGTCCATGTGGTCGCCGAGCTTCAGCTCCAGCCGGGTGGCGATCTGGTCGCGCACCTGCGTCGACATCTCCATCCAGCGGGCGGCCGTGACGACCAGGTGGATCCCGTAGTTCAGGCCGCGAGCGGCGATCTGGTGGAAGGTGGGGACCAGACTGTCGAAGTCCTGGCGCAGGGTCGCCCATCCGTCCACCACGAGGAAGACGTCCCCGTGCGCCTCGTCGGCGAACTCGCCGGCCGCCCGCCGGCGCCGGTAGGTCGCCATCGAGTCGATGTTGTGGTCCAGGAAGAACTGCTCCCGGTGGTTCAGCACCGCGATGACCTCGGCCACGGTCCGGCTGATGCGCTCGCTGTCGAGCCGGGAGGCGACGCCGCCCAGATGCGGCAGCCCGGACAGCCCGGACAGCGTGCCGCCGCCGAAGTCCAGGCAGTAGAACTGGACTTCGCGGGGGGTGTGGGTGAGGGCGAGGGAGGCGAGCAGGGAACGCAGCAGCGTGGACTTGCCGCTCTGGGAACCGCCCGCGATGCCGATGTGGCCCTCGGCGCCGGCCAGGTCCACCACGAGGGGTTCACGCCGCTGCTCGAAGGGCTTGTCGACCAGGCCGACCGGCACCTTCAGACGACCGGACCCGGGCCACCGCGCCGCCGTGAACCCGCGCTCCGGGTCCACCGAGAGCGGCGGCAGCAGTGCGTCGAGCGAAGAGGGCCGGTCGAGCGGGGGCAGCCACACCTCGTGGGCCCCCGGTCCGGCGTTCCGCAGCCGGTCGAGGGCGACGGACAGCAGGGTGTCGCCCGACTCGCTCTCCTCCTCACCGTCCGGTTCCGCCAGGGCGGGCTCGGTGACCGTGCGCGGCACCACGTACCCCGAAGTCCACGGGACGACCTGGCTGGCCACCCGGGCCTGGACGACCGCTCCGCCCCGCTTGCGGTACTCGCCGGAGACGAAGGCGGCCCGGAAGCGGGTCAGTGCCTCCACGCCGCTCTTGAGATATCCGCTGCCGGGCTGCGAGGGCAGCTGATAGGCGTCCGGTACGCCCAGCACGCCCCGGCTCTCCATGGCGGAGAAGGTACGCAGGCCGATCCGGTACGACAGATGGCTCTCCAACTGGTGCATCCGCCCCTCGTCCAGGCGCTGCGACGCCAGCAGCAGATGGACGCCGAGGGACCGTCCCAGCCGCCCGATCATGACGAACAGCTCCATGAACTCGCGGTGGGCCGAGAGCAGTTCGCTGAACTCGTCGACGACGACGAAGAGGCTGGGCAGCGGGGCCAGTGCGGCCCCGGAGGCGCGCGCCTTCTCGTACTCGAGAGCCGAGGAGTAGTTCCCGGCGGCCCGCAGCAGCTCCTGGCGGCGGATCAGTTCGCCGTGCAGGGCGTCCTGCATCCGGGCGACCAGCGCGACCTCGTCCGACAGGTTGGTGATCACCGCGGAGGTGTGCGGCAGTTCGTCCAGGCCGAGGAAGGTGGCTCCGCCCTTGAAGTCGACCAGGACGAAGTTCAGGGTCTCGGAGGAGTTCGTGAGGGCCAGGCCCAGGACCAGGGTGCGCAGCAGTTCGCTCTTGCCGGATCCGGTGGCGCCGATGAGCATGCCGTGCGGCCCCATGCCGCCCTGTGCGGACTCCTTGATGTCCAGCTCGACCGGCAGGCCGTCGCTGCCGACCGCGATGGGCACCCGCAGCCGGGAGGCGCCGCCGGAGCGCTGCCACAGGGCGGCCGGTTCGTGCCGGTACAGGTCGGGGATGCCGAGCAGCGTGGTCAGTTCGGTGTCCGCGGCCAGCGGTTCGGCCGCGGCGGCCGCGAGCCTCATCCGGTACGGCGCGATCATCCTGGCCAGCGCCTCGGCGGCGACTGGTCCCATCAGGTCGGGCCTGCCGAGATACGTCATCTGCTCCTTGCGGGTGCGATCGGTGCGCACCAGGCTGACCCCGCCGGGCCGGACGTCGAGGCGGAGCGTGCTGCGCCCGGGACGCCACTGCAGGGTGTCGGCCAGGTCGACGACGACCGCGTTGCGGAACCCCTGCCCGTCCACGCGGTGGCCCGAGGGTACGGTCACGCCGTCCAGGATGACGACGGTGTACGGCTCCTCCCGGCCCGGCGCCACCTCCGGGTCGAAGGCGGGGCGCTCACCGAACTCGGCTCCCAGCAGGTCCTCCAGGTCGCTGAAGGCCGAGGTCACCATCCGGGCCGGGCCCGCGCCGTCCCGCTCCTGCGGATGCTGGCCGTGGGGCAGCCACTTGACCCACTCCCACTGCGCCCGGTGCTCGTCGGCCGCGCACACCACGATCCACAGGTCCTCCGGGGCGTGGAAGACGGCGAGCTGGGCGACCATCGCGCGCACGAGGTCGCGCCGGACGGCCTCGTCGCCCCGCATCAACACCCGTGCCCAGGACCGCAGATACACGGCCACCGGCTGGTCGGGCACCGTGCTGTAGGCGCGTATGAAGCGGCGCAGCGCATGCGCGGCGAGCGGGTCGAGGTCCTCCACCGGCTTCGTGGACAGCGGGTTCAGCTTCATGGCCAGCTGCTGGTCGCCCACGGCGATCCGGACCTCGCCGAAGTCCTCGTCCTTGACCCGGCGTTCCCACAGCCGCGTGGTGCGCACCATGGAGCGCAGTGCGGCGGGCTCCGGGTGACGCCAGGCCAGCGCCAACTGCTGCTCGATCACCGCGCGTTGCGTCTGCTTGCGGATCTGCCCGAGATAGCGCAGGTAGTCCCGTCGCTCACCGCGCAGCCGCTGTTTGCGCTCACTGGTGCGGCGCATGAACTGGCCGATGATCATGGCGGCCGAGGCCAGCACCATCAGTCCCAGCGAGAGGTAGACGAAGACACCGTTCGTTCCGCCCGGTCGCAGGAAGATCAGCATCATGGAGACGGACATCATCGCCATGGGCAGATAGGTCCACACCGCGGAGTTGTCGGGCACCGTCTCCGCGAGCACCGGGGGTTCCTGGAGGTTCAACTCCCCCTGGGGCATGTCCGGGCCGCGACGGCGCGCGGGACGACGAAAAAGCACGGAACTCAACGAATCGGCTCCTTCGGGCGGCAGCCAGCGAGGTGTCACCGGTCCCGGCGGCGAAGGTGTGAAGTGGGCCCGGCGATAGGGGTACTCCACACACCATAGACGCCCGGAACGACCGCCGACGTACACACGTGTCTGTCGATGGGTGTGAAGCGGACCCGCCGGTAGGGGTACGCTGCACACGAACAGTCGGACGGGCCGCCGGCCACCGGCTCCTCACGCACACATATGTGCCGACCGGTGTCTCACCTCCCCCTCCGACAGCCCTGATCTCCTGCCGCGAAAGCGAATGTGCCGACCATGAGCGACACCTCGGTGGCCAGCCTGTGCCGCCTCACCGTCCGGGCACCCTCCAGGACCGTCGACCTGGCCGTTCCGGTGGATGTTCCGGTGGCCGACCTGCTCCCCACGCTGCTGCGGTACTGCGTGGACGGGATGGAGGAGGAGGGACTCGACCACGGAGGCTGGGTACTGCAACGCCTCGGCGGGCCCGCCTTCGACGACGAGGTCACCCTGGAGGCCCTCGAACTGCTCGACGGTGAGGTCCTCCATCTGCGGCCCCGGGCGGAGGAGATGCCCGAGGTCCGCCTCGACGACCTGGTCGAGGGCATCGCGGACGTCACCCGGGAACGGCTGCACGCCTGGACCCCGGAGCGCAGCCGGCAGTTGCTGCGCGGCTTCCTCGTCGGTGTCCTGCTCATCGCTCTCGGTGTGCTCGCCTGGCCCGGCGGCCCGCTGGTGCCGCGGGTGGCCATGGCGGGTGTCACCGGCCTGTTGCTCCTCGCCGGAGCCGCCACCGCCAGTCGCGCCGTCGGCGACGCGGCCACGGGCGCCACGCTCGGCACCATGGCGGTCCCGGCGCTGGCTCTGGCGGGCTGGCTGCTGCCCGACGGCGAGATCACCGGCCCCAGCGCCTACCACGTGCTGGGAGCACGGCTGTTGGCCGCCGGTGCCGCCGGCGCGGGCGGAGCCGTGCTCGCCCTTGCTGCCGTCGCCGTCTACGCCCCCCTCTTCCTCGCCGCGGCCGCGGTCTGCGCGGCCGGGGCCGTGTCCGGGGCCCTGATGAGCGTCTTCGACGTCCCCGTGGACAAGGCGGCCTGCGTGGTCGCGGCCTGCCTGGTGCTCATCGGCGGCTTCGTCCCCGCCATCGCGTTCAAGCTGGCGGGCCTGCGGATGCCGCCGCTGCCGACCAGCCCGCGCCAGCTCCAGGAGGGCATCGACCCCTACGACGGTGGGGACGTGGCGACCCGGACGGAGCTGGCCAGCGGCTGGATGATCGCGCTGTACGGCTCGATCGGTGCCGTCTGCGCGGGCTGCCTGGCCCCGCTGGTGCGCCGCCCCACCGTGCCCGAGGCGCTCATCGCCGTCGTCCTGTCCCTGATCCTCCTGCTGCACGGCCGCGGCATGGTCAACGTGTGGCAGCGACTGGTCCTCGTCGTGCCCGGCGCCCTGGGAGCCGCCCTGGTCCTGCTGGGCACCGGCGCCCACCTCGCGCCCGGTGAACGGCCCGTGTGCGCCGCGGGACTGCTGGGCGTGGCCGCCGTGCTCGCCGTCGTCACCTGGACCGTCCCCGGGCGCCGGATGCTGCCGTACTGGGGCCGCGGTGCCGAACTGCTCCAGTCCACCCTGGCCATCGGCCTGTTGCCGCTCACCCTCTGGGCCGTCGGGGTGTTCGGCGAACTGCGCGCCATCTCCGGCTGACCGTGACCATGCCGATTCCGACGAGAGCCGCGAGGTAGGCCACCATGCAGTCCAAGCGCGACCAGGTTCAGGCGCACAGCTTCATCATGAGCAGGCTGACCGCCGGCATGCTCCTCGCGGAGCCCGACGCACCCGACACCCCTCTGGGCCGGACCACCCGCGGCGTGTTCATCGGGGTGCTCGTCGCGGTGCTGATCTCCGCCGGCGCGGTGGTCTTCGGGCTGATCTCGCCCGGTGGCAAGACCTCGTGGAAGACACCCGGAACCCTTGTCGTCAACAAGGAGACCGGCGCCCGCTACCTGTACGTCGGCGGCCGGCTCAGGCCGGTTCGCAACTACGCCTCCGCCCGGCTGATCGCCGGCAGCGACCTCGCCACCTCCACCGTGGCCACCGCCTCCCTGCGTGGAACACCCGTAGGCCGTCCCATCGGCATCCCCGGCGCCCCCGAGTCGGTGCCCGCCGAGGGCGATCTGGACCGCGACGCGTGGCTGGTCTGCTCCACCGCCGACGCACGGGCCTCGGACGCGCACACCACGCTGGTGGCCGGAGCGCCCGTGGACACCACCGGCCTCGGCTCGGACCAGGGCTTCGTCGTCGAGGGCCACGACCACACGACCTATCTGGTCTGGCAGGGCAGCAGACTGCGCCTGGACAAGACGTCAGGCGCCGCCGTGTCCCTCGGCTACGGCTCCGTGACCCCCCGCCCGGTCTCCGCGGCCTTCCTCGACGCGCTGGTCGCGGGCCCCGACCTGACGGCACCCGACGTTCCGGGCCGCGGCACCCCCGGACCCTCGCTCGACGGCACCGCGAGCACGACGGGCCAGGTGTTCCAGGCCCAGGTGCCCGGCTCGGACGAACACCCGTACTACCTCCTGCGCGAGGAGGGCCTGGTGCCGCTGACCGCGACCCAGGCGGCGCTCGTCATCGGCGACCCCGAGACACGGCAGAAGGCCTACGACGGACAGGCGCCGCGCGCGGTCGCCCTGGGCGCCGACGCGCTGAAGCAGCACCTGGCACCCGGCGCGGAGGGCCGCTCCCCGGTCTCCGAGGGCCTGCCCCCCGCACCGCCGAAACCGGTCGGCGTACCCGCGGACGAGTCCGCCTGTGTGGGCGTGGAACCCGGCGACGACGGCACGAAGGTCACCACGCTGCTCGCGGCGACAGACGCCCTGACCCCCGTCGCCCAGCCGTCGGCGGACGCCGCGCGGGCCTGCCTTCCGGTGGACGCGGTGGTCGTACGGCCGGGTCACGCGGCGCTCGTACGTGCCCTCGGGGCCGGCGGCACCACGCTGGGCACCACGACCTACCTGGTCGACGACACCGGCACCAAGTACCGCGTCCCCACGGCCGAGGCACTGGGCGCGCTCGGCTACGGCGAGGACCAGGTCGCGTCCCTGCCGTCGCCCTTGCTGTCGATGCTGCCCGCCGGACCGGACCTCGACCCGGACGCGGCGAGCGGTGCGGTACGCCCCACGACCACGCCCGCTCACTGCGGGGCGGCGGAATGACGGAAGGCGAACACGTTGCGCACGACACACGTGAACTGATGCGCAGTGAACACATGTTGCAAGTAACGTAGGTGTGGGTCCGATTCCGCCGAAGGTGTTTCAGCGCCACCACACATGTGTCGATGCCCGGCACGGACCCCCGAGGAAGCTACGGAAAGGCTGAGCAATGGCAGGCAATCTCCGTCAAGGAGACGAACAGACCACCCGTAACGGCATCCTGGCCCTGGAATCCGCGTTCAACGGCGTCCTGAGGAGCCGTCAGGACGTGGAGGCGATGCGGAACAACCTGGGCTCGGGCTACGGCGGAGGCGACGGCCGCGCCTACGGCGAACTGCTCGTGGCATGGGAGGGATACGCCGACAAGGCCCTCCGCGGTCTCCAAGGGATGATCGACAGCCTCAACACGACCCTGTCGGCCATGCAGAAGGACCAGGGCTCCGCGAACGAGTCGATCAACAACGCCTACCGCGAGGCGGAAGCGGTCTTCGACAAGCTGACCGGTGCCGCCTAGGAACCGGAGCACCGTTCTCTCCGGACCACCCACCCACTCCGAGAAGCCACGAGGTCATCCATGAGTTTCACAGACGGCTACATCCACGTCGACTACGACCACATGCAGAACGCGGCCGACGACATGGTCCACCAGACCAAGGCGATCGCGCAGACGATCCTCGACCTGAACGCGGAACTCCAGCCGCTGATGCAGACCTGGAGCGGTGAGGACAAGCTGGCCTACGGGGACAAGCAGCAGGAGTGGAACGCCGCGGTCGACGGCATGAAGGAACTGCTGAACCGCAACGCCCATCTCCTCACGGACGTGTCCGACAACTACCGGTACACCGAGAAGTCGCTGACGCAGATGTGGTCCGACATCAAGGTCATCGCCTGACCGAGCCGCTCGCCCGCGCGACGACGTGCCCGGTCTCCTGACGGCACGTCGTCCTCCCCCTCCATGGAGGACTCATGGCAAACCTGTCCCACCTCGACGGGCAGTCGCTGCAGCGCTTCATCGACACGGACCTGCACGATTTCGTGCGTGCCACCGAGAGCATCCGGCAGGACGACACCGCCGGCCGGGCGCTCAGCAGTCTCCTCGCCGGCGAGAGCACCCCCGAGACGCTGCAACAGAACCAGTTCCTCGCGCTCGGCCCGATGACGGACAACGACCTGACCCACGGCAAGGCCCTCATCGCGGCCACCACCAAGTCGGCGAAGTCCATCGACGAGATCCTCCTGAACCAGCAGCGGTTGTTCCGCGACATCGACCGGGACTTCCGGCAGGTCATCAAGACCATGGGCGACAAGCAGAGCGACAACATCGCCGAGATCGAGGCGGAGAAGCTGCTCGACATCTTCGAGGACGTCGACAACGACATGGGCGGGTCCGACACCAAGTCCCAGACCGACGCGTGAGCGCCATCGCCCGCTGAGCGTCACCGTCCGCATCCTCCCACCCCACCACCCGGAGTTCGTTCATGTCCGAGGCCGATCCCGATGACTACTGGGCCCAGGCTGTCACCCTCTACACCGGCTATTCGATGCCGAGCCGAAAAGGCCTCTTCGACAAACTGAAGAGCAAAGAGGGCATTCCGCTGATGCGGGTGAACCTGGTGGAGCACAAGAACCGGTCCGTCAACAAGGACGACTTTGCCGCCGTGTCGGGATGGCAGGCGTCGCACGGCGAGGACTACCGGCTCGCCTTCTACACGCACCATGGCGAGGACAAGGTCCGGCTGTTCACCGCGGACATCGTGTTCATCGGCACGCTCTCGGACGCCAATGGCAAGCACCTGACGGAGGCCGGCGCCACCAGAGAAGGGGGCGCCTTCAAGGGCAAGTACGGCGACGAGTGGGACGACGGCGAACTGTGGCGGTACGTGTCCGCGCCGAAGTTCGTGGTCGACGCCTTGGTGAACGACTACAAGACCACGCACTTCTCGCATGCCGGCGTGAGCGTGCCGGACGCCAGTGCCGTCGATCTGACCTCGTTCGACCGGACGGCGGCGTCCTTCGACCGGGCGGCCAAGTTCTTCCGGGACCAGATGAAACCGCTCGCCCAGTGGAACGAGTCGATGGGCGGCGACAACGCGGCGTGGAAGGGGGAGTCCGCCGATGTGGTGCGGACACTCATCCAGACGCTGTACAAGAACTACGAGAACTACGTGGACCAGATGGGGGGTCCCGAGTACAAGTCCGGTCACGTCATGCTCGGCGGACACGAGCCCGCGTCCACCTACGCCGACATGCTCTTCCAGGCTCAGTGGGACCTGCACTTCGAGGCCAAGGTGCTGCAGTCCGCATGGCAGAACTGGGCCGGCTCCGGGGAACACGATCCGCACCGGGCGCTGCTCGAGGAACTGGACGAGCTGAGCCGCTGGATCATCCAGAACAACGTCCCGTACGTCCTGGTGACCACGCCGGACTACACGAACACGAACTATCAGGACAGCAGCGACAACGACGAGGATCTCGCCGTCAACAGCAGCGACGAGACCTTCGACACCGCGCCCGGATTCAGTGACACCCCGTCCATCGGGGTGCTGGACGACATCAACACCTGGAAGGCGATCGGCGAACGAGCGGTCGCGCGCTGGAACAGCAATGTCGAGGGCTATCTGGTGGGAGCGGCCCGGCAGTCCCTGGCCAGGCTGGGATCAGGGTGGAGCACGGCCTCCGACGGTCTGGGCCAGGAGGTCACCACGAAGCATCAGGAGAGCATTTCGCAGAACTACGAGAAGGAAGAGGCGAAGAGCGACAAGGAAGCGTCGCAGAAGGCTCTGAACGACGCGAACAAGAAGAGCCAGCAAGCCTGGCAGAGCCTGAACGACAACCTCTCCGACTCCAACAAGAACAACAAGGACCTGTTCGAGAACCTGAACAACAGCCTGGTGGACGCCAATGACAACCAAAGGCAGCTCAACAGCGGTCTCAGCGGGCTCGGGAACAGTTTCAGCGACGGCCTGAGCGGCCTGGGCAACAGTTTCACGCAGAGCCTCAACCCGGGCGGGTCCGCGTTCAGCGGCGGCGGGATCACCTCGCCCTTGAACACCGGTCTGAACAGCGCGCTCGGCGACTTCGGCGCCACGGACACGGGTACCGGCCTTTCGAACCCCGCCACCACACTGCCGCTCAACAACTTCTCCTCCCTGCTGTCGAACGCGGCCACCGGCACCCGCCCCCTCGGCAGCACGACTCCGCTCAACCTCGACACCGGCTCGCTGACGACCGACGGCCCTCGCCTCGACGCCGACGGGAACCTCGTCCAGACGTATCCGGACGGCACCACGACGGTGTTCAACCCCGACACCGGAGAGCTCGTGACGACCGACCCGGACGGTGGCACCACCACGAGCCGACTCAACCCCGGTGACCTCGTCTCCACCCCCGACGGAGGCCAGGTCCAGCTCAATCCGGACGGCACCCTCACCACCCGGAACCCGGACGGCACCACGACCGTGTTCGACCCGTCCGACGGCACCCTGCGCACCACGAGTCCGGACGGTCACACCACCACGACCGATCTGAACGATCCGATCGGCCTCCCCGATGTCAGCGGCTATTCCGACGAGGGCGCGGACACCGAGTACATGGACTACGACAGCACTCCGTTCACGGGCGGCACGCTGGGCGGGAACGTGGGAAACCTCGCCACTTCGGGTGCCGGGACGACAGCACAGACCGGGGGCACACCGCTCAACCCCGGCTTCGGCGCCGCGGCCGCGGGAACGGGCGCCGGAGCGGGCGCCGGCGGCGCGGCGGGCGGGGCCAACGGGGAACGGGTGCGGTCGGTACTGAGTGACACGAACCCCGTTTCCGCGCTCCGCCGTACCGGATCCGTGGCACCGGCCGTCGACGGCGAGGACGCGCCCTTCCGGCGCGGCGGGACCCAGACCACCAGCACGCCCATGGGCGGCGCCCCGATGGGCGGTATGCAGGGCGGCCAGTCCACGGAGAGCGGGGAGCGGCAGCGCACCAACTGGGTGGAGGAGGACGAGGACGTGTGGGGCACGGAGGACGGCGGAGCACCGGCGGTGATCGGATGAGCCGGTCGGAGAAGGAGCGGGGGACGCGTGCTCAGGAGGCGGTCCCCGACGCGACCGTGGCGGCGAACCCCTTCACGGAGGCACTCAGCGAGCGCCTGGCCGAGACACTGGCCGAACTGGACGCCGTCACCGCGGGACTGAGCAAGGCGCAGGCGGAACTGCGTGACGCCACCCACGTGGTGCGCTCTCGTGACCGCGCGGTGGAGGCCACGGTGGGCTCCCAGGGCCAGTTGATCGACTTGAGGTTCCTCGACAACAAGTACCGCACGATGAGCGCGACGGAGCTCGCCGCGTCCGTGCTGGAGGCCGCGTCGCAGGCACGTGACGCCATGTCACGGCATGTCATGCGGACGATGACACCGTTCACCGGGCCCCGTCCCGGCCTGCCGCAGCTGAAGGGCTACGACATCGACTGGGCGGACGTCTTCGGCCCGGGCGTGCTGGAGGAGCCGGAAGGGCCGGCCTCACGCAGGGGCCGTACGTCGTTGCGGGACGAGATCCACGAGGACGGGGAGGAGTAGAGCTGTGGGAGACGTGTTCTCGGCGAGCACCGGGCACATCCATCGGGCCGCGCAGATCTTCGCCGAGATCCGGGACATCACCGACCACGCCGTCGGCGACTTCGACGCGGCGTGCCGCGCGAGCAGCGGATGGGTGGGCCGTGACGACTCGATGGCGCGGGAACTCGGCCCGAGGGATCAGAAGGAACGCCAGGGCACCACGGACACCGGCACGTCCTTGATGGACGCCGTCGCCGGCATGGCCAGGGCGCTGAACGTGAACGGCAACATCATCCAGGGCGCCCAGAACGACGCCTTCGAGGCCATCGACGACCAGGCCTCCAGGAACGGGAGGCACTGACCCGTCATGGCGATCGTGGTTCCGAAATGGCTGGACGACCTGTTCTTCGCCCTCATGGGCGAGCGCATGCCGCAGGCCAACGAAGATCTCGCCTATCTGAGCCACGAGGCCTTCAAGTCGTTCTCGAACACGCTCCGCAGGCTGGCGGACCTGATCAACGAGTCGATCCAGTCCGCCGGGCGGGTGCTGCCGCCTCAGATCGCCCAGCAGTACGTGCGTGCCGCACATGTGCTGACCGACGACGGGGGAACGAACCATGTCACCGAGTTCGCCAAGCAGTTGGACGACATCTCCGACGGGCGGGTGAAAACCTCCATCAGCATCGCCGAGTCCAAGATCAGCATTCTGATCGAACTCGCCATTCTGGCGGCGGAGTTGCTGTTCCTGACGGTGATGGCGTTCTTCACCGGTGGGGCGACGTCCGGTGAGGCTGCGGCGGCGAAGCTGCGGACGCGCGCACAGATCCTGGTGCTGCTGGAACTGCTGGCCAAACGCACCCATCTGCTGCCGACCCTGAGCGAGGCGCTGGAGGAGGCGTTCACGACGCTCGCCGCGCGGCTGGCTCTGATCCTCACGGCGGCGCCGGGTCGTAAGCCGCACGGCATCGACTGGAAGGACGTCGCGCTGAGCGGTGCCGCCGGAGCGCTCAACTCGGTGTTCGAGGGCTTCTTCCACGGCGGGAAGAAGCTGTTCACGAACCTGTTCAAGAGCAAGTTCGACATCGGCGCCGGCTTCGACCTGAAGTTCGGCGACAAGAGCAAGATGCCCGGGCTGAACAGTACTTCGGGCGGCACCACCCACGGGGCGAAGAACATCGGTCCGGACCGCCCGCTCAGCGCCGGTCAGAAATTCGGCGCCGAGACCGTGGACGAGGCTTACGACGCCATGAGCGCCGGATGGTCGGAGTTCCTCACGGAGGGGGCCATCCACGGCCAGTTCAGCTGGGGGACCTTCCACGGCGCCGTCGTCAGCACGTTGAACACCTCGCTGCTGTTCGAGGGGGGCCAGAAGTTCGGCCTCGGACTGCGCGACCTCACCTCGATCCAACAGAACCTCAACGTCACCCCGCACAGCGAGTCGTCCGACGAGCCTGGGCGAGGCGCCGGGCCCGCAGCCGGCGACAGGGAGGATCCCGGACCGGCCGGGGACGGGCGGGTCCCCACCACGGGTACGGACATCCCCTCCCCACCGTCCGTGACCTCCGTGGACCCGACCCACTCGCACCCCTCCCCGGTCACCATCGCGCCGCGAACCGACAGCCCGGCTCACGTCTCCTTCCCTCCCGTCTCCACCGGGACGGGCCCGGCGACGGTGTCCACCGGCGGGGACGTACCGGCGAGGCACACGGCCACCGGTCCCGCCGCGCCGCACACCCCCTCCCGGACACCCGCGGGCGACGAGACGGACGTACTCCTGCCGACGGAGACGGCTCCCGGTGACGACCTCACCACCGCTCCGGAGAGCCCCCCGGCGCACAGCCCGACCACCGGCACCGCGACCACGACCCACGCGGGCCCCAGCACGACACCGGGCGCCGACGGCGCTACGGCGCGGCCTGCGACGGACGCCGGGGACGGCACGGCGACCCGGCCGGCCACGGCGTCCGGCACCGGGCTCGCGCCGACCGTGAACGGCCAGACCCCCACTGCGCAGACGGCCACC
Source organism: Streptomyces sp. NPDC043726 (assembly GCF_056436565.1). NCBI lineage: Bacteria > Bacillati > Actinomycetota > Actinomycetes > Kitasatosporales > Streptomycetaceae > Streptomyces > Streptomyces sp. NPDC043726. Next base: position 281,712 of record NZ_JBWKCI010000002.1, read on the forward strand.
GGACCGGCGGTGCCCCCGTCCGCGACCGCGAAGCCCGACGCTCCCGGCCAGCCCCAGGCCACGGGCGCCCCGGACGGCCAGGACCGCACGAACACGGAGGCCGACCACGGCGGCTCGGTCCCCCTGGGCGCCCCGGCGGAGGGGACACCCGCGGCCCTCGCCGCCGAAGATCAGGGCGGGACCGGGCCCGCCCCCGCGGCCCTCGCCGACGATGTCCAGGGCTGGACCGGGCCGGGCAGCGTTCCCGGCGCGCGGGACACCGCCCAGCCGGGCGGCAGCCCGATCGCGACCGTCTCTTCCTCGCGCCCTGTCGGGGGCACGAACAGCCGCGGCAGCGACAGTCCGAACTCGCTGGACGACGGCGAGAAGGCCGCCTCCTCCGCCGATCCGGAGACGCCGAGCACGCCCGTGCGGACAGTCTCGGACGACGTGGACAGACCCGCCGAGGACCTCGCGCCGCCCACCCCGACGACCACCGTGTCGCAACCCGGCGCCGGCCACCACCCCGGGGAGGACGACGAGTCGGCCTTCGACGACACGGAGACGCTCGTCGATTCGGAGTCGATCTCAGGGGACACCTTCGTCGAGTCCGGAGCCGAGGCAGACCAGAAGCCGAAGGAAGGGAAGGGCGAGGGCGTCCCCGGAGGGCGGTTGCCGCAGTCGCCGGAAGCCATCCGGCGCTGGCTCTCGGACCTGGCCGCCGCGGGCCCGGGCACCGATGCCGCCGCTCTCTCCAACGGCAAAGCGCCCCTGTTCGCCGTTCCCGCCGAGGACGTCACGGTCGCCATGGCAACGGTCAGCGGTCTGGACGGCGACTCCGGGCGATGGAAGCCCGAGCCCGGCGCGTCCGGGACCATCGGAGGCATCTCGGCGCGGAACTCCGAACGGCTCCAGCGGATCAGCTCGAAGCTGAACCTCGTCATCGTGGCGCGCGAAGTCAATCAGTACGGCGCCCAGCGGCTCGAAGAAGGAGCCCTTCCCAAGCCGCTCGACATCAAGGTGAAGTCCCTCAACGCCTACGACCGGATCCTCGCCTCCCGGCCGGCGAAGAAGTCGAAGGGACGCCACACTCGCTACCGCTTCCCGGAAGAGAGCCTCGGCCTGGTCGCGTTCTTCGATCCGAAGCTGCCTGCCGACCTGTCGACCTACAGCGCCGCCGAGCAGCAGAGGATCCGGCAGCGATACGAGAAGCGTCGCGCGGAGTTCGCCAAGTACTCGCCCGAGATGGAGCGGCTCAAGGACCGCTTCCCCGTCATCGGCGGGATCGTCCACGGGCACGACGTGGACGGCGAACTGCGCCCGCTGGCCAGCGACATCGACCTGTTCGATCTCTTCACGCCGACCGGGGGAACAACCCTCACGCCGCACACCTACGAGCACGCCATCGACAGCATCATCGAGGCGGTCAGCCCGGTCGTGCACGGCGCCGCCAAGTACTGGGAGCGCAGGAACGCCGACGACGAGAAGATCTACCGGGAGATCACGGAGCCGGTGGACTCCGGCCGTGAGAAGGTCGTCATCGTCTACCCCGGCCGGCCACCCACCCACGAGGGCAACTTCTCGCGACAGAACACCATCGCCGCGGTAGAGCACACCGACGCCCTGCGGTCGTTCGAACGGGCCTGGGGCAAGACGTCGGCCGACCGCGGCCTGCCCGGTCCGGTGCTCGCGGCGGTGACCGAGGCATACGTCGGCCTGGGCGGATCGCCGGAGCATGCGCACCGCCTCATCGCACGCCTCGACGCACACGTGGACGACTTCGGCGGCCTGTCCTCGGCGGACCAGCATGTGGTCGTGCTCGCCCAGACGATGCTGCGGGGAACCGCGCAGGACCTGGAGGCTGCCCTGGAGCGCGCGCGCTCGGCCGGTGCGACCGTCTCCGAAGCGGACAGTGCCGCACCATCCGGGGGCCCGAGCGCGGGGCACCAGGGGCCGGCCGGGCTGACGCGCGAGGACCGGGCGGCCCTGGACGCGGCAGCCGAGTACCTGCGCCGCGCGGACCCGCCGGCCCGGGCGCAGGCCGCCCGCTGGGCGGGCAGTCAGGTGTCCGCGGACCACACCTGGTTCATCGACGCGAACCACCCGGAGGCCGCGGAGCGACGTGAACTGATCGAATCCTTCGTCACGTTCCTGACCCACCGCCGGCTCACAGAGGGCGTCGACGAGGCGCGTGCGCTCTCCCTGGAACTGGCCCGGCACTACGGGACGCGACGGACCACAGGTCTGCCCGGCGGGGCCGAACCTGCATCGACGGAACTCCCTGCCGCGGACACGGGCGGTCCGGCGGCCGGGCCGAGCAGTGTCGCGCAATACATGGAACCGCTGCTGGAGGACGTCCAGCGCACTCTGGACGACCTGCTCGCCGACGCCGGCTCCGAGGGTGACTTCGACGGGGACCAGGCGGATCAGCTCTTCGACGTCGAGGAGGTGCCCCCGCTGCGCGGCGCGTGGGTGCGCCCACAGCCGCGGCGGCCAGTGCGGCAGATCGTCGAAGGGCCGCGCGAATTCATGGAGTTGATGGAGCCGCTGCACCTGTACGCACAGCACGCCGCCGACCGGACCGCGAAGAACGTCGAGGTCGTCCTGATGGCCCGCCCGGGGGCGGAGGGGCCGCTCGAGTACTTCACGGGGAACAGGGGCACCGGCCATGTCCATCTGGCGGTACGGGTGCCGGGGACCCGAGGCCCGGTCTCGTTCGGGTTCGCGCCCGGCGACGAGGTGGACATGCGCGTGTTCACCGATGCGGTGGCGGGAGCCGTCGCCGCCGAGGAGGACGTGACCGAAAGCTACGGCGGCCATGTCCTGGACACGTACTGGATCAACGCGGATCAGCTGGCCGCGGCCAATGACTACGCGAGCCGGAACGCAGAGAGCGGCTACAACCTTCTGCGCTACAACTGTGTGATCTTCGCGAGGGGTTTCCTGAAGGCAGCGACCGGTGAAGACGTGGTCGACAGCGAGATCGTCTCACCGAACACCTTGATCCAGTACATGCGCGATCGAGGACACAGGGAATGGGCCGACCGCCCGAGGTTCCTGCAGCTCCTGCCCGCCGATCGCGAGAGCCTGACCCTGGCCGAGGAGTGGAAGGAACGGAGCGACGCGGAGGAACTGCTCGCCTGGGCCGCGCACCGGGTGGCCGTCGACCATCAGCGGCCCTTGATCGAGGACGTCGAGAAGGTGACCGCCACCCAGGTCATGCAAGTCGGCATGCTGAACGCCTTCGCCACACTGATGGCGGAGAGAGCTCAACGAAGCGGTGAGGGGGCCGCCTTGGCCCTGTCGCAGGAACTCGGCATCAGGTACGGCACGTGGCGCACAGCCGGCGTGGACCCGCGCCCGACGGCCGAGGAGCTGCTGGAGCCGCTGGTCTCCTACGCTCGGAACGCCGCCGACCGCGGCGCCTTGGAAGCCGAGATCATCGTCATGACGGTCCGGACCGACGCGGGGGAGCGCCCGGCCGTGGCCGTGAAGGTCCCGACCCGTCCTGACCCGGTGGCCTTCCGGTTCGGGGCGGTCGACAGCAGGCAGAACGCCTACTGGTACGAGTCCGTCCGCGGCGGACTGTTCTTCGAGCACGATGAGCAGGTCTACAGCACGAGTTCCGTGATCCTGCGGACGTACCGCGTCAACGCGGACCAAGTCCAGCTCGCCCATCGGTACGCCCAACGCAACATCTCACGGACCTACGCCGAGAGCAGCTTCGGCGCCAACGGCTTCGTCCGCGGCTTCCTGCACGAAGTGCTCGGCGACGATCCCCTCCCCTCCGTCGTCGACAGGGCACGCGGGCTGGGCAGCGTGCTGAAGTCCGGTGTCGACCAGTCGTGGAGCGCCGCGGAGTCACCCGTCACCGACTTGCTGCCGCGGCACGCCGAGGCGCTGAGCGCGGTCGCCGCACAGCGGGAGCAGTACTCGAAGGAACAGATCAAGTCCTCTTTGGACTGGGCGAAGTTGAGGGTGTCGCTGGACCACCAGCGACCGCACGTCGCCGAGACCGCCACCGCGGTCCAGCAGCAGCAGATCCACCTCCTCGGACAGTTCATGTCCCTGGTGGCGGGGGCCTGTCGCGCCGAGGGTGAGGACGCCGCCCGCCAACTGTCCTGGCAGCTGGGCCAGGACTACGGCACCTGGCGCTCGACCGACAAGACACCGCCGACGGCGGCACAGGAGAGCAACCCCGCTGCCGGGCCGGGCGCGCACGACGTGCGGCTCGGCGACACGACACGACCGATGATCGACGAGAGGGGCTTCCACCGGTTCACGACCGCCGACGGCGGGACCGTGTACATCAGCAACACGCAGATCGAGGGCGGGGCGGTGCGCCCCGAAGTGGCCAGGCTCGTCACCAAGTTCCTCGCCGAGGGCCTGCTCCTCCATCGCGTGCACCCGCTGGCCCCGCCCCGCACGGCGCACGCGGGCGAACCGGTGAACATCTTCCCGGCGGGCGACGACGACTTCCCCCGGCAGGCCGACCCCGACTCGACCTCGTTCGTGCGGTTCTCCACGACGGAGGCGGACGCCGTGCGGGACTTCCGCGCGTCGGTCGCCGTACCGCCGCCGGGCGACGTGGTCGGACTGATCGCGGACACGGCCGTGGAACCCGACCAGGACATCGCCGTCATCGACGCCGCGACCGTCCAGATCCGGGGCCTGGTCGTCGCGACCGTCGCCGACCACCCGCCTGTCGCCGGCCCCGCTCCCGAGCCGACGCGTTCCCCCGAACTCACCGTCCTGTCCACCCCCGCCGACACCGGTCCCTACAAGGACGCCTACGCCCACTCCGACGAACCGGCCCGCCAGGACGACGAACCGATCCCGGAGGATCTGCTACGTCGCCTCGACGCGCCGCACCTCACGACGGCCCCCGTCTCCCGAGCCGACCTGGCCGGCCTGGCCTACGACCCCGCCCTCGACCACACCTGGGCGCTCATGCCAGACGTGACGGTCCAGATGGAGGAAGCCGGCCTGACCCCTCTGGACCGGGCACGGCTGCTCCTGCGCCGACCGGAGCTGGACGCCGAACTGGCGACGGAACTGCGCGGCCTGCCAGCCCTGGGCGGGAGCAGCGGGGCCGCCTCCTGGGACGACAAGGGCAAGGCCAAGGCACGGTTCCAGGCCGAGGCGGAGGAGATACGGCAATCGGGGGCCGACTCCTTGACCGGGGACGAGGACGCTGTCCGTGAGGAGTATCTCGCCGCGCGGGCGCAGGTCGTCAGTGCGGGGGCCGCGCTCGCCGAGGCAGAGAGTCTGAGGCGGCCCGAGGTGGCTTCCGCGAGCACCGCCATGACGGTGACGGCGGCGCGCGAACTCGTCCGGGCCGCCGCCGAGCGGCTGGATCTCGCCGCGGACGCCTGGCGGCAGACCCTGCCGGACACTCCCTTGCCGCTGTTCGAGGAGGTCGTCGCACCAGGGGAGCGGCTGCCCGGCGCAGGCCCGGGACAGCTCACAGCGTGGACTCGGACCAGCTCCGACACCGGCTCCGAGTCCGAGTCCGACTCCGACTCCTCGTCCTCGGAGTCCTTCACCTCCCGCGACCTGGCCGTGGCCATGCAGTTGCGCGAGGGCGACCCCGCGAGCGACGCCCGCGCGCGCCAAGTCGCCGAGGCCCGTTGGGAGGAGGCCGTCGCCGCGCTCTCCCAAGAGGCGCACGACTGGGCAGAGCAGCGCGCCAGGCTGGACGAGCTGCAGAGGTCCCGCGCCGAGGACGGGGACCTGGTGGACCTCATGCGCCCGCAGGAACCGTGGGCGGTGATGAATCTCCACACCATCGCGGGCCTTGTCGCCCAGCAGCGCGGTGAGCTGGAGACGACCGGCCGGGACGAGAGAACACCGGACGACCCCGAACCGGAGATGCCGAGCTTCGTCTCGGCTCCCGAGTACCGCAGCGGCGATTTCCTGGCAGCCGCGTTCGACGAGCCGTCGCCCGACCGCGACGACGACTTCGTGGACGTGTTTGGCGACCCCCTGGAATTGCCGGAAGCCCCCCAGGACTTCCCGGAGGCCCCCCTGGAGTTGCCCGAAGCCGCAATGGACGTCGACGACTTCCTCACCCGCGACTTCGAGATGGCATCCGACAGTGCGTCGCCGCCCAGCGGTGAGGGTGAAGGCGTCATGGACGTCGAGGACGACTTCCTCGCCCGTGATTTCGAACAGCGGACAGAAGAACTCGCCTCGCTCACGGGCCCGGTGAGCGATGACGCCCGCCGCGCACTGGGCGCGCTCGCGGACCTCAGCTGGCGCACCCGCCAGGGAGACCGGCGTGGCTGGGGAAGAGCGGCGTACATCGCGGGATTCACCGTCGCCCAGAAGCGCCGTCTCTTCGAAACCCTCGACCAGGAACAGCTTCCCGGCCTGACCTTCGGCCAGGTGTGGGACCACATAAGGAGCGCCCAGGCCGGCAACCGGCATACCGAGTCGGTGGCGTCGGCCGACGAACTCCTCAGCCTGCAAAGGGAGTACGTCTGGGAGCGCACGCCCGTTGCGGGAGCGGACGAGGCGCCCGCCGCAGCAGCCACCGACGGCCCCGCGGAGATCCGCGAGGAACCACAGGTGCGGCGGAAACGGCGGCAGCCACAGAAGCGACAGGACCGGCCCGCGGAAGATGTCGCGCCCGCCCGCCAGCCGCAACCGGCCGCCCCCGCCTCCGACGCGCTCAGCCTGCGCGTCGCGGAGGTCGAGGCATGGCTTGCCGCTCACCCGGGCAAGACGCCGCGTACCGCGCTGGGCCACCTCCCCAAGTACCCGGAGGAACACCAGAGGGTGGTCAACGGGTTCGTGCGCTGGTGGGAGTCCTTGCGGCGGGTGGGGATCGGCGAGCGGACCGGCCCCGCCTTCGCGGAGGCGCTTCGGCGTGGAGGCGTCACCCTCGAACAGGTCGACCGGAAGCACTTCCTCAAGGACACCGAGCGGGACAGGGTGCGCCTCGACGAGGAGACGGCACGCAAGATCCTCGCGGTGCACGGCCTGACCGTGCAGGTCGGCGCGGCGGCACTGCCGCGGTCCAGGACCAGATACACGGTGAACGCCGCGCGTCGGGCCGCCGAGATCCGCGCATGGTTCGAGGACCGGCGCAACTGGTACCGGACGCCGAGCCACACGCGGCAAGCCGCGGACGGGACGGCGTTGCATCCCGCCGTACAGGCATTCGTCGACAGGTGGCAGGACTTGCGGACCTCGGGAATTCCCGACACCGCGTACCAACAGCGGGTGGTGGAGGCCCTGCGGGACGGGGGGATCCAGCTCGTCGAGGGGTTCAAGAACTACGACAGGCAAGGCCAACTGGTCCTGCATCGACAGCTCTTCCTCAGGGACCGGCCGGCGGACCAGGTGCCTGTGGACGCGGAAACCGCTGGACGAATCCTGGCCGTCGTCGCTCCCGAGCAACCCACCGGGACACCCGCGGGTGCCGTCGCCGACGCCGACGAACCCTCGGACCTTGAGGACATGTACATGGACGACCCGCTGGCACCCGCGGGGACGTCGACGGCGGCCGGCCCTTCCGGGGAGCGGGCCGACACCACCCCCGGTTCGCACACCTTCGCCCATGTGCGGTCGTACGACGCCCTGCGCGCCGCCGAGTTGGCGGCGTGGTTCGCGGCACATCCGGGCCGGACGCCCGGTGACGGTGGTCCGGCCCTTGGGGAGCGCCGGGAGGAGGTGGCCTCGTTCCTCGGCTGGTGGGAGCGGTTTCGGGTCGACGGGATCGATCCGGGCAGCGCCGCACTGGAGGCGGCGCTGACCCGAGGGGGCGTCCGCCTCGTCTCCGACGTGACCGAGGGGACCGACGACCACGGTTTCTTCGCACTGCGCTCCCGGCTCGTCCTCCAGGACAGCCCCGAGCAACGGGCTCCGGTGGACGGCGACTTCGCCGACCGGCTGCGCGCGGTGCACCGCGATTGGGACAGGACCACCGTTCAGCGCGCGGCCCTCGACGCGGCCATCGCGGGGGCGCGTTCGCTCGACGCACGCCGAGCGGCGGAGGTCGTGGCGTGGTTCGAGACACACGCGGGTCAAACCCCCGGCGGCAGTCCTGCGGGCCTGGCGGACCGCCGGGGCGCGGTGACCTCGTTCCTCGGCTGGTGGGAGGACCTTCGGGCCAGTGGGATCGATCCGGGCAACCGTGTCTTGGTGGAGGCGCTGGCCGCCGGAGGTGTGCGTCTCGTCTCGCGGGCGGTGGAGGGGACGGGCGACCACGGATTCCCCCTGTCACGTGTGCGCCTCTTCCTCAGGGATCAGCCCGGAGAGCGCGTTTCGGTCGACGCCGCCTTCGCCGCACGGCTGCGCGAGGTGAACGAGGAGTGGGACAGGGCCGGTTCTCGCCCGCCGGCGGGCGACTCGGTGCCCTCGCAGACACGGTCGTACGACATCAGGCGCGCCGCGGAGGTGGCGGCGTGGTTCGAGGCGCATCCGGGGCGAGTCCCGAGTGACGGTGGCGCGGGTCGCGGGCAGCGCCAGGACGAGCTGGGGTTGTTCCTGGGCTGGTGGGAGCGGCTTCGGGTCCGGGGCATCGATCCCGGAAACGGCGTTCTGGTGGACGCCCTGGCGCGGGGCGGCATCCGTCTCGTGGCCCGGACCGCCGAGGACTCCGACGCCGATCACGGGTTCCCCGCGTCCCGGCTCTTCCTCGTGGACCGGCCCGAGGACCGGGTCGCCGTCGACGACGCCTTCGCCTCCCGGCTGCGCGCGGTGGGGCGCGACTGGCACCTGGCGAGCGCGCATGCCGTGGTGCTCGATCTCCGCCGCGCAGGGGAGGTCGAGGCGTGGTTCGAGAGCCACCGGGGGCAGATCCCCGGCGAGCCGGGGGGATTTCTCGGAGAGAGCCCCCGAGAGGTGGCCTCGTTCCTCGACTGGTGGGAGCGCCTCCGGGTGAACGGGATCGATCCCGGCAACACCGTGCTGGTGGGCGCGCTCACCCAAGGGGGCGTCCGGCTCGACCGCCGGGTCGCGGAGGGCTACGACGATCACGGTTACGCCGTATCGCGAGAGAGGCTCTTCCTCACGAACAGCCCCCGGAACCGGGTGCCCGTCGACTCGGAGTTCGCCGACCGGCTGCGCAGCTTGCACGACCAGTGGCGGCGGGACAACGCGGCGCCGGGATCCAGGAGATCGAGGCGGCACCGGCCCCGCGCAGCCGAACCCTCCGGCCCGGTCGCCTTCCCCGTGCGGGCGGACGAGTCCTGGGAACAGCGCACCGAGACGGTCCTGCGCGGAATGCTGGTGAACGCGATCGCCAACGGGGAGCTGCACGCTCCCTACGTCTCCGGGCTGGTCAAAGCGCTCGACGGGCTACGAGCCGAGGGGCCGCACGCGTCCGCCGCGGTGACCTCAGCGAGCCGCAACCAGGCAACGTCCGCCGACCTCCTGGCGCGCTCGGCCGGTGAACTGCCCACGCCCCTGGTGCACTCTGCGTCCATCACACCGCCTCCGACCGCCGAACCGCCCACGGTGGACAAGGGCTTGAAGCCCCCACCCCAACACATCCGCCCCATCGAAGCGCAACTCGACACCCACCGACCGGCCCGCCTCGACCGTTTCACCCCGCCTCCCCCCAGGGATGGCCGTCGCGTCACGTTCAGTGACGGCAGCGAGTTGCCCGCCTTCCTCACCGGCGGCGGTACCCCCGACACCGAGAGCGGTGCTTACGGGCACGCGCGCGTCACGCTCCGCAATGCGGACGCGGCCCTGGCGGAGATCACCTCCCGGGCCGGCCTGTCCGCCACCGAGGGCACCGGTCAGAGCCGAGTCATCGCCGAACTCCGCCACGCGCTAAGCCAAATGCCCTGGCTGTTCCACGGCGAGGGCTACCAGAGCCCGACCTTCCTGGACCGCCATGGGCACCCGCGTGCGCTGCGCGTCAACACGCGACCGCACGACAACTGGGAACGCTTCACCGACGAGTTCGGCGCGCCCTTCAAATTCGACACAACCCAGCGGAGCCAGTTCTCGGTCGGGTCCGCCGTCCTGCAGAGCGCCGGTGTCCGCCTGACGCCCTCGCTCGCGATCGGCCCCACACCCGGCGGCCCGGCCGCCTACGCGCGCGTGGGGGTGGGTCTCGGCTTCACGAAGTCCTACGACTACGCCCTGTTCGACCAGACGCTCCAGCAGAGCGAGACCCGCTCGGGGGACGCCTCCCACCTGCACCTGGTCGACGTCCACTACGAGGTCCGCGTCTTCACCCCTCAACCGCGTCCGCAGCACCCGGTGTTCCCCGGAGAGGCCCACTTCGCCTTCACCATGCGTTCCGGCCTGGCGGTGCGCCTGCCCGACAGCCTCACCTCGCCCCAGTCCGGCCCCCTCGCCCCGCGCCTGCTGCACTTCGCGGGCAACCCGGACCTCCGGCTCATCCGCTCCGAGGACTTCGGCCCCGTAGGCCCCCTGCGCGACTGGGCCCTGAGCAGGATCGACGCCACCGCCGGCGATCCGGCCCACGACGACGTCACCGAGTTCTTCAGCAGGAAAAACTTCCTGCTGATCGCCCAGCGGGCGGCGATGGGAGCCGTCCCCACCGGCCAGTTGCGCGGCGCGGACGGCAGGCCTCTCGGGGCGTTCGTCGTCGACCGGATCGTGCCCGTCGAAGGCCATCTGCTCAACGAGACCACGACCGCGGAACTGCGGCACGCACTCCAGCACGGCGTGCGCAACGAACGCTCGCTGGCCCGGACATACAGCCAGCAGGTCTTCGGCAGCGTGGGCCCCGGCGCCGACTTCGCGCACTTCTTCGGCAGCCCGGCCGGACTTCGGGCCCTGGTCGCGCTGTACGCGCGGTACAGCCGGTCCAGCACCTTCGGGGACACCTTCGGCGGCACCGCCAACCGCAAGGTCGTCGGACAGGTGAAGAAGGCGCCCACGGACCTCTACGTCGTGTTCAAGGACGTCTACGTCCGCCCGACCGGCGACGCGGCTCCGCGCACCTTCCGCGTGTGGAGCCTCGATCGCATGCCCCGCAGCGAGGCGCGCCGACTCGCGGGGTGGGACGACGGCCGGACCCGGACTCCGGCAGACGACCAAGCGCCGCTGCCTCCCGCGTACTTGGCGCAGGACCACCCGGTCGTACTGGGCATGAGCCGCCCCGAAGCGTTCCTGGCCGACCCGGCGACGCCCACCAGCGGACCGGCCGCGGCGGAGGGCCCCACTCCGCCGCCGACCCTGCTGCAGACCTTCACGGATCGCGTCGTGGCGGCGCTCGCCGCCAAGTACCCGGACATGATCGCCCCGTTGAGCGAGTTGCGTGCCCCGGCGCGTCGGCACGGATGGCAGGACGTCCGCGGGACGGACCGGGAGAGCTATGAGCGGAAGCTCCAGAACCTGCTGACCGTCACGAAGGCGCTGTCGTTCCACGCGGTGGCGGGCAGCCTGGAAACCCTCGTCACCACCGGGCTGACCATCCCGCTCGTCGCCCCCGGCCCCGGACTGAGCGGGACAACGCGGGCCCACCGCCGACTCCTTGTCACCTTCGAACTGACCGAGCGGAGATACGACGGGGTCCAGGACGACCTCATGGTGCGCGCCGGCACCACGGCCACGGAACGTTTGGACGCCACCCAGAACACCATGCACAGCGCCGAGTTCGGGTTCGACGCCTCGTTCGGCGTGCGGGACAGCGAGCAGGACCACCTCGGCATCCCCCTGCACATGGGCTACGTCGGCTTCGGCCCGCGCCGGGGCATCGGCCGCGGCAACCGCACCGGCTTCGGCTCGACGGCGTCGCACGAGACCCAGCACATCGGTACCTCCACCTCGCGGCTGTACTCCTACCGGATCTCCCTGCGGGCCCGAATCGGCGGGTACTGGCGCTTCCGCGGCATGCTGCGCGGGGCGCTCTCCCTGGGCGTGCTCGGCACCCAGCCCTTCGTCTTCCAGGAGCCCATGACGGACCTGGTCGGCGGCGCGGCGGGGGACCCCGTGACCGGGCGGGTGATCCTCTCCGTCGCCGACGAGCACACGCGACCGTCCGTCGACTCGCCGCTCACACCGGGGCTGTCGCACGAGGCGGCCGTGAGCCCCCTCCCGCCCGGCCTCGCCATGTCCCTCCTCGCGGGCACGGCACCGGCCTCCGCCCCGAACACCTTCGCGGACCTGCCGGTCCATGTGCTCGGCGTGGCCGCGCACCAAGACCTCACCGAGGCGGCCACCGCCGCCCTGCGGGACGCCTCCCACGGCGCCTGGCAGCTGAGCGAGCCCGGCGCCCCGGCCCACCGGACCGCTCTGCGACCCCTGCTCCCGCCGTACCTGACCGGGAACTTCGACCAGCTCACCAGCGCCCAAGGCCTCGCCGTCAACGGGCTCTTCGGACAAGGCCCGTACCTCAACCGGCGCGGCCTGCTGGTCCACCGCGTCCAACTGCGCGGCCCGCTGGCGGTTTCGGCGCCCGTCGACGTGCAGATCGAGCAGACCCTCGGCGTGGACAGCCAGGTGTCGGGCGCCGTCACGAATGTCCGTGGATTCACCCTCACCGGTGCGGCCCTCTACTGGCAGACCCACGACGTCGGCCCCGGCGTCCAGGGTGGCTACGGCACACTCGTCAGCGGCGCCACCTCCTCGGTGCGCACAGTCGCCGTCAGCCAGGTGGCCACAGCGGACGTCAACGCCGTCATCAGCGGGCCCCAGGTCCTGGTGACCGCGGACGCCGTCCACGAGATCGCCGCCGAGGCGCACGGCGACGGCCTCCTGGCGCCCGCGCACCGACTCGCGACCCTGCACCGCACCCCGGTGGCGGGACGACAAGTGAACGTCCCCACCGGCTGGTTCGGCCACGTATCGGAGAAGACGGCTCACCGACTGGGCCTGCTGGCCGACCACTTGGGCCCGGTGCCCCACTACACGGACCTGCCGTGGCAGCCGCTACTGACGGGCGACCCGCTGGGGACCTATCCCGTCGACTCCCTGGACGCCACAGTCGTACTGGCCGAGTTCGACCGCCTGCTGCGGGACGCGGGAGTCGGCAGGACCAGCCGGGCCCGGATCCGGTCCCTGGTCAGCCCTCGGGCCGTCCGATCCCTGCGCGACCAGATGACGTCCACGGGGAAACCGGCCCGCGTACGCGCCTCCTTCCGGTGGACCGACCCGGCGTCGGGCCGGACCGGGACGGTCGGCATCCGGCTGATCCCCGGCGAGACACGGTTCGACGGCCTCGGGCACGGCACGACGCTCAAGGACGGCCGCCACACCACCCGGACCACGGAGAACACCTCCGGAAAGATCAAGTCCTGGGCGCTGGCCGCGCTCGTGGCCCCCTACATCCGCACCGGTCACGAACTGATCAGGGCCGCCGGCCCGAGCGGGACCGAACAGGGCACCAGCGTCGTCCAGAGCGCCGACAGCAGCACGACAGCGGCCTACGCCAACAACATCGTCGCACTCGAAGAACCGCACACGGATCAGCGGACGACGTTCACCCTGCAACTGTCCTATCGTCCCCGTCCCGAGGCGACGCCGATCGAGCATGCCGGCGAGGTCGGCAGCCTGCGTGAACACGTCCCGGTGAGCCTGAGCGTCCCGGCGGCCGAAGGCACCGCAAGCCCCGAGAACCCCCTGGGCGCACCGCAGTTGCCCAACCCGGAGCGGGCGGTCACCTTCTGGCCGGCGCACGAGGTCACACCGGAGAACATCGGCCGCTGGCGCCGCGGCCACACCGACCGGCCCTTCACCTTCCCCGCCCTCGGATACGCCCCCCGGCGCGTCATTGGCCTGGAGACCATCCAGGAAGCCGCGGAACTGGCCCTCTCCCGCGCCTACGGCACGAACCTCGCCTTCCCGCTGGGACGATGGCTGACCGGTGACGACCTCACCCGCCCCCTCGCCAAGGCCCGCATCGAGGGCCTGACCAGAACGGGCACGCGCTCCTCGTCGGCCCTGCACGAGGGCCTGAGCAACACCAGCCTCACCTCGTTCTTCGCCCACACCACCGAACCCGGCGGCTACCAGGTGCCCGGCCTGACGGAAGGCCTGCTGGTCGGCGGCACCCAAGGCTCGTACCAGCTGTTCTCCCGGCCCGACTTCACCGACGCCCAATTGCTCACGGTGGCCCCCGCGGCCGCCATGGAGAGCGGTACGAGGGACACCCACGGCGGCGACCACGCCCTCGGCGTCAGCCACACCCAGCAGCTCGGGCTCGCGGGCGGTGCCCACCTCAACACCGCGGAGGCCGGGCGACTTCGGCCCCTTCTCGCTCCCGCCGACGCGGCGAACACCGAGAGCGAGGCCGGCCGGCAGACCGACACCAACGCCGCACAGCTCACCCTCAAGCCCACGGTCGGGCGGGCCTTCCTGTTCCGGGTGCGGACCGACTGGCTCGCCGTGGCCGACGTACACCATCAGATCAAGGACAGTGCCGTCGCACGGTGGTTCTTCGGGCGGCTGGGCCCCTTCGGCCACGTCAAGCCGGGCGCCCAGGCGGTGGAGACGCAGGGTCATGTCATCGCGTGGATCAGCGAGGACGTGGCTCGTGACCTCGGGCTCATCGACGACGACACCTTCCCGCCCCAGGTCGCGGACGCGTGGACGGAGGTTCAGAAGGCGGCGAAGGCTTTCGAGGACGCGGACAAGGCGTACTGGGACCGCAGACGAGCCCTGCAGGCGGACCAGGCCGAGCGGCACCGCGCGTACCACGCGAGCAGGCGCGAACTCTCCGACGCCAAACGAGCTTTGGCGGACGCCATCCACCGGACCGGGGAGCGGTCGGCGCGGACCGACAACGCGCGGGGCGCGGTGCGCCAGGCGAAGAAGAACGCCTCCGCGGCCCGAGCGGCCCTGGCGGAGGCACCGGCACTGCTGCAGCCCTGGCACCGGACCGCCGTGGACGCCGCGGCCGAGTACCACCGCGTACGGGTCGCGGCGGACCGGCTCACGCGCTGGCACCGGCTGCCTCGCGAGGACTTGGCACAGGACGCGGTGCGGCAGGGTGTGCCCGAACCGCCCGAGGCCGTCTTTCGCGCGCCCGACCCCGTCGAGCCGACCACGACCGAGCCCGCCTCGGACCGCTTCGGCCACGTCACGACGGACGACGGCGTACGGATGCTGACGCCCCCGACCACCGTGCGCGGCCGGCCCTGGCCCGGCTCCGCGCGGTACACCGTCCACGACGCCCCAGGCGAGGACAGCTTCCTCCACGCTTTCGCCGACGCGCTTGCGCACCTGGACGGCGACCCGGCGACGGAGGTGGGGACACTCCGGTCGCTGCTGGTGAACGCGCTGACCACAAAGGACCAGTCGGCTCTGGTGGAACGTCTCGACTCCGATTCCTTCGGCGTCGTCACGCCGGACGAGCTCGTGCGAGCAGGGATCGACTTCCCGGAAGGCAGCCCGGAGCACAGGGAGTTCACCGCCACCGGGCGGATCCCCCTGCACCACCGACTCGCCTCCGACCAGCGGGCGCGCCTGGCCGCGGTGCTGCTCGAGCGCACCGGGACGGACGCGAACGATCCCGCCTGGCAGAGCAGTGCGGCGGAACTGCTTCCCTCCCTTGCCGCGCAGGCGCTCGGTATCAGGGTGTTCGTCGTGGATCAGGACGGACTCTTCGAGGAGTTCGGCGGCGACGACGCGAGCCTGGACCAGCCCCCTGTCGTCCTGCGGAAGACGGGCCGCCACTTCGGCGTCGCCCTGCCCGTCGGAATGCGCCCGCACTCCGACAACCCGCCCGCAGCCGCTGCCACACCACTCCCGCCGCCGACCGCGCCCGGCCCGGTCCTGGGCGCCGCCTACACCACCCCGCCGTGGCAGACCCAGCCCCTCGACGGGACCGGCTTCACGAGGCGTGACACCGACCTCCTGGTCGGTCCCGACGGGACCGAGTACCGGCTGGAGGAACCGCACGGGGACGGCAACGGCTTCTGGTACGCCTTCGAGCAGAGCTTCGCCCGGGGCGAGGACGACCCCGTCGGCCGGGTCGTCGGCCAGCGGCTGCCGGACAGTGCAGTGCTCGACCCCGAGACCGCGTTCACCCACGACATCCTGCTGTGGGCGAACGTCGACTCGACCCCTGACATGCGTCGGCAGGCCCCCGCCGACCGCAGGCTCGGGCAACTGACGGACGCGCAGCGGGAGAAGTTCCGCGCCAGTGGTGGACGCCTCCCCGACGACGTCGAACTCAGCCCCCGCCAGCGGCGCGATCTGATCAAGGCCCAGCTGTTCCTGGGCAACGGCTGGAACCGGGCCACGGTGGCCACCGCCGCCAAGGTGGCCGCCAACAGCTACGGCGCCGAGGTCGTCGTAGTCCATGAGGACGGCACGCACGACGTCTACGACGCGGCTGACCCGCGCCCGGGCAGGAGGATCACGGTGTACCGGCGCGGCGCGGAGTTCCTGCTGGCCCGGCCACAGCCCAACAGTGAGCCCACTCCCGCTCCCAGTCCGCCCGATACGACACCCGACGCAAACTACGTCCCAACGGCAACCCGGGAATCGGACAAGGGCAAGGGCAGGTCGATCGCGGAGCCCCCGGACTCTCCACCGAGGAGCAGCTCGTCAACATCCTGAGTGGCGGCGCGGGCTGAGCGGACACATCCGACCGCCTCGAGCGCAGGTGTGTCCCGGAGATACGTCACACCCGTGGAGCAACCTGCACAGCTCGGGTGTCATCCTAGAATCACGAACACAGGGCGGATCGGCCGTACTTGAATCAGGCCCTCGAGATTCGCGTGCATGCACACGTGCCACCCCTCGACCACCGGATAGGTGTCATGACGACTTCCCAACCCAACGAATCTCCCGACGAGCAGACGACCGCGGTGACGGCGCATGCCGAGCCAGAGGGTGGCGGTGAAGCCGAGGAGGAGACGGAGTCCTCCGCCGGTTCGGCGGAGCGCATTCTGACCGCGTCATCGGGCTCTGGGCGGCCCGCCGTGCCCTCCGCCATGACCGAGCCGGAGCCAGAGCCGCCACAGGCAGGACGACATGAGGAAAACGAAGAGCACGAGGAGGCGGAGGAACCCGACGCCGCCGAGGTGACATCGCCGGAGACCGAGCCCGCCGCCCGGACCGCCGACGACTCGGAAGCGAGCGGGTCCACGGACACGTCCGCCGCGACCCCTGACGCCGCGGCGTCTGCCACGGAGACGTCTTCCGCCGCCTCGGACACCTCGGCGTCGACCGGGGCCACGTCCGTCGCGTCCGTCACCGGCGATTCCGCCGTCACGGCGGTGGCGGTCGCCCCCGGCCGGCCGCACAAGAGCTTGCTGGCCGGGGCCGCCATCGCGGGCGCTCTGCTGATCTCCGTTCCGTTCCTGATCAGTGGCGGCGACGGGGACGACGCGCGGTCGTCCGAGAAGCCCGGCGTCACCCCCGGCACCGTGCTGGAGGGGCTGGCGGCGGGGCCCGCGTCCGGTGTGGTCGGCTCGCAGTCACCGTCGCCGCACCCGTCCGAGAAGCAGCGCAAGACCACCCCCAAGGTCGTCACCGGCACCGGGCCGGACGGCAAGCCCGTCAGGGTGACGGTGGCGCCGGAGACGGGCACGTCCGGTGGCGGGAAGAAGTCCTCGGGCGGGGAGAAGACGCCCACGGGCGAGTCGGGGTCGGGCGGGACCGCGGCCGGTTCCGGGAGTACCTCGGGCGACTCCTCCTCCGACTCCGGGTCGACGTCGAGCGACAAGGCCGACTCGGCCCCGAGCGAGCCCTGGCCCGGCGGCGTGCAGATCTACAGTCACGCGTCCAACCACTGCATCGGCGTCGCCAACAGCCCGGACGCGCCCACCGGGTCGGCGCTGGTGATCTGGGACTGCTACGACGTCTCCTACCAGCGGTGGAAGTTCGTCAGCGGCACCGTGCGGTCCGAGGGCAAGTGCATGAACGTGAGCGGTGGGGCGACGGGGAACGGCGCCCTCATCAACTGGACGACGTGCAACGGCTCGGCGGCCCAGCAGTTCCGTCTCAACTCGTCGCACGACCTGACCAACCCGAACTCGGGCAACAAGTGCGTCGACGTGAAGGACCAGCAGACCAGCAACGGAGCGCGTCTGCAGCTGTGGACGTGCGCGGGCACGCCCAACCAGAAGTGGAGCACGCGTACTCCGTAGGGCGATCCGTGTGTCCTGGAGCGCCTGCACGCGCTCCAGGACACGGCGATCAGCAAGTCGGCTTCTTCAGGAGCGAGTTCGACGACCTCCTCGGTGGTCAGATCACGGTAGGCGGGGTCGTCCACGATGTGCAGCGTCGGGAGGAAACCGTCCTTCTCCTGTGGGGTGGTGACCACCGAGCGAAGGGCCTCCCAGGCCGCCTCGTCGGAGAAATCGGTGCGGACGAAACGGCGACCCGGCACACGTGCCTGGGCATGCTAGCGGATGAGGGCAAGGCGCTAACATGTGTGTCCAGTTGGCCGACTTTCACCCTTGTGTGCCTGTTGAGATACGTGTTCGTCTTGTGGTGAACCCGCTCCAAATGCAGATTCCCCGGCACAGGGAGTCAGGTCGGCACAGCCACCCCGGCATCGAGGTCGGCTACATCATCCGCGGCGACGTCCTCATGGAGTCCGACGACCGGCCGCCGCTCCGGCTGCGTACGGGAGACCCGTTCTTCATCCCCCACGGTGGGGCGCCCTGCACACGATGGTGCCCAAACCGTAGGGCTCCCCCTATGGTCCGGCCGCGAGGGCGTTGTGCATGCTGAGACCCATGTGCATCAACATCGTCGTCGTCGACGACGACCCCGGATTCCGCCGCATCGCCACGACGCTGCTGACCGCACGGGGCCTGCGTGTCGTGGCGGAGTCCGGGGACGGAGCGTCGGCTCTGGTCGCGGTGCGCGAACATCGCCCTGACGGGCTGCTGCTGGACCTTCACCTCCCCGACCTGGACGGGCTCAGCGTGGCACGTCGGCTGGCCGAGGAGGACGACCCGCCGCGGATCGTGCTGACCTCCACCGACAAGTCCCTGTGGTCGCAGGAGGAACTGCGCCGAGCGGGAATCGCGTCCTTCGTCGCCAAGGACCGGCTGTTCGACGCCGATCTGCGGAGCCTGTTCACCCGCTCCGCACCCTGACGGCAGCCGCCGTCCTGGGCCTCTTCCCGGCTACTGACCGAGGTAGCGCAGCACCGCTAGGACGCGCCGGTGCTGCCCCGAGGCCGTCTGACTGAGCCCCAGCTTCATGAAGATGCCGGTCACATGCCGTTCCACGGCGGCCACGCTCACGAAGAGCTTCTGCGAGATCCCGGTGTTGGAGTGGCCTTCGGCCATCAGCGCCAGGACCTCGCGCTCCTTCGGCGTCAGCGCTGCCAGCGGGTCCTCCGGACGCTTGCGTCCCAGCAGCGCTGCGATCACGTCAGGGTCGAGCGCCGAGTCACGCGCGACGACCCGCTCGACGGCGTCGATCAGGATCTGCGGGCTGGCGACCTTCTCCTTGAGGAGATAGCCCACTCCGCTCGGATCGTCCCCCACCAGGTCGAGGGCGTAGGAGGCGTCGAGGAACTGGGAGAGCACGATCACGGCCGTCTCGGGCCACGTCGCACGAATCTTCTGCGCGGCACGCAGACCGTCGTCCTGCAGACCCGGCGGCATGCGGATGTCGGTGATCACCACGTCGGGCACGTGCTCCTCCGTGGCACGGACGAGGTCCACCGCGTCCTCGACGGCCTCGACCACGTCGATGCCGGCCTTGCGCAGGATGGTCACGATGCCTTCGCGCACGATCGGCTGATCCTCGCCGAGCACCGCCCGCAGTGGTTGGCTCATGGCGGCATCCTAGCCTGCGCGTAATGGCGCATACATGGCACGGTCGAGGTGTGAGAACGACACTTCCACACATGTCCCGTGCCGGAGCCGCACCGAACCCGGCCGTCCGGCTCTGCCGGACCGCGGACGTCGTAGCACGTCAAGTGGCTGATGCCCACCGCGTTGTGGGGTGGACCCTACATCGGCGTGGGGGAGCCCCGAGCATGGCCGAGGGAACGCACGACAGACCCGGGTGACGCCTGCTCGGAGACTTGGCGCTTGGATCCGGGAGGTCCTTCAGGCCAGTCGGCCTGCCAAGTCCCTAGGAGGCGACCATGCGGAAGTTCCACCGCTCACTGGAGATCACACACTGGGTGACTCCCGCTCTGCCCTTCAGACTGAGCTGCGAGTTCTCGTACGACACACAGGACCCGCTCGCCGTCACGCTGCTCCTCGACAGCGACGGCGAGCGGCCGGTGCGCTGGACCTTCCTCCGGGAGCTGCTGGCCGAGGGCCTGGCCGTCCGGTCGGGCGAGGGGGATGTCGTGATCTGGCCGGTCCCCGACCAGGACGGAGAACCGTCGTCCTTCCACGTGTTGCTGGGATCGGACCATACGGCACTGTTCGAGATCCCCGTCGAACCTGTCGAGGAGTGGCTCTCCGCCACGTACTCCATGGTTGCGCACGGGACCGAGCTGGACGGCGTGGACTGGGACGAGTTGGTCCAGCTCGCGGAGTGAGCGAGCAGGAGAGCGGGACACACCCGCAGCGGACCCGAACCCGGCGAATCGATGGAGAGGAAGAGAGGAAGACGATGTCCAGCACACCGCGCCCCCTTGTGAACGACTGGCAGTGGCAGCAGCGCGCCGCCTGCCGCGGAATGAGCAGCTCGGTCTTCTTCTCGCCGCGGGGCGAGCGGGGCCGGGCACGCCAGGAGCGGGAGGAGCGGGCCCGCCTGGTGTGTGCCCGGTGCGAGGTCGTCGAGATCTGCGGGGCCACGGCTGTGCGGCAGGGCGAGGCCTTCGGAGTCTGGGGCGGGTTGTCGCGTGCCGAACGCCGACGGCTCGGTGCGGACACCACCGACACGGGCGGGAGACATGCCGCCTCCTCGCGGTGACCGACGCTGCTCAGGCCGGGTCGGGCACCGGGATCTGGATCAGGATCGCGGTACCACCGCCCACGGGGGAGTCGATGGCCAGCGTGCCGTCGAAGGCCGCCACACGGTCCGCCAGCCCCAGCATCCCGCTGCCGCTGGACGCCTTGCCCACGCCGCCTATCCCGTCGTCCTCGACGCGGATCCGCAACACGTCCCCGAACTCGACGGTGACGTCGATCCGGGTTGCCTCGGCGTGCTTGACCGCGTTCGTCACGGCCTCGGCCACCACGAAATACGCGTTCGACTCGACGGTGGCGGAGATCCGCCGCTCGTCCCGGCACTCGACGACGGTCGGCACCGGACACCGGGACGCCAGGTCTCTGACCGCCGCGACGAGTCCCTTCACGGTCAGGACAAGGGGGTAGATGCCCGAAGCGAGTTCCCGCAGTTCGTTGATCGCCGTCTGCGCGTTGTCGATCGACTGGTCCAGCAGTTCGATCGCCGTGGCCTCGGTGTCGGGGATCAGCTCCCGGGCGAGCCGGAGCCCGATCATCAGGCTCACCAGGCGCTGCTGTGCCCCGTCGTGCAGATCCCGTGCGGTACGCCGGTGCACCGCCTCGGTGCTCTCCATGATGCGTCTGCGGCTGTCCTGGAGGGATGCCGCCATGGTGTTGAACGAGCCGCCCAGCGCCGCGATCTCGGCCACTCTGCTGGGAGGCACCCGCACGCTCAGGTTCCCGCCCGCGAGCCGCTCGGCCGCGGCGGCGGTTCCGCGCACCGGCCGTACCACCGCTCGGTGTTGGAGCACGGTGAAGACGGTGACGAGCGCGGTCAGCGCCGCGAGTCCCACGGTCGCGGTCAGCACCGCCTGGTGGCTGTTGGACCCCGCGGCGTCGGAGCGCTCCTCCAGCTGTGCGCGTTCGTGGGCCATGTAGCGGTCGAACTGGGCGCGCAGGGCGTCGACGCGATGTTTGCCCTCGGCCGTGATGGGGAGCCCGGAGGCGGTGGCGTCGCCTCGGCGGACCATCTCGACCAGCGGCACCGAGTAGTCGTTGAGGAAGGATTCGAGGCCGCGCGTGATGTGCTCGGCGGCGCGTTGCTGTGCGGGGGAGGTGGTGCTCTCGGTGAACCGCCGGGCCGCCGCGGGGTACGCGGCGCGTGCCGCCAGCCACGGCTGGAGGAACGACTCCCGCTCGGTGATCACGAACCCGCGCTGGCCCGTCTCCAGATCGACCAGCAGCTGCTTCATGTCGCCCGCCTCGACGAGAGCAGTCCGGGAGGCACGCCTGGCCGAGACGGAGCTGTTCGCGTCGCCGATGGCCCACAGAAGGACGGTGAATACGACACATATCAGCAGAGCGAGCAGACCGCCCGCCGCGACCGTCAGGCTCGTCAGCCCAAGTCGTCGGCCCTTGTACCCCCGCCACACCCTCATGCTCCGCCTACCGATAGCCGACACCGACACACCTTGAGTGTGCAATGTATAGGCGAAACGACGAAGTGTGTCCCCCCGTGCGAGGTGATACGCACGGTCAGGGCGAGGAAGAACGTCGACTCCCGTCCTGCGCGGGGTCGGTTCCCGGTGCCTCGGCGGTCCAGGACGTGAGGATGCGCAGCGCGTCGTGGGAGGGGCTGCCGGGTTCGGCGGTCAGGACCATCAGGCGTTGTCCGGAGCCGTCCGGGCTGGCCCAGGTGTCGCAGTCGAGGGTGAGATCGCCGACGAGGCGATGGCGGTAGTGCTTGGTGCCGTACGACGCGCTGTTGACCCAGTGTTCGGCCCACCAGGCACGGAAGTCCGTGTCACGGACCGACAGCTCACCGACGAGCCGGGCGAGGTCGGGGTCGTCGGGGCCGCCCGCGGCCTCCATGCGCAGCGCGGCGACCGCCTCCCGGGCGTCATGCGCCCACTCCTTGTGCATCGCGCGGATCA
Source organism: Streptomyces sp. NPDC043726 (assembly GCF_056436565.1). Lineage (NCBI taxonomy): Bacteria > Bacillati > Actinomycetota > Actinomycetes > Kitasatosporales > Streptomycetaceae > Streptomyces > Streptomyces sp. NPDC043726. The sequence continues at coordinate 304,375 of NZ_JBWKCI010000002.1, forward strand.
CGGGGTCCGTGAACAGCAGGTTCACGTAGTTGCGCCGGGCCGCGGCCAGGGCGGCGAAGTCGATGTAGAGGGCGGTGGCGGCGGGGTTCCAGGCGAGGATGTCCAGCCGGTCGCCGAGGACCAGGGCGGGTGTCTGGGTGAGCTGGTCCAGCAGGCGCCGCATGGCGGGTCGTACCCGCTGGGCGGGACGGCGGCGACGGGGCCGGTCGTCGGTGCGGCCGGCCAGTTCGTACAGGTAGCGCTGCTGGTCGTCGTCGAGGCGCAGGGCGCGGGCCAGGGTGGCGAGGACGGCGGCCGAGGCCCGGACGCGGCCCTGTTCGAGGCGCGTGTAGTAGTCCACGCTGATCGCGGCGAGCTGGGCGACCTCCTCGCGGCGCAGGCCCGGGACCCGGCGCGGGGCGTCCGACTCGGGCAGGCCGCACTCCTGCGGGTCCAACTGCGCGCGACGGGCTTTGAGGAACGCGCCGAGATGGGAGGGAGACGTCGGTTGCATGCTCTCCAGTGTGGCATGCGCGGCCGGAAAGGACGCGACACGTGTGAGGGGGAAGGTTCTTTCCCAGGCAGAAACCCGCCTCTTCAGCGGGCCGCCTGGACGATGCAGTGTGGATGTGTGCCCGGCGGGGCGCCCTCCAGGACCGCCGACCGGGACGCGAATGTCCTTTCACACGGAAAGAGTTGTTCTCATGGCCAGGATCAGTGTCCGTTTCGACAGCGCCGGTATCGAGCTCGCCGCGCACCTCTACGTCCCCGACACGGCTGCGCAGGGTCCGCGCCCGGCGCTGGTCGTCGGCCACCCTGGTACCGCGGTGAAGGAGCAGACGTCCGGCACGTACGCACGACTGATGGCCGAGCGCGGCTTCGTCACGCTCGCCTTCGACGCCGCCCACCAGGGTGAGTCGGGCGGTCTGCCGCGCGGGCTGGAGGACCCCGCCCAGCGGGTGGAGGACTTCAAGGCCGCCGTCTCGTACCTCGTCACCCGTGACGAGGTCGACGCCGAACGGATCGGCCTGCTCGGCATCTGTGCCTCCGGCGGCTACTCCCTCGCCGCGACCGGCGGAGATCACCGCGTCAAGGCCGTGGCCACGGTGTGCACCGCCGATCCCTCCCGGCAGTTCCGCCTCGGCGCGGACGGCACGCAGGATCCGTCCGTCTTCCAGTCTCTGCTGGGCGCCGCCGCACAGGCCCGTACCGCGGCTGCCCGTGGCGAGGACCCCGGCGCCATGACCATGTTCCCCGAGACCGCCGAGCAGGCCGGTGCGCTCGGCGGGCAGCACGGCGTCGAGGGCTACGAGTACTACTGCACCGCCCGCGGCGAGCACGAACGGTCCGCGAAGTCCCTGGCGTGGGAGAGCATCGACAAACTCGCCTTCTACGACGCCTTCTTCGCCGTCCCCCTCATCGCCCCGCGCCCCATGCTCCAGATCATCGGGGAGCATGCGGTCACCGCCTGGATGGCGATCGAGGCGCACCAGCGGGCCACCGGCCCCAAGGAACTCCATTGGATCAAGGGCGCCAGCCACGTCGACCTCTATGACAAGCGCGAGTACATCGACCCCGCCGTCGACAAGCTCACCGACTTCTTCGCGGGCCTCCTGGACAAGTGATCCGTTCGGCATGCGGGTACATGGCCGCGCCGGCATGCCGTACACTTGATCACGAGTTGGTCGCCCGCAACTTCGGGTGGTCGGCGTTGCGTTGGTGGTCCAAGGAAAGACGCCCCGCTTCCTGCGGGGAAATGCAGGTGCAAGGCCTGCCCGGCGCTCAGATCTGGGGCCCGTCCGCGTTCTGCGGACGGGCCCCATGTGTTGTTCAGGCCGCGGCCGGTGAACTGGCGCCAGTCATGGGCGGGTTGAGGCGGGCGAAGCCCTCCTGGCGCTGGTAGGGGAAATAGGGGTAGGGCGCCGTTCTGGTGCTCGCCGTGTCGAGCTTCGCCATCTGGTCCGGGGTGAGGGACCAGCCGACGGCGCCGAGGTTCTGGCGGAGTTGCTCCTCGTTGCGGGCGCCGATGATGACTGAGGAGACGGTCGGCCGCTGCAGGAGCCAGTTGATGGCGATCTGGGGGATGGCCTTGCCGGTTTCCTGCGCGATCTCGTCGAGGGCGTCGACGACGCGGTACAGGCGCTCCTCCTCGACCGGCGGGCCGAAGTCGGCGGTGTCGTGCAGTCGGCTGCCGGCGGGCAGCGGCCTGCCGCGGCGGATCTTTCCGGTGAGCCGTCCCCAGCCGAGCGGGCTCCAGACGAGTGCGCCGAGGCCCTGGTCGCGTCCGAGGGGCATCAGTTCCCACTCGTAGTCGCGGCCGATGAGGGAGTAGTAGACCTGGTGGGCGACGTAGCGCGGATGGCCGTACTTCTCGGCGACGGCCAGGGACTTCATCGCCTGCCAGCCCGAGAAGTTGGAGACGCCCACGTAGCGGATCTTCCCCGCGCGAACCAAGTCGTCGAGCGTGGACAGGACTTCCTCGACCGGCGTGGCGGCGTCGAAGGCGTGCAGCTGGAACAGGTCGATGTAGTCGGTGCCGAGCCGGCGCAGCGCGTCCTCGCACGCCCTGATCAGACGGGACCGGGAGGAACCCGCGTCGTCCGGTCCGTCACCCATCGGCAGGCTGGTCTTGGTGGAGACGATCACCTGCTCCCTGCGGCCCTTGATCGCCTCGCCCAGCACTTCCTCGGACGCGCCTGCGGAGTAGACGTCCGCGGTGTCGAACATCGTGATCCCGGCGTCCAGGCAGATGTCCACGAGGCGGCGCGCCTCCTGGGCGTCGGTGCTGCCCCAGGCGCCGAACAGCGGTCCTCGGCCGCCGAACGTGCCGGCGCCGAAGCTCAGCGCGGGGACCTTCAGTCCGGATGCACCCAGCCGCCTGTATTCCATGGCCGTACCCCTATCTCCTCAGCCGACAGTCACTAACGGTTCCGTGGTTCCGTTAGTATGGACGCCAAGCTAGCACGTCGATGTCATTAATGAAACTGGGGTCCCGTTATGGATGTGAAGGGCGCGAACGACGCGGAGCCGGGGACCGTCCGACCCGGAGGGCGTACGGCTCGGGTGCGGGCGGCGGTGCTGACGGCGGCCGGGGACAGCCTGGCCGAGGGGGGCTTCGCCCAGCTGGACCTCGCCGACATCGCGCGCCGGGCCGAGGTCGGCAAGACGACCGTCTACCGCCGCTGGGGGACGGTGACCGGTCTGGTGGCCGACCTGCTCATGGACATGGCCGAGCAGTCGCTACCGCGCACCGAGACCGGCTCGCTGCTCGGCGACCTCAAGGCCAACGCCCGTCTCGTGCAGCGCACCTTGGCGGACCCGAGGCAGGGCGCGCTGTTCAAGGCGGTGATCGCGGCGGCCACTTGCGAGCCCAAGACGGCCGAGGCTCTGCACCGCTTCTACGACATCCGCGTAGAGGAGTGGGCCCCCTGCGTCCAACAGGCTGTCGACCGAGGCGAGTTGCCCGAGGGCACCGACCCCCACGAGGTGATCCGCGCCGTCTCCGCCCCCCTTTACTACCGCCTGCTGACCAGCGGCAACGACCTGGACGAAGCGGCGGCGGACCGCGCCGCCGAGGCCGCGGCCGCTGCCGGGCGTGCGGGGGTGTACGTGCGGTAGAGCGTGAGGGAGTGACGGGATGGTGGAGCAGGGCGTGCTGCTCCGGGAGCCCGTCACTGGCGACCGCCGCCGTCGAGTCAGCCACCAGCCCGTGCCCCGGTCGCACGCGACCGCGCCGTCGAATCGGCTGCCAGCCCGTGCCCTGGTCGCACGCGACCGCGCCGTCGAATCGGCTGCCAGCCCGTGCCCTGGTCGCACGCGACCGCGCCGTCGAATCGGCTGCCAGCCCGTGTTCCGGTCGCACGCGACCGCGCCGTCGAATCGGCTGCCAGCCCGTGTTCCGGTCGCGCGCGACCGCCGCCGTCGAGTCAGCCACCAGCCCGTGCCCCGGTCACACGCGACCGCTGCCGTCGAATCGGCCACCAGCCCATGCCCCCGTCGCGCGCGACCGCCGCCGTCGAGTCAGCCACCAGCCCGTGCCCCGGTCACACGCGACCGCCGCCGTCGAGTCAGCCACCAGCCCGTGCCGGCGCAGACGAGGACGATGAGTGGGATCCAACGAGCGGGGACGACGATCCGGGGGCGACGCCGCCTCGGGGCGGGCCCGGAGTCGCGGCCAGTCCCCAGGACGGCACCGGGCGTCCGGCGGCGAGGGTCGGCGGCTCGCGCGGGAGACGCTCGGTCGGCTTCGCCGACCGGTGGGGGAGCCGGTTCCGCGGCCAGCGTTCGCTTGATCCCGCGCCACACCCGTTCCGGTGGTGCGGCCGTCAGGTCCGACGCCTCGACGCTGAGCGCGATGTCCACCACCCTCGCGATCCGGGTCAGTTCCTCACGGCAGGCCGCGCAGGAGGCCAGGTGCCGGAGGGCGGCGGCGGCCTCGTGCGACTGCGCGGTGCCCAGCGCCAGCTCCACCATGTGGGCGGGATCGACGTGGGTCACCGCACCCTCCGATCTCCTGTGAGGCGGGTTGGGCACGCGGCTTCCCTCACCGTCCGAAACCCCGGGCGGACGTGACACGACTGCTCATGGGGGAGTCGGAGGTGAGGGTGATGCCGGTGCCGTCGGCATACGCGCGGCGGGTGTCGTCTACTTGCCGCTGAGCGTCTGGGTCTTGAGCGCCAGGTTGTCCTGATCGGCGCTGCCCCAGGCGTAGACGACGGTGCTGGCGCCCTCCGGGAGCTTGAGGTCGGCCGGACCGATGGCCACGGTGTTCGTGCCGGCCAGGACCACATCGGCGGAGACGGTGCCGGACGGGACCGAGGCGGTTGCCTGCTCGGGGTTCTTCAGTCCCTTGAACACCGCTTGGCCGTCGGCCCGGACGTCCACGGCGGGAGCGGCGGCCACATGACGCACGGTCAGGCGGGCCTCGCCCGCGTCGACCTTCGACACGTCGTTGACGAACGCCGTCAGTGAGGGTTTGCCGTCCGCGGACAGGTGTGCCGCCACCGTGGCGTTGGCCCCCGCGGGCACCTCGATCTTCTTCTCCACGGCCGGTGTGCCGTCGGGTCCCTGGCCCGCTTCGAAGACCTGGATGTCGTACGTGCCCGCTGCGAGGGGCTGGGGATCGGTGACGGTGCCCGGGGCGAAGTCGCTGAGGAGTTCGTCGCCGTTGGCGTAGACGTCCACGGTCAGTCCGGGTACGCCGTGGAAGACGGAGACCATCGCCTTGTCGTCGCCGGAGGAATCCGCGAGGGAGGACGTGGTCACGCCGAGGGTCAGGGCGCAGGCGCCGGCCGTCGCGGCGATGGTGAGGCAGAGCCGCGGGATCATGGTGATCATCCCTTCGAGGAGAACGCCCGCCGGTCGAGGGGGCTGCTGGGGTTTCCGTGACGGTCGTCGTCGTGGATGCGTCCGGCGGCCGTTCTTTCGGCCGGTCAAGCGGGTGCGCTGTCGGCGGGTGCTTGTTCGAGGACGGTGCGCAGGCGGTGCAGGCCGCGACGGACGTGGCTCTTCACGGTGCCCAGGGGCAGTCCGGTGCGTTCCGCGATCTGGGCCTGGGTGAGGTCCTCGTAGAAGGCGAGGCCAAGGACGAGTCGCTGCTGCTGGGGCAGCCTGGCGAGTTCGTGCAGCAGGACGATGCGGTCGAGGATGTGCTCCGGCGATGCCGCGTCCGGTGGCACCGCGTCCGTGTGCTGGGCGGCGTCGATCAGGTGCAGGCGCCGGGTCCTGGCAGCGAGGGCGTCGATGATCTTGCGGCGGGTGATGCCGACGAGCCAGGCGCCCAGTGGGCCCCGCTCGGGGCGGAAGCCGGCCCGGCCGCGCCAGGCCCCGATGAACACCTGCTGGGTCACGTCGTCGGCCTCGTGGCTGTCGCCCAGGGAGCGGGCCGCCATCGTGTGGACCAGACCGCCCCAGCGCTGGTAGATCGCCGCGAACGCGTTCTCGTCGGCGGCCAGCAGACCGCGCGCGAGTTCGTCCTCGTTCGGCGTCTCTTCCATCAGCCGACCGGGTGGGGGCGGCGATGTGGAACGTACGTTCGCGGTCATGGCCGGTTCCTCCTGCCATGTTTCAGGGGCGGGGACGAGGCCGTTCGGCGCGGGTTGTTCGCCCTGGGTGCCGGGGATTCCGGCTCCGTCTGGTGTCCAGTCTTGGAAGTCGAAACGATGCGGACAACATGCGTCGCTTGTGCGTCGTTTCTATCTCGTACACTGGTGCGATGGACGGCAGCCGGGCGCAGGACGAGGACGCGGACCACCGAGCCGGTCTAACGACCGGCGAGGTCGCCAGGCGGCTCGGAGTGGCGCCCACCACGGTCCGCTCGTGGGACCGGCGCTACCGACTCGGGCCCGCCGCGCACACGGGCGGCAAGCATCGGCGCTGGACCGCCGAGGACGTGGCGAGGCTGGAGCGCATGTGCGCCCTGACCGCCTCCGGGCTCGCCCCCGCCGAGGCCGCGCGCCTCGCGCTCAGCGGCGAACAGGTGGCCGTCGACCAGCTGCCGTCCCGCGTCGACCGCCCGGCTCCACGACCGGCGGCCGGCGAGCGCGGCAGCGGCCTGCACCTGGGGGACGCCCGTCAGGAGAGCAAAGGGGTCGCCCGGGCGGCGCTGCGCCTCGACGCCGCCTCCCTGGACGAGTTGCTGGCGGCCGCGATCGAGGAACACGGTCTGGTCGCGGCCTGGACCGAGGTGATCGTGCCGACGCTCCAGGCGGTGGGCCGGAAGTGGGAGCGATCGGGCGAGCGGTACGTCGAGGTCGAGCACTTCCTGTCCTGGCACGTCTCCTGTGCCCTGCGCCGCGCCGCACCTCCCGCGACCGCCCACCGCCCGGGCGTCACCACGCTGCTCGCCTGCGTGCCGGGGGAGAACCACACCCTGCCGCTGGAGGTGCTGGCCGCCGCGCTGGCCGAGCGGGGCATCCCGGTCCGCATGTTCGGCGGCGCGATGCCGGTCGAGTCGCTGGTCGCCGCCGTACGCAGGACCGGACCGGCGGTGGTGGGCCTGTGGGCGCAGTCCCGTACGACGGCCAGCCGGCCCCTGGCCCAGCATGTCGCCGCGATGGCGTGGGGCGTGCGCGGCGCCCGCCAGAAGCCGGCCGTCATGACACTCGGTCCCGGCTGGGCGGGTCAGACCGTGCCCGGCCTGCTCCGCCCGACGGTCCTGGCGGATGCCGTTACGGCGGTGGAGTCACTGGTACATCCGTAGGCGCCGGAGTGGCCGAGGCCGCCGCACGTGTGCGCGTGTGTCCCCGGAAGTGCCTGCGCCCCACGCGCCGGCTCCGAAAGCGATGCAGCCGGCGGAGCGGCGGGTGTGACTGCGTCGCCCCGCCCGGCCGCGAACAGGTTGGAAGCCGGGGGTACAGGCCGCTCGGGAGCACGGAACGCCGTGTCTGTACCGGTCACCTGTTCGGTCCTGATGTCGTGCGCGCTGTGGAGGCCGCGACAAGCATGGCCACGGAAAGCGGTCCGTTCCGGGCCCACGTCGTCCATCTCCAGGAGACTCCATGCGCCGCAAGCTGATCCTCGTCCTCGGAGCGGTGACGCTCCCCGCCCTCGTCGCAGGTGCCTACGCCCAGGCCGCAACGCTGCAGGTGACCAGTCTGAAAGGTGAATGTGCCGTGTCCTGGACAGCGCCGGACGTCACCTTCGAGGCGCAGACTCCCTCGAGTGAGGGCAGCGGGAAGGGCGTGGCGTTCACCGGAAACTCCGGCACGGTCGACATCGAGGGCGACCCCGTCCTCCTCGCCGCCAACCCTGCGGCGCTCGCCGAGGCCCTGGACGTGACGGTGCAGACCAAGGGCCAGTTCACGCTCACGCAGGGTACGGACAAGGTGGTCGAGTTCTCGGATCTCGATGCCAAGCTCCCCCTGGGTGGGGCCACGGCCGTGGTGAAGTCCGGCGAGGCGACCGGAACCCGTATTCCGGTGTTCGACTACGCGGCCCCGGCTGGGTTGAATCCCGAGCTCTCCGCGGTGCCGCTCAAGGCGACCGTCCGTGCCTCCGGCGTCGAGGTCACGCTCACTCCTGAGTTCGCAGGTGTCCTGAACGACACCTTCGGCTCCGGGACAGCGAAAGCCGGTGACCGCTTCGGCACCTGCTCCGGCGAAGCCAGTGCCGGCTGAGGAACCGCGTGGGGCGGCCCGGGGCCAGGGCAGCTGGTCGGCTGCAGCACCCGGGCCATGCGCGTCACTCTCGGGGGTGCAGATCTGCCCGCTGAGGAGTAGCCGGTCACACACCTGTCTATCTCGGGACTGAAATGTTCCCGTCGGCAGGACCAGCACGTGTGCATCGGAACCAGTTCCGCGGCCGTCCCCCCGGCTGCCGTCGCTGTGCTCGCTCACGCGGTGCGGGGAGTTGGCCGCTGCAGACCGACGACGGGACGGGCCCCCCGACTGCGGCGCGTACGGAGCTGGGCTCCCGGCTTGCACAACGCGGAACCCCCACCAGATTCAGGAGCCCGTCATAACGCAGCTAAGTGAGAAGCCCGCACTGTCGGTCGCGAACCCATGTGAAGTGCCGCGCTACTACGCGCGCAAGACCGAAGCGATCCTGCACAAGTACGGCCCTGGTCCACGCGTTCATTTTCACGTCGGACTGTTCGCATCAGGAGCGGCCCCCAACACCACCGTTTCCCAGGCCGCTCTCAAGCGCCGTATCGTCGCAGCGCAGGAAGCCATCGTCGACCATGCCGCCCAATCCTGGGGAGCTTTCGACAGTCCCCCCGGATCCCTTCTCGACATCGGCTGCGGCGTCGGTGGCGGCTCGCTCTACTGGGCCATGGAGCACGGAGCCAAAGTCACCGGCCTCACCGTCGTCGGCGAGCATTTGCCGCTCATCAAGCAGTTCGCGCGGCAAGCCGAGGTCAGCGACCGGGTCAACGCTGTCCACGGCGACATCCACTACCTGAACGAGCGGCAGGCGTATGACGCCGCCTACGCCAACGAGTCCTCCGGATACATGGATCGCGAGCGACTCTTCCAGGTGGTGGCCCGCGCCTTGAAGCCAGGTGGCTGGTTCGGTATCCAGGAGCACTTCATCTGCCGCCCCGAATGGGCCGAGTTCATCAACGGCTACTACAAGACCTCCCTCGGCACCCTCACCGAGTACATCAACGCCGCGGAGGCCGCAGGCTTCGAACTCGAGCAGGACGAGGACGTCACGGACCGAGTTGCCGAGTTCTGGGTGCAGTCCATGGCCTGGAACACCGCCGAACTGGACCGCTGTGCTGCCGACGGAAGCACCATGCGAACGGCTTGGAGCCGCGAACGTCTCATTGAGTCCGCGCTCACCCACGGCAAGCTCTTCCGTATCTGGCGCGACCACGCCATGGAGACACGGCTGTTGTTGTTCCGGCTCACCGACACGAAGAACCGTTGCTGACAACAGCACCATCTCCAGGGAGACATGCATGGCCACCGCACCCGAGTGTGTCCTCGTCCTGCCACGGTTGTACTGCCCCGACCCGCCGAACGACCGTAACCTTCCCCGGGTCGATTCCCTTGGTGCGGCCGTCCTTTCCTGGTTCCAAGAACGCGACCTGCTGACCTCTGATGCCGAAGTCGACGAATACACGCGAGCACAGTTCGCCGATCTCACCGCACGCGTGTGCCCGCAAGGGAATGGCGAGCGCCTGGAAGCGGTGCTGATCTGGTTCACGCTCGCCTTCCGCATGGACGATCTCATCCTCGATACGACGGATGATCCCGTACGCAGGATCGCTGACGCTGTGCCGCGGTATCTCCGGGTGGTCGACGATCCTCACGCACCGCTCGCCGCCGATGATCCGCTCCTGCGTGCTTTCCGGGACTTCCAACTGATCATGCGTGATCTGTGCACGGATGATCAATGGTTCCGTCTGGCTGACGGATGGCAGGGTTATTTCCTGGGGAGCCTGTGGAAAGCCGTCCACGTGGAATCAGGGCGCCAGCCGTCGCCGTCCGACTACAAGTTCTTCCGAGCCGAAGATTCGACGATGATGCTGCTGTGGCACATCCTGGAAGTCGGCGCGGATATCGATCTGCCCCAGCCGGAGTTCGTCTCCAGCACCATGCGCTCGCTGGCCCGCATGGCGGCGAACATCACCAGCTGGCTCAACGACATCTACTCCTACCCCAAGGAGATTCTGCAGCCGGTCCGCCCGTCGCTGTCACTGCCCACCGTGCTCGCCGAGCACCACGGCCTGACACCCCAGGAAGCGATCGACGAGGCCGCCCGGCTCCATGACGAGGAAACCCGGAAATTCATCGCTCTGGCGGACGAGGTCGCACGCACCGCTTCACCACAGACCACCGACTACCTGTCGATGATGCGTCACTGCGTCCGCGGCAACTACGACTGGGAACGCCTCAGCGGCCGCTACTCAGGATGGACCTGATCACGATCCGCTCAGATCTCGGTGTCGGCGGGTGTTGCTCTCATACGGCGTAGGCATGGGTCTGTGTCGCCTTGACTGTCGCCCAGACCTCCGCCCCCGGATGCAGGCCCAGTTCGGCGGCGGCCACCGTCGTGAGGTCGGCGGCGAGGGGGAGTTGGCCGGTGAGGTCGGCGCGGATCTGGTCGCCGTGGGTCTCCAGGCCCGCCACGTGGCAGCGCCAGAGATTGCGGGCGCTCGTGCCGGTGGGGCGCTCGCGGAACAGGGTGACCGCGCTCGGTGGGAACGCCACGAACACCGGGCCGGTGAGATCCTCCGTGGTCGTGATGGCCGGTCCGGCGTCGAGGCGGACCGTGTGGCCTTCCGCGTGACCCTGGTAGAGGTTCAGGCCCACGAGTTGAGCGATGTAGTCGGTGCGTGGATGGCGGGCGATGTCCGCCGGGGTGCCTTCCTGGACGACCCGGCCGTGCTCGACGACGATCAGGCGGTCGGCCAGGACCATGGCGTCCAGCGGGTCGTGGGTGACCAGTACGGCCACTGCCTCGAAGTCGGCCAGGTGGCGGCGGAGTTGGGTGCGGATCTCCAGGCGGGTGCGGGCGTCCAGGGCCGCTAGAGGCTCGTCCAGCAGCAGGAGCCGGGGGTTCGTGGCCAGCGCGCGGGCGAGGGCGACGCGTTGGGCCTGGCCTCCGGACAGCTTGCGCGGCTTGGCCGCGGCGTGCTCGGCCAGCCCCATGCGGTCCAGCCAGGTGGCCGCCTGCGCGCGTGCCTCCGCCTTGGCCGTGCCGTGACAGCGCGGTCCGAAGGCCACGTTGTCCAGCGCCGACAGATGCGGGAAGAGAAGGTAGTCCTGGAAGACGACGCCGACCGGGCGGGATTCCGGCGGGGTACGGTCCAACTCGTCCCCGTCCAGGCGTAGATGGCCGTCGGACAGGGGGACGAGGCCGGCCAGTGCGCGCAGGGCTGTCGTCTTGCCGGCGCCGTTGGGGCCGAGCAGGGCGACCACCTCACCAGGAGCGACCCTGAGGGACACGTCCAGGCGGAAGCCGCCCCGGTCCACCACGAGTCGGGCGTCGAGTCCCGCCCCGGAGGTCTCGGCCGGGACGATGCGTGCGGTGTCGCGAAGTTCGGTCATCGTGCTGTCATCCAACGGTCGCGCAGGCCGGCCAGCACCGCGATCGAGACGGCCAGCAGCACCAGGCTGAGGGCGATGGCCGCCTCGGGGTCGCTCTGCAGGGCCAGGTAGACGGCCAACGGCATGGTCTGGGTACGGCCGGGGAAGTTGCCGGCGAACGTGATCGTCGCGCCGAACTCGCCCAGAGCGCGGGCCCAGGCGAGCACCGCGCCCGCCGCGATGCCCGGCGCGATGAGAGGGAGTGTGACCCGGCGGAAAGCGGTGAAGCGGGAGGCGCCGAGGGTGGCGGCCGCCTCCTCGAAGCGCGGGTCGGCCGCCCGCAGCGTGCCCTCGACGCTGATCACGAGGAACGGCATGGCCACGAACGCCTCGGCCACGACCACCCCCGCCGTCGTGAACGGCAAGGTGATCCCGAACCACGAGTCCAGCCACTGCCCGACGATGCCGTTGCGGCCGAGCGCCATCAGCAGCGCGACACCGCCGACGACCGGCGGCAGGACGAGGGGGAGGGTGACCAGGGCGCGTACGAAGCCGCGGCCGGGGAAGTCGACCCTGGCCAGCAGCCAGGCCAGCGGCACGCCGATCACCAGGCTCACCGCGGTCGCCGCCGTCGCGCACACCAGGGACAGCTGGAGCGCCTGCCACACCTCGGCGCTGGTGAGCTGCTCGGGCAGACTGCTCCACGGCGTTCGTACGAGCAGGGCGATCAGGGGCACGACCAGGAAGGCCAGGCCCAGTAGTGCGGGCAGCAGCAGGGGGAGGGGGGCGCCGGTGCGGGCGCGTCCGCGCCGCGGCCCACCCGTGCGGGGGTCGGCCGCGGCACCGGTCTTGTGCGGGGAGGTCACGGCTTGAGGAACCCGGCCTCGCTCAGGACCTGCTGGCCCTCGGCGGACCGCACGAGCGCGATGAACGCCTTGGCGGCCTCGGTGTTCTGCGAGTTCTTGAGCAGGGTGATCGGGTAGTCGTTGATGGCGTCGGCCGACTCGGGGAAGTGCACGCCCTCCACCTTGTCACCCGCGGCCTTCACATCGGTCTTGTAGACGACCGCGGCGTCCGCCTCCTTCAGCTCGACCTTGGTCAGCGCGGCCTTGACGTCCTGCTCGTACGAGACCGGCGTGAGCTTGAGCTCGCTGGCGTCGAGGGCCTTCCGCGCGGCGGCGCCGCACGGCACCTCCTCGTCGCACAGGACGACCTTCAGGTCGGAATTGGTGAGGTCCTCGAGGGAGTCGACCTTGTCCGGGTTGCCGGGCAGGGTGGCGATCTCCAGCTGGTTGCGCACGAAGGTGGCGGGCGTACCGGAGGCGTCCCCGGCATCCGTGACGATCTTCATCGTCTTAGGGCTGGCGGAGGCGAACACATCCGCCGGAGCCCCGCCGGTGATGCTCGCGGCGAGGGAGTCGCTGCCGCCGAAGCTGAAGGTGACCTTCGTGCCCGGGTGCTCCTGCTCGAACTGCCTGCCCAGCTCCTCGAAGCTCTCCTTCAGGGAGGCCGCGGCGAAGACGGTCACGTCTCCGGAGATCTTGTCCGAGGCGGAGCCCGACGCGGAGGAGTCCGACTTCGCCGACGAGGAGTCGTCGGAGGAGGAGCAGGCGCTCAGGGCCAGCAGCGCGGCGGCGCCTGCACCGGCCACCTGCAGGGTCCGGCGGTTCCGGCGCGCGGTACGGGTCATTACGGGTCCACTCCCTCTGGTCCTGACGGACTCAATCACCAACGGCCCTGAACGGGCCGGCTACGGCTTTTCGACGACCACGTCGGTCGGCTGCCCGGCGCAGGCGCGGGCCGCCCCCGGGGGTGATCCGGCGGCCCAGCTCGTCGTGCCCGGCGGTGAGTTTCCCGCCGTCGACCAGACGCCTCACGGTGTCGGCGCTGACGCCGAGTAAGGCGGCCGCGTCCCCGATCCGGTAGCTGTGCATGTGCCGATGATAATGCCGCAGATGCGAGGCGAAAGTCTCCTGTCGCTTTGCATGAGCCGGGACTGTGGTCTGCCATGTTGGCATGTGCGTTTGTACGGGACGCGGATCCGGGTACGGTCCTGCGCGGAGGTGGTAGCGCCTGAGTCGGTCCCTCGCAGCCGCCGGTACGGCCGCCGCTCGGGCGGCGGAGACAGTCCTGGCCGGAGATCTGGACCGCCTGGCCCGGCTGACGGTGGCCGACCTGCTGACCTGGCCGCAGCACGAGGCCGACGTCAGCTTCGAGTGCGCCACCAGCGGCATCCAGCACCACCGCTTCACGGGCCCGCTGCTGCACGACGTCCTGTCGGCGGCCGGTCCCGCCTTCGACCCCGCCCGCCGCAAGGACCGCCTGCGCTTTCTGATCGCGGTCTCCGGCGCGGACGGTCACCACGCTCTGCTCTCCTGGGCGGAGATCGACCCCGACTTCGGCCGCGCACCCGTCCTGCTCGCCGTCACGATTGATGACACCCCGCCCGACCGCGCGGGCCCCCAGCTCGTCCTGCCCCAGGAACGCTGCGGCGCCCGGCACATCAGCGGGATCAACGCGATCCGCGTGGACGGCGGTTACGCCCTGTGGGCGTGACGTCGGGCGGCACGTGTCCGGAGGGGACGGGCGCGCAGGGCTGCCCGTCTGATGCTGCGCCCAGGCTCACCGCCCGGCGTGGAGTGCGTCGGTGAGGTGCGTGTGGCTGTGCCGCCAGCCGTACGCCACGCGCCGGGCGCCGACCAGGTGGGGGTGCCCGGCGTGGAGGTCGGTGTGTTCGTGCTCCACGACAGGTCGGTCCCGCTGCGGCCAGAGGCGTACAGCGAGCAGCGCGGCGCCCAGTGAGATCGCGCCCAGGCAGAGCACGGCCGCCTGGAGACCCGCCGTTGCGCCGAGCCATCCGGCCAGTGGGTACGTCAGCAGCCAGCAGCCGTGGGAGAGGGAGAACTGGGCCGCGAACGCCTGCGTTCGCCGCTCGGGCGGGGCCGAGCGGCGGATCAGGCGGCCGGTCGGCGTGAGCACCATCGAGCACGCGGCGCCGAAGGCCCCCCACGTCACCAGCAGGGCCGGCCAGCGCCAGCCGTCGCCGGCCATGGACAGAGCACCGAGGCCGATGAAGACCAGGGGCAGCGTGAGGGCGCCGGACAGCATCACCGCGCGGTCGGACACGCGGTCCAGGAGGCGGGGCAGCAGCAGGGCCACGGCCATCGAGCCGGCGCCGTACGCGCCGAGCGCCAGCGACACGTCCGCCGCACCGCGTCCCAGCCGATCGCGCACGTAGACCACGGTGTTGACGGTGACCATCGCGCTCGCCGCCGCCACGGCCAGGTTGAGCACCAGCAGGGCCCGCAGACGTGGTGTGGCGAAGAACAGGCGGGCGCCCGCTGTGGCCTTGGCGTACACGCTCTCCCCACGACTGTCCGGAGCCGCCGTCGGTTTCGGCAGCACGGCGGACACCACCAGTACGGCGGAGGCGAGGAAGCCGAACACCGTGCCCAGGAACAGCCAGTTGTAGGTGATCAGGGAGAGCAGCGCGGCGGCCAGAGCGGGGCTGAACAGGCTCTCCAGGTCATAGGCGAGCCGGGACAGCGACAGCGCCTGGGTGTAGTCGCGTTCGGCGGGCAGGACATCGGGGATGACGGCCTGGAAGGTGGGCGTGAAGGCCGCGGACGCCGACTGGAGCAGGAAGATCAGGACGTAGACCTGCCAGACCTGGTCCACGAAGGGCAGGGACAACGCCACCGTCGCCCGTACCAGGTCCGCGCCCGTCATCAGCGCGCGGCGCGGGAGGCGGTCGGCCACCGCCGCGACGGCCGGAGCGATCACCACGTAGGCCGTCATCTTGATCGCGAGCGCGGTGCCGAGCACCGAACCGGCGTCGGCGCCCGCGATGTCGTACGCGAGCAGGCCGAGCGCCACGGTCGCCAGGCCCGTGCCGACCAGGGCGATGACCTGGGCGGTGAAGAGGCGACGGTAGGTGCGGTTGCGCAGGACGGAGAGCATGCGGAGGTCTCCCGGGCCGGTGAGGGCAGGCGCGACGCAATCCATCGTAGCGACACTTGCGCATCTGCGCACATATCAATGTCAGGGTGCTGCCGTCCGCCCCCGCGTCCGCGCGCTGCGGCCTCTACCCTGGTGTGCATGCCTCCTCGCGAGCCCCTGCCACCTGCGTCCGATGCGCATCTGCGCGCCCCGGACAGTGCCCGTCTCGCGGAGGCCACCGAGGTGTTCGCCCTGCTGTCGGACGCGACGCGGCTGCATCTGCTGTGGCTGCTCGCCCAGGGTGAGTCCGACGTCGGCTCACTGACCGAACGGTGCCGGGCCTCGCGTACGGCGGTCAGTCAGCACCTGGCGAAGCTGCGGCTCGCCGGGCTCGTGGAGACCCGGCGCGAGGGCCGCCACATCCACTACAGCCTCCGGGACGGCCACCTGCGCCGCCTGGTCCTGGAGGCCCTGAGCCACGCCGACCACCGGGTCAGCGGCAAGGCGCCGCACGACTGACCTCAGCGGGATTCATGCGACGGCAGGGGTAGTTGCCGCGCAAATGTTCCGATACGCCGCTCTCCCCGAAGACCCCCGTCGGCCGTGTCTCTGTCGCACGATGGGCAGGACATGACGACGCTCGCACTCCTGCCCTTCCTGGCACTCCCGCCGCTTCGCGGCCTGGCCGGGAGGAGGGTGCTGCCGACGGCGTTCTTCGCCACGTCCGCGACCGCGCCGGCCGCCGCCGGCCGGCATGCGGCCCTCTTCGACTGCGACTTCCCCGTCCTGGATACGGCTTTCCACGGTGCCGCCCAGACGGTCTGCCATCTCGTGATGACGCTGCGCGTGTCCTGGTCCGGCGGTGTGCGCGGCGGGCAGGACGAGAACGCCGGAGCCGAGGGGCCGCCGAGCACGGCTCGACGAGCTCTTCCAGCGCCCTCCGCACAGCCCCCGGCCCGTCGCTTTCCGCATGCCTGCCTGATTTCCCCGCCCGTGTGCTTGCCGGCACGTCCGCTTTCCCGTACGCCTGTTTTCCCGCCGCACCAGGAGCTCAGATGCCCTCACCGCGTATCGACGTCTTGCACCCCAGCGACCTCGCCGCCGCCGACGTCGCACGGTGGAATGAACTGCGGGCCCTGACCGCACACTTGCCCAACCCCTTCATGAGCGCGGAGTTCACCCGAGCCGTCGGCCGGGTGCGGTCCGACACCAGGGTCGCCGTCCTGCGCCGCCGTGGGGAGCCGATCGGCTACTTCCCCTACCAGCAAGGGAGATGGGGGCACGGGGCAGCGGTCGGCCTGGGCGTCTCCGACTGCCAGGGCGCGGTTCTGCGGCCCGACGTGGATCTGGACCCCCGGCACCTCATGCGGGCCTGCTCCCTGAACGCCTGGGAGTTCAACCACCTGGAAGGCGGCCAGGAACTGTTTCTGCCGTACGCCACGGGCGGGTTCGCCTCACCCGTCGTCGACCTGTCCGACGGTTTCGAACGGTACGAGGAGCACCTTCGGGCGCGCTCTCGTGGGTTCCTCAAGGCGGCACGGGCCCAGGAGAGGCGCATGGCCCGCAACCTCGGCCCCCTGCGCTACGTCCACGACGAGCGGGACCCCGCGGCCCTGCGGACCCTCATCGCCTGGAAGTCCGCCCACTACCTCCGCACCGGCCGCCGGGACCCCTTCGCCCAGCCCTGGATCGACCGGCTCGTGGAGTCGCTGGCCGCCACCACGTCAGCGCACTGCTCCGGCATCCTGTCGGTGCTGTACGCGGCCGGCCGCCCCGTGGCCGCGCACTTCGGCCTCAGCTCCCGGACCGTGTTCTCCTGCTGGTTCCCCTCCTACGACCGGTCGTTGGCCACCTTCTCGCCGGGCCGCGTCCTCTACCTGCGGATGATCGAGGGGTGCGCCGCGTCGGGGATCCGGCAGGTCGACTTCGGCAGGGGGCAGGCGGCGTACAAGGACTCCTTCAAGACCGGGGATCTGCTCGTCCACGAAGGAGCCGTGCGCGCGGCCGGTCCGGGTGCCGCCCTGCACTGGCTGCGCCGCGAACCGATGCGAGCCGCCCACCGGTTCGTCCGTGAGCGACCCGCGCTGAGGACGGCGGCGCAACGCGCCCTCGGGACGATCGGCGCCGTACGGACCCGCTGACGGGCGGATGCCGTCGCGGCGAATGTCGCTTCGGCCGACGGCTCTGCATCCACACGGGTCGGTCAGGTCGAAGGATGGAGGCGGGTCAGCACGATGCACCGAAGCCCGCCCGGACCTGGCGATGTGGAGCGAGTCGTGGACATCAATGGCGCACGTGTCCTGGTGGCCGGGGCCACCGGCGTGCTCGGCGGTGCTCTCACCGCCGAGCTGAGCCGTCGAGGAGCACACGTGGTGGCCGCCGGACGTGACCGGCACCGCCTGGCCCACCTCGCCCGGACCCATCCGGGAGTTCCCACCGTGGTCTTCGACGCGTACGACCCCGGCTCCTGCGCGCGTGCGGTGCAGCACTCCGCCGCCGAACTGGGGGGCCTGGACGCCGTCGTCACCGCCTTCGGCTGCGTCGCCTTCGGCCGGGCGGGCGAGGTCGGTGACGAGGTCGCCGAGCATCTGATGGCCGTCAACTTCCTCGCGCCCGCCGCGTTCTTCCGTTCCGCACTGGGTGTGCTGGCTCCCGGCTCGGCGATCGCCGCCTTCACCGGGGTGGTGGCCGACCGGCCGCAGCCCGCGATGGCCGACTACAGCGCCTCCAAGGCCGCCCTGTGCGCGTGGCTCGACGCCGTGCGCCGTGAGGCGCGCGGCGCCGGGGTGCGGGTGCTGGACATCCGGCCGGGCCATCTGAGCACCGGTTTCGCCGACCGGGCGGTGGCCGGGACGGCGCCGCCGTTGCCGCCGGGAGCGGACCCCGGCAGGGTCGTCGAGGCCGTGGTGGACGCACTCGGGTCGGACGCCGAACTCGTGCGCACGGCGCCGGACGGCGTCCCCGTGGTCGAGCGGCAGGCCAGGTGAGCGGCGGCGTGGGAGGAGCGGCGGACGCCTGCGACGTGGTCGTCGTGGGAGGCGGGGCGGCCGGACTGAGCCTCGCGCGCCGGCTGGTGGGCGAGGGCGGACCGCGCGTCACCGTGGTCGAGCCGCCGGACGGACCGACGAGGCCGCCCGAACGCACCTGGTGCTACTGGGACGAAGAGCCCCGCGAGTTCGAGGAGGCGATCACCGCCTCCTGGTCCCGGCTCCGGGTGCACGGCGCCGACGGCACCGCCATCACCGTCGACCCGGCGCCCCTGCGCTACCGGATGCTGCGGTCCACGCGGTTCGAGGAGCTGGTGCACGCCCGGCTGGCGCGCACGCCCGGCGCACGCCTGCTGCGCGCGACGGCCGACGACGTCCGCGACGTGACCGACGGCGCCGAGGTCCGCTGCACCGCACCCGACGGCCGGCGACTGACCCTGCGGGCCCGCCACGTGTTCGACTCCCGCCCGCCTCGCGCCCTGCCTCCGGCCCGTACCGTGCTGCTCCAGCATTTCCGTGGCTGGTTCGTACGGACGGACGCGGACCGCTTCGATCCCGCGGTCGCCGACCTGATGGACTTCCGGGTCCCGCAGCCGCGCCACGGGCTGGCCTTCGGCTACGTGCTCCCCCTGGCCCGGGACCGGGCACTGGTGGAGTACACCGAGTTCTCCCGGGCCGCGCTGACGACCGAGGCGTATGAAGCGGCGCTCGGTCACTACTGCCGAAAGGTCCTGGGGCTCGGCGCGTTCGCTGTGGAGGGCGCGGAACAGGGCGTCATCCCCATGACCGACGCCCGGTTCCCCCGCCGGGTCGGCGCGTCCGTCTTCCGTATCGGCACGGCAGGGGGCGCCACTCGCCCCTCGACCGGCTACACCTTCGCCGCCGTCCAGCGTCAGAGCCGCGTCATCGCCGCCGCTCTGCGCGAGGGGCGGGCCGTCGCGCCCGCACCGCACTCCTGGCGCTCGCTGGCGATGGACGCGGTGTTCCTGCGGGCGCTGGACACCGGGCGGATCGACGGACCCGCCTTCTTCACCGGGCTGTTCAGCCGTGTCCCCGGCGAACGCCTGCTGCGCTTCCTGGACGGTGGCACCACGCTCCGGGAGGACTTCGGCGTCGGACTGCGCGTCCCCGTCGCTCCCATGCTGCGCACCGCCCTCGAACTCCCCTTCCTGCCCCGCCACCGGACCTGAGGCGAGGGGCCGTCGGCTCACCCGGCCCGTGAGGACCGTCGGCTCACCCCGGGAATCGCCCGGTGCTGCGCAGGGCCCAGCGGCGTTCGGCGTACGCCATGTCGTCGCGCCACAGGCGGCCGGCCGTCCCGCGCAGCACCGGCCGCAGCAGGGGAGCGGCGGCCCGGGCCAGTGCGAAGCCCCGCCGGTCCGAGGCGGCGACGACCGCCTCGATCACCGCTGTCCGGGGCCGTTCGTCGCCCTCCCCGGTCAGGGGGGTGGCGTGCGTCTCCACCACGGACGTGGCGCCCTCGCCCTCGGTGATGCGCATGACGACCGTGCGCGGCTCCGGCGCGGTGAACTCGGCTTGTACCGGCACCACCAGCCGGCCTGTCACGCGGAAGGAGACGTCGACGACGAACGCGTCGTCCTCGGCTCCCTCCGGCTCCCGGACCACCTTCAGGTCGACGAACGAGTACGGGTGGAACCAGGAGCCGTGCCACGGGTCGAGCCGGTTGGCGACGACGTCCTGCGGCTCGCACCGGCCCACCGCCGTGAACACCGAGTCCAGCCCTCGTCCCGGCGCTGGGCGGGCCGGGACCACGGGACGCTCCGACGGGACCTCACCGCCCGCCGCGTCCAGCCGCACCCACACCAGCACCCCGTCGTCATGCACGGGATAGGGGCTCCAGCCGGCGTACGGGGTGCTGTCGAGGGCCAGTCCGTGCCAGTGGCACACCAGGGTTCCGCACACCACCCGGCTGTCGCGCAGGGGAGCGCCCAGGTGCGGGCAGGCGCCCGGACCGGCCCGCAGGTCTCCCGTCTCGGAGCGCCACAGCACCACTTCCAGGCCGCTCACCGTCGTGCCGTACGGGCGCCCGCCCGCGCGCACGTCCCGCGAGGCGCCGACGACGAACCAGTTGCCGGACGGACGGGCCGACGCCCGCTTGAGGGCGTCGGCGATCAGCGCGGGCCGCGCGTCGCGCCAGGTCGGTTTCTGCGCGGCCCAGTCGGGGGCGCCGTGCCGTCGCCGCAGCGGCGACGTCCACCGGCCGCCGTTCCTGTCCTTGGTCACGTCCTGTTTCCCTTCTCCAGGAGTGCCGCGCCGTCGGCCGTGCGGCGACCGCGGGCGCATCGGCGGGCACCGAGCACCTGGACGGCACCGGCGGCGGCGATGGCGGCACGGCGCTTGCGCGACACCACCGCACGGCGCTGCAGCACCGAGTAGTCCTGGTCCGCGATGGCGTCGAGGATGCCGCCGTAGAGGATGAACGCGGTGCGGATGCAGGGGCGTACCCGCGGGTCGAGCATCGCGATGCCGGGTCTCGCCCTGCGGTACACCTCCCTGGTCAGGGCCTCGGCGGCGACGAGGGCGGCGCGGATGCGCGGGTCGCGGCGCCCCGTGCGGCGGCTCCACTCCAGCAGCGGCCGGTCCACGCCGTGCGCGGCCAGCAGGTCCGCCGGCAGGTAGACGCGGCCCCGGTCCAGGTCCTCGCCGACGTCCCGGAGGAAGTTGGTGAGCTGGAAGGCCTCGCCGAGGGCTGCCGCGTGGGGTGCCGCCTCAGCCCGGGGCACGACCGTCCCCAGCACCGGGAGCATCTGCAGTCCGATCACCGCGGCCGAACCGTGCATGTAGGTGCGCAGGTCTGCGTAGGTGGCGTAGTCGGTGACGGTCAGGTCGGTGCGCATCGAGGTGAGGAAGTCGGCGAAGAGCGTGTGGTCGATGCCGTACCGGTCGGCGGTGTCGGCCACGGCTCGCACCACCGGTTCGTGGGCGGTGCCCGAGCGCAGGGCCGTGGCGAGGTCGTCGTCGAGGCACTTGAGGAGCCGGTCGCGTTCGTCCGGTGTCCAGACCAGGTCGAGGTCGTCCACGACGTCGTCCGCCCAG
Source organism: Streptomyces sp. NPDC043726 (assembly GCF_056436565.1). Classification (NCBI taxonomy): domain Bacteria; kingdom Bacillati; phylum Actinomycetota; class Actinomycetes; order Kitasatosporales; family Streptomycetaceae; genus Streptomyces; species Streptomyces sp. NPDC043726. The sequence continues at coordinate 325,814 of NZ_JBWKCI010000002.1, forward strand.
CGGGCGAACCCGTACAGGGCGTGCACCGCCGAGCGGCGTTCCAGCGGCAGCAGCCGGGTGGCGAGGAAGTAGCTCTTGCCGTGGCGGGCGTTGAGCTGTCGGCAATGGGCGTAGGCGGCGCGGAGGGCGGGGTCGGTGATGCCCGCGGCATCCAGTTCACGGGTGGTCATCGCTGCCTGCCGAGGGCGGGGCGGAGGGCCGGGCGGGCGCTGCCGCCGGTGATGCGGGCGGCGGCGAGCTTGCCGCTGACGAGCACGGTCGGGACCCCGACACCCGGAGTGGTTCCGCACCCGGCCAGCACTACGTTGTCCCAGCCGCGGACCACGTTGCGGGGCCGGAACGGTCCGGTCTGGGCGAACCGGTGGGAGACCGAGAACGGGCTGCCCGCCGCGTGGCCGTAGGCCGTCCAGTCCAGCGGTGTCACCAGCAGCTCCTCCTCGACGCTCGCCGCGAATCCGTCCAGCCCGCGGCGCTCGAGTTCGGCGAGCAGGCTGTCCCGGTAGCGCGGGCCGAGGTCGCGCCAGGCGGCGGCCGTGGGGCCGACGGTGGTGTTGGGGCAGGGGGCGAGCACGTAGTGCAGGTGGCGGCCGGGCGGGGCCAGGGAGGCGTCGTGGGTCGTCGGCCGGGTGATCAGCAGGGAGGGGTCGCTCATCAGCGTTCCCGAGCGGGTCAGTTCCTCGAAGGTGCGCTCCCACGCCGTACCGAAGGAGAGCGTGTGGTGGGCGAGCCGGGGCCAGGTGCGGTCGCCCCCGGCGTGCAGGATCACCGCCGAGGGGGAGTGGCTGAGCGGTACCGGCCGGCGGGGCGCACCTCCCAGCAGGCCGTACGCGGCGGGGAGTTCGCAGCTGAGCACCACCGCGTCGCAGGGGACGCGCTCGCCGGAGGTCAGCCGAACGGCGCGAACCCGGCCCGCGGAGCGTTCCAGCGAGCCGACCTCCGCCGAGAACCGCAGGTCCGCTCCAGCGTCCGCGGCGGCGTCCGCCATGGCGCGGGGGACGGCGTGCATGCCGCCCTTGGGGAACCAGACACCGGCGACGGTGTCCATGTAGGCGATCACCGCGTAGGCCGCCAGCGCCCTGGCGGGGGCGACTCCCGCGTACAGCGCCTGGAAGGAGAAGACCCGGCGCAGACGCGAGTCGGTGAGGAAGCGGCCGATCTGCCGGTCCAGCCGCCCGAAGCCGCCGAGCGCGGCCAGCCGGGCCAGATCGGGGTGGAGCAGCTGGACGGGCGAGTCGAAGTTGGCGTCGATGAAGCGCCGCATCTGCGCGGCGTACAGCCGGGTCAGCCAGTCCCGCAGCCTGCGGTAGCCCGCCGCCTCCGCGGGCCCGGCGAACCGGCGGACCTCCTCCTCCATCGACCCGCCGTCGGTGTGCACGTCGAGCGAGGTTCCGTCCGCGAAGTCCGCCCGGTAGGCGGGGTGCAGGGGCATCAGCTCGACCCTGCGGGCGAGGCTGTCGCCGACGGCGGCGAACGCCTCGTCGGCCAGGTGCGGCATGGTCAGCACCGTCGGCCCGGTGTCCACCTCGTAACCGCCCAGGCGCACCCGTCCGGCCCGGCCGCCCGGCCCGGCGTCGCGTTCCACGACGGTGACCCGGCGGCCCGCGCCCAGCAGGTGCAGGGCGCAGGCGAGGCCGGACAGCCCGGCGCCCACGACGACGACGTGGTCGGTCGGTCCCGCCACCGTCCTCATGCGCCCTCCCCGCCGAGAGGGACGACCGAGCCCGTGGCCCGCTGCACGAGGGCGGCGAACTCCCGTCGTACGGCGGGTTCGGCGCCGGTCGCCTCGAAGTGCCGCAGGCTCGTGCCCGCGAGCTCCGCGATCTTCGCCTCCACGGTCTCCCGGGCGCCCACGCGTTCGAGTGCCGCGCGCATCCGCTCCACCGTGGTTCCGGTGCCCGCGCGGAGGTGGGCTGCGGCCAGCCGGTCCCCGCGGACCTCGGCGAGCTCCACACCGACGGCGAGGAGATAGGTCAGCTTGCGGGAGCGCAGGTCGTCCTCGGCCGGCTTGCCGGTGCGCACCGGGTCACCGAAGGCGCCCAGCAGATCGTCCCGCAGCTGGAACGCCAGTCCCGCGCACCGGCCGGCGGCGTACAGCGCGTCCAGCGTGCGGGCGTCGGCCCCGGTCAGCGCGGCCCCCAAGGCCAGCGGACGCGCCACGGTGTACAGGGCGCTCTTCAGGGTGGCGACGGCCAGGGCTTCGTCCGTACGGGACGAGCGAGCCGCCTGCGCGTGGAGGTCGCGGTACTGTCCGGCCACCATCTCGCCGCGCATGGCCTGCCATTGCCGGTGCAGCGAGGCGCCGTGCGGCGACGCGAGCGCCGTCTCCGTCAGGAGGTCGTCCGCCCAGGCCAGCGCCAGATCACCGGCGAGTACGGCGGCGGACGTGCCGAACCACTCGGCACGCCCGGACATGCCCGCGGCCCAGTGCGCGCGGGCGAAGTCGACGTGCACGGCGGGTGCCCCGCGGCGCAGCACCGACTGGTCCATCACGTCGTCGTGTATGAGCGCGCACGCCTGGAGCAGTTCGAGGGCGGCGCCGGTGCGCAGCACGGCCGAGGGATCCCCCGAGCCGCCCGCGGCCCGCCAGCCGCACCAGGCGAACGCCGTGCGCAGCCGTTTCCCGCCGCGCAGGACGAAGTCGCGGACGCGTGAAGCCACCTCACGGGCGAACAACGGGTCCGTACCGTGCGCGCGGTCGAGGGCAGCGGCGAGCCAGTCCTCCAGCACCGCCCCCACGGCGTCGGTCGCCTCGCGAGCGGTGAGCCCGGCGTCGACGACCTGTGCCGCCTCGGTCGCCGCCGGCCGCAGTCCCAGCATGCACAGCCCCTTTTCACCCTTGGTCATCTGCACACCACGGCTTCTGCCGAGTGCGCCGGAGTGGATGCACCCATCACGGGGGTGCGTCCTGCCGTACGCGCTCCTGCTCCAGGACGTCCGCCAGATCACCGAGCCGGTCGAGCTGTCGTACGGCCTGGGCGGTGCGGTGCTGGTGGGCGAGCCGGTCGCGATGGCGGTCGATGAAGGTCCAGTAGCCCGCGGTGTACGGGCACGCGTGCTCGCCGGTCCGGTCGCCGGGGCGGTAGACGCAGGGACCGCACAGGTCGCTCATCCGGTTCAGGTAGGCACCGCCGGAGGTGTACGGCTTGGTGGTCATACGGCCGCCGTCGGCGTACTGGGACATGCCGACGACGTTGGGCACCATCACCCAGTCGTAGCCGTCCACGAAGCACCGGTGGAACCAGTCGGTGACCGCGGCCGGGTCCCAGCCCCGTTGGAGGGCGTGGCTGCCGAGGACGAGCAGCCGGGGGATGTGGTGCGTCCAGCCGGTGTCCCGCACCTGCGCCAGGACCGTACGCAGACAGCGGGCCCGGACGGCGTCCGCGTCCAGGTCGCTCCACCAGTCCGGCAGCGGCGCGGTGTGCCGCAGCGCGTTGCTGTGCCGGTAATCCTCGCCGAAGTACCAGTAGAGCTGCCACACGTACTCGCGCCAGCCGGCGATCTGGCGTACGAAGCCCTCCACGCTGTTCAGCGGCGCCTGCCCGGCCCGCCACGCGGCCTCCGCCTGCTCGACGCACTCGGCGGGGTCGAGCAGGCCCAGGTTGAGCGAGGAGGAGAGCAGGCTGTGGCTCATGACGGGGTCGGCGGCGAGCATGGCGTCCTCGTAGGGACCGAAGGTGGTCAGCCGGTGCTCGACGAAGCGCCGCAGCGCCGCCCTTGCCTCGGTGCGGGTGGCGGGGAACAGACGTGGTCCGTCGCGCCCGACGAAGCTCACGTCGCCGTCCTTCTCCCACCGGTCGAGGTCGCGGCGGACCTCCGCGTCGATCTCGTCCTCCCGTGGCCGGTAGGGGCGGCCGACCGGGAGAACGTCGGCGTCACGCGGCGGGGGCTGCCGGTTGTCGTGGTCGAGGTTCCAGCGGCCGCCGGCGGGCTGGTCGCCGTCCATGAGCAGGTCGTGGCCGCGGCGGACCCAGCGGTAGAAGTCCTCCTGACGCAGCCGCTGCCCGCCCCGGCCGTCCGCCCACGCGCTGAAGTCGGCCATCGGCACCAGGAATCCGCGCGCGGGACCGAGGGTGACCCGGGGCAGGGAGCGCACCAGCCGCAGGGCGGCGTACGAGGTGGGGTGGTGGACCGTCACCGGGTCGCGGCCCGCCGCCCGGGACAGGCCCTCCCGGTAGGTGTCGGCGCGGACGTAGGTGACCCGGTCGCCGAGTTCGGCCGCCCGGTGGCGCATGGCGGACAGCACCAGGTGTGCCTTGGCCCGGTGGAAGCGCCGGCGCCGGAGCACCGACCGGGCCTCGATCATCAGCACCGGGGTGTCACGGCCGGGGCCGCCGTCGTCGCCGGGACACAGGAAGTGAGGTCCCAGTTGGTCACCGAAGAGCCAGTGCACGGGTGTTCCTTCCGTCAGTTCCGGCCCCGCGCGTGCTTGAACCGCGCCAGACCGTCCCCGAGGTCGATCATGGGCGCGGGATAGTCGCCCCGCTCGTCCTCCGGCAGCCGCCACGGTTCGTGCACGCGACCGCCCCCGACGTGCCGCAACTCCGGCACCCAGCGCCGGACGTACTCCCCTTGCGGGTCGAACCGCTTGCCCTGGACGACCGGGTTGAGGACGCGGTGGGGACGGGTGTCGGTGCCGGTTCCGGCGACCCACTGCCAGTTGAGCTGGTTGTTGACGATGTCGCCGTCCACCAGCAGATCCAGGAAGTGCCGGGCGCCGATCCGCCAGTCGACGTACAGGGTCTTGGTGAGGAAGCTCGCCGTCAGCAGCCGGGCCCGGTTGTGCATCCAGCCCTCGTGGCGCAGCTGGCGCATGGCCGCGTCGACGACCGGGTAGCCGGTACGGCCGTCCCGCCACGCTGCGATGTCCTCGGCCGCGTCCTTCTCGGACCGCCACTCGTCGTCGCGGCCGCGGTAGTCCCGGACGGAGGCGTCGGGCCGGGCGGCCAGGACCTGGTGGTGGAAGTCCCGCCAGCACAGCTGCCGTACGAAGGCCTCCGCGCCGGGCCCGCCGCGCGTACGGGCGCGGTGGACGAGCTCCACCGGCGAGAGGGCACCGAAGTGGAGGTAGGGCGACAGCCGCGAGGTCGCGTCGCCCGGCAGGTCGTCGTGCCGCTCCTCGTAATCGGCCAGGTCATCGCGGAGCCACCGGGAGAGCCTTTCGCGTCCGGGTCCCTCGCCGCCGGCGGGAAGGCCCGGTGACAGGCCGGTCTTGTCCTGGGGAGGCAGTGACTCGCCGCTCACGCCGTCGGGAACGCGGACGGTCCGGGGCGCGGGGCAGATGTCGCGCAGGCGCTCCTGCGACCACCGCCGGAAGTACGGGGTGAAGACGGCGTAGTGGTCGCCGCCGGTGGGCGTCACCGCGCCGGGGGCGACGGCGGTGATCACGGTGTCGTGGACGTGCAGCTCCGCTCCCTGCCGGCGCAGGCCGTCGCGCAGCTGTTCCTCCCGGCGCTGGGCGTATCCGGTGATGCCGGCCGCCATGTGCACTTCCGTCGCCCCGCATTCGGCGGCGACAGCGCGGACCTGGCGGACGACCGGTCCCGAGCGCACGACGAGCCGTCCGCCGCGTCGGCGCAGCGCGGCGTCGAGGTCGGTCAGGCAGTCGGCGAGGAAGGCGCAGCGGTTGGGCGCGTCGAAGCCGGTCGCGTGGACGCCGGGGTCGCGGACGAACAGCGGGACGACCTCGTCCGCCGCCTCGACGGCGGCGCGCAGCGGCGGGTGGTCGTGCACGCGCAGGTCCGACGTGTACAGGACGACCGCGACGGTCATGGAAACTCCAGATGGTGCGATGCGGGAGCGTTCTACTGCCGCACACTTCCGCCGCGGCGCGGTCGTCGGATGCGGGAGGCGCCGTACGGATCCCGGCGCGCGCTCATGCCCTTGGCGGCGGCCTGGGTGATGTTGCGGGCCATGCCGCCGAAGACGAGGGCGTGGAAGGGGGAGACGGACCACCAGTAGGCGTGGCCCAGCAGACCGCGGGGATGGAAGAGCGCGCGTTGCCGGTAGCGGGTGCGGCCCTCGGCGTCGGTCTCGGTGTACATCTCCAGCCAGGCCAGTCCGGGCAGCCGCATCTCCGCTCGCAGCCGCAACAGCCGTCCGGGCTCGATCTCCTCGACCCGCCAGAAGTCCAGCGAGTCGCCGACCCGTAGGCGTTCGGCGTCGCGCCGCCCCCGGCGCAGACCGACCCCGCCGACGAACCGGTCGAGCCAGCCCCGCACGGCCCAGGCCAGCGGGAAGGAGTACCAGCCGTTGTCACCGCCGATGCCCTCGATCACCTTCCACAGGGCTTCCCGGGGCGCGTCGACCGGAAGCCGCCGCTCGTCCTCGTAGAGGCTGCCGCCGGCCCAGTCCGGGTCGGTGGGCAGCGGGTCGCTGGGCGCTCCCGGGACGGCGGCGGAGGACCAGCGGGTGGCGACCTGAGCCTCCCGGACCCGCCGCAGCGCCAGGGACAGCGCCTCGTCGAAGGGCTGGGGGCGGCCCGGAAGGTCGGGCACGTAGCGGGCGATGTCGTGTTCCTGGCAGACGACCTCGTGCCGCAACGACTCGGTCAGCGGCCGGGCGAGGGAGGCGGGCACCGGGGTGACCAGGCCGACCCAGTGGCTGGACAGCCGTGGCGTCAGGACGGGGACCGGCACGATGAGCCGCCGGGGCAGTCCGGCGACCGAGGCGTAGCGGCACATCATGTCCCGGTAGGTGAGGACGTCGGGTCCGCCGATGTCGAAGGCCCGGTCGACGTCGTCGGGCAGGGTGGCGCAGCCGACGAGGTAGCGCAGTACGTCGCGCACTCCGATGGGCTGGGTGCGGGTGTGGACCCAGCTGGGGGTGACCATGACGGGCAGGCGTTCGGTGAGGTAGCGCAGCATCTCGAAGGAGGCCGAGCCCGACCCGATCACGACCGCGGCGCGCAGGACGGCGGCGGGCACCGGCGCGTCCAGGAAGATGCGGCCCACTTCGGCCCGGGAGCGCAGATGCGGTGAGAGCGACCGCTCGGGGACGTCTCGCGGGGTGAGCCCGCCGAGGTAGACGATCCGGCGCACACCGGCGGCGTGCGCCTGTTCGGCGAAGATCCGGGCCGCCCGGCGGTCGGTGTCCTCGAATCCCGGGCCCCCGCCCAGGGCGTGCACCAGGTAGTAGGCGACATCGACGTCGCGCAGGGCGGCGGCGACCGACTCCGCGTCGGTGACGTCGCCCCGGACCGTCTCGACGTCCCCCGCCCAGGGATGGTCACGCAGCTTGCCCGGCGAACGCGCCAGACACCGCACCTGGAACCCCGCCTCCAGCAGGTCCGGCACGAGACGCCCGCCGATGTACCCGGACGCCCCGGTCACCAGACAGCGCAGCGGCCCTTCCGTGCCGTGCCGGTCCGTACCCATACCCGCCCTCCACGCTCTCTCGCCCGGCAGCCGTGCACCACGGCGCGGAAACGGCCACGCCCAGGTGCTCATACGACCACTTCGCCCGAACCGCCGCCTCCGGATGCGGGCCGACCGTGTCATGGGGGCGGCGTGGAGTCGGTGGCCAGTTGTGTTGCCGGGGTGGCGTGGAGTCGGTGGTCCGTCGTGTCGTCGGGGGCGGCGTGAAGTCGGCCGCCAGTTGTGTCGTCGGCGCCGTGCGGAGTCGGTGGTCCGTCGTGTCGTCAGGGGTGGCGTGGAGTCGGCCGCCAGTCGTGTCGTCGGGGTGGCGTGGAGTTGGTGGTCCGTCCTGTCGTAGTCGGGGACGGCGTGAAGTCGGCCGCCAGGTGTGTCGTCGGCGCCGTGCGGAGTCGGTGGGCCGCTCGGCCGCGAAGGGGGCCCGGCGGTCAGTTTGTGGGCGGCCCCGCAGGCGGATGCCGAGGCGCCCGCCGCCTTGTGCCCGCTATCGCGCCTGCCGTTCGACGGACTGGGTACCGGCCTGGTCGGCCCGGCCGCCCTCGCCGAGCAGTCCCGTGGCGGTGAACGGTTCCGCGGCGGCCAGCCGCGGCAGTTCGCGGCGCGAGAGCATCGTGACGACCGCCGGCATCGCCGCGCGCACCAGTTGCGTGGACCGCAGCCAGCCGGGCACGTAGACGGACGGGCGGCGCCGTTCCACGGCGGTGACGAGCCGCCCGGCGACGTGGTCGACGGGGTAGACCTTGCGCGCGGGCGGCGGCATGTGGCCCCGCAGTTCGCGCAGTACGGCGTGCTCGTCGGCGTCGCGGACCATGTCGGTGTCCGTCCAGTTGATGTAGGCGATGCCCACGCCCACGCGCCGGTGGGCGACCTCGGCCCGCAGCGCGTGGGCGAAGGACTCGACGCCGGCCTTGGAGGCGCAGTAGGAACTCATCATCGGAGCGGCGGCGATGGACGCGAGCGAGGCGACCTGGAGGAAGAAGCCGCGCGTGGCGTACAGGTCCGGCAGGAACGTGTGGGCGGTGACGGCGCTGCCGATGAGGTTGACCTCGACGACCCGGCGCCAGACCACGAGATCGGCCTCCTCGAACGGGCCGCCCTCGGCCACCCCCGCGTTGGCGATCACCACCGACGGCGGGCCGAACCGCGCACGGATCTCCTCGGCGGCCTGCCGCATGCCTCCGGCGTCCGTCACATCGACCTCCCAGCACGCCGACTCGCCCGGGAGGGCGTCCCTGACCTGGGCCAGGGTGCGTTCCTCACGGCCGAGCAGCGCCACCCTCGCGCCCTTGCGGGACAGGTCCCGCGCCAGCCCCGCGCCGAGGCCGCGCGCGGCTCCGGTGACGACGGCGGTACGGCTGTGCAGCGGGCTCCGGGTGAGCGGCATGGCAGTTCCTCTCCGCGAGGGCACTCGCCCGGCCCACGCTAGGCGCGGACCGGGCCGTCGGCATTCCGGCGGTCGTCAGACCGGCTGGGTCTCCCGTTCCGGGGCGTCGACGCGTCCGCGGGCCAGGGCGCTGGGCCACCACGCCCTGGGGCCGATGTCGATGACCAGCGCGGGCACCAGCAGCGACCGCACCACGAGGGTGTCCAGCAGGACCCCGAAGGCGACGATGAACGCGATCTGGACCAGGAACGCCAGGGGGATCACCATCAGGGCCGCGAAGGTGGCGGCGAGCACCACCCCGGCCGAGGTGATCACCCCGCCGGTGGTGGTGAGCCCGAGCAGGACTCCCTGCCGGTTGCCGTGCAGCAGAGCCTCCTCCCGGACCCGGGACATCAGGAAGATGTTGTAGTCCACGCCGAGCGCCACCAGGAACACGAAGCCGTACAGCGGCACCGAGGCGTCCGTCCCGCTGAACCCGAGCAGGTGCTCGAAGACGAGCGCGGACACCCCCAGCGTGGCCAGGAAGTTGAGTGCGACGGTCGCGACCAGCAGCACGGGGACGAGCAGGGAGCGCAGCAGCACCATGAGGATCAGCAGGATGATGGCCAGCACGACCGGCACGATGACCGCGACGTCCCGGGCCGCCGTTTCCTGGGTGTCGTACTGCTGTGCCGTGTAGCCGCCGACCAGCGCCTCCGCTCCCGGGACGGCGTGCACGCTCTCGCGCAGCCGCTCGATGGTCGTCTTGGCCTCGTCGCTGTCCGCGGCGGACGTGAGGGTGGCGTCGATGCGGACCCGTCCGTCGACGACGAGCGGCTCTCCCGCGCCCGGCCGCCCGGAGGCGGAGACGGCGTCGGCCGAGGCGATTCCCTCGGTGTTTCGCGCGGCGGCGGCGACCTGGGTGAGGCGGTCGGCGTCGGCGATGATCACGGCGGGGTTGCCGGAGCCGCCGGGGAAGTGCTCGCTGAGCGTGCGCTGTGCGGCGACGGAGGGCGCGTCGTTGACGAAGGTCTCGTCGAGGGGCACGCCCTGGGAGGACAGGGTGGGCGAGAAGGCCGCGAAGCCCGCGAGGACGAGCGCGGTCACCGCCCAGGTCCGGCGCGGTTTGCGGTCCACCGTCGAGGCGACCCGTCGCCACAGGCCGCTGCCGGCCGTGCCGGTCTGCTTCGGCCGGGACGGCCAGTAGGCGGCACGGCCCAGCAGGGCCAGCACGGCGGGCAGGAAGGTGAGGGTGGACAGGACGGCACACACGATGCCGATGGCGCCGACCGGCCCCAGGGCGCGGTTGTTGGTGAGGTCACTGGCGAGCAGGGCCAGCAGCCCGAGGGCCACGGTGGCGGCGGAGGCGGTGATCGCTCCGAAAGAGCGGCGTACGGCGGCCACCGCTGCCGCGGCGCGGTCCCCGCTCGCGGCGAGTTCCTCGCGGAAGCGCGCGGCGAGCAGCAGGGCGTAGTCGGTGGCGGCGCCGATCACCAGGATCGACAGAATGCCCTGGACCTGGCCGTCGACCCGGACGATGTCCCGCTCGGCCAGCGCGTAGACGACGGCGCACGCGAGCCCGAGGGCGAAGACGGAACCGAGGATGATCAGGAACGGGAGCAGGACGCTGCGGTAGACCAGCAGCAGGATGAGCAGCACGGCGCCGAGGGCCACGCCCAGCAGGAGCCCGTCGATGCCCGCGAACGCGTCCGACAGATCGGCCTGGCTCGCCGCCGGTCCGGCGATCTGCGCCGTGGCGCCGTCCACGTCCCCAGCCGCCTTGCGAATGGCTTCGAGGGCCGTGGGGAGTTCGTCGCCCAGGTCGGGTGCCAGCTGGACGACGGCCTGCATCGCCTGACGGTCCTCGGAGGGCAGGGCGGGGGAGGGGCGGCCGACGAATCCGGGCTGTCCGGCGAGTTGGGCCATGGCCCGGGTGGCGGCGCTCTGCTGGGCGGTGCTGATCCGTTCCCCGTCCGCCGTCCAGACCACGATGGCGGGCAGGGTCTCGGACTGGTCGAACGCCTCGCGGGCGTCGAGCACTTGAGTGGACTCGGCACTCCGTGGCAGGAACGCCGCCTGGTCGTTGGTGGCCACCTCGCCCAGCTTCCCGGCGTAGGGGCCGAGCGTGCCCCCGACACCCAGCCAGACGGACAGCAGGACCACGGGCAGCAGCCACCGGGCCAGGCGCGGTGCGATTCTCATGAGCTTCCCAAGCAGTGAGCGGAATAGGTCAACCGTAAAGTATCTCAATCATCGAGCGATTTTATACTTGGGTCATGACCACTCCTGGCATGCCCTCGCAACCTCTTCTCCGCGACGACCCCACGGGGTTGCAGTCCTTCGCCGTTCTTCTGCGTCGGATGAACGGCGAGTTCAACCGCATCGCCCAGGAGTTCGCCCAGGCTCAGGGTCTGCACCTGACCGACGTCCAGGCGCTGATCGCCATCCTCGACGCGGACCCCGACGAGGGCCCCATGACTCCCGGCCGGCTGCGCCGGCAGCTCAACCTCACCTCCGGCGCGATGACCGCCTGCGTCGACCGGCTGGAACGCGCGGGCCATGTACGGCGGGTCCGGGCCGTGGACGACCGCCGCGTGGTCCACCTGCACTACGCGCCCGCGGCCCGAGGCCTCGCCCGGGACTACTTCCGTCCCCTGGCCCGCAGTACCGACACGGCGCGCGGACGGTTCAGCGAGGAGGAACTGGCGGTGGTCGTCCGGTTCCTGACCGAGATGAACCGGGAACTCGTGCTCCTGCGCGAGGGCCCGGCGTAGCGGACCCGAACATACGGGGCAATCGCATCCGTACAGTCCCAAACCGCCGAATTGCGGGCATGAAGCTACGAGACGAACTTCCGGTAGACCACCACCTGGCGACCGTCTACCGCTACGGCGCCGGCCTGTGCGGCCTGATCCTGCTGACCTTCTCGGTCCTCGGCTTCGCCGACGCCCTCAAGCCCTTCGACACGGCGGGCGACACCATCGCCGGGATGACCACCAACATCGCCCTCAGCGTCATCTCCGCCGTCGTGGGCTTCGCGCTGCTCGCCGGAGCGGTGATCGGCGGCAACTTCGCCTCCACGCTCAACATGACCGTGGGCACGCTCTTCGTGCTGAGCGGTTTCGCCCACCTGTTCGTCCTGGACCGGCCCGCCAACGTGCTCGACTTCGGAATGACCAACGTGGTCTTCAGCTTCGTCATGGGCCTGCTGATCGCCACCTTCGGCATGTACGGCCGGGTCTCCAGCAAACTCCCGCCCGACAACCCCTACTGGCAGCGCAGGCACCCCGAGAAGGCGGCCCGGCGCGGCAGGTCCGCGGCCCCGGCCCTGCCGGTCGCGGCGGCACCGGCCCTGCCCGCGTCCCAGCCGACCGGCACGACGGCATCCCGGCGAACGGCTGAGTGAGGCACGAATGACGCCCCTGCCCGAGCCCCCGCCCGCCGAATGGTTCAGCGAGCGCATCCGAACGGGCTCCGACAGGGGAAGCACGGACAAGGTGCACGGGAGATGAGGGAAGGAGGAGCCGAGACGGGAACAGGAGGCGGAGCGGGCCCCGGCTCGACGCCCCCGCGGACCACCCCGAGGACGTCGTGCCGCCGTACATCCTCGACAGCGGCGAAGGAGACGGCCCGGCCCCCCTCCGCCCCCTGTTCACCCGCTCCCGGACCGGCGCCGTCATGGCGCCCTCGGCGGCACGAGCGCCGCCGTGCCCCCGGCTGACCCGCCCTTTCCCCTCAGCTCACGGAGCCTTGATGACCCTGCTGCGCGACGAGCGTCTCGCCGCCGCCTTCGACCATGCCTCCCGCAGCTACGACGCGCTCGTGGCCGTCAACCCCGGCTACCACGCGCATCTGCGGCGCTCGGTGCGCCGCCTCGGACTGCCCGGCCACGGGGAAGGGCTGCGCCTGCTGGATCTGGGGTGCGGAACGGGCGCCTCCACGGCCGCCCTCCGCTCGCTCCTGCCCGCCGCCGACATCACGGCCGTCGACGCCTCCGCCGGCATGCTGGCCCGGGCCGCCGCCAAGCCCTGGGCGGACGGCGTCAGGCTGGTCCACGCACCCGCCGAGCATCTGGCCGACGCCGGGGTGAGCGGGCCGTTCGACGCGGTCTTCGCCGCCTACCTCTTCCGCAACGTCGCGGACCCCGACGCCGTCCTCGCCACCGCCCTCGACATGCTGCGGCCGGGCGGCCGGCTGGGCGTCCACGAGTACACCCTCAGCGGCCGGTCCGCCGACCGGGCGGTGTGGACCCTGGTGTGCCGCGGCATCGTCCAGCCCGCGGCGACCGTTCTGGGCGACGGGGCGCTGTACCGGCATCTGTGGCGCAGTGTCGTCGACTTCGACACCGCCGACCGGTTCGCCGCCCGCATCCGCGCGGCAGGCTTCGACCGGGTCCGCGCCCTGCCGCTGCCGGGCTGGCAGACGGGCATCACCCATACCTTCGTGGCCCGGCGCGGGGAGCCCCGCCGATGACCGGCTCCCCGAGGCGCGGGCCCGCCGCCCGCCACGGCCGGGACCGCCGCGCCCGCGTCCTGCACCCGCGCCCAGGAGCCCCGAAGGCCGACGGCCGGCCCGCCGTCGCCGTGGTCGGCGGCGGCATCGCGGGCCTGGCCGCGGCCACCGCACTGGCCGAACGCGGTGTGGCCGTGACCGTGTACGAACGGGAGCCCTACCTTGGCGGGCGGGTGGGCGGCTGGAGCATCCGGCTGAGCGACGGCAGTACGACCGCCATGAGCCGGGGCTTCCACGCCTTCTTCCGCCAGTACTACAACCTCCGCGGACTGCTGCGCCGTACCGACCCCGCCCTGGCCCGCCTGACCGGCCTGCCCGACTACCCCCTGCTGCACGGCAGCGGGCTGCACGACAGCTTCCGGCACGTGCCGCGCACCCCGCCGTGGAGCGCTTTGGGGTTCGTCGCCCGCAGCCGCTCCTTCCGGCTGCGCGACCTGCCCGCCATGGACCCGGTGGCCGCCCTGCCCCTGCTCGACGTGCGTGTCCCGGACATCTACACCCGCCTCGACGACACCAGCGCGCACGACTTCCTGGACGCCGTCGGCTTCCCCGAGCGCGCCCGCCATCTGGCGTTCGAGGTGTTCTCCCGGAGCTTCTTCGCAGACCCCAGGCAGCTGTCGGCGGCCGAGATGGCGCTGATGTTCCACATCTACTTCCTCGGCTCGGCCGAGGGCCTGCTGTTCGACGTCCCCCGGGCTTCGTTCCCCACGGCCCTGTGGGATCCGTTGACCCGTTACCTGCTGCGGCACGGCGCCGAGCTGCGCACGGCCACGACGGTGGAGCACATCACGCCCGCCCGGATCGGCGGCTTCGAGGTCGCCGCCGGCGGGGCCGAGCGGCGGTACGACGCGGTGGTCCTCGCGCTCGACACCGCCGGTCTGCGCTCGGTGGTCGCGGGCTCGGAACGCCTGGGCGACGCGCCCTGGCGCGAGCGAGTCGCCCGCCTGCGCACCGCTCCTCCCTTCCTGGTCAGCCGGCTCTGGCTGGACCGGCCCGTCGCCTGTACCCGGCCGGGCTTTCTGGGCACCAGCGGCTTCGGCACGCTCGACAACATCAGCGTGCTGGACCGCTGGGAGGACGAGGCCGCCCGCTGGGCCGCCCGCACCGGAGGATCCGTGGTGGAGCTCCACGCCTACGCCCTGCCGCCCGACGCCTCCCGGGACGTCGAACAGAAGCGGCTCGTGGAGCAGTTGCACCGCGTCTACCCGGAGACCCGCACGGCCGATGTCGTCGACTCCCGCCACGAATGGCGGGCCGACTGCCCGCTCTTCCCGGTGGGCGGATACGCCGACCGCCCCACCGTCCGCACCCCACACCCCGGCCTCGTCGTCGCCGGTGACCTGGTGCGCACCGACCTGCCGGTGGCGCTGATGGAACGCGCGGCGACGACCGGCCTGCTGGCCGCCAACGCCCTGCTGGAGGGCTGGGGGGTGCGAGGGCAGACCCTGTGGACGGTGCCCGAGCACGGCCGTACCGCGCTGCTGCGCCGCCTGGCCGACCGGGTGAGCGGCTGAGCATCAGCCCCCGGCCCGAGGCCGGGTCGATAAGTCGAGGATGTGCAGCTGGGTGTCCGGCTGGCAGTGGACGCAGGCGCGCAGCCCGGCGGCGATCAGCCGACGCGCCTCGTCGCGGCTGACGGGGCGGCGCCGGGGCCCGGCCATGTGGCAGTCACCGGCGTGGACCTCGACCGGCGGCCGTCCGTCCCCGATGCCGAGTTCGACGATCCACTCCGGCGGCTGCGGGCGGCTGCGCCGGCCGTGTTCCTGTTCGGCCTGCCGCTTCTGGAGCGCCGCGATCTTGTGATCGATGCGCTTGAGCCACATGGCGTGCCAGACCCGCAGCGTGTGCAGGCGGTCCAGGTCGGGCGGCAGGTCATCGAACACATTTTTGATTCTATGCTCATGATCCACCACTCGCGCCCTCGCGTGTTCGATTTTCTGTTCGATAACGTGGAGAGCGGGAGGTGGATGCCGTGACCACGGACGCACCGGCACACGAGGTGTCGACGGTGATGCATGTGCGCTGCCCGGACCGCCTGCCGGAGGAGACCTACCGGCAGGTCCTGGAGCAGCTGGCGGAACTGTCCCCGGTCGTACAGGCCGTGCCGCCCACCGCGGCACTGGTGGAGCTCAAGGGCGCCCTGCGGTACTACGGCGCGGACACCCGCCGACTGGGCGAGATGCTGCGGGTGCGCACGATCTCCCGGCTCGGCGTCGACGTACGCGTCGGCATCGGCCCGTCGATCACCGTCGCCGCCACCGCCTCCGCCCAGGTCCCGCAACCCGGGGGAGTCCTGGCCATCGCCCCCGACGAGGTCGGCGGGTGGCTGGGACCACTCCCCGTCGACGCCCTGCACGGCATCGGCCCGCGCCAGGCCGAGATCCTGCGTGATTACGGCATCCACTGCGTCGGACTGCTCGCAGCTGTCCCGCCCGCCACGGTGCAGCGCCTGCTGGGCGGCCGCGCCGGGCGAACGGCCGCAGACCGCGCCCGCGGCATCGACCCACGCCCCGTCGTCCCCCGCGCCCTGCCCGCCTCCGCGACCGTCACCCACCGCTTCCCCCGCCACACGCTCGACGGCCCCGAAGCCCGCGCCGCCCTGCTCCACCTGGTCGGCCGACTCGGCCCGCTGCTGCGCCGGCGCGGCCAGGCCGCTCGCGCGCTGACCCTGCGGCTGACCTTCGCCGGCGGCGCCACCTGGGAGAAGAGCCGTCGCCTGGCCGAGCCGTCCGCACACGACGACGACCTGCGCCTGATCGCCTACCGGCTGCTGGACGGCGCCGGCCTGCAACGCGGACGCCTGACCGCACTGACCCTGCAGGGCGAAGACCTCATCGACGCAGACCGGGTCGCCCGGCAGATCACCCTCGACGACGCCCGCGAAAACCGCCTCGCCGCCGAAGCGGCCATGGACCGCGTCCGGGACAAGTTCGGCCCCCACGTCATCGGTCTGGCTGAGCGCTCCAGTTGGCCTCTCCGGCCGAGTAGGCGCTTAGCTGGCACCGGACATGACAGCTCGTCACCCACGAGGTGTTCGACCGTCTCCCCGTAAGCCGTGGTCAGCCAACGCGGGGCTCCGCCAGCGGCGAAAAGATCTTTTGGGCGCAGGCCAGGGCGGTTAGCCTGCGCGCATGGTCTTCAGGCGTCTGTGGGGCGACAAGGGCGAGATACCGCTCGAAGTCGACACCGTCATCCAGTCCGATCCCGTCGAACCGGGAGGGATGCTCACCGGTGAGGTGGTGCTGCGCGCTCCCGATCGTGATGTGGAGGTGCAGTCGATCCACTTGGAGGCGCTCGTCGATCCGTTGGGCGTCCACAAGGGCGACGGCGGCGAGGACAAGGGCCACTCGTTCACCTCTACCGCCGCCAGCGGCTGGTTCACCCTGAAGAAAGGCGAGGAGAGGCGGTCGCCCTTCCGCGAGCGGCTCAGGTGGGGGACGCCGCTGTCCGAGGTGAACGGGCAGCAATTCCACGGGGTTTCCCTGACCCTGCACACCAAGGTCGAGGCAGGGGGCATCAGCGCCCAGACGGACGCCGATCCCGTGCGCGTCGCCGCGCTGCCTCTGCACACCGCCGTCTTCGACGCCTTCACCGCCGCGGGCTACGTCTGCACGACCTCCCAGATCGTCGACTCGACGATCCCGGACACCGAGTACTACCTCTATCTGCGGCAGAGCTTTCTGCTCACCCGGGGGGTCGGCTACGAGGGACCGCGGGAGCTGGAGCTGACCTTCCACAACAACGCCGTCGGCTGCGAGATCTACCTCCGTCGGGCGGCGCTGCACAAGAAACTCTGGGACGACAAACCGCCGGCCCTGCGCTATGTCGCCGCTCACCACGACGTCGGCCGGGTGGACTTCGTGGAGGAAGTGCAGCGCTGGATCGGTGAGGTCGCCGCCCTGGACCAGGGCCACGCAGGCACCGAGGACTGAGCGCCCAGGGGAGCGAGGGCGCTGCTGGGTTCGCGCATGAACGCCCCCCGTGCGGGAGCCCCAGACGTGGGTTCCGTTACGAACTCAGTCGGACGGCGTGAGCGGGGACCGCATGCCGAGCCACTGCTCGGCGTCCCAGGCCTGGAACCGCTCCACCTCGGTGAACCCCAGCTTCGCAGCTGGGTGGTGAGCACCACCGGCTCCGCCGGGAAGGGCACCGTCGAACCAGTCCAGTGCGGCCACGCACGCCTCGGCCGCGTACCCGAATCCCCACGCCCGCGGCAGGAACAGGTAGCCGAGGTCGGCCTTCCCTGCGGCAGCCGGGCGGCAGTGCCCGGTTGCCCTTCTGAGCAGGATCTGGCCGATCATCACCCCGTCGAGCTCGACGACGACACTCCCAGCGAGGCGAGCAGCTCGATGAACGTCGCACGGTCCCGCGCCAACGGCGCACGGAGCACGAGGCGCTTGGTCTTTATCGGCG
Source organism: Streptomyces sp. NPDC043726 (assembly GCF_056436565.1). Lineage (NCBI taxonomy): Bacteria > Bacillati > Actinomycetota > Actinomycetes > Kitasatosporales > Streptomycetaceae > Streptomyces > Streptomyces sp. NPDC043726. The sequence goes on from NZ_JBWKCI010000002.1 coordinate 343,472, forward strand.
CGGGCGGCCAGGCCACAAGTCCCAGATCTTCCACCCGTGCACGCTAACAGGCCGTCAAATCAACTGGCGCGGAGGCGTTTTGCTCCCCTTCACGAGTGACCTGGCCCAGGCCATTTCTCTCGGCTCCAGTGCTGTCAGTGCCCGTTGATAACGTGATCGTTCAGCCGTGGAGTTCATGAAGGGACGGGGCACGTGCGGGAAGTGGCATGCCATCAGGTCAGCGCACAGCGGTTGGCCGAGGCGCTCGACGACATCGACGGGCGGGCCTACACGCGTTGGCACTCGCTGCGGTACGGCAGCATCTCGCCGACGCTCATCCGGGCCATGGCGGACGAACTGCTCGACCATGTCGCCGCGCGAACGGTGACGGAGCCTGGCCTCGACGCCGCGGCCGGCACGGTCGCCGTCACCGCCGCGGAGTGTGTGCACGGAGTGCTGAGCATCATGTGCTTCCCGGAGGGAGACCAGGAACTCCGGTTCCCCCTCGTCGGGGAGCGGATCAGCACGGACCCGGACGACGACGAGTTCGGGGACGGGCCCATCACCTTCCGGGACGTCGTCAGGGAGGCGCCCACCGCGCGGACCTGGCTCGACGTGTTCGAGATGTGTGTCGTCAGCGGGCATGTGTGGGATTGGGAGCGGGTCACCGGGCTGCTGCTGCGCGGCGACTACGCGCCCGCCATCCGTGACGGCGTGCCCTACAACCGGTACACCTCCGTCTCCGACCCCGCCGACCTCGCCGCCATGGACGCCTTGTGCCCGTATCTCACGGAGGCGGCAGGGCATCTGCCCCGCGACTGGCCGACGGTTCCGCTGCGCAAGCCCGACGCCGGGGAGCGCGCGGAGGCCGCACGGCGGCTCGACGAGGTCGGCGACGCGCTGAGCGCGGACCAGCGGCTGCTCCGCGTACTCCTCGACGACGACCAGCCCGCCTTCGAGGACGCCCTCGTCGCCCGGCTGATCGCGTACCGGGAGAGCGTCGAGGCCGAAGCCGGTGATCCCGCGCCCCGCTCCCTCCTCCCGCTCGGCACCCTCGCCCTGGCCTGCCTCGCCGTCCAGGTCCATGGGTGGGAACTCGGCGTCCGGTCCGGGTATCTGCCGTACGGACTGCTGGGATCGCCGGACGCGATGCGCCGGGCGGCGGAGGGGAACCGGAACAACTTGGGCTACTGGGCCGCCAAGTAGGCCATCCGGGGGCGAGACAAGGCTGCAACGGGCGTGATCTCGCGGGAGTACCGCGCCGACAGGAGCGCGCGGCCGAAGACGCCCGCGCTCAGCGCACGGATGCCGACGCGCCAGGTGTTCGAGACGTCGGGCGACCGCCATCTGCCGGATCTCCACGCCCCGCGCCCCCGCTTGCCCCGCCGGCGCCGAGCCTCAGCCCGCGCCGTTCGCGATGATCCGAAAGACGTGGCCTACCGCTTCACCCGATGGCGGAGGTAGACGACTTGCGAGTTGAAGGTGCGGGTCTCGACGAGTTCGAGGTCCACGCGGCGCTCCTCACGGGGGAAGTACGGGGTGCCACCGCCGACCAGCACCGGGTAGACGAGGGTCCGGTACTCGTCGATCAGCCCCAGCGATCCCGCCTCGGCGGCGAGCGTCGCGCCGCCGATCGCGATGTCGCCCGCACCCGGCTCGGCGCGCAACCGCTCGATCTCCTCCGCCAGGCTGCCGGAGGCCAGGCGGGCACTGCCCTGCACCTCCGACAGCGTCGTGGAGAACACCACCTTGGGCAGCGGCTTCCAGAGCGCGGCCCACTCGAGCTCGGCGTCGTCGAGCGACTGCTCCTGTTCGGCGGTCTCCCAGTAGAGCATCGTCTCGTACAGCCGCCGCCCCAGAAGGTGGACGCCGACCTCCTGGATCTCGTCGATCCAGAAGCGAAAGGCATCCGGGGCGGGCACCGTCCAGTCGATGCCACCGTCCGGCCCGGTGATGTAGCCGTCCAGTGAGACGCTCATCGAATAGGTCACGCTACGCATCAGAACTCCTCATCGCCGACGCCACAGACAGTACGACCGCCGGACCCCGCGGAACTCATCGCGACGCGCCCTGATGCTTCGGCAACTCGGTGGCGTCCGGGGTGGAAGTCGGGAAGGCTGGCGCGCATGGTTTCGGTATTGCAGAACGTGGCGATCGACTGTGCGGATGCCTATGAGCTGGCCCTGTTCTGGAGCAGGGTGACCGGCCGCCCACTTGACCCGGATGCCAAACCGGGTGATCGCGAGACGCAGGTGCTGCTGGCGGAGGGCCCGGTGCTGTACTTCAACGAGGTGCCCGAGCCGAAGAAGGTCAAGAACCGGGTCCATCTGTGTCTGCGCCCGGAGACCTCGCGGGACCAAGAGGTGGAGCGGCTGCTGGAGATCGGTGCCACCTTCGTCGGCGATCACCGCAACCCCGACGGCACGGGCTGGGCCGTCCTCGCCGACCCCGAAGGCAACGAATTCTGCGTCCTCCGCAGCGAATCCGACCGAGCCGCTTGAATCATCGATCAGGATGTCGCTCAGAGAAGCTCCGGATCGCTCGCCGAGTCCCCCTCCGGTAGAGCGGGGCCAGGAGAGAAAGCTCTCGCCGAGCGACCCGAATGCACAGCTCCCACTCCAACAAGTTGTCGAAATCGAATTCCCCGGTCAGGTGAGCGTCGGAGTCATGGGCGATCGGCGGGCTTTCCCAGGCCTGCCGTACTTGCTGCCGAAGTGCTCGATGACTCCTCTTCAGGAGGATTGAGTACGCCTCGCCGGTCAGGGGCGAATGGATCCTGAGCCAGGCCCGAAAGAATTCGATTCTGGTGTAGGCGTCGCTCAGCTGCCCTCCGATCAGCGAACGTGTCTCGCCGTCGGAAGATGCCCTTCGCCGTATTCGATACGGCATCTCCTCGAATTCTTTGAGCGCCTCCAGTGCCTGAGCGTAGTACTGCGTTTCGGTACTCTTTCGCTGCGCGGCCTGGGTCAGTAAATAGCCCGAGAGCGCAACGATCGCGGTTGTGGCGCCAACGATCAGTGTGACCGCATTCGTCGACATTCGCCGGATCTACCCAAGGCGGGGAGGCTCGACACGCGAACCGCCAGCACATCAAGTCCGGTCGTCCGAACCGGGCTTGAAGGTCGGGTCCGGTGCGTACCGCGCGATCCCGAACGGCAGGAAATCGGCGTCGGCGAGGATGCGGTAGAGGAACTCCGCGGTGGACATGTCGTACCGGTGCCATGCCCCGCCGTCCTCGGCCGTCGCGAGGACGGGGCAGCCGCCGGGCCGCTCCGCGTCGATCAGCCAGAAGTAACCGTCAGCCCACTCCGTGGAGCCCCAGGGGATCAGCCCCTTCCCGCCCGGCGGGTAGATCGCGTGCGGGTGGACCGCGGAGACGCTTCCGAGCGCGCTGTCCTGATCGGTCGCCAGCCAGGACCGCCACTGTGCCAGGAAGTCGAACGAGGGGCTTTCGTCGCACCCCTCGAACCACCCCTCGAAGTAGACGGAATCACTGAACGTGCCGCCGCCGAACGCCTCGCAGAGCTCCTTGTAGTCCTTCGGCAGCCGCACCCGAAGCTCCGCCTCGATCGCCGCCCAGTCGACGGAGATCCCGAGCGGTTCCCACCCGGTCAGTTCGATCACTCGCTCGACCCAGATACGACCCTCGCTCATGACATCTCGAGTTCGGGAAGGGAGAAAAAGCCTGCGATGGCTTTCACCGTCCGTTCCTCGCTGTCATCCCCGTTGAGATCCGCTTGCGGCCCGATCAGCTGCGCCGCCGCGAGATCGGTCAGCAGCAGGTCAGGATTCTCACCCACCCGGTCACGCAGATTCTCGAAACTGAACCCGGTGATCAGGCTCCCGTCGCGGTAGTAGTCGAACCAGGGACGGTGGGCCTTCGCCCAGCAGGGCTCGGTCACGAAGACGGCGAGTTCGCCGCCGTCCGAGCACAGCCGCCGGTAGTCGGCGTGTTCGTGGTCGTCGCTGTCCCAGCTGAGCATCTCGTGCATCATCAGCCCCCAGTCGGCCCCCTTGCCGTACGCGAGCGGCATGCGCCGCTGGCCGAGGAGCCCCTGTGTGAGGGAGTCCAGCGACAAGCCGCGGAAGAAGACGACGTTGGTCTCCTCGTGGTGCGGAAGCGGGCCGTGTATCCAATGCTTCATACCGGGCACCGTAGAGGAACCCACTGACACCGCCGCTCAGCCGGGCGGATGCCCATCTTGTCCGACAAGAACATGGCCCCGATCGAGGTAAGTGCGCTCACTCGATGCGGCTGCATCCGGGGGTACCCGCGTACCACCGGCGCACCGGCGGCGTTGCAGCGTCATGGACCGCACTACCACCACGACCGGGTGCCTCCTGCAACACGGGAGGCACGAGCTGCCGTGGCCCGACCCCACGGACGCGTACGGGACGAACCCGCCGATCTATGCCGCTCTGGTGGCGGAGTGGTGGGCGCAGGGGCGCATGGTGCCGGGCGGGCACGACGCTCAATGGGCCGCCCTGGCCGGTGGTTTCGCCACCGGGAGGCTCGACCGGTGGGGCTTCGGCAGGGACCCGGTCGGCCGCGAACGTGTGGGCGTGCCGTAGACCCGGGCAGGGCGCTCAGGCCGGCGGTCGGCCCCTGTCCGCGGCGCCTCGTGCCCGCAGCACCCGTCTGTGGACCTCCGCCTCAGCCGCTTGAACTCCTGGGCGGCGGCCGGGCCGGGACGGGTCGAGCAGGGCGGCAAGTATGGCTGCGGCCTGCTGAAAGGCCACTTCCACGGCGTCGGGGGAACAGAGGGTGCCGCTGCCGTCGGGCGGCACGAGCCAGCGCAGGGGGCCGTTGGACCGCTGAGGTGCCGGGACGGCGATCCACGTGCCCTTGCCGGCGTAGCGGATCCCGTCGCCGACCCAGCGGCTGCGGGGATCCGGCGGCAGGAAGAAGCCCACGCGGTGGGCGGCGAAGTCGGCGAGGACGGGGCCGACACCGGGACCGACGCCAGGGCCGGGATGCTCGGAGCGCAGCAGCACGTCCAGCGCGAACAGGCCGAGTTCCTCCGGCACGCTCAGCACGTCCCAGAACCGCCCGGCCCCCAGCACGGCCGTACCCCTGTCCGTCTGCCAGTCCCGTTTGCAGGCCCGGGGATCGATCGCGGCGGCGGCGAGCCATTCGACTGCCTGCTGGGTGTGATTCCTCATCGCGTTCCTGCCGGGAGGGTGGCGGCCGGACGGTTTCCCTACGACAGCGCACAGGGTTGAGCGAATTACCGCGGGTACGGCCGGAATTCGTGTCGCCCATGCTGGTGCATATTTCTACGTGGCGGAAGGGGTGGCGCAACGTGGCGCTTTGCGTCGACGGCAAGCTTGCGGTGCTCCTTGCAACACAGAGGCCGCACATTCCTGCCCGAAGGGTGCGTAACTCCCATACCTGTAAGCGCTGTTGAAGGGGTGGCCCTCCGCCGCTGCGTTGTGGGGACCTGTCTGACCTCTGGTTCTGTCAGATCTCTTTACGTCACCGTCAGGTGCCGGTAGCTTCCCGCAGCTGTAAGGGCTTTCTGCAAGTTTCAATTTGTGCTTCCAGTGTGGTGACTCCCGTGGAGAGATGCATGAAACGCACCCGCATACGCCTGCTCAGACGCCCGTTGGCCGCCGCGCTGGCCGCGGGCGGGGTCCTGGGGCTGGTGTCCGTGCCATCGGGCGACCCTTCGCCCGCGACCGCTCCCGCGGCCGTCGTCGACAACACGGCGACGGTCTTCTACTACACGAAGACGAAGAACTGGACGCAGTACAACCTGCATTACGCGCCCGACGGCGGCGCCTGGACCACGGTCCCGGGCGTGGCGATGGAAACCGCCTGCACGGACTGGGTGAAGAAGACCATCACCCTCGGATCCGCGGAAGGACTGCAGGCCACCTTCAACAACGGCTCGGGCACCTGGGACAACAACGCGGGCCAGAACTACGACCTCGGCACCGGCACGATCACCGTGAAGGACGGCGTGGTGGCCCACTCCGATCCCTGCGCGGGCGGCGGCGATCCGGACGGCAACACGGCCACGGTCTACTACTCCACCGAGGCCCTCGGCTGGACCACTGCCAACATCCACTACCAGCCCGCCGGCGGAGCCTGGACCACCGTGCCCGGAGCCGGTATGCAGGCCGCCTGCAACGGCTGGTGGCAGAAGGACATCGACCTCGGCACGGCCACCTCGATGAAGGCCGCGTTCAACAACGGCAACGGCGTCTGGGACAACAACAGGGGCGCCGACTACGCACTTCCGGTCGGCGTCACCACCGTCAGGAACAACACCGTCACCCAGAACTCCGGCGACCCCTGCGCCGGCGAGGCCCCCGACACCGAGGCGCCCACTGTCCCGGCCGACGTGACCGCCCGGGCCGACGGCGTGTCCGTCGTGCTGACGTGGGAGCCGTCCAGCGACAACAAGGCCGTCACCAAGTACCAGGTGACCCGTACCGGCGGCACCCGGGGCACTGTCGTGACCGACATCGCCTCGACCGTCTTCTCCGACGCGAGCCTGGAGGAGAAGACCACGTACACCTACACCGTCCGGGCCGTCGACGCGGCCGGCAACGTCTCCGCGGCCTCCGCCCCCGCCGCGGCGACGACCGGGGAGAAGCCCGCCGCCCCCGCACCCGGCAAGCCCCTGGGCACCGACCCGCGCAAGGACCCCGTCTACTTCGTCCTGACCGCACGCTTCAGCGACGGCGACAGCTCCAACAACCGCGGCGGAAGCCAGCACCAGAAGTCCGGCAACGCGGCCAACGACGACCCCATGTTCCGGGGCGACTTCAAGGGCCTGGTGAACAAGCTCGACTACATCAAGGGCCTCGGCTTCTCCGCGGTGTGGATCACCCCGGTCGTCCTCAACCGCTCCGACTACGACTATCACGGCTACCACGGCTGGGACTTCTACAAGGTCGATCCCCGCCTGGAGTCGGCCGGCGCCTCCTACCAGGACCTGATCGACGCCGCGCACGCCAAGGGCATGAAGATCTACCAGGACGTCGTCTACAACCACTCCTCCCGCTGGGGCGCCAAGGGCCTGTTCGTCCCCACCGTCTACGGCGTCCGGGACTCCCAGTGGAGCTGGTACTACGACGAGAAGCAGCCGGGCTTCGAGTACGACGGCCTGACCGTCGACGCGAAGAGCGGCAAGTCGTACTACAACGGCGACCTGTGGTCCACCGCCGAGCCGACCGGCAACACCTGCGTCGACTGGGGCAAGCCCACGCAGTACACCTCCCCGGAGGGGTACCGCATCTACAACTGCCAGTGGCCGAGCCCGACTTCCGGCATGTTCCCCAAGGCGCTCTACCACAACTGCTGGATCGGGAACTGGGAAGGCGAGGACTCGCGCTCCTGCTGGCTGCACGAGGACCTCGCCGACTTCAACACCGAGAACGCCCAGGTGCAGAACTACCTGATCGGCGCCTACAACAAGTACATCGACATGGGCGTCGACGGCTTCCGCGTCGACACGGCCGTGCACATCCCGCGCACCACCTGGAACCGTCGCTTCCTGCCCGCCATCCAGGAACGCGTCGCCCAGCAGCACGGGGCCGAGGCCGCACGGAACTTCTTCGTCTTCGGCGAAGTCGCGGCCTTCGTCAACGACAAGTGGAACCGCGGCTCGGTCAACCACTCCGCCCAGTTCTTCACGTGGAAGGAGCGCAAGGAGTACAGCGCCGACGACGCCACGGCGGCGCTGGAGATGTACGACTACGAGCAGCAGCTCGGGCCGGCCGGCCAGCCCACCTCCACCAACGCCTTCCTGAACGGCAACGCCTACCACACCCCGGACCACAGCAAGTTCTCCGGCATGAACGTCATCGACATGCGCATGCACATGAACTTCGGTGACGCCACGAATGCCTTCCACAACGGCAAGGACTCGGACGACAGCTACAACGACGCGACCTACAACGTCGTCTACGTCGACAGCCACGACTACGGCCCCAACAAGAGCGGCGAGCGCTACACCGGAGGCACCGACGCCTGGGCTGAGAACATGTCCCTGATGTGGACCTTCCGCGGCATCCCCACCCTCTACTACGGATCGGAGATCGAGTTCCAGAAGGGCAAGAAGATCGACTGCGGCCCCACCTGCCCGCTCGCCACGACCGGCCGCGCCTACTACGGCGACCACGTCACCGGCGACGTGCAGGCCTCCGACTTCTCCAAGGTCACCTCCGCCACCGGCGCCGTCGCCACCACGCTGCAGCAGCCTCTGGTCAAGCACGTGCAGCGGCTCAACGAGATTCGCCGGGCGGTCCCCGCCCTGCAGATGGGCCAGTACTCCACCGACGGCATCACCGGCGAGATGGCCTTCAAGCGGCGCTACACCAACGGCAGCACCGACAGCTTCGCCCTCATCACCGTCACCCACGGCGCCACCTACACCGGCATTCCCAACGGCACCTACACCGACGCCGTCACCGGCGACACGAGGGTCGTCACCGACGGCCGGCTCACGGTCGCCGCACCCGGCAAGGGCAATCTCCGAGTATACGTCCTGAACGGAACCGGCAGGATCGGATCCGCCGGGCCCTACCTCAAATAGTCCTACGGCACGGGGCCGGCAGCGAACACCGCCGGCCCCCGCGCCGCACCCTCACGGTCACCTTCTCAGCCGTTCCTGAACAGCCGGCGACCGAACGACCGGCGCGGGGGCCGTACCACCACGCGGCCGTGGGCCTTCTGGCCGACCAATTCCACGCGCAGGGTGACCGGGGTACCCGAATGCGCCGGATCCTGACGGTACTTGACCTTGCTGTGCACCATCTTCAAGCCGTCCGTGTCGACCACGATGCCCGGCCGCGTGACCAGCGTCAGGGTCTTGCCCGCCATATCCACGTCGATCCGCAGGGTGTCCTGCGTGATCACGGCATCCGTGAAATCGAGCGTGACATCGCACCAGTACACCGCGAGTTCGATCTTCCGCGGCACCACCCAGCGCCCCGTGCGCTCGACCTTGCCACTGTGCACCTGCTCGATCCGGATGACGTCCTTGACCTCGGCGCCGGCCACCGCGCCCGATTCCGACACGGGTGGCAAGTCGGCAGTGAGCACGGCCAGTTCCCCGAGAGTCCGGGCCGCGAGCGCGGTCTCCAGGCGCTCGTCCAACTCGTCCGCGGTCAACAGACCGTCCCCCGCCGCGATCCGCAGCACGTCCACCACCCGGTCCCGGTCCGCGTGGGACGCCCGAATCCCGGGCGACGAGTCGGGGCCGGAGCCATTACCGAGGGGCGAGATCTCTCCCGACATGCTTCCGTCCTGGTCCTGTCGCACGTCTCCGTGCGACGCGGGCAGCGGCGCGAGAAGAAGACTAGCGCTATATCGCGACAATGATCACGGCCGGGCGCTGAGCGCAGGCACTCACACCTGACCGGCGCGGAGCGCGACCGCCCGCAGGAGGGCGGCCTGGCACGCCTGGACGGCAGGGTGCCGGCCGCGGCCACGGCGTACGACGGTGAAGATACGGCGGGTGTGCCGCCCTCGGGGGAGTGGGCGCAGGGCGACGGTCGTGGGCCCTGCGCCGAAGACGAGATCGGGGAGGAAAGCCGCGGCATGGCGCTGCTCGACGAGGCGCAGGTGGAGCAGGAGGTCGGTGGTCTCGAACCGTACGTCGGGTTCGAAGCCGGCGTCGCGGCACAGCGTCGTGGCCCAGTGACGGGCCGCTGTTCCCTCGGGTTCCATCACCCACGGGTGATCCGCCAGCGCGCGCAGCGCTGCCATCGGGCCGTCCGTGTCCGATCCGGCGGCCGGCTCGGGCAGGGCGAGGTGGAGGGGGTCGTCGAGCAGGTCCCGCTGTTCGAGTTCGGCCGGGCGCGGATTGGGGTTGCCGGGGTATTCCTCGGCGAGGACGAGGTCGAAGTCGCGGGCTTGCAGGGCGGGAAGGGCCTTTTCCGGTTCCATCTGCGTCACGTGGACGCGCAGGTGCGGGTGGAGGTCGCGCAGCAGGCCGAGCGCGGTCGGGACGAGGGCAAGGGCGGCCGTCTGGAACGAGGCGATACGGAGGGTGCCGGTCAGGTCGGTGAGGGAGGCGGCGATGTCCGCCTCCGCGCGCTCCAGCCGTTCCAGGACCGCCTCGGTGTGGGCGACGAGGATCTCGGCCTGCTCGGTCAGCCGTACCCGCCGTCCCACCGGCAGCAGCAACGGCACGCCGACCTCGGCCTCCAGCTGGGAGAGCTGCTGGGAGACGGAGGAAGGGGCGTAGGACAGGGCGGCGGCGACGGCTGCCAGGGTGCCGCGGTGCTTGAGTTCACGCAACAGGCGCAGTCGGTGCAGATCGAACACGGGAAGCCCGCTCTCCCCGCCCTCGCGGACTCGGCAGCTCATTGGTCGGAATTTCCGACGAGTATAGATCGGAAAGATCCGCTGGACCGATCATACGACCACGGCGGACCCTGTTCCTGTGTCCGACAACGCCCTGCTCCCATGGTTCGCCCGACCCGATGCCGGTACCTGGCGGTGTGAACCCGCCCCCGCCGAGGTACGGGACTTCCACGCCTCGCTGCCCGACTACACGCCCACCCCCCTGACGGAACTCCCTCGGCTAGCGGATGCACTGGGCGTCGGCCGGGTCTTCGTCAAGGACGAGTCGTTCCGTCTGGGACTGCCCGCGTTCAAGGCGCTGGGCGCCTCCTGGGCGGTGCACCGAACCCTTGCCGAGCGGGCCGCGAACGGCTCGGACGATGTTCCGCTGACCCTGGTCACCGCCACCGACGGCAACCACGGCCGCGCGGTGGCCCGCATGGCACGTCACTTCGGCCAGCACGCCCATGTCTTCGTCCCGCAGGGCGTGCACCCGAAGGCCGTGGCGGCCATCGCCGCCGAACAGGCCCAGGTGACCGAGGTCCCAGGACCGTACGACGAGGCGGTGCGCCTGGCGGCCCGGGCGGCCGCCGCGCCGCATTCGGTCCTGGTCCAGGACACCGCCTGGCCTGGCTACGAGCGGATCCCGGGATGGATCGTCGAGGGCTACTCCACCCTGTGCAGCGAGATCGACGAGCAGTTGGCGGCCGCCGAGATCCTCGACGGTCCCGATCTCGTCGCCGTTCCCGTGGGCGTGGGCTCGCTGGCACAGGCGGTGGCCACCCACTACCGCAGCCGCCGCTCCGGGCACGCCCCGGCGCTGCTGGCGGTGGAGCCGGAGGCCGCGGCCTGCGTCCTGGAAAGCCTCACCCGCGGCGCACCCGTCAGCGTCACCACGAGCAGCACCACCATGGCCGGCCTGAACTGCGGCACACCCTCAAGCATCGCCTGGCCCTACCTGTACGGCGGGTTGGACGCGGCGGTCGCCATCGCCGACACCGACAGCGCCCGCGCGGCCAGGGACCTCGCTGCCGCCGGCGTCTCCTCGGGCCCCTGCGGCGCCGCCTCGCTCGCCGGACTGCGCGCGGCCCTCACCGGCACGGGCGCCGCGGAACGCCGTAGCGCATTGAGCCTCGGCCCGACTTCGGTGGTCGTACTGCTGAGCACGGAGGGCACCGCCGCCAACCCGCACGCCACGCCCGATCACTGAGAACGCGACACCGGAAAGACCCCTGGCATGCTGACCCACCTCCTGGCCGCGCTCGGCGTCCTCGGCCTGCTGACCATCGTGCCCGGCCCGGACATGGCCGTGGTCACCCGGCGAGCCCTGGCGGCCGGCCCCGCGGACGCGCTGCGAACCGTCGGCGGCATCGCGACCGGACTGCTGCTCTGGGGCGTGCTGACCGTGGCCGGACTCTCGGCCGTCCTCGCCGCCTCACCCACGGCCTACCTGGCCGTCAAGCTCCTCGGCGCCGCCTACCTGGTGTTCCTCGGCTCGCAGGCACTGTGGCAGCACCGCCGCTCGGCACCCGCCGACCCGGCGGACCCCGGCCCTGCCCCCGTCGGCAGTCCATGGCGGACGGGCCTGGTCAGCAACGTCCTCAACCCGAAGATCGCCGTCTTCTACACCGGCCTCCTGCCCACCCTGGCCCCACCCCAGCTGCCGGCCGCCTGGGCCATGACACTCCTCGTACTCCTGCACACCGCCCTCACCCTCACCTGGCTGGGCGGCTGCACACTCCTGCTCGCCAAAGCCCGGCACGTCCTCGAAAGGCCACACATCCACCGCGCCCTCGGGAGGACCACAGGCGTCGCACTGATCGGCTTCGGCCTGCTGGCCGCCACCACGTAGGGCTGATCCGCACACTGCTCGGCGCCGGGAAGCTAGCGTTCTCAGGGTGGTGGTGGGAAGTGCAGAGACCCGGCTGATCGTGCTGCGCGGGAACTCGGCGTCGGGCAAATCCTCGGTGGCAGCCGGAATCCGGGAGAGATTCGGCCGGGGCGTCGCGCTGGTCGGGCAGGACAACCTGCGCCGGGTGGTGCTCCGCGAGCGCGACCGGCCGGGCGCCGTGAACATCGGGCTCATCGATCTGACGGCCCGCTATGCGCTGAACGCCGGCTATCACGTGGTCGTGGAGGGAATCCTTTACGCCGACCACTACGGCGAGATGCTCGAGGACCTGGTTCGCGCGCACCAAGGTGTCACCCGCTGCTACTACTTGGACGTTCCTTTCCCGGAAACCCTGGCGCGCCACGCGACCAAACCCGATCTGGAGTACCTCGCGCAGGTCACGGAGCGGGATCTGCGTGCCTGGTACCGCGCGAGCGACCTGCTGCCCGCCGGCATCGAGACCGTCATCGGAGCCGACAGCACCCTCGCGAACACCGTCGAACGCATCATGCGTGAGACCGGCCTGGCCGAACTGCCCCCGCTGGAAGCGGCCCACGCCCGCCCGGATCGCCTGGCATGATCGGTGAAGTGTCGTACGGCGCACGCGTCCACGTACGATCGTCTGTCGCCCCGGAGGCCTGGATGCACGTCATGTTGCGTGAAGTGAGAGATGCCGATCTCCCGGTCTACTACGCTCAGATGAACGATCCCGAGAGCATCCGGATGGCAGCGTTCACCGCCGAAGACCCGTCGGACCACGCGCACTTCGAGGCCCACTGGGCACGGAACCGGCAGAATCCGGCGGCCATCATGCGCACGGTCGTCGATGGTGACAGCGGGGGAGAGGTCGTAGGGCACATCGCCGTGTTCGGCCCGCCCGAGGAGCGTGAGGTCACGTACTGGATCGGGCGCGAGTACTGGGGCCAGGGTGTGGCCACCGCGGCGCTGCGGGAGATGCTCGACGTCGTACCGGAGCGACCGCTGCACGCCCGCGCGGTGGCGGACAACGCCGGCTCCCTCCAGGTCCTGAAGAAGTGCGGATTCGTGGTCACCGGCAGCGACAGGGGTTTCGCGAACGGTCGGGGCGAGGAAGTCGACGAGCTGCTCCTCATGTTGCACGGCTGACCCCGCCCGCCCGAACAGCACTGCGGAAGTGGAGGCTCAAGTGAGGAGTGTCCATTGGTGAGTTCGGCCGTACACCTGGCGAAGGTGACGCCGGAGAACGTCGATGCGGTGTGCCGCGTACGGCTGCGTCCCGGCCAGGAGCGCTTCGTCGACCCGGTGGTCACCTCCCTCGCCGAGGCGTACGCGTACGGGGAGGTCGCCTGGCCCCGGGTGATCTGTGACGGCGAACAGGTGGTCGGCTTCGTCATGGCCGGCTTCGACCCGGCGCACGAGGTGGAGCCGTATCGGAGCTATCTGTGGCGGCTGAACATCGCCGCGGAGCGGCAGGGCCAGGGGTACGGCACTTTCGCGGTGGCGGCGGTGTGCGCCGAGGCGCGACGGCGCGGCGAGCGGAGGCTGTGGGTGTCCTGGCAGCCGGGCGAGGGCGGCCCGGAACCCTTCTACGTACGCCTCGGTTTCCGTGTCACCGGCGAAGTGGTGGACGGCGAGATCGTCGCCGAGCGGGAGCTATAGCCGGCCAGTCTGCCTGGTGGCGAGCTGGAAGCGGGTGTTGGCGCACACGCCGTCACATAACCTCGTAGGTGAAGGCGTCGGATGACGTCAGACACCGAGGGTGTCCACAGCCAGGAGGCGATGTTGCTCGGAAAGAGCGCGCGGTTGCTCGCGGGCGCCATGGTCGTGGCTTGTCTGGTGCTCGTCGGCGCCAGTGAGCAGAGCGACGGCGCACGGCCCGCCGGTGCCGTCAAAGACGTCGTACCGAACCGGGTCATGACGTGGAACCTCTGCAACCCGTGCGACGAGAGCAACGTCAACCGGGCGGCGCAGATCGCCAAGTACGCGCCCCAGGTCGTCGGCTTGCAGGAAGCGTGCGAGGGCGACGTCGCGCGGATCCGGGACCACCTGGAGAACCTCCACGGGCTGGTCTACCACGTCGAGTACGGCACGGTCCTGCGCAAGTGGAGCCGCTGCGGCGGAGCGCCGTGGCGGCCGGGAGCCTACGGCCAGGCGATCCTGTCGGCGGCGCCCATGACGGACCGGGTGAACGTGGAGTACCCCGACGGCGGCTCCGAGGACCGCGGGTACATGGCCGTCACCACGCGGGTGGACGGCCGGCTGGTCCGGGTCTTCAACACGCATCTCGCCGAACGACGCCAGGAGCAGATCCGCGCGGAGCAGGCGTCCGTACTCGCCAAGGTGGTCGCCCGGCACGACCGCGCCATCGTCCTCGGCGACTTCAACGCCGTGCCGGAGGCTGCCGAACTCTCCCCGATGTGGAAGCTGGCCGCCGACGCCGACCCGCAGTGTCATCCGTCGGCCGGCGGCACCTGCGAGGTGACCACCGAGTGGCAGCTGAAGTTCGACTACATCTTCCTGCGAGGCATCGTCCCGCTCACCCACCGCGTGCAGCCCACCACGTACTCGGACCACTACCCGCTGCAGACCGACCTGGACATGGCCTGAAGCCTTCAGGCCGTCCGCGACAGGCAGGTCCGGCCCCGGGGGCATGAGCCTCCGGGACAGGCCTTACGTCGCAGGGTTACGGCGGGCGCCCCGGCGCTCGGAGCCGCGGCCGCCGTTGGCACCGGTACCGCCGGACGTGGCCCGGCGGCCCGATCCCCGCACGTCCGTGCCGTTGGCGGCGGTCGCCGCGCGCGGGGCTCCGGACCGGCGGCCGGCAGTGCGCCCGCCCGCCGCGTCGGCACCCGTGGCGGCCCCGGCTGCTCCCGTCCGGCGGGTGGAACCGCGCCTGCCGGTCGCCGTGGTGCTGCCGGCCGCGGGCGCTTCGGCCGAGGTCCGGCGGTCCGAGCCGCGGTTGTCGGTACCGCGGGCGGCACCTGCCGCCGCTCCGGCCCGTCCGCCGCGGCGGCGGGACTGCTTGCCGGGCTCGCCGCCGCTCCTGCGGCTCGTGCGGGACACCGTCGGCGGCGTCGGCTCGGGCACCTCGATCGTGACGGGCACACCGGACGGCTCGCGGGCGCCGGTGATCGTCGTCAGCGCCACGTCGCTGGATGTGACGCGGGCCGTCCGGGGGCGGATGCCCGCGTGCGACATGAGCTGGGTGACATCCCGCTTCTGGTCGGGCAGCACCAGCGTGACCACGCTGCCGGAACCGCCGGCGCGGGCCGTACGGCCGCCGCGGTGGAGGTAGTCCTTGTGGTCGGTGGGGGGATCGACGTTCACCACGAGGTCGAGGTCGTCGACGTGTATGCCCCGGGCCGCGACGTTCGTCGCGACCAGTGCCGTGACCTGGCCGTTCTTAAACTGCTCCAGCGTGCGGTTGCGCTGCGGCTGGGAGCGGCCCCCGTGCAGTGCCGCGGCGCGGACGCCGACGGCCAACAGGCGCTTGGCGAGCCGGTCGGCGGAGCGCTTGGTGTCGAGGAAGAGGATGACCCGGCCGTCGCGCGCCGCGATGCGCGTGGTGACCGCCTTCTTGTCGGTCTCGTCCAGGACATGGAGCACGTGGTGCTCCATGGTGGTCACCGCGCCCGCGGACGGATCCACCGAGTGCACGACGGGGTCGGTCAGGAACCGCTGCACGAGACGGTCGATGTTGCGGTCCAGCGTGGCCGAGAAGAGCATGCGCTGCCCGTCGGGCCGCACCTGCTCGATCACCTTGGTGATCTGCGGCAGGAAGCCCATGTCGGTCATCTGGTCGGCTTCGTCGAGCACCGTGATGCGCACGTCACGGAGGACGCAGTCGCCGCGTTCCACCAGGTCGTTGAGCCGGCCGGGGGTCGCCACGAGGACTTCGGCGCCGCGCCGGAGCTGGCCGGCCTGCTTGGTGATGGACAGCCCGCCGACCACGGTGGCCGTCCGGAGGTTGACCGCCGTCGCGTACGGCGACAGCGCGTCCGTCACCTGCTGGGCGAGCTCCCGGGTGGGCACCAGCACGAGGGCGAGCGGTGCCTTGGGCTCCGCGCGCAGTCCGGCCGTACGGGCCAGCAGTGCGAGACCGAACGCCAGGGTTTTGCCGGAGCCGGTGCGGCCCCGTCCCAGCAGGTCACGGCCGGCGAGCGAGTTCGGCAGCGTGGCGGCCTGGATGGGGAAGGGGGAGGTGACGCCCTGCGCGGCAAGGGTCTTCAGGATGCCCGCGGGCAGGCCCATCCCGGCGAAGTCCTCGACGGGAGGAAGCGCGGGCGTGGTGTTTTCCGGCAGTCGGAATTCCCTGGGAGCCGATACGGACGGTGAGGGTGACGAGGGGCGCCGGTTCGACTTCTGGGGCCTGCGGGGCATGCGGTGGTTTGCCTTCCTGAAGACAGCACAGACCGGGGTCCGCACCGTGATGGTGCGGACCCCGGTCGAGCGGAATACGCGTCCGGGCGATCAGGCGGGGGTGATGTTCTCCGCCTGGGGGCCCTTCTGGCCCTGCGTGACGTCGAAGGTGACCCGCTGGCCCTCCTGGAGCTCACGGAAGCCCTGCGTCGCGATGTTCGAGTAGTGGGCGAAGACGTCGGGGCCGCCGCCGTCCTGCTCGATGAAGCCGAAACCCTTTTCGGCGTTGAACCACTTGACGGTTCCCTGTGCCATGACGTTCTCCTTCTGGTAGGCAGAGGCCCCATCCGGAGATGCCGGAAAAACAAATAATGCGCCCGAAGGAGAGTATTCCCGTCAGGCGCACATAGGTTCATGGGTACCACAACTGCAATACCTGAACTCTAGCACAGATCGGGGACTGCTGTCGATCTTCGACGCGGCCCGGGTTGGTCGGAGCCCCTGCGTGCTCACTTCCGGCGGGCGGTGACCAGGGCGAAGGAGAGGAACTCCCCACCGTCCTCCGTCAGCATGTCGATCACCGGCTGGTTGGCCTTGAGGCCGTCCGGCTGGACCTCGGCGCAGGCCCGCGCCCACAGCAGCCAGTCCCGCCAGGCGTCCTGCTGCAGCCGCGCTGACGTGACGTCCACCAGCTCGGTGATCTCCCACTGAAAGCGCCACCACTCGGGGGTGTGCCAGGCGATGGCCTCCCAGCCGACCACCCGCTTGATGTGCGCCGGAACGGCCCCGAGTTCCCGCACCTCCCGGGTCAAGCCGGGCGTCGCCACGCCCAGTTGGCCACCGGGGCCCAGGAACCGGACCAGGTAGGGCAGGTAGCCGTCGGCCGTACCGAAGTACTCGAACGCGTCGATGCTCACGATCGCGTCGAAGCTGTCCGGCTCGAACGGCAGTGCATGAGCTTCCGCCCGTACGGCCGTCACCCGATCGGAGACCCCCGCCTCGGAGAAGACCGCCGTCGCCTCCTCCGCCGGTATCCACCAGTCCGCGGCGACGACCTCCACGCCGTACTCCCGGGCCAGGAACACCGACGTGGCGCCCTTGCCCGAGCCGAGGTCCAGGACCTTCATCCCGGGGCGGAGATCAAGATCCCGGGCCAGGTCCTCCAGCAGCCACAGTGGATTGGGTCCCATGTCGAGGCCCACGAGCCACGCCGGGTCGTAGCGCGACGAACGCGGGTACCGGTCCGGACGTACAAGATCATTCAATGCGCTCACGGGCACCCACTCAAGCCGACGTACGCGCGGGTGCACAAGCCGGTTTACGCGGGCACGTCGAGCACCTCGCGTCCGGCCCGGGCCCAGGTCTCCCGTGGGTCGAAGGTGTCGGTGGACCAGGTTCTGGAGGTCAGCGCCCCTTTCCCCCGGTAGGCGCGCATGACCGCGACGTGGGGCGGCCAGCCGACGAACCGGTGCAGTGCCGCCTCGTCACGCCAGACGGCCACCGCACCGCAGCGCCGGGCGGTCGGACGCGCCCACAGCCACATCCCGTGGGCGCCCTCCAGGTCCGGCCAGCCCGCGGCGAGCCGTCTGCCTGCGAGGTAGACCCGCGGCAGGTCCCGGGCGTGATCGAGCCGGAAGTCGGTGACGCTGACGAGGACGGGGCCGTCCCGGCCGTGATCGGGCCCGGGCGCCCAGGTCGACCGCAGAATATTAGTAAGCATCTGCCTACGATCTATTCATGCGTACGATCCTGTCAACGGGTAGGTTCGCTGCCATGAACGCAGCTACCGGCAACGGGGACAGGCCCGACCTCGCCGCGCTGGTCGTCCCGCTCGGCCGTGCCCTGATGGCAGCCGAGCAACCGATCCTCGAAGAACACGGGCTGACCATGTGGGCCTACGCCGTGCTGTCGCACCTCGACGAGCGGCCGCTGCGCACCCAGGCCGCGTTGGCCGAGGCGATCCACGCCGACAAGACGCGGATCATCTCCGTACTCGACGACCTCGAATCACGCGGGCTCCTGACCCGCCGCCCGGACCCCGACGACCGCCGAGCCAGGCTGCTTTCACTCACCCCGGACGGCCGACGGCTCCGCGACACGGTCACAGCGGCCGTCCAGGAAGGCGAGGAACGCCTCCTCGGCCGGCTTCCGGCAGCCGACCGCGAGGCATTCCTGCGCAGCCTTTCCGCGCTGTACGAGATGAGCCGGGGCGGGCCGGTTCGCTGAGGCGACTTCGTTGTGGTCCCCGCTCAGAGCTCCCGGCAGTCCGTCCGCGTCCCCGAACGGCCACCCGGCTGGGAGGTCTGGCCTCGGAGGAACTCTCTCGCTCCGCGCAGCCGGGTGCGCAGGCGTCGCTGGGTGGCGTTGCTGTCGAGACGGACGTCCAGGGCGCCGGGAAGCGGACTGTCGGCTCGGCGTCCTGCCGACAGCCGGCACGCGTCGAGCCCGTCGCGTCGGGCAATGAGAACGCCGAGTTCGTGACGGCTGAGGGCATCGGCCCCGCCGAGGTGGAACATCCCCGCTTCGTCGGACGCGGCGAGGTCCAGCAGGCCGGAGGCGAGATCCTGCACATGCACCGGGCAGCGGATGTCGTCGGTGAACAGAACCCCCTCGCGGGTGCCGGCGATGAGGTCATGGGCCAGGCGTTCGTGCACGGAGGCGCCGTGTCCGATGATCAGTGACGTGCGCGCGACGGCGGAGGCGGGGGCGAGCAGTCGCACGGCGGTCTCGGCGGCGGCTTTCGCCGCGCTTCGTCGCGGCTGCCGCCACATGGGATGCTCCGTCGGCGGTGACGGTTCAGTGGATGCCTCCGCTTGTCGCGTTGACGACGACAGCGGGGTGAGGGGCCGCCCGTACGTCATCGATGTGCGCCGGGGTGCACAGGTCCGACTGGTGCCCCGTTGCGCCGCGCGGGCTGGAGGGGTCGGTGGAGTACGTCGCGGCTGTTTCCCGGCCCGTCACTTGAGGTGGGCGAAGACCACGAGGTTGTCCGTGTAGTCCTTGGCCGCGCGGTCGTAGTCGCCCGCGCAGGTGATGAGCCGGACCTGGGCCTGGGGAGTGTCGCCGTAGACCCGCTCGTCGGGGAAGTCGTCCTTGGCGAAGGTCTCCACGCTGTCGACCACGAAGGTCGCCCTGCGTCCGTCGGCCCGCTTCACGTGGAAGACGTCGCCCTTCTCCAACTCCCCGAGCTCCGCGAACACGGCGGGTGAGGTGGCCGTGTCGACGTGGCCGGCGATCACCGAGGTGCCCCTTTCCCCGGGTGAAGCCCCTTCCGCGAACCAGCCGACGAGGTTGACGTCGTCGGCGGGCGGGGGGTCGAGTTGCCCGTTGCGGCCGATGGCCAGCGCCGTGAAGGGGGCGTCCACGGAGATCTTCGGGATGAGCAGCCGTACGGGCTTCGAGCGGGGCAGGTGCTTGGACGCCGGACGATCCGCCGGTCCACCAGCCGGCCGACCTGAAGGCGGAGCCGAGGCGACCGACCGCGCCGGAGCCGACTGGGTGGCGGTGCTGGACGGCTCGTCGTCGCCGAACACGATGATGGCCAGCACCGTCAGGGCCACGGCCAACAGGATCAGCAACCGGGTTCGGAACCCTGATGTCGTCTGAGCCGTATCGGCGTCGGCATCGGTGCGGGAAGTAGGACGAGCTGCCATCGGGACACCACCTCACCTGGGCACAGCAGCAGAGCGGACGGGCTGTGTGGGGGCCGCGGGGCCGCCACGCGGCACACGCGTGGCGGCCGCGGCGGCTATGTCATCCGGCATGGTCAGGCCACGCTTCCGGCCGACTTCTTCCGGCGCGCCGCGTACAGACCGGTGCCGGCGACGGCCAGGACCGCGAGCCCACCGGCGGTCATCGTCGGCGAGGCCAGCCCGCCGCCACCGGTGTGCATGCCGCCCTTGGGCTTCTCGTGGTCACCCTTCCAGGAGTCGTCCTCGTGCTTGCCGCCCCAGTCCTCCTCGTGCTTGCCGCCCGAGGAGTCCTCCTTCTTGCCGTTCCAGGAGTCCTCGTCGTGCTTGCCGCTGCCGTAGTCCTTGTCGCTGTGGTCCTCCTGAGGGGCGGTCACCGCGGAGAGCGCGCCGCCGCCGGTGTGCATGCCGCCGCGGGGGGAGTCATGGCGCGACTCCTTGCCGTGGTCCTTGCCGTGCTCGTCGCCGTACTCCTTGCCGTACTCCTTGCCGTGCTCCTTGCTGTACGAGGAGTCCTCGTGGTCCCAGTCGTCTCCGGCGGCGTAGGCGCCGGGAGCACCGAGGAGGACGACGGCCGAAGCCGCCGCCGTGGCGAGCAGAGTGCGTGCAGAACGCATCTGACATCCCTTCTGCCGATGAGCGGGCCGCTGATGCTGCATCAACTGGTTGGTCCCGCATCGACGTGATCCACAGTCAGCGGGGAACGCGGCGCTCGCCACTCAGGACGACCCGCCGGGTGACGGACCGTCGGCTGTCTGCCGGAATGTCAGGCCTCGGCCGGAATCGCCGGGCCCCCTCAGAGGCCGCCCCGATCTGACGGTGGCTGCGCTCGTGATCTGCGGTGGAACGATCACGCCCCCTAAGCGACGACCGAAGCGATAGGCACCGCACTCCCCGAACTCGCTCCCCTACCCGCTGATACTCCATTTGGCTCGGGGGAGGAGAACTGGCCCGGACCTCAGTGCCGCTTTCCCGTCTGGACAGGTCTAGCGGAGAGGCCCGCATTCATCGATCAGCACGGTCGGCTCCGACAGGAAGATGTCCTGGTCGACGGGGCCGTAGGCGATGTTGAACGTGTCGAGCCAATACGACCAGCCGCGTATCCCCGAGGCACTGCTGAACCGGTAGTTCAGCTGCCAGCGGACCCAATGGCCCGGAAGGAGCCGAACAGCTGGGGGCCTGCGAGGCCGGGGCGGCAATCCGAACAGCGGCTCCACGCGAGCGAGCACCCGGAGGCGGTCGCCTTCGTCCCGCAGGCTCACGCCGATATGGCGAAGATCCTTACGGCTCTCACGTCGCTCGAATCCGTCATGCTCGGACATGTCGACGTAATGGGCGAACCCCGCGGGCAACCGAGGCAGCGCCAACCCCAACGGCACCGTGTTCCTTCGGGCAGCGGCCTCCCCGCCCCGGGACTGCTTCGTCCAGGACGTCTTGATCCACTGCACCGTGATGTCCACCGGCTGCTCTGGTCGGCCCGTCACTGGTCGTCAAGGGAGGCCTGGCGGGCGAGGAATTCCTCGAAGGCCGCCTTCTGCTTCGGATCCATGAAGCTCTGTTGGACATCGCGGGCCCTCTCCTGGAGCCAGTGCGCCTCGGCGGGGTCCAGGAGCTCGGCGACCACCACGCCTCCGCGAGCGACCGCCGTGCGGCCTCCCGCGCGGCGGCGAAAGAGCGTGAACTCGCCGAACTCCGCCGGATGGGCCAGTTCCCGCTTCTCCGGTGCGGCTCCGCTCTCGCCCCGAGCGTCACTTGTCACGTACGCAGTCGGTGCCCAGTGCTCCCAGCGTGCCAGCGTGGCCGCTGGTACGAGCACGGCGCGCTCGGTCTCTTCGCCCCCCTCCCATATGAACGTGACGTTGACGGGCTCGCCCACCGCCTCGGCCAGCCCGAGCACCCTCTCCACCTCATCGTTGATCGGGTACGCCGCCACCACATCGATCTCAATCCCCATAGCGCCCGAGGCTACTGGCCACCTCTGACACCGGGCACGGCTCCAACGCTTGGCCATAGGCTCGGTGCGTGACGGATCACGGCATTGAGCTCCCTGCGTTCCGGCTTCATGTCGTGACTGCGGTTCTGGCCCTCGCGAGTCCTTCTTGGCAGCGTGATGTCTGGCTGCGGCCGGAGGAGTTCGAGGACTTGGACTACGTGGTCCACGTTCTGTTCGACGACTTCTGCGACGCGGACGATCCCGGGCCGTGGCTGGGCAAGAGCCTTCGGACCGAAGACGAGGTCGGGCTCATCAGAGAGCTGGGTGAGGTCTACTCCGCCGTACAGGAGGACGTGGGTCCCGCTGCCCCGGACGAGGCCTATCTCGATGCTCCCGCTTGGAACGACGTGGTCGCGGTCGCGGGCAGGCTGGCTCGGCTGATGGTCACCCATGACCTCCAGGCCGCGGCACGACAAACCGTGGATGTATATGAGGCCGTGGAAAGTCGGCGGGCCGTGCGGGCGTTCAGTGGTGAGGCGGTGCCCATGGACGTGCTCGGGCGGGTGCTGGAGGCGGCTGCGCGAGCTCCGTCGAGTGGGAATCTGCAGCCGTGGCATGTGTTCGTCGTGAGCGGCGAGCCCTTGGCCGAGTTGAAGCGGCGCGCGACGGCCAGGGCCCGGTCGGGGGACCGGGGTGATGAGCGGGAGTATCCGATGTACCCGGCCGAACTGGTCTCGCCGTATCTGGACCGCTTCGCCGCCGCTGCCGCGCAGCGGTACGAGGCGCTGGGCGTCGAGCGCGACGATCCTGACAGGCCGGTGAAGCTTGCCGCCCTGAACGCGGAGGCGTTCGGGGCGCCGGTCGTTCTGTTCTGCTACGTCGACCGGACGATGGGGCCCGGGCAGTGGGCGGACGCGGGGATGTACCTGCAGACCGTCATGCTGTTGCTGCGGGCGGAGGGGCTGCACAGTTGCCCTCAGGTGATGTGGACCATGTACCGGAAGACCGTCAGCGAGGCTGTCGGGGCCGACGACGGGCTCGTTCTGGTCTGCGGTGTCGCGGTGGGGTTCGAGAAGGAAGGCGGGCCGCGGACGCGGACCGGCCGCGCGGACCTCGCGGAGACGGTCAGCTTCATCGGACCGTGACCCGGTGGCCCGTAACCATCAGCAGGGTTCGCTCAGTTGCTTGCTGTGGCTGAACCGCGTGGAAGGATGTCGCCCGT
Source organism: Streptomyces sp. NPDC043726 (assembly GCF_056436565.1). Lineage (NCBI taxonomy): Bacteria > Bacillati > Actinomycetota > Actinomycetes > Kitasatosporales > Streptomycetaceae > Streptomyces > Streptomyces sp. NPDC043726. The sequence goes on from NZ_JBWKCI010000002.1 coordinate 366,824, forward strand.
GACCGGATCGCCTGCCACGCCTGTCGCCGAGGGCACGCCTCGCGCGTACGGCCTGGGTGCCCGTGCCGCCGTCCTGCTGGTGTTCACCTCCTCGGCGGCGGTCCTCGTGGTCGAGATCGTCGCTCTGCGGCTGCTGGCGCCGTACCTCGGTCTCACCCTCGAGACCAGCACGATGGTGATCGGCATCGCCCTGACCGCCATCGCCTTCGGTTCCTGGCTGGGCGGCGTCATCGCGGACCAGGTCAATCCACGTCGGCTCATCGGCCCCGCGCTCGGGGTGTCGGGCGTGGTGGTGGCGCTCACCCCCGCCGTGCTGCGCACGACGGCGGAATGGGCCCCGGCGCTGCTGTTGCTGATCGCGGCGCTGACCATCCTGGTGCCGGGCGCGATGCTGTCCGCGGTGACGCCGATCGTGACCAAGTTGCGTCTGACCAGCCTCGCCGAGACCGGCACGGTGGTCGGCCGGCTGTCCGGCGTCGGCACGGTCGGCGCCATCTTCGGCACCGTCCTCACCGGCTTCGTCCTGGTGTCGCGGCTCTCGGTCAGCGGGATACTGATCGGCCTCGGGACCCTGCTGGTGGTCGGCTCGGCGCTGGTCGAGTGGCGGACCCGCGGCTGGACCGGCACCCCTGCGCTGGCTCTCGCGCTCGTGGCCGGCGGTCTCGCCGCCACGGTCGCGCCCGGTAGCTGCGACACGGAGACCCGGTACCACTGCGCGCGGGTCGTCGCAGACCCCGACCGGCCCGGCGGCCGCACCCTCGTGCTGGACGGCTTGCGCCACTCCTACGTCGACATCGACGACCCGACCTTCCTGAAGTTCGCGTACGTGCGTGCCATCGCGTCCGTGGTCGATGCCGCCTTCCCCGAAGGTGAGCCGCTGACGGCCTATCACGTGGGCGGAGGCGGGCTGACGCTTCCGCGCTACCTCGAGGCGACCCGCCCCGGGACGCGCAGCCTTGTGTCCGAGATCGACAACGGGGTCGTACGCATCAACCGCGACCAGCTCGGTCTGGGCTCGCCCGCCGGGATGGACGTACGCGCCGAGGACGGCAGGCTGGGTCTGCGGCGGCTCGGCACAGCCAGTCGTGATCTCGTCGTCGGTGACGCCTTCGGGGGCGTCAGCGTGCCGTGGCACCTCACCACGGTGGAGGCGATGACGGACGTACGGCGGGTGCTCGACGAGGACGGCGTGTACGTCGCCAACCTCATCGATCACGGTCGGCTGTCCTTCGCCCGTGCGGAAGTGGCCACCCTCGCCGAGACTTTCGAGCACGTGGCCCTGGTCGGCAAGCCGGTCGACATCGGCCTCGACCCGGCCGCCGCTCCCGAGGGCGGCAACCTGGTCGTCATCGCCTCCGACCGGCCCGTGGACCTCGCCGCGACCCAGGAAGCGCTGGACATCCGCAAGACCGGCTGGAAGGTCAGCACCGGCGAAGACCTCACCACCTGGATCGGCGACGCCCAACTGCTCACCGACGACTACGCACCCGTCGACCAGCTCCTGCAGCCCTACAGCCCGCGAAGCGGCCAGTGACCGAGGAGTCCTACGCCCGTCTGCGCGCGCCGGGGCCCGGGCGGGCGGAGACGTCTCTGGGGGACAGGGCGACGTGTTCCTCGGTGCATTCGACGACGACGCGGACCGGTGCCTCGCAGCCGACGTGCCGCATGTCGACGACCGGGCCCGCGGGGTCCGCCGCGTGGGCCTCGCCCCACTGGCCCAGCGCGACGAGCACGGGCCACAGGTCCCAGCCCTTGCGGGTCAGCCTGTACTCGTTGCGGGAGCGGCTGCCCGGCTCCTGGTAGGGAACCGTCCTGAGGACACCGGCCTCGGTCAGCTTGCGGAGCCGGTCGCTCAGGACCGCCTCGGACAGTCCGATGTGGCGCCGGAAGTCGTCGAACCGTCGGATGCCGTTGGCGGCGTCCCGCAGGACGGACAGCGTCCACTTCTCTCCGACCAGATCGAGTGTGTTCTGGACGGGACAGTTCTCGGTGCTGACGTCGAGCCACTCCATGCCCTCATGCTAAGCGCTGACTTCTCCTTTGACAGTCAGGGAAGCGCCGGGCTAGCTTCGATCGACGAAGTCAGCGGAGAGGATGCCGAAACATGGGACGCACACGTACCTACGAATGGGACGACCCCGCGACCAGTGCCGCCGCGGTGGGCCGCGCCTCCGGCATGGACTTCCTGGCGGAGATGCTGGCGGGCCGCCTGCCGTCGCCGCCGATCTCCGCAACCCTCGACTTCACGCTCGACGAGGTGGCCGAGGGCAGGGCGGTGTTCTCGATGACGCCGGGGGAGGAGCACTACAACCCGATCGGCAGCGTGCACGGCGGGGTCTACGCGACCCTGCTCGACTCGGCGGCGGGCTGCGCCGTACAGACCACGCTCCCACCCGGCATGGGCTACACCTCGCTCGACCTGAACGTGAAGTTCCTCAGGCGCGTCACGGCGGACACGGGTCCGGTCCGGGCCATCGGCACGGTCGTCAACCGGGGCCGGCAGACCGCGCTCGCCGAGGCCCGGCTGGTCGACGCGAAGGACCGCCTGCTGGCCCACGCCACGAGCAGCTGCCTGATATTCCCCGTGCCTCCTGCGGCGACCTGAGCGGCCGGCACGGAGGGCGCGGAGAGCGCGAAGGGCTCGGTACCCAGGATCCCCAGCCGGGCCCAGTACCTTTCGGTGTGATGTACAGGCGGTTCGGCCGCCGTCGCGCGGAAGGAACTGGTCCTGAACACCCAGCTCGCGGAGGCCCTCTCCGTGGCCCTGCTCGTCCTGGTACTGGCCTGTGCGGTCATCCGCCCCTTCGGATGGCCGGAGGCGGTGGTCGCCGTCCCGGCCGCCGCGCTGTTGATCGGTACCGGGGCGATCCCCCTGCACGACGCGCTGGACGAAGTCGAACGGCTCGGGCCGGTGATCGGCTTCCTGGCGGCCGTACTGGTACTGGCTCAGCTCTGTGACGACGACGGGCTGTTCCAGGCGTGCGGTGCCTGGATGGCGCGCAGCGCGGCGGGACGGCCACGGCGCCTGCTGGGCCAGGTGTTCCTCGCCGCGTCGGCGATCACGGCGGTCCTCAGCCTGGACGCCACGGTGGTGCTGCTCACGCCGGTCGTGTTCGCCACCGCGGCCCGGCTCGGAGCACGCCCCAAACCGCATGTGTACGCCTGCACCCACCTGTCGAACACGGCCTCACTGCTGCTGCCCGTCTCCAACCTGACGAACCTGCTGGCGTTCTCGGCCAGCGGGCTGAGCTTCACCCGGTTCGCCGCGCTGATGGCCCTGCCGTGGGTCGCCGCGATCGCGGTCGAGTACGTCGTCCTCCGCCGCTTCTTCGCCACCGACCTGGACGCCGGAGCCCAGGCCCCCTCCGCCGCCGAGACACCACGACTGCCGATGTTCTCGCTGGTGACCGTCGGGTGCACGCTGGCCGGGTTCGTGCTGACCTCGGCGGTCGGGATCGACCCGGCCTGGGCGGCCACAGCGGGCGCCCTGGTCCTCGCCGTGCGAGCCCTGCTCCGGCGCCGCACCACACCACGGGCGCTGCTCAGCGCCGCCTCCCTTCCCTTCCTCGCCTTCGTGCTCGCCCTGGGGATCGTGGTGCGGGCGGTCGTGGACAACGGGCTCGATGACGCTCTGGGGCGGCTGATCCCCGCGGGCACCGGGCTGCCGGAACTGTTCGCCGTCGCCGCGCTGGCCGCCGTACTCGCGAACGTGATCAACAATCTGCCCGCGGTGCTGGTGCTGCTGCCGCTGACCGCTCCGTCGGGGCCCGGTGCCGTGCTCGCCGTCCTGCTCGGGGTGAACATCGGCCCCAATCTCACCTATGCGGGCTCGCTGGCCACCCTGCTGTGGCGGCGCATCGTCCACGCCCACGACGGTGAGGTGCGGTTGAAGGAGTTCACCCGGCTCGGCGTGTACGCGGTACCGGCGAGTCTGGGAGCGGCGGTGCTGGCACTGTGGGTCTCGCTCACCGTGATCGGAGGAGGCTGAGCCCATGGCCGTGGTCGTCTGGATCGTCGAGGGCACCTGGCCCGCCTGCGTGGACGCCGCCCGCGACCATGCCCCGGCGGACGCCGCGATCGTCCTGCTGCACGTCACTCCGGCCGACGTCCCCGGCGCGGCACACGGCGCCTTCGCCGGTCTGCTGGGCCGCGGGCATCCCGAGCGCGACCCGGGCACGCGCGTGGAACATCTGGCCGCCGTGTCCGGGCAGGAACTGCTCGAAGCCGCCGCCGAACGCCTGGGGCGGCCCTGTACGCGCAGCGAGCGCACCGGGCGCGTGGAGCGCGAGGTCGTCGCCGCGGCCGAGGGCTGTGACCTGCTCGTCCTTGCCCGCGACGGGGACCGTACCCACCTCGGACCGCACAGCCTCGGCCCCGCGGGCCGCTTCGTCGTCGACCACGCCCCCTGTCCGGTGCTGCTGGTCTGGCCGGAGCCGTCGCCGGGCCTGTCCACCCTGCCGCCCCCGCCGCCTCGTCGCTGACGGGTGGGGGCACCCCGCCGACGCCGGGAGAGCCCTGTCAGTCGGCTTCCGGCGGGACGGGTGTGGCCTGGTGGTAGTACATCCGCCAGCCCGTCCCGTCGCTCCGCGCGCGCCAGAGCGAGCTGCGGCGCGCCCGCCGGCCGTCGATCACGGTCTCGTAGGTGAGGTGCACGAGCCCGGGTGCCAGTACGACGCCCGTGATGTCCGACGGCCGGTAGCGGGGGCCTTCCTGCGAACCGCCCGCCATCTCCGGCAGCGCGGCGAGCATCTCGTCGTAGGTCCATCGCCGGCCGGACGCGCCGACCTCGACGAACTCGGGGTCCAGCAGCTCCGCGGCCGCGGATCGCGACGCGCGCACGGTGGGGTCCATGAGGCGCAGTTCGCCCTCGACGGCCCGCTTCACCTCGTCCGGTGCATGATTCACCGTCGCATTTTCCCCTCTTGCCGCCGGGAGCCGTGCACCAGTGAGGGCCGGGGAAACCCCGGCCCTCACCGTCATGTGTCCCGCGGGGGGCTCCTATCGGTCACTCACCCGGTCAGGGAAGCGTCCACTTCTGGTTGGGGCCGGTGTGGCAGGTCCACAGGTGGACGGCGGTGCCGTCGTTCCAGGTGCCCCCGGATGCGTCCAGGCACTTGCCGGACTGGGGGTTGCGGACGGTGCCGTCGGGCTGGGGTGCCCACTTCTGGGCGCCGGTGTTGTTGCAGGTCCAGAGCTGGATCCTGGTGCCGTCGGCGGAGCCGCCGCCCGAGACGTCCAGGCACTTGCCCAGCGCCTTGAACGTGCCGTCCCCGGCGATGGTCCAGTTCTGCGCGCCCGAGCCGTTGCAGGTCCACAGCTGGACCTTCGTACCGTCGGCGGTGTTGGAGTTGTCGACGTCCAGGCACTTGCCGTTGACGCCCTTCACCGCACCCGAGCGAGGACCGGGCGACGTGCCGCCCTCCGCGTCGATGCGGATGTTGCGGAACGCCACGTCGTCTCCGTCGCCGTGGTTCTGGATGCCGATGTGGCCCTGCTTCAGGCTGCGGGCTGGGTCGGTGTTGGTGAAGTCGTTGATCTTGCGGCCGTTGAGGAAGATCTCCAGCCGTTCGCCGGTGACCCGGAGTTCGTAGGTGTTCCATTCGCCCGGCGGGTTCAACGCCGCGTCGCGTGCCGCGATGTCGGCGGACTTGAACCCGTACACCGCGCCCGTGGTGCGGTCGGCCGCGTCCGTGGCGTCGATCTGGATCTCGTACCCGTTGTTCACCGCCGACCAGGGGTCGTCGGAGGCGGGGAAGCCGATGAAGACACCGGAGTTGTCGTCGCCGGCGGCCTTCCAGTCCAGCTTGAGGGAGTAGTCGCCGGTGAACTCCTTGCCTGCGTACCAGAGCATGCCCAGTCCGCCGTAGGAGGTGAGACTGCCGTCGGCGAGGGTGAAGCCGCCCGGGCCCGCCTGCCGCCAGCCGGTCGTGGACGAGCCGTCGAACAGGGAGGTGTAGCCGGTCTCCGGGCGGCAGTCCGCCTCGGTCATGCCGGCCGCCCAGCGGATGCCGCCGAGGAGATGACGGCGGAAGGCGGGTTCGGTGTAGGACTCATCGGTGTGGCCGCCGCCGGTGTAGAAGGCCCGGCCGCCCTGGTAGTCCTTGCACCAGGCGATGGGGTGGTCCCCGGACATGTTCCCGCCCGAGTAGCTCGACTCGTCCAGGGAGGCGAGCACATGGGCGGTGGTGCGGGGGTTGGTGCGGTAGTTGTACCACTCATCGGTGCGCTGCCAGGTGGCGCCGAGGTGGGCCGTGGCGTCGTGGGCCCGGTCCTCCACCTCGACGGTGGCGGACTGGATCGCCGGGTGGGAGTGGAACAGTGCGCCGGCCAGGCCCTCGTAGAAGGGCCAGCCGTACTCGGTGTCGGCCGCCGCGTGGATGCCGACGTAGCCTCCGCCGCCCTTGATGTACTGCTCGAACGCGGTCTGTTGGGGGTCGCCGAGCACGTCACCGGTCGTGGAGAGGAAGACGACCGCCTTGTACTGGCCGAGATTGCCGGTGGTGAAGACCTGGGGGTCCTCGGACGCGTCGACGGTGAAGTTGTTCTGCGTGCCGAGGGCCCGCAGTGCCGCGATGCCGTCGTCGATCGAGGAGTGCCGGAATCCCGCGGTCCGGGAGAACACGAGAATCTTGTACGCCGGATCGGCGGCCGCCTGTGCCGCGGGGCGGGCGGCCGGCGCGGCCTGTCGGGTCGGGGCGGCCGGTTGATCCGCCGGGGCGGGCAGGGCGGTGGCCTGCGGGGTCAGGCAGAGCGCGAGGCCGGTGAACAGGCCGAGAACCGCTTTGAGTCGCGTACGCATGTCGAGTCGCCTCCTTTCTACGGAAGGGTCCACTTCTGGTTGGCGCCGGTGTGGCAGGTCCACAGGTGGACGGCGGTGCCGTCGTTCCAGGTGCCGCCGGACGCGTCGAGGCACTTGCCGGACTGGGGGTTGCGGACGGTTCCGTCGGATTGGGGTGCCCACTTCTGGGCGCCGGTGTTGTTGCAGGTCCAGAGCTGGATCCTGGTGCCGTCGGCGGAGCCGCCGCCGGAGATGTCCAGGCACTTGCCGAGCGCCTGGATGGTGCCGTCCCCGGCGATGGTCCAGTTCTGTGCGGTGGAGCTGTTGCAGGTCCACAGCTGGACCTTCGTACCGTCGGCGGTGCCGGCGTTGTCGACGTCCAGGCACTTGCTGTTGACGCCCTTGACCGCACCCGCGCGGGTTCCGCCGCCGGAGGTGGTGAAGGAGAACTCGTCGACGTCGAAGAGCGATCCGGCGCCGCCCTTGAAGACCAGGTACAGCTTCGTGGTCCCGCTGGGCTGGTTGGTCAGGCCGGTGGTCACGTCCTGGAAGGTCTCCCAGCCACCGGTCACCGGTACGGTCGCCGTGCCGAGCAGGGCACCGGTCGGGGACCCGCTGCGGACCTCGATGGTGCCGCCCGCGCCCGCGGAGGAGACCCGGGCGGTGAACCGGGTGACGTTGTCGAGGGCGTACGGCGTGAAGGAGATCCAGTCGCCGTTCTCGATGTAGCCGACGGTCTTGCCGCCGTGCGCCGGGCCGTGGCTGACGACCTGGACGCCGGCGGAGTCGCCGTAGTGCTCGGCCTGCCGGTGGGAGGGCTGGATGATGTGCTGGTCGTGGGTGGTCAGCGCGGGCTGGCCGCTCGCGCCCTTGTCGGTGTACTCGGCGTCGAGGACGCCGAAGATGTTGGCGTTGGGGTCGTGTTCGCCGTCGGCCAGGGTCTGCAGCGTGCCCGTGCAGCCGGTGGCCGAGGTCTGCGGGTGGCCGTGGCTGTCGTGTCCGACGATGAAGGAGACCTTCACCTTGGAGCAGTCGATGGTGCCGTCCTCGGGGTCGGTCACCGTCACCTTGAACGGGATCGCGGCGCCGAAGTCGTAGATACGGCCGTCCGCGGGCAGGTCGATCTTCACGGTAGGCGCGGTGTTGCCGACGGTGATCTGCACGGAGGCCGTCGCGCTCTTGCCGGTCGGGTCCGTCACCTTCAGCGTCGCCGTGTACTGGCCGTTGGCCGTATAGGTGTGCGAAGGGTTTGCGGCGGTGGAGGTCGCCCCGTCGCCGAAGGTCCAGGCGTAGCTGAGAGCGCCGCCGTCCGGATCCGAGCTGCCGGACGAGGAGAAGGTGACCGCCAGCGGGGACTTTCCGGAGGTGACGTTCGCCTTGGCCTGCGCTATCGGGGCGAGGCCGTCGGTGACGTGCTCGATGCGGTACAGGGCGGAGTTCTCGTCGCCGTTGAAGTAGCCCGTGCCGTAGTCGAGGACGTACAGGGCGCCGTCCGGGCCGAAGGCCTGGTCCATCACCTGGGTGCCGCTCCAGGGGAAGGGGTTGATGGACTGCACGGTGCCGTCTCCGGCAGCCTCGACGCGTTTGATCCAGCGGCGGCCGAACTCGCCTGCGAAGTAGTCGCCGTCGTACTCCTGGGGGAACTTGACCTCGGAGGTGGAGGCGGCGTCGTAGCGGTAGACCGGGCCGCCCATCGGGGACTCGGAGCCGCCGCCGAACTCCGGTACGGACGTGCCGTTGTACGGGATCCAGGCCGGCTGCGCCGGAGGCAGGTCGATCAGGCCGGTGTTGCGCGGTGAGGTGTTCCTGGGCGCGGAACAGGCGAACTTCGCGCCCGAGGCGCCAGAGGCGAAGTCGTAGTCGGTGTAGGCGTCGTTCTTGCCGGTGCAGTACGGCCAGCCGAAGTTGCCCGCCTGCGTGATCCGGTTGAACTCGACCTGGCCCTCGGGCCCCCGCCCGGGAGAGGCCGTTCCGGCGTCGGGGCCGTAGTCGCCGAGGTAGACGATGCCGGTGGCCTTGTCCACGCTCATCCGGAAGGGGTTGCGGAAGCCCATCGCGTAGATCTCGGGGCGGGTCTTGGCGGTGCCGGGCGCGAAGAGGTTGCCGCTCGGGACGGAGTACGTCCCGTCCGCGTTGACCTTGATACGCAGCACCTTGCCGCGCAGGTCGTTGGTGTTGCCCGAGGAGCGCTGGGCGTCGTAGGCGGGGTTGCGGCCGGAGCGCTCGTCGATCGGGGTGTAGCCGTCCGAGGCGAACGGGTTGGAGTCGTCGCCGGTCGACAGGTAGAGGTTGCCCGCCGCGTCGAAGTCGATGTCGCCGCCGACGTGACAGCAGATGCCGCGCGAGGCCGGAACGTCGAGGATCTTCTTCTCGCTGGTCAGGTCCAGGGTGTTGTCGGTCTTCAGGACGAACCGGGAGAGCCGGTTGACGCCGTCGAACGGCGCGAAGTCGGAAGCCGAGCCGTCGGAGGGAGCGTCGCCACCGGGCGTACTCAGTTTGGGGGCGTAGTAGAGGTAGACGAAGCGGTTGGAGGTGAAGGCCGGGTCCGCGGCGATGCCTTGGAGGCCTTCCTCGTCGTGGCTGTAGACGTCGATTTTGCCTGCCACGGTGGTGGTGCCCGCCGCGTCCGTGAGCCGGACGGTGCCGTCGCGCGAGGTATGCAGGACCGAGCGGTTCGGCAGGACGGCGAGAGTCATGGGCTCGCCCATCTCGGCCACGCCTTTGGCCAGCGTGACCTGCTGGAACTCCGCGGCCGCCGCGCTCGCGCCGTCGGCCGGGTCCGGCGCCGCGGCGGCCGCGGTGCCCGGTGTCAGGCAGCCGGCGGCACACAGCACTGCCAGGGCCAGGGAACGGACGAGTCTGGGTCTGAGCTGTCTTGTGCGCACAGACGTCTCCCGAGGTGTGGGGATGGCAGCAGGACACGATCGGTCCTGAAAAGGGGAGAAACCGGCGCGCGCCGTCGCGCCGTCGAACCGGGCTTCATGGGCGTGACCGGTTCATTTCAAGGAAGTTAGCGGCCTTGGTCCGGGCGCGTAACCCCTTTCGCGTCAGATCCTTCAGCTTTTTCCGTGATCAGGACAAAGTCGGGGGTGCCCGTGTGAGCACTGCGCTGGTGGAAGCCGTGTGGCCGACGGACGTGCGTGAGTGCGCCGCACGGCGCCGGGTCGTGGGCGAGTTCGCGTTCGCTATGAGATGAGTGGCGGGACTGGGGAATCAAACGCCCGAGTAAGGGGACTTGGGGGGCAGGCCGGGTTGGCGGCGTTCCCCTAGGGGGCTGACCTGGTTAGGCTCCTCTGGTTCAGACCAAGTGCCGGGGGAGCCGGGGGTGGGGAGCCTGCCGTGTGGTCATGACAGGCTGCCCCGCTCGCAGATCTGGCGCGCGACCTCGCGGAGCTTGACGTTGTGGGCCTGGGAGTACCGGCGCAGGACGTCGAACGCCTGTTCCTCGGAAAGATCGTGGCTGCCCATGAGGATGCCCATGGCCTCCCCGATGGTGTGGCGGGTGGCCATGGCGTGTTCCATCTGGGCGTGCGTGCGGGCGCTGGAGAAGGCCACCGCGGCGTGCGAGGCGAGCAGCCAGCCGGCGAGTTCGCTGGTCTCGGTGAAGGCTCCCGGCTTGCGGGAGTAGAGATTCAGGGCGCCGAGTTCCTCGTCGTCGGTGTAGAGCAGAAAGCCCATCATGCTGCCCACCCCGAGTTCATGGGCCTGCGGGGCGAAGGCGGGCCAGCGCGGCTGCTCCTGGGTGAAATCCCGGATACGCAGCACGCGCTCGCCGTCCTTGGTGTGGGCGGCGTCGAAGCACGGGCCCTCGCCGAGCCGCTCCTGCAAACGGTCGCTCTCCATGACGAGCGGCTCGGTCGGCGCCAGCGACTGGATCTTGTTGCTGTGCAGCACCAGGATGCCGGCCGCCTCGCAGCCCTCCACCAGCTCGATGGCCGAAGCGGTGATGCGTTCCAGAGTGCCGGTGAGCGACTCCTGCGACAGCAGGTCCCGCGCCATCGACGCCATCTGCTCTGCGAAACGGGCCCAGTCCATTGCCTCTGCCACCTCTCGCTCCGCCTCGCTCGATCCGTGCCCGCGGGGGCCCTACCGCTAGGTTCGCATCCTGGGCGGGGTTGTGAGCGGCGTTGTCTGACGGGTGTCGTCGGAGCGACGTGAGCGGCCCGGGGCGCGGACACGGCGGGTGCTGATCGTCGGGCGGGGCGTGGGTCCGTGCGGTCGTCGTGGGGGCGGATGCGCGGCGGCGAAGCCGTCGCGGGGCACGGATCTGCGTCGCCGGCGGCCGGTCGGTGACGTCGTCGGCGGACCCGATGGAGGGGTCGGCCTCCGGAGGAGCAGGTTGCGTACGACTGGGCGGAGGCGTGCGATCAGGCGGCACCGGCTGGATTTCCGCGTGCCGACGGCTCTCGTGGTGGGGGCGCCGGATTGAGGGTGCGCGCCGAGAGGCCGTCTGTGGGCGGATCAAAAGATCTTCCTGCTGCGATTTTCGCACCGATGATCTAGGGTCGCGCTGTTCTCTGGGGAGGGGATGACGCATGATGCGTGGGGGCTGGTGGGCTGTGCTGGGTGCGGCCGTGGTGCTGACGGTGGCGGGATGCGGGCAGAGCGCGCCGCAGGCCGCCCCAGTGTTCGAAAGTGCGGAGGATCTGCCGGAGAAGCTCGGTGCCGACGGCACCACCATTGTGGTCGGCGACCCCGACGCGCAGCTGAAGGTGCGCTTGTACGAGGACCCCCGCTGCCCGGCCTGCGAGGAGTTCGAGACGATCGGCGGCGGCCCCCGACTTCGGCAGGCAATGCTCGATCGCCAGGCCAGAACCGAGTACACCCTCGCCTCCTTCCTGGACGACAGGGCCGGCGGCAGCGGATCGAAGAGAGCGGTGAACGCGCTGCGCGCAGCGTTGGAGGAGGGCAGGTTCGTGGAGTACCACGAGGTGCTCTACGACAACGCTCCCGAGGAGAACGTCGACGGCTACACCAGCGCCTACCTGCTGAAACTGGCCGACCAAGTCGATGGCCTGCGCAGTCCGGAGTTCGACGCGGCCGTGACGTCCATGAAGTACCGCGCCTTCGTGACTGCCTCGGAGAAGGCCTACGAGCGGGCCGGAGGAGCGCAGGATCCCGAAGGCCCCGGTACACCCACCGTGGTGATCAACGACAAGCAGATCCCGGTGGAGTACAACGCGATCCTCTTCGAGAGCGACACCTTCGCCCAGCTCCTTCAGCGGATCCACGCCAATCCGTGGGAGTGGGAGGAGACCACTCTGTAGAACGCCCGCCCGCTCGTCCCTCGGCGCCGTTAAGCGGACGTCGGCGCTGGGGACGGCGAAGCTCCCGTCACGGCTGCGGCGGGCGAACGCGACCAGGGCCGCCAGCACCTTGTAGAGGGTGGCACTGCCCACCCGTACCGCCCAGGCGCCGAGCCGGTCACCGGCCTCGACGATGCCCGGCGCCGTCGGAACTCATGGACGTCCCGTCGCCGCCCTCGAACGCCTCAACAGCCCGGAGAGTCCGCACTCTTTGCCTGTTGCATGACTATGGGAAGTTTTGGGCCGCATCGTTACCCTCCGCCCATGATTTCGACGGTGGTGTGGGGCACAGGGAACATGGGACGCGCGGCCGTCCGAGCCGTCGCCGCGCACCCGCTGCTCAGCCTGGCAGCGGTGTTGGTGTCCAGTCCGGCCAAGGTCGGCAAGGACGCGGGCGAGTTGGCCGGACTCGATGGGCGTCTCGGTGTGCCGGCGACGGACGATGTGGACGGGGTCCTCTCCAACGGCCCCCGCGCGGTCGTGTATACGGCGTCCGGTGACGTCCGCCCGGACGGCGCGATCGAGGACGTCTGCCGGGCGCTGCGCGCGGGCGCGGTGGTCGTCACACCGTCCCTCTACGGCATGTACGACTGCACCAACGCCCCGGAGGAGATCCGCGGCCCGCTGCTTCAGGCCGCGCTGGCCGGGGGAGGCTCGCTGTTCGTGTCGGGCGTGGACCCCGGTTGGGCGAATGACGTGCTCCCCCTGCTGGTCAGCGGGCTCGGCTCCGACATCGACGCCGTCCGGTGCCAGGAGATCTTCGACTACTCGACGTACGACCAGGAGGAAGCGGTCCGCGACCTGGTCGGTATGGGACACCCACTGGACTATCAGCCGCTGATGCTCGCCGAAGGAATCCCCACGATGATCTGGGGCGGCCAGCTGCGGATGATGGCACGGGCCCTGGGTGCCGAACTGGACGGTATCGAGGAGAAGTTGGAGCGCCGGGCTCTGGAGGCGTCGGTCGTCACCGCCCGGATGGGGGAGTTCCCGGCCGGTACGCAGGGAGCGGTACGCCTGGAAGTACAGGGCATCGTGCAGGGCGAGCCGCGCATCGTCATCGAACACGTCACCCGTGTTCACGCCACCTGCGCACCGGACTGGCCGACACCACCGGACGGCGGGGCCGGCGCACACCGCGTGGTCATCGAAGGACGTCCCCGCATCGAGGTCACGGTCGAGGCCACCGACGAGGGGGAGAACAGGGCGGCCGGTGGCAACGCGACCGCGGCCGGCCGACTGGTGAACGCCATCGACTGGCTGGCCGAGGCCCGACCGGGTCTCTACGACGCACTCGACGTCCCGCTGCGCCCCGCGGCGGGCAGGCTGGGAAAGAAGTGATGATGCAGATCGACATCCCCGAGGGCGCCGACCCCCTCACCTACGTCTGGGGCGAGATGGTCCCCGGGATCGGCGCCGCGGCCGGCGCGTTCTCCCTGGCCGTCTACGAGCACACGACCCTCGGACTGCGCGAGTTCGAGGCCGCCCGCCTGCGCATCGCCCAGATCAACGGCTGCCTCTTCTGCCTGGACTGGCGCACCGAACGGGACGGGCAGAGGGTCGAGGAGGGCTTCCTCGACGCGGTTGCGGACTGGCGTACGACGGATGCCTTCGACGAACGAACCCGCCTGGCCGCCGAGTACGCGGAGCGCTACGCGAGCGACCACCACAACCTGGACGCCGACTTCTGGACCCGGATGACGGCGCACTACAGCCAGGCGGAGATCGTCGAACTGAGCATGAGCATCGGCTCCTGGCTGGCGTTCGGCCGCCTCAACCACGTCCTGGGACTCGACAGCACCTGTGTGCTGCCGACGCCACAGCGTTCCTGACCCCCACCCGACCCACCGGCCGGAAGGCGTCCAGGTCAGGGATACCCTCGGACGGTGTCGCATCAGGGATCAGCAGGAATAGGCCTCGCGCGGGTGATGGCGCACTGTGGGGGCAGCCCCGCGGCAGCCGTCCACTATCTGGCGGGTGCCATCGCCTCCGCGCCCGAGAACCCCGAGCCCTACGAGGCGCTGGCCGAGTTGTGGCGGGACAAGCCCTCGGAGCTGGCCGAGGCCGTTCAGGACGCCGGCTCCCTGCGGGCGGTGCTGGCGCGGTCGTACGTCTGCTTCCTGCAACGCGACATGGACGAGGCCGCGCTGGCGATGGGCTCGGTCACGGGTGCGCAGCCCAGCATCGCCTGGGCGAGGGCCCCTTGGTTCAGCGATGACCGGTTTCTGAGTGCTGTGACGGCGGACGCCCTGGCCGAGGCCGCGATGCGGACGATGGACTACGGCCACGACCTGAACTCCGACGGCATGCGCGAACGGATGCGTCCCTGGTTCGATGCCATCGAGGCGGTCTCCGCCCGCGAGCCGGTGCCGGAAGCGCTGGCCAGGATGGCGATCCTGCTGCGGGCCTGCGGTCTCACCGACGCCTCGTTCGCCCTCTGCGACCAGGCGGACGCCGTCGAGCGGATCATGCTGACGGAGGTCGTGCGAGCGGGTACCTGGCGCAAGCTGGGCGAGCCTGAACGGACCGTGGCGGCGTTCGAGCGTGCGCTCGCCCTGGACCCGGCCAACTGGTCGCTCTGTCTCGACCTGGCCGATGTGCACGCCGAGCAGGGCGACTTCACGTCGGCGGTCCAGCGGGTCGATCAGGGACTGACGTACGAGCCGACCGAACTCACCCTGCGCGCGGCCGGAGCGGCCTACCGGGCACGCCTGACCGGCTCGCCCGCCGAGCTTCGCGAACTCATCGATCTGGCACCGGAGTTGCCGAACGACTCCTACCTCGCCCTGCTGATCGACCACGCCTGCGCCGGCCCCGCCCTGCCCGCCGGGCTGGTGGCTGCCGCCCGCCGCATCACGGACACCTGAGGCCGAAATGACCCACAATCTCGTGGATCCGGCGACGATCAGCAGGGAGATGGCGGTCCAGATCCGCACCTGGCGCGTCGACGAGGACTTCAGCTGGCGCGCCGTGGCCCAGGCCGCGACCGACCTGTGGGGCTCCGCATACGGCAGCAACCAGCTGTACGGCGAAGACCTCTGCCGGGCCGCAGCGCAGGTGCTGGGCGAGGACCCGTACCGGGAACCCTGGAACTGACCCCTGTAGGCTCCCAGTTGAGCATCCGCTGGACCACCACCGAGGTGAAACGACCTTTCAGTCGCGCGCGTCGGAGAAGCTCACCCGCACCGCGACCACCGCACCCGACGCGTCCAGGTCGGCCCACACGGGGAAGCAGCCGTCTCCCCAGCTCGTCATCGCGCAGAGCAGTCGGGCGTCGCCCACGTCCACCGCTCCGGCCTCGGCTTCGGAGGCGCGAACCTGGCGCATGACCTGCCAGTGATGGGAATGGGGACGGAAGTCCACCATCATGCGGCGCCCGGTCCGCTCCTTCCAGCGCTGCAGGGTGAGTACCTTCTCGATGGCTTCCGCCACGGTCAGCCCGGTCCACCCGCGGATGCCGTCCTCGCCGGGTTCGCCAAGCGCCGGAGCCGCGAACGCTGCGGCGGCTTCCTCCTCGGCAGCGCCCCAAAAGGCCACGTCGGCCAACCCGTCGACGGACTCGTCGTGTTGCCAGAGGTTCAGGGCGTCGGCATCTCCGAACAGCACGCGGGCCCGGTCGACGCCGACGTCACCCAACAGCACGGATGACTCCACCGGGACGTCGCTCAGCCGAACCGACATCTCCGACCGACGCGGTCCGGCTCCGTCGCCCCGATCGACCCGCGAAGCGAACACCGGCAGATGACGATCGCGGGGCAGCCCTCCGGCCACCACGACAGGCACCCCGAACATCAGGAAACCGCCGCCGCCTTCATCGGCAGTGCGGCGCGCGCGTCGGGCGTGTGGTTCGCGGTGCGGCAACGCCTCCAAGCGAGCGTCCAGACCAGCGGCCGTGCAGTGCTCATCGAACATCCTGCCGAGCTTCACCGCCTGCGAGGCCGGGATGTCGTGGAGCATGGCGCCCGGCTGCCGGTCGAAGCTGCGGGCCGCGGCCGAGGCGTCCGGGCCGACGACGGCGAAGTCCACCGAGTTGAGTACTTCGGCAGCCGTCGCCGGGTCGTCGACGCCGAGCAGAGCAGGATCGATCTCCGCCGGCGACCGCTCTCCGCTCCACAGCCCCAGAAGTCCGCCGTCAATGACGACCAGGGCCCCTGATGGGCAGCTGATCTCTCCCAGCCTGACGATCTCTTCCATGGCGCGCGAGTCTACGATCGCCCCCGCCGACAGCCGGCACGGCCGGTCCCGGTGGCGTCGGGCGGTTCTTGCGTTGTTCCGCGATCACGTCCGCCGCTTCAGGCGCCGGACACTCGGGCCGTGCGGCGTTGCGCGCGCAGGGCGGGCAGCCGGGCCCAGTCCTCGGCGTCGGCCAGGCCCTCACCCAGGGCGAGGAGTGATAGGAGTCGCACCGGGCGGCCGGATGCGGCCGCGGCCTCCAGTTTGTGGTGGCCGTCGAGGAGGAAATGCGTCAGACCCCAGTGCCGGTAATGGTCCTCCGGCCGTCCGGCGGCGGGCTCGCACACATCCAGAGTGGAGACCGCCACAGCCGTAGGGACCGTTCCTCGGCCCATGAGTCCGACGTACTCCTCGACGCGTTCCCGCGTGGCCACCTGCTCACCGCTGGAGTAGTCCCCTTGCTGGCCGGGAACGACCAGACGGGGCTCCACGCGGAGCAGCACCGGAAGGTACTCGCCCTCGGGCAGCAACGCGCCGAACGCATCGAGCACGCCGTCGTCGTCGGGAGAGGCCAGTTCTGCGGTGAGCCGCTCCCGCACGCTCTCCAGCGACAGCGTCTGCCGGGCGGTCTCCAACCGGCAGAAGAGGAAGGGGCATGTTCCGCACCAGAAGCTGAGTTCGAAGGCGGGGTCCCCGTCGACCACGAGCAGTCGGCGCCCGGGTCCGCCGCCGGTCTCCCGCTGCTCCGCCTCGAAGCGCAGCCGCGCCTCGGGGTCCGGGACGCCGAGCCTGCGCCGCGCGCCAAATCTGATCACCACCAGCAGACCGTAGGGGACGCGACCGCATTGCACCACCGGCTCGTGAGTGCGCGCGTGCCGGGCCGGTCGGACCGGAGACCGTGGTGGGGCGGGCGTATAAGATCATCGGCATGGCGCTGCGACCTGTGCACGTGATCATCAAGGCGGTTGATGCCTCGCGGGTCGGCGGCTTCTGGGCGGAGGCGCTCGGATGGAGTGCTTACAGTCCCGGCGTGGCCACCTACGTCGGACCCGCCGGCGGCCTCGTCTGGCCGGACCCGGTCTTCGTCGGCGTCGACGTGGTTCCCGTCCCGGAGGCCAAGACGGCGACGAAGAACCGCGTACACCTCGACCTCGCCACCACCTCCGCGGCCCACCAGGCGGAGTTGGTCGAGCGGCTGCAGGCCCTCGGCGCGACGCCCGTCGACGTGGGGCAGGGCGACGTACCGTGGACGGTCCTCGCCGACCCCGAGGGCAACGAGTTCTGCGTGCTGGAGCCCCGCGAGATCTACCGGGACACCGGGCCCATCGCCGCGATCGTGGTCGACTGTTCGGATCCGCGGGTCATGGCCCGGTTCTGGGACGAGGCGACGGACTGGACCCTGCACGAGGTGACCGACGACCAGGCGGTGCTGCGCTCCGCCCAAGGCGTCGGCCCGTACCTGGAGTTCATCCGGACCCCTGACGTGAAGACCGTGCCGGACCGTGTCCACGTCGACCTGCTGCCGTACCCCGGTGACGACAAAGCGGCGGAGGTGGCCCGGCTCAGGGCTCTCGGCGCCATGGACCTCGACGTCGGCCAGGGCGACGTCCCCTGGACGTGCCTGACCGACCCGGAGGACCACGAGTTCTGCGTCCTTGCCTTGTCCTGACGCGAAGCACCGCACTGCCGACGCCGGGGCCTCGGCGGACGCGAGGCGCGCCCTACGCGCGTCAGGAACGTCCCGCCGTGGCCTCTGCAGCCCCCGGGGGATGGAGGAGGGCGAAGATCCGCTCGAAGCGGGCGTTCATCTCGGCGGCGGTCTGCTCGGGATGGTGCCGCCACCAGGCGACCGAGGCGCTGACGGTCCCGTACCAGAGGTGGGTGGCGAAGTCGGCGTCGAGCGGTTCGGTGGCGGGGGAGCCGCCGAGGAACTCGGTGACACCGGCCGCGCCCAGGCGGTTGAGTTCCCGTCGGTGGACGGTGGCCGCCCCATGGAGTTCGGTGCCGGGGAGCAGGGTCGGGTCGTAGACGAGCTCCCAGTCGTGCAGGCGGGACTCCAGTGTCCGGAAGATGGCCCGCATGGTGCGGGCGGCCCGGGTGAGGTCGGCGGGTCCGGTCACGGCGGCGGTGACGGCCTCTACGAGGCGGGCGCCGGCCCGGTTCAGGCAGGCCAGGTACAGGCCGTCCTTGGAGCCGAAGTACTCGTAGATCAGGGGCTTGGTGATGCCGGCGAGCGCCGCCACGTCCGCCGTCGAGCCGCGTGCGTAGCCCTTCCTGCCGAACTCCTCGGCCGCCGCGTCGAGGATCAGCTGTTCTCGTTCCTTGCGCGGCATCCCCTTGGTGCCCACCCCGCGCGTGGCCTTCTCCTTGCTCATGCCTGCACTCTATGCCAGATTGACCGGCAGGTAACTTACCCTTCGTTCAGATCGGTGGTGCGGCGGTGAGCGGCAAAACGCGTTCGTGGTGGGGATGGGGCAACGTCGAGGACGCCGTGACCGGGCCGGAACGCGAGGAACTCACCCGACGCACCGCACAGTTGCTGCCGGACGCCGACCTGACCGTGCATCCGGCGCCCCCCATCGCCTCCTTCGACGTCGCCGCGAGCGGGATCACCGCGCCGTCGGCGCTGGAGGGCATCGTCTCCGATGACGTCCGCGATCGGCTCGCCCACAGCCACGGGCAGGCGTTCCGCGATGTCGTACGGGCGCTGTTGGGCCGGTTGCCCCACGTACCCGACCTCGTCGCCCGCCCGACGTCGGAGGCCGAGGTCGTCCAGGTCCTCGACTGGTGCACCGACGCCGGCATCGCGGTCGTCCCCTTCGGCGGCGGCTCGTCGGTCGTGGGAGGTGTGGAGCCCCGTGTGGGCGACGAGTACACCGGGGTCGTCAGCCTGGACCTCACCTCCATGAACCAGGTCCTGGAGGTCGATACGGCCAGCCGCGCCGCGCTCGTCCAGGCCGGCACCCTCGGCCCGCGTCTGGAGGCACAACTGCGGCCCCGCGGATACACGTTGCGCTTCTTCCCCCAGTCCTTCGAGTTCTCCACCCTCGGCGGCTGGCTCGCCACACGGGCGGGCGGCCACTTCGCCACCCACCTCACCCACATCGACGACCTCACCGAGTCGCTGCGGGTCATCACGCCCTCCGGCGCGCTGGAAACCCGCCGACTCCCGGCCTCGGGCGCCGGGCCGTCCCCGGACCGCATGTTCCTCGGCTCCGAAGGCACCCTGGGCGTCATCACCCAAGCCTGGGTACGGCTCCAGGACCGCCCCCGCTGGCGGGCCGGCGCCGCGGTCACCTTCACCGACTACGACGCCGGCGTCCAGGCCGTGCGCGCGCTGTCCCAGTCCGGACTGAACCCCGCCAACTGCCGGCTCCTGGACCCGGTGGAGGCGCTGATCAACGCCGGCTCCGCGAGCGCGGTCCTGGTCCTCGGCTTCGAATCCGCCGACCACCCCGTCACGGCCGGGATGGAACGCGCCCTGGAACTGTGCCGCGACCACGGCGGCATCCTGCCCGAACCGGCCCGATACACCGACAGTTCGGACCGGACCGCGCACACCGGCGCGGCCGACACCTGGCGCTCCGCCTTCCTGCGCATGCCGTACCAGCGCGACGCGCTCGCCGCCCAGGGCATGATCGTGGAGACCTTCGAGACGGCCTGCACCTGGGACCGGTTCGAGACGCTGCGCGCGGCCGTCAACGACGCAGCCCAGGACGCCATGCGCCAGGTGGGCGCCACGGGTGTCGTGACGTGCCGCTTCACCCACGTCTACCCCGACGGCCCGGCTCCCTACTTCGGCATCTACGCCGCGGGCCACTGGGGCAGGACGGTGGAACAGTGGGACGAGATCAAACAGGCCGTCTCCCAGGCCCTCGTCTCGACCGGCGGCACGATCACCCACCACCACGCGATCGGCCGCGACCACCGCCCCTGGTACGACCAGCAACGCCCCGACCTCTTCGCCACGGCCCTGCAAGCCGGGAAGGCGGTATTCGACCCGCGGGGGGTCCTCAATCCGGGGGTTGTCATCGATCCTCGCCGCTGAGGTTGTGTGGCGCGGTCTACTCGGCCTCGAGCTGATGGTCGGCCCACACGTAGCTCTCGGGCAGCAAGTCGGTGATGCGGACGGCTCGGACGCGGTCCGCCTGGCCGACGATGACGTGGAGGGTGGGGAAGTAGTCGAGCAGAACCTGACGGCAGCGACCGCACGGAGGCACCACCCCTCGGTCCCGGTCGCCCACGGCCACGATGGTGTCCAGTTCGTAGGCGCCCTGGGCGGCCGCCGCGCCGAGGAGGACGAGTTCGGCGCAGGGGCCTCCCGTGAAGTGGTAGGCGTTCACCGCGGTGATGATCCGTCCGTCGGCGGCGCGGGCGGCGGCTGCCACGGTGTGGTTGTCGCCCCGGCAGCGAGTGCGAGCGACATGCTCTGCGGCCTGGATCAGTTCGTGGTCGATGGGGTGGGTCTGCATGGTGATCTTCTCTGCCCAGTACTGTGATTCGGTGTGCTTCTACGCCATGACCTACTACAAGCTGCACTACGCGTGTGTCTCGTGCCGTGTCAGCTTCAAGCGGCACGCCCATCGGCGGCTGGAGCACCTGTGCCCGAACTGTTCTCGGCCTCTCATTTGTGCCGGCCATGACTTCGCCCCGCCGCCCAGGCGGGATGCCCGCCGGTGGTCTGTCGTGGCGGCGGTGCTGGGGGAAGGGCTTCGCTACGAGGGGCTGTCGGTCTGCGGGTGCGGCAAGGAGCCCAAGTACCGCCCGCGGACACGAGCCCGGCGACAGTCGGCTGCCCAGTGACGCGCCACCGCTGTCACAGTGTCACAAACGTGTGCGCAGACGGACCTGTGTCGATGTGGAGGGGCGGAAACGTCCCTGCCATGAGGCACGATCACCGGGACATTCCAACTCCCGGGGGACTTCTCATGGCTCGCACAGTTCGTTCACGCCGAGGCCGTACCGCTGCCGTACTCGCCGCTCTGTCGTTCGGCGTCGTGGCGCTGACCGCCTGCGACGGTGGCTCGGAGACGGACGGTGCCGCGCCGAGCGCGCCGGCGAGCGCCTCTCCTGCGGGTGCTGACAAGGGCACCGAGTCGCCCTCGCCGGCCGCCCCGGAGGACGGCGGCAGCGACAGCGGCAGCTCCTCCGGCAGCGGTGGCGCCACGCCGTCCTCGACGCCCGACTCCGGCGACGGTCAGGACGGGGGAGTGGGGATGTGCGAGACCTCGGACATGAGTTACGACGTCACGGTCGCGTCCAGGCCGGTCAACCACGCGCTGCTGACGGCGACCAACACGAGCGGCGACCCGTGCCTGCTGCCCGCGAACGAGCTCGTCATCACGATTCCCGGGCTCGACGGCGCCGCCGAGCACATGGGGCCCGAGGGCAAGGACTGGATGCTGAAGGACGGCGAGAGCGCCTACGCCGGGATCATGTTCTCGAAGGCCGACACCCCGGGCGGCAAGAGCGCAGGGGAAGTGGAAGTCGCGCTGACCGCGGCGGAGAGCCCGGCGACGGTGCCGATCAACGACGGCCCCGTCACGGTCAACGACGGTCAGGTCACCAGCTTCTTCGGTACGGCCGAGGACGCGCTCACCTACTGAGGCAGCACAGCCGGCCGACCCGGGTCCGTCTTACGGGCTCTCCAGCCAGTCGGTGTACCAGGTGCGAAAGTCCGTGCTGATCGGAACGAAGCCGCCCCAGTCCGGGTCGATCTGCCAGACCTCGCCGGATCGAGGGCCGTTCAGGACGAGCCGGACGAACATCCCGCAGCCCTGCTCGGCGAGCATGAGGGTGCCCCGGGTCAGGGCGTCGGCTGGGGCGGCGATTCGGCCGGGCCGGGGGTCCAGCAGCGGGAACGGCTCGGCGAGCCGGCCCGGAAGGCGGTCTTCCTGCCACTCGTCGTCCACGGCCCACACTTCGTCGGCCTCCGGGCGGGGGGTGGTCAAAGGCATCAGCCCGTGGTCGGGGCCCGCAGGGCCGTTGCCCACCTCCGCGACAAAGGACCGGTACTCCGCCGGCAGATCGATACCGTGGCACTCCTCGAAATCCCGGATCTCCGCCTCCGGGAGTCGAGGCGCCAGCTCGTACCGGTGCGTGGGCGCGCCGAAACGCTTCCGTTCCGGATCCCGCGCGGCCATCGCCCGTATCCGTGCGCGTACGTCGCTCTCGTCCCACCTGTTCACCGGGCGACCCTAGCAATGGCTCGGCCCCCCTCCCTTGCTCGGAATCCCACGTGGTCGCGGGGCAGGCGCCGTCCGCTACCCGAGGCCGAGCATCGCCTCCGCGACCTCGCCGACCGCCGTTTCGGGGAGCGCGGTGGCGGCCGTCTCGAGGACCAGCAGCCGTGCGCCGGGGATCTCGCGGGCGAGTGCCTCGCCGTTGCCGACGGGGAAGAACCAGTCGCGGGCGCCGTGGACGACGAGCGTGGGGACATCGACCTCGGGCAGCCGCTCCCGCCAGCGTGGTGTGCAGTCGAGTCTGGAGAACACCATGCCCATCTGGTTGGCCATGTGGACCGCGGGGGCGGTGCTGGGGGTGCGGTCCCAGATGCGCGCGGCGCGCTCGCGTTCCGCCTCGGGGTCGTCGCCGAGGATCTCCGCACCGAGGGCGGCGAACTCCGCCACCGCCTCGCGGTCGGTCCAGTCGGGCATCGGATGGGCGAACAGTTGGCGCATCGTTGCCTGGTCATGGTCGGGGAGGTCGTCATCGGTCGGGCCGGGCGCAACCGGCCGGGTGCCGACCAGGGTGAGTGCCGAGAACGCTCCCGGATGGTCGAGCACCGCCACCTGGGCGACCATCCCGCCGACGCCGATCCCGGCGAGGTGGGCGGGTCCACCGCCGAGGGCGTCAGCGAGGGCGGCCGCGTCGGCGGCGAGGTCGCGCAGGGTGTAGGCGGGCGCGTTCGGATCCGCCGTCGTCGACTCTCCGCTGTCGCGCAGGTCGTAGCGCACCACGCGGCGCCCGCCCGCGGCGAGGCGCTCACAGAGCGCGTCGGGCCAGGAGAGCATCGTCGTGCCGCCTGCGAGCAGGACGAGCGGCGCGTCGGCGTCGCCGAACGACTCGATACCGAGTGCGATGTCGTTTGCCTTGACCGTGGTCATCTTTCCAGTCACGTCATACGAGACCTGATCCGCTGCGCAAACTCATCGCTTTCCGCGAAGCAGCTTCCGCTATCGCGCCCTGACCCCGCACAGGCTCACAGCCGGGATCTCAGTACGTCGATCTCACAGCCCGGCGCGAACGGGTCGAAGCCGTGCTCGGTCAGCCAGCGAACCCAGCAGGGCCGTATCCCGACCGCATGACGCGGGCGTGGGTCGCGGGTCGGCCGGGCTGCTGGATGTGGGTCGGTTCCGGGAGGGCCGGCCAGTAGTGCTCGGTGAAGACGCGGGCGACGAGTTCGCCTCGGCTGGAGACGGATGTCTTGGTGAAGACGGCTTTGATGTGGTCGCGGACCGTGTGCGGGGAGATGAACAGCGTCGTGGCGATCTCGGCGGTGGTCATGCCGCGTGCGATGAGCTGGGTGATCTGGAGTTCTCGCGGTGTCAGGCCGTAGGCCTCGGCGACCAGGACCGCGAGGTCGGTGGGGGCGGCGGGCTCGATGACCAGGGCCACCGGGCCGGGGCGGCCGCCGACGCCGGTGAGGGTGGAGGCATGGCAGTTCAGCCACTGCCCATCGGTGGTGCGGATGCGCACCCGGGCGAGGCCGTGGTCGCGGCCGTCGGCGATGGCCCGTGCCTGGAGTGCGGTGCCGATCACCCAGATGGGCAGCTTCAGGCCCAGCGGTGAGGGGAAGGACGGCCCTTTCGGCAGCAGTGCGAGGTAGTGCCGTGCCTCGTCGTTGATCGACGTGGCTTCGCCGGACTCGTCGAAGAAGATCAGGCCGGGTGCGGGTGACCGCGTCGGGGGCGCCGCGGGGGAGGGCCGGGCGAGGCTGCGCAGCATGGCGGCGAGCGGGCGGGACAGGCCGGCGAGCAGGGCGAGTTCGGCCGTACCGAATGCGTTGGTGGCGCGGAAGAGGCTGACCAGGCCCCATGGGCGGTCGCCGATCCGTAGGACCGCGCGCAGTTCGTCGTGGACGCCCTGGCCGTGCAGGAGGCGCCGGAAGCGCGCGCTGCGGGCGGGTAGATCGCCGGTGGCGGCGCGCAGGGTGGCGGCAGGTACGGGCGCGCGGGCCAGTTCGCGGAACGGAACGATGTTCTCTTCCAGGAGTTCGCTCTCCCAGTAGGCGGCACAGCCCTCGCCGGAGCCGAGGTTCTCGGTCAGCATCGGGGCCGTGATCAGCCCCGTCTCCGGGTCGGCCGCCGTCCATACGGCCGAGTCGTAGGGCACCAGCCGCCGCAGCCCGGCCGAGGCGCGGCTGAACAACTCCACCGCGTCGGCGGCCCGTTCGGCGGCCGACAGCACCGCCTGTGATGGATCGGTCATGTGCATTCCCCTCCGCCGGTCAGCCTGCCCGGATCACCGCTGGACGCCAACCCCTCATCCGAGGGGGTCATTCCCGCCGCCCGCCCCTCTCGCGGGGGATGGGGTTCGGCGGCGGCGTTGGCCAAGGTCGAGGACGTACGACACGACCAGCAACGAGGGAGATCATGGACATCGCGATTGTCGGAGGCGGCTCGGCAGCGGTCGGCCTGTTGGACGCGCTGGCCGCCGGAAAGGGCGCCGAGGGTGGCGGGGCGGGCACGATCACGGTCTTCGAGCCGTCGCCCCATCTGTGGCGAGGGCGGCCCTACGCCCCGGACCTGGACTCGGTGCTGGTGAACACGCCCCCCGCCCTGATGTCGATCCGGCACGGCGACTTCGGCCACTACGCGGCCTGGCTGGGCGAGCGCGGCGCCAGTCACGTCGACGAACTGCTGGGGCAGCCGCTGGTCCCGCGTGCACTCTTCGGCGAGTATCTCGCGCACACCGCCGAGAAGGCCATCGCGGCCCTGGGCGAGCAGGGCCGGGTGGTGCGCGTCGTGGCCGCCCGGGTGACAGCGGCCGCCCGCCGCGGAGCCCGGCTCGTGCTGCGCACACACGACACTGGGGAGTTCGAGGCAGCCCATCTGGCGCTGTGTGTGGGCGGAGGGACACCCCCGGACCTGTACGGGCTCGCCGGCACCCCCGGCTTCACGGCCGACCCCTACCCGCTGGCCGACACGCTCGGCCATATCCCCGACGACGGCGACGTGGCGGTCATCGGCGCCGGACTGACCGCCGTGGACGTCGTCGTGTCGCTCGCCGCTCGCGGGCACCGGGGGCCGATCACGCTCCTGTCGCGCAGCGGCGTGCTGCCGCACGTCTGGCAGCGCCCGGACGACCGGCGCCCCCGGCACGTGACCGCCGAACGGGTGGCGGAGCTGCACCGGGCGCGGGGCCGGGTCACGCTCGACGATCTCATCGGGCTGCTGCGCGCGGAACTGGCCGCGGCCGGGGAGGACTTCGACGCGTTCGCGGCCGAACTCCTGGCCACCGAGGAGGAGGACCCGGTCCGGCGGCTCCGGCGGCAGTTCGCCGCGATCGACGACCCTCGGGTCGGGCGCCGCGTGCTGCAGCAGACCGCGCACAGCGTCGGGCCGTACGCGTGGCGGCTGCTGACCGAGCCCGAACGTGCCCGGCTGCGGCGGCATGGGCGTACGGCCGTCAGCGTGGCGTCGCCGATGGTGCCGGTGAACGCCTCCGTCCTGATACGGCTGTTGGACTCAGGCCAGCTCGCAGTCACGGCCGGCGTCCGCGGGATCGAGCCGGTCAACGGGCGGTTCAGGGTGCGGTGCGACGACGGCGAACGCACCGCGGAGTACGTCGTCAACGCCGTGAACCCGCCCCCGCGGGCGGTCCCCGCCACCGCCCACCCCCTGGTGCAGTCCCTGGTCACCTCCGGGTTGGCCACACTCCACCCGTCCGGCGGCCTGACCCCCGCCGACCCGCGCGTGCAGGTGGTCGGCGACCTGACCGGCGGCGGCTCGTTCATCACCTCCAGCCTGCTCGGCGTCGCCGCCCAGGCGGCGGGCGCGGCTGAGGCCCTGCGTACGGCCTGAGGCCCGCTAGGCCTGCCGGTGTGATGCGCGCCACTGCCCGCGCGCTTCGGACGAGGAGTGCGCGATCATGCTCGGAATGGACGCTCGTTTCCTCGGCATCGCTGATCTGGTCGCAGTCCCGTCCGTGGCCGTCGTCGTAGACGTCATGCGTGCTTTCACGGTGGCTGCCTGGGCCTTCGGCCAGGGAGCGGAGAGGATCGTTCTTGCCGAGTCGCTGGACGACGCGCTGGCGCTGAAGGGTCGTCACCCGCAATGGGTGGCGTTGAAGGACGGTCCGCCCGCGCCGGGGTTCGACCTCGTCAACTCGCCGGGCCTGCTGCGGACCGCTGACCTCCACGGCCGGACCGTCGTGCAGAAGACCACGGCAGGGACGGTCGGCGCCCTCGCCGTCAAGGAGGCGTCACTCGTGCTGTGCGCCGGCTTCGTGGTGGCGGAGGCCACGGCTCGGCTCCTGCGGATGCGCGAGAGCGACAAGGTGACGTTCGTGGTCACCGGCGAGGGCGGGCAGGCCGAGGAGGATCTGGCGTGCGCGCAGTACATCGCGCGGAGAGCCACCGACGCCGGAACGGACGCGGCTGAGTTCCTCCACCGCGCAGCCACGTCACGCGCCGCCGCCGAACTGGCGCAGGGGGTACGCCAAGGCGTCCACCCCGATGACGTCGCCCTGTGTCTCGAGGTCGACCGGTTCCCCTTCGCCATGGTGGCGGCCTTGGAGGACTCGATCATGGTGCTGCGGCCCTGTGCGGTGTCTTCGCTGCCGGAGGAGAATCCGGGCTGATCGCCTGGCGTTTCAGAAGGCAGAGCGAGCGGGAGAGCTGAGTGGTTGTGGAGTCGTGTGCCCCTGACGCCGGTCGCCGACGCAACCGGTTGAAGGCCGGCCATCTGTCAGACACTCACCGGCGCAGGGAGGCTCCTTGCGAGCCTGTTCGGCCGCCGACGCCACGAATGGGCGTCAGAAGGACGCTCACGGCCTGAACAGATTGGGGTCGCGAGCCGTATCCTTACGCGATCGAGGTTCGCGTTTTGCCGGATTCCTTGGTCTTCATGGGGTTTGTGCACACGGGCCGTGAGTCGTGCGGCCTCGGGGGAGGGGGGCGGCCATGATGGCGGCGAGTGACACGGTGCGGGTGGGGGCGGTGCTGCCTGTGGACGCGGCGCGCCGGGTGATGTGGGCCTTCGTCATCGTCAACCTGGCGGTCGTCGAGGCGCTGTTCCTCAGCGCCGGCGAGGGCAAGAACGACGTGCTCACGGTGGCGAAGTGGTTCGGGCTGCACGCGGCCCTGCTGATCATGTTCCAACTGCTGCTGGTGGCCCGGCTGCCGTGGCTGGACCGGCGTATCGGCATGGACCGGCTCACGGTGTGGCATCGCTGGGTCGGATTCACTCTGCTGTGGACGGTATTGACCCACGCCACGCTGGTGGTGCTGGGCTTCGCGACGCTCGACGACACCTCCATGGGGAAGACGTTCGTCGCGCTGAGCGGCGTTCCGGCCTCTCTGCTGGGCATGCTCGCCGCGGCCGTCATCGTCGTGATCGGAGTGGTTTCCACCCGGGCCGTGCGGCGGCGGCTGCGGTACGAGGTGTGGCACGGTCTGCACCTGCTGCTGTACGTGGCGCTGGGGCTGGCCTTCGTCCATCAGTTGCAGGAGACGACGACGTTCACGTCCTCCGCGTTCGCCACGGCCTACTGGTGGTTCCTGTGGCTGTTCGCGTTCGGCGCGCTGCTGACCGGGCGGATCGTCGTGCCGCTGTGGCGCAACGCCTACCACCGGTTCCGTGTCGTCGCCGTGGTGCCGGAGTCGCTGAACGCGGTCTCGGTGTACGTGAGCGGACGGCACCTGGACAAGTTCCCCGCCCGGGCCGGACAGTTCTGCATCTGGCGGTTTCCCGGGCACAACAACTGGTGGACCGCCAACCCCTTCTCCCTGTCGGCGGCGCCGGGCGGACAAGGGCTGCGTGTGACGGCCAAGGCGGTGGGCGGTACCAGTGCCGGCCTGCGGAACGTCCCGGCCGGCAGCCGCGCCTTCGTCGAAGGGCCGTACGGGGCGTTCACGTCGTTGCACCGGTCGAGGCCCGGCGCCCTGCTGATCGCCGGCGGTGTGGGGATCACGCCCGTGCGGGCCCTGCTGGAGGAGCAGGGGAGCGGTGACATCGTCGTGCTGTACCGGGTGCGGAGCGAGGGCGACGCGGTGCTGCTGAACGAGGTGCGCCACCTGGTCGCGCAGCAGGGCGGACGGCTGCACCTGCTCACCGGCAGGACCGGCGAGGCGGGCGTCCCGCCGCTCGGCCCCGGCGCCCTGCATCAGCTGGTCCCCGACATCACCGAACGAGACGTGTACGTGTGCGGTCCGCCGGCCATGACCACCGCCGTGCTCTCCGCGCTGCGGGACCTGCAAGTGCCCGCGCGGCAGGTGCACTCGGAGCGGTTCGGCATGGCCTGACGGGCACCGCGTCAGCCCGGATGGCCAGTGGTGTTCCGCGACGAGGTAGAGCGGGTGCTCACTGCTCCGGGTCGGACCAAGCCGCCACAAGCGCCTGCCGATCCGGGAAACGGGGACCAGAGAGCGTCTCCTGGACGGAATCACCCCTGAGCCAGACCACTTGCTCGGGGGCACCGTCGCCGGTGTCGAACAGGCAGCACACTCCACCGCTGTCGGCGGTGAGGTCGGTGAACACCTTTCGCACGCTGCCCGATTGAGCGAACAAGCGGCTCATCCCCGACGTCGCGGCCCAGCATTCCACCGACGCGAAGTCAGGATGCAGGGAGGACTCGAACCTGATCGTGGCGTAGATGTAGCCGATTTGGAGACGGCCGTCGGCCGTCGGCGCAGGGCCGCCCGTCTGCGCGTACTCGCGCAGTGCCTCATCGACGTCGAACATGAGGGACAGGTCGAGTTCGAGTCTGCCGCTTGTGGAGCAGTCGACCGGCTCGCTCTTGAAGTGGGACGTAAACGGCAGGCGAAGCCGCTCACGGCCGGGCAGGGTGACCTCAAGCGGCGGTACGGCACGGGCCGGGGGCGCCAGCTCGGACAGATTGACCAACGCCTTGGCGACATTCTGCGGGCGCAGATACAGGTCGTAGCTGTAGATCAGTCCCATGGTTTCCCCTGCCTCGTCGTCCCGAGACACCTCGAGACACCTCGCGCCGCTCAGTCGATACAGAACTCGTTGCCCTCGATGTCCAGCATCGGGATGCACGCGTCATTGCCGTCATACAGCGTCTGGACGTGCACCGCGCCGAGCGGAATCAGTCGTGCGCACTCGGCCTCGAGGGCGGCGAGCCGTTCTTCTCCTACGAGTCCGGTGCCGACCCGCACGTCAAGATGGAGCCGATTCTTGGCGGCCTTTCCCTCGGGGACACGCTGAAAGTACAGCCGAGGGCCCACGCCTGAGGGATCAACGCAGGCGAACCATGCGTCCTGCTCCTCCGCTGGCAGGGAGCCCTTGAATTCGTCCCACGTGGCAAACCCCTGCGGGGGTGGCGGTACGACGTATCCCAGCACCTCGCACCAGAAGCGAGCGAGACGCTCGGGTTCCGCGCAGTCGAAGGTGATCTGGAACTGCTTGATCGAAGGCATCGGCGCACCCTACCAAGGGCCCCGGTTCACCGGGCCTTGCCGGCCTGCTCCCGGACCGCGCGGTCGATCCGGTTGAAGAAGTTGGTCATCGCGATCTCCAGGATGATCGCGCCGTCCTGGATATCGGGTGGCGGCCTCGGCCAGGGGTTCCCGAGGACGACGCGGTGCTCGCCGACTCGGTCGGGCGCGCGCTGCTCGTCGTTCTGGAGTCGCTCGGGCCGAGCGAACGGCTGGCGTTCGTCCTGCACGACTTGTCGGCGGTGCCGTTTCGACGAAGGTCCTCGTCGAC
Organism: Streptomyces sp. NPDC043726; assembly: GCF_056436565.1. Classification (NCBI taxonomy): domain Bacteria; kingdom Bacillati; phylum Actinomycetota; class Actinomycetes; order Kitasatosporales; family Streptomycetaceae; genus Streptomyces; species Streptomyces sp. NPDC043726. The sequence continues at coordinate 396,973 of NZ_JBWKCI010000002.1, forward strand.
GGCCTCCCAGGGATCATGTCCTGGCGCTTGGACGGCACCCCGCTCTCGCTCGTCGCGTTCACTGTCACCGAAGCCCGTATCACCCGTATCACCGGCATCAGGATCGTGATCGACCCGACCGAGCTCGCGCCGATGGACTTGCCGGCGCCGGCCTGAGCCCTGCCGGGGCATAGGTGCGTCGCGGCAAAATGGAAATGATCAGCAACGGCCTCCGCTGCTACGGTGGTCCGATGTCATCGATCAGGAAATTCCAGGTCACCTTCGACTGCGCGGAACCTGAACGTGTAGCTCGTTTCTGGTGCGAGGTGTTGGGGTACGTCGTACCGCCACCCCCGCAGGGGTTTGCCACCTGGGACGAATACAAGGGCGCGCAACCGCCCGAGGAACAGGATTCGTGGTTCGCCTGCGTTGATCCCTCAGGTGTGGGCCCGCGCCTGTACTTTCAGCGCGTTCCCGAGGGAAAGGCCGTCAAGAATCGGGTGCATCTCGACGTGCGGGTCGGCACCGGACTCGTGGGAGAAGAACGCCTGGCCACGCTCAAGGCCGAAAGCGAACGACTGATCGCGCTCGGCGCGGTGCTCGTGCAAGTGCTGCCCGCCGACGAAGAGAACGAGTCCTGCATCGCGATGCAGGATATCGAGGGCAACGAATTCTGTGTCGACTGAGCGTTCGCCGTGCGACGGCGTAGGGAGCCTTCTCCCTGAACAGGGGGTGCGGGCGACGGCCTGGCCCGCGATGTCGCGGGCCGTGGCCGCCTTGCCGCGGGACGATGGGGGCATCAGCCGCCCACGTACCAGCTGAATCCGCCGTTGCTGGCGGCGACGATCAGCAGCACGATCCACAGAACGACGTCGATGATGCCGAGGATGATGCCGGCTTTCGCCATGCCCGCACCGTTCTTGACCGCAGCCTGCCGACGTGCGACGGCCCCGAAAATGATGGCCAAGGGGCCCAGAATGATGTTCAGGAAGAACAGCCCGACGATACCGCAGCACAGGCTGGCTATAGCCAGGCCGTTGGTGCGCGACCTGGGGTACGCGGCACTGGATTTGCCGTAACTCGCCATGAAACACTCCCGGTTGTCGATCGTGCGGACCTGATGGACCGCAGATTCCTTACTGTCGAGTGCTTTTTCCGAATGCCCCATCGAGGTGTTCCCATGCCTGGGCGTGCGGCACGAGGTCTGGCGGTGGCGGCAGGCGGCACATGGGAGTCGGCAAGCGCTGAACACGAGCCCCTTGTGTCACGACTCTTGATGGACCGTCAGTTCTGCTGGTGTGATGTGCGGCGCCCACGCTGTCGAGCCGCCGGAGGCCCGCCCATGCACCGACGCCTGTTCGCCGCGCTCGTCTGCGCCGTCCTGCTGGGAGCGGGGACGCAGGCCCAAGCGGGCACCAGGGAGAGCGGAGGGAACGTCGACGCACCGCACGTCGCGGACATCCCCCGGATCACGGACGACCGTGGCCGGACGCTGACCCTGCGCGGCTGGAACGTCGAGGACAAGACGCACCGCGGCGAGCAGGCGCTGTCCGCCATCACCGAGCGCCATTTCAGGGACCTGCACGCCAACGGCTTCAACTTCGCCCGGCTGCTGGTGTTCTGGGACGACCTCGAGCCCGAGCGCGGCAAGTACAGCGAGAGGTATCTGCGCCGGATCGACCGTGTCCTGGACTGGGCCCACAAGTACCGGGTGCGGGTCCTGATCGACGCCCACCAGGACGTGTTCGGGCCTGCCTTCGGCCACCGCGGCATCCCCACGTGGGCGACCAGGACGGACGGGCTGCCGTTCACCCCGCACCCCGAGGACTGGTTCTCGCAGTACTTCGAGCCCGCCGTGCAGCGGGCGTTCACGCACCTGTACGAGGACGACGACCTGCGGCGCGCTCAGGCCGACATGTGGCGGGTCCTGGCGGGGCGGTTCGCCCACCATCCGGCCGTGCTCGGCTACGACCTGATCAACGAGCCGATGGGCGAGCTGTGCCCCGGTGAGGACCTGCCCAGCGCGGCGGCCCGGATCGAGGCCGAGCAGCTGACCCCGATGTACAACCGGCTGGCCGACGCCGTCCGTTCGGTCGACCGGGACGCCTGGATCTTCTTCGAACCCACCCCGATCGTGGGCGAGGGGCTGCCGACGGCGCTGGGCCGCATCGACGACCCGAAGACGGTGTACGCCCCGCACTTCTACAACACGGCGATGGAGGCCGGGTCCGACTACGACCCGGCCGCGGGCTGGATCGAGGCCTACGAGGCGGCCGTGACCGTCTACCCCCGGCAGTACGGCGTGCCGGTGCTGGTGGGGGAGTGGGGCCCCCTCAACAACGGGCTCCCCAACATGGGCCGCTTCTATCGCGACGCGCTCGTCTCCCTGGGCCGCTACACCTCCGGCTGGGCGGGCTATGTCTGGTGCTACGGCGGCGGCTACTGCGCCTTGGACGACACAGGCGCGCTACGGCCGAACAAGGACCGGACGGCCGCTCCGTACGCCGAAGCCGTCGCCGGAACGGTCATCGCCGAGCACCACACCCCCGAGACCGGCACCTACCGCCTCGCCTACCGCGCCGGCCACGGCGCCACGGAGATCCGCGTACCGTCCCGGCCGGGCGGCTGGCGGATCTCGGTCACCGGCCCCGCGACCACATCCACCCCGGTCCTGCCGGCCGACCGCTCGGCCATTGCCCGCGTCCACGCACGCCGGGGCGCCGAGGTGACGGTGACGGTCACCCCGCGCTGACCCCGCAGAGCGAACCTTGGCGGCACTCACATGAGGCGATGCCGTGCCAGGCGTTGCTACTCGCTCTCGCGTTCCAGGACGCGCCGCGCCGCCTCGGCCTCCGCCGCGGGCGGTGACAGCTCGTCGAGGGTGTCGAGTTCGTCGTCCGCCTCCAGCTCCCGTTCCCAGGCCGCCGCGAGGCGGTCCTGCTCCTGGCGCGACTTGGCACCGATGGCCTCGCGCTGCTCCGGGTCCAGGGCTGTCAGGAATCGTCCGACCGTGTCCATGACCATGGAGTGCTCCTTGTCACGAGAGGGGAGGGGGCGTGCTCCAGCATGGCCGAGCGGCTCCGAGCCAACCGCCTGACACTGCCGGGAGAACACCCCGTTGGCCTCTCGGAGCGGACCTCCGCGCCGCCGTCCGAGGTCAGTAGAGCCAGCGGTCCAGGTGCCCTGTCCAGAGGAACCCCTCGTAGCCGCCGAACGCCGCCGGGTCGATCTCCTTCAGCTCCTCGGCCAGCCGGTTCAGCTCGGCGAAGGCCTGCTCTTCTTCCCCTTCGGAGAGGTGCCCTTCGGGGCCGTCCGGCTCGCTGAGCAGCTCTGAGACCGTGACGCGACTGCCGTAACAATGAAGGACGTTGAGCCACACGCCGACACCCGAGTTGGCGAACCATGCCTCCCCGTCCGGCATGACGAAGTAGACCGCAGAGGCGGTAGAGCGAGCCCCGGCACGTGTGCAGGGCCGGCTCGGGCTCGCTCTGTATCACGACTCGTTCAATGAGGCGCTGGGCTGCCGGAATGCCCACCTCGACGAGGAGTGCCTTTATCTTGGCCGGGATCCGCCAGCCGACCACAACGTCCTGTTCGGCTCGGGTGACATGCCTGAGACCAGCCCACTCGGTCAGCTGGTCGTACGTCGCCATCGCTCCGTCCTCTTCCCTCGACCGTGGCCCTGACCCCGCCGTGGGCCGACTTCACGCCAACTCCTACGATCATGCCCATGTCGACCTCTTCTCCCCTTCCCGTCCTGCGTGGTCTCCGAGGCGCTGTGCTCCGGTGTGACGGCGATGTACTGGTGCTGAGGGGGAGGGCCGAGGAAGTGCGGATCCCGTTCGCGGCGATCGGGCGAATCCGTGCACGGGTGGTGCGGTCCGTCGTATGTACGTGAAGGGCAGCGCCGCGACCGCGCCGATCTCCTACCACCCAGCGAATCCGGCCCGCGCCGTCGTCTGCCACTCCTGGGGCCGCAAGCTTTGGGACACGGTGTTCGCCCTGGGCGTCCTGCTCTTCGGTCTGGCCGTCCTGGCGGGGGTCGTGGTCCTCGTGGTCGGCGCGTTCCAGGGCGTGTACGACGATGCCATGACCTCACAGTGACGCTGCCTCGACCTCGCAGCGTGAGAGACCGTCAGCCGATCAGGGCCTGGTTGATCTGCCGGGTGGTCTGCGCGGCGACGCGCGGGCTGACGGCGGCGTAGTAGGTGTACGCGTTCAGTCCGGTGGCCAGCGCCCAGCCGCGCCCCCGCAGCCACGTGGCGTCGTCCACACCGAGAGTTTCACGGAAGACGGCTCGGCTCTCGGCCGACAGGAGGGTGTAGGCGATCATCAGGTCGCAGGCCGGGTCGCCCATGCCGAGTCCCCCGAAGTCGATGACGGCGCTGATGCGGCCGTCGACGGTCAGCAGGTTGCCCGTGTGGAAGTCGCCGTGGAACCAGACCGGGGAGCGTCCCCAGTCGGGGGCGCTCAGTGCGGCCTCCCAGAGTTCGGTCATCGCCGCGGCATCGAATACGCCGTCGACCTCGGTGATGGCGGCCCGGGTCGCGTGGTCGCGATCGGACAGCGGACTACCGGTGAGGCCCTCGTGGCTGTTCGCGTCGGGGATCTCTGAAGGTGTGGATTGCTGCAGGGCGGTCAGGAACTCGGCCAACTCCGTGGCCGCCCTGGTGGAGTGCTCCAGCGTCTCGACGGTCGCCACCTCGCCGTCCAGCCAGCGGGATACCGCCCACGGCCACGGGTAACCGAAGTCCGGCTCGCCCACCCCCACCGGTACCGGGATGGCGAGGGGGAGGTGCGGGGCGAGCCGGGGCAGCCACTGGAATTCCTTCCTGGCCTGCCCGATGGCTCCGGCGTGACGGGGCAGCCGGACGGACAGCTCCTCGCCCAGCCGGTAGATCACATGGTCGGATCCGGCCGGGTCGAGGAGCTTCAGGGGCAGGTGCCGCCACTGCGGGAACTGGGTGTCGACCAGGCGTCTGGTCAGCGCCTCGTCGATGTGGGGTCGGGTGTCCGCGGTGGACTCGGTCGGCAAGGGTGCTCCTGTGGTCGGCCCGCGCTCCGTGCGGCGGGCACCTGGAGCCATCACAGTGCCTCGCGGCGCCGCCTGTCGACCGAGTTTGCCGCTCGGGCGGCGGCCCGTACGCCCGTCACGCCAGGGTCACCGACACCGGCAGCTTCTTGATGCCGTTGACGAAGTTCGAGCGCACCCTGGGTACGTCGCCGGCCAGTCGGATGTCGGCGAGGCGGGGGATGAGCTCCTCGAACATGATGCGGATCTCGGTGCGGGCGAGCAGGTTGCCCAGGCACAGGTGCGGGCTGCCCTTGCCGAAGGTGACGTGGTCGTTGTTCTGCCGGGCCACGTCGAAGTCGTAGGGATTGCCGAAGACTTCCTCGTCGCGGTTGCCGGAGGCGTACCACATGACGACCTTGTCGCCCTCCTTGATCCGCTTGCCGCCGAGTTCGACGTCCCGGGTCGCCGTGCGGCGGAAGTGGTAGACGGGGGAGGCCCAGCGCAGGAACTCCTCGACCGCCGTGGGGATCAGGGAGGGGTCGTCCTTGAGCCTGGCCAGCTGCTCGGGGTGCTGCAGCAGGGCGAGCATGGAGTGGGTGATGGTGTGCCGGGTGGTCTCGTTGCCGGCCACGACCAGCAGCAGGAAGTAGTTGTCGAAGTCCTGCGGGGAGAGCGGGACGCCGTCGCGCGGGGTCGTGTTGACCAGCCGTGACACCAGGTCGCCGCCGTCGCCGCCGCGCCGCTGCCGGGCCAGTTCCCGGCCGTACTCGAAGACTTCGAGCGAGGCGGGGGAGCGGAAGGGCAGGTCGCGGTACTTCTCGCTCTCCTCGCTGTGCAGGAGTACGTCGGCGTAGTCGGGGTCGGTGTTGCCGATGATGCGGTTGCCCCAGTCGATGAGCTGCTGGTTGTCCTCCGGGGGTACGTCGAGGAGGCGGGCCAGCACGTTGATGGGGAAGTCGGCCGAGACCTCCTTGACGAAGTCGAAGGTGCCCTTGGCCAGGGCCGCGTCCAGGGTCTTGGCGGTCAGGCCGCGCAGGAAGTCGGTGTAGCTGTTGATGACGGAGGCGCCGAACTGGCGCTGGATGACGCTGCGCAGGGCGCGGTGGCGGACGCCGTCCAGTTCCAGAATGGAGGCGCGTTTCTTGATCTGGTCCTCGTCGACCTCTTCGAGGTTGACGAACCTGGTGGAGGTGAAGGTCTCCGCGTCCCGGTCGACGCGTGCGATGTCCGCGTGCCGGGTCACCGCCCAGAAACCGGAGTTGGGGGCCTCCTCGGGCTGCCAGTGCACCGGGTCCTCGTGGCGCAGGGTGTGGAACATCCGCCAGGGGGTGATGCCGTCGGTGAAGTTGTCGAGGTTCGCGAGGTCGACGTCGGCGAGGGGCATGGGCTGCGCGGCGGTCGGCTCGGGGGTGGTGGCTGTCGTCATCGAAGGGTCCTTCACAGGTGGTAGGCGTACTCGGTGAACTCCCAGTCGGTGACGTGCCGTTGGAAGCGTTCGACCTCGTTGCGCTTGTAGGTGAGGTAGGAGGTGGTGAAGTCCTTGCCGAGCAGCTGCGTGAGGTCGGTGTCGGCCTCAAGAGCGTCGAGCGCGGCGGACAGGTCCGTGGGCAGCGCGGCGGCCTTGGTGATGTCGTAGCCGTAGCCCTCCAGCGGGGCGGGGGGTTCCTCGGCGGCGAGTACGCCGAGGAGTGCGGCGGCGGTGGTGGCGGCGACGGCCAGGTAGGGGTTGGCGCTGGCGTCGCCGAGGCGGAGTTCGAGGCGGGCGCCGGAGCCGCGCTCGGGCGGGATGCGGACCATGGCACTGCGGTTGTCCAGGCCCCAGTCGACCAGCCAGGGGGCAAGGGTGTCGGGGCCGAAGCGCTTGTAGGAGTTGACGGTCGGGTTGAGGAGCGCGGCCAGGGCGGGTGCGTGGGCGAGGACGCCGGCGACCGCGTGGCGGGCGGTGGCCGACAGGCCGTAGGCGCCGGAGGGGTCGTCAAAGGCGTTGCGGCCCTCGGCGTCGGTGCAGGACAGGTGCAGATGGAAGCCGGAACCACCGGCGTCGTTGAAGGGCTTCGCCATGAAGGTGGCGAGTCTGCCCTCGCGCCGGGCCAGCTCCTTGATCGCGGCCTTGAAGCGGAACGCCCGGTCGGCGGCGGACAGGGCCTCGGAGTGCAGCAGGTTGATCTCGAACTGCCCGCCGTCGAACTCGTGGTTCCCGCTGAGCACCCCGAGGTCCAGGCCGCGCAGGTGCCGCAGGGTGCGCAGCAGATGGTTGTCGGGGTCGGCGCGCAGCCCCGCCGTGTAGACGACGCCCGGCGTGCCGCCGTAGCGCCGCCAGCCGCCGGCCGGGGCCGGGTCGCACAGGAAGTACTCCAGCTCGGGGCCGACCACCGGGCTCAGTCCGTGGTCCTGGCAGCGGTCGAGGACCGCGCGCAGCAGGTCGCGCGGTGACTCGGGGGCGGGCTGTCCGGTGGCCGGGTCGAGGACGTCGCCGAGGCAGGTGGCGACGCCCGGCTCCCAGGGCAGGGCGGCCAGGGTGGTGAGGTCGGGCCGGACGCAGATGTCCGGCAGGCCGGCGTCCAGGCCGCCGCTGACGGGGACGACGTCGCCCTGCGGGCTGGTGTGGTAGACGGCCCGGCAGAAGGCGAGGCCGTGCTCCACGGCGCGGGGCAGTTCCTCGAGCAGTACGTCACGGGCCCGGTCGGTGCCGATCAGGTCGGGATAGGTGACCCGGACGACGTCGATGCCGTCGGCGGCGAGCCGGTCCATGTGGCGTTGGACTTCTGACAGGTCTTGAGCGCTCACCGGGGTCTCCTCGGGCGTACGGCGGGACACCCCCGGACCGGTGTCCGGGTGGCGGGTGGCGTAGGAGGTCAGGGCCGGGGCGCGGGGTGGGAGGCGGCTTCCCGGCCTGACGTTTGAAGCCAAACGGTAGGCAGGGGCCGAGGTGACCGCAAGGGGTCGGTCCAAAGAATTTATCCATCTGGATAGGTATTGACCAGGGGGTGGTGCCTGCCTACCTTGTTTGAAGCCAAACGAGTTGGGGGTGCGGTCACCGCGCCCCTTTGGCCGGGGCCCGGTCATCAGCGGCCGGGCCCCACTTCTCCCCCTTCGCTCCCGCTCCCTCAGGAGGACCGGCCATGAAGGTCGTCGTCGACATGAACAAGTGCCAGGACCACGGCCAGTGCGTCTTCGCCGCCCCCGACGTCTTCTCGATGGACGACGACGGCCACCTCGTCCACGTCTCCGACCCGGACGACGCGCTGCGCGACGAGGTCGAGGAAGCGGCCGACGTCTGCCCGCTCCAGGCCATCCGGATCGAGGGCTGAGCGATGACGTCCGCACGCGTCGTCGTCGCCGGTGCCTCCATGGCCGGCCTGCGCGCCGCCGAGCAGCTGCGCGCCGCGGGCTGGAGCGGGGCGATCACCCTCGTCGGCGCCGAACCCCACATGCCCTACAACCGGCCGCCGCTGTCCAAGGAGGTCCTGGCCGGCAAGGCGCCCTTCGCGTCGCTGGCCTTCCGCCCCCGCGCGAGCGTGACCGACGTCGAGTGGCGACTCGGCACCCGCGTCACCGCGAGCAGCCTCGACCGACGCACCCTCACCCTCGACGACGGCTCCGCGCTCTCCTACGACGGACTCGTCATCGCCACCGGCATGCGCCCCCGGCGCCTGAACTGCCCAGGACCCCTCGCCGGCCGGCACACCGTGCGCACCCTCGACGACGCCCAGGACCTGCGCACGGCGCTGACCCGGCCCGGAGCCCGGGTCGTCGTGATCGGCGCCGGCTTCATCGGCTGCGAGGTCGCCGCGACCGCCGTGGGCCTCGGCGTCGCCGAGGTGACCGTCGTCGACCCGCTGCCCCTGCCCATGGCCGGGCCGCTCGGCGAGGTGCTGGCCCGCGCGCTGCTCAGACGGCACGAGGAGCGCGGCGTCCGCTTCGCGCTCGGCCGGGCGGTCGCCGGCTTCGAGGGCGACGACCGGGTCACGGGCGTCGTCCTCGGCGACGGATCCGTCCTGCCCGCCGACGTCGTGGTGGAGTCGGTCGGCTCCCTCGCCAACACCGAGTGGCTCGACGGCAACGGCCTGGACCTGTCCGACGGCGTCCTCACGGACGCGCTGCTGCGGGCCGGCGGGCGGCCCGAGGTGGTCGCCGTCGGGGACGTGGCCCGCTTCCCCAACGCCCGCTACGACGGCGTCCCGCGCCGCGTGGAGCACTGGTCGATCCCGACCGACACCGCCAAGCACGCGGCCCGGGTCCTGGCCGGCCATCTCTCCGGCAGGGAACCCGAGTTGGCGCCCTTCGCGCCACTGCCCACCTTCTGGAGCGATCAGCACGAGTTCCGGCTGCAGTCCTTCGGGGCGCCGGCGCTCGGCCAGGACGACGTGCGGGTCCTGGACGGCGCCCCGGACGGAGACGTCCTCGTCGGCTACCACCGCGACGGCCGGCTCGTCGGCGTCGTCGCGCTCGGCGGCCAGGCCGTCGCCGCGGCCGCCGCCCGCTACCGCGCCGAGCTGCTCAAGCAACCCGCCCTCACCGCGTAAGGAGCCCCCAAGTGACCGGTGTCCGTGGTTACTTCCACCCCAAGACGGCGAGCGGCGCCTCGTCCCTGATCCCCTCCCCGCCCTGGCGCTACTCCGGCGACCTGCTGACCGTCGAGTACCGCACCGACCCCGCACGGGTGCGGGAACTGCTGCCCGAGCCCCTTGAGCTGGCGGAGGAGGACCCGGGTGCCGTCGCCCTGGTCTGGGCCGACTGGCAGTCCTGCTCGACGGCCGGGGAGGAACTGCTCGATCCCGTGCGGTCGCAGTACAAGGAGGCCTTCGCGGTCGTGCGCTGCTCCTACCGGGGGCAGACCTACTCCCGCTGCGTCTACATCTGGGTCGACAAGGACTTCGCGATCGCGCGAGGGCTGCACCAGGGGTATCCGAAGAAGCTCGGTTCGATCCACCAGACCCGCCCCCACCCCTACGGGCCCGCTCCGCGGATCGAGGCCGGCGCCCGCTTCGGGGCGACGCTGGCCGCGGCCGACCGCAGGCTGGCGCAGGCCGTGGTGACCCTGCGGGAGCCCTCCGAGACCAACGGCTTCGTCAACGGGCACTCCATGGCGCACCACCGCTGGCTGCCGTCCATCGAGACGGGCAAGGGCCTCGCCCTGGACGAGCTGATCGAGTCCGGCGCCGCCTCCTTCGAGGGCGGGCAGCCGTGGACCGGTGACGCCGAGCTGGAGCTGTTCGAAGCGCCCACCGAGGAGCTGGCCCGGCTGGAGATCCGCGAACCGATCGCCGCGTACTACCGCCAGGTCGGCGTCGTCTGGGACGGCGGCCGACTGCTGGAGTCCGGGACCTCCGGCGCCGAGTAATCCCCTTATGCCTGACACCACTTGGAGACCGGACATGCACACCCTCAAGGTCGCCGGGGTCGCCGTGGACACCCGTCACTGGATCGGCGGCGAGCGCGTGGCCTCCGCCGACACCTTCCCCGACGCCTCACCGATCGACGGCACCGTCCTCGGCGGGATCGCCCGCGGCGGACCGGCCGAGGCCGAAGCCGCCGTGGCCGCCGCCAAGGCCGCCTTCCCCGCCTGGGCCGCCACCTCCCGCGCCGAACGCGCCCGCATTCTGCACGCCATCGCCGACGGCGTGGAGAAGCGGCTCGAAGACCTCGCCATCGTCGAGACCACCGACAACGGCGCCCTCCTGCGCTCCCACCGCCGGGGCGTGATGCCCCGCGTGGCGCACAACTTCCGCTTCTTCGCCGACTGGCTGCTGCACCTCGACCACCCGGACTTCGACACCCGCGGCCACACCAACCACGTCAGCTGGGACCCGGCCGGCCCCTGCGTGCTGATCACACCGTGGAACGCCCCCCTGATGCTGGCCACCTGGAAGATCGCCCCCGCGCTGGCAGCGGGCAACACCGTCGTGCTCAAGCCCGCCGAGTGGTCCCCGCTGACCGCCTCGCTCCTCGCCGACATCGCCGCCGAGGCCGGGCTGCCCGCAGGAGTGCTGAACGTCGTGCAGGGCTACGGCGCCGAGATCGGCGACGCCCTCACCTCACATCCGGACGTGCGCCGGATCAGCTTCACCGGCTCGGTGCCCACCGCCCGCCGGATCGCCGCGTCGGCCGCGGCGAACCTCACCCCGCTCAGCCTCGAACTGGGCGGCAAATCCCCCCTGTTGGTGTTCGCCGACGCCGACCTCGACCTCGCCGTCGACCTCGCCGTCGAGCAGTACGACAACGCCGGGCAGGTCTGTCTCGCCGCCACCCGCATCCTCGTCGAGGAGTCCGTCGCGGAGGAGTTCACCCGGCGCTTCGTGGACAGGGCGAGCCGCCTCACCCAGGGCGACCCGCGCGACGAGGCCACCGACATCGGCCCCAACATCCACCCCCGCCAGCTGGAGAAGATCGACGGCTTCGTGCGGCGGGCCCTCGCCGCCGGGGCCCGCGCGGTCATCGGCGGTGAGCCGGGCGACGGCCAGTTCTACGCCCCGACCCTGCTCACGGACGTCGCCCAGGACTCGGAGATCGTCCAGGAAGAGGTCTTCGGCCCGGTCCTGACCCTGCAGACCTTCCAGGGCGAGGAAGAAGCGGTCCGCCTGGCCAACGACACCCGCTTCGGACTGGCCGCCACCCTCGCCACCGGCGACCCCGAGCGCGCCGAACGCGTCACGGCACAGCTGGTGGCCGGAACCGTCTGGGTCAACTGCTTCTTCGTACGCGACCTCCAGGCCCCCTTCGGCGGCTCCCGGCTCTCCGGCGTCGGCCGCGAGGGCGGCACCTGGAGCTTCGACTTCTACTGCGACCTGAAGAACACCGTCACCGCCCCGAACGGATGGAACGACCATGGGTGAGATCGTCGGGGCGGGCCTGCTCGCCCACGTCCCCACCATCGTGCTCCCGGAGGCCGTACGGCTGGAGCTGAACGAGGGCAAGGAGATCACCCTCGTCACCGGCCTGGAGCAGCTGCGCCGGGACGTCTTCGAGCGCGACGACTACGACACCGTCGTCGTCCTGGACTCGCACTGGGCCACCACGGTCGAGTTCGTCGTCACCGCGCAGACGCGCCGCGCCGGGCTGTTCACCTCCGAGGAACTGCCGCGCGGGATGTGCCGGATGCCGTACGACTTCCCCGGCGACCCCGAACTCGCCCGGAACATCGAGCGGTTCGCCGACCGGCACGGCACCTGGATCACCGCGATCGAGGACGACTACCTGCCGATCTACTACGCCACCATCAACCTCTGGAAGTTCCTCGGCGCGGGTCTGCCGGACAAGCGCTGGGTGACCATCGGCGTCTGCCAGACCGGCGACATGGAGGACCACCTGCGCCTCGGCCGCGCGCTCGCCGACGGCATCGCCGCCACGCCCGGCCGGCGGGTGCTGCTGATCGCCTCCGGCGCCCTCTCGCACACGTTCTGGCCGCTGCGCGAGCTGCGCGACCACGAGTCCAGCGACCCGGAGCACATCTTCACCCCGCAGGCGCGCGAGGCCGATCACGAGCGCATCGCCTGGTTCAAGGAGGGCCGCCACGACAAGGTCCTCGACACCATGGACGCCTTCTGGAAGTTCAAGCCCGAGGCGAAGTTCTTCCACTACCTGATGATGGCCGGCGCCCTCGGCGAGCAGGCCTGCGTGGCCAAGGCCCGCCAGTACGGCGAGTACGAGAACTCCATCGGCACCGGCCAGGTCCACCTGTGGTTCGACCGCCCGTCCGACGGCTGGACCGGCACCGGCTTGCCCGTCCCGCACAATCCCCACTCCCGCGTCTAGGAGCCCCCATGCCCGAGTACCGCCGCATCCTCCTGGACGGCGCCGCCGTCCAGGTCACCGTCGACGGAGACGAACTCGTCGCCGGTGACGGCCGCCGCGTCAAGACCGACGAGGCACAGCATCTTCCGCCGGTCGTGCCGTCGAAGGTGATCGCCGTCCACCTCAACCACCGAAGCCGCGTGGACGAGTTCGGGATCGGACTCCCCGACACCCCGACCTACTTCCACAAGCCGACCTCCTCCCTCAACTCCCACCAGGGCGCGATCGTCCGCCCCGAGGGCTGCAAGTGGCTCAACTACGAGGGCGAGGTCGCCATCGTCATAGGCCGCACCGCGCGGAACATCTCGCCGCGGGAGGCGGGGGAGTACATCGCGGGCTACACCGTCGCCAACGACTACGGCCTGCACGACTTCCGGGACACCGACGCCGGCTCCATGCTCCGCGTCAAGGGCTCGGACACCCTCTGCCCGCTCGGTCCCGGCCTGGTCACCGACTGGGACTTCCACGGCAAGCGGCTGCGCACCTACGTCAACGGCGAGGTCGTGCAGGACGGTTCGACCGACGAGATGAAGTGGGACATGCACTACCTCGTCGCCGACATCGCCCGCACGATCACGCTCCACCCCGGCGATGTGCTGCTCTCCGGCACCCCGGCCAACTCCCGCCCGGTCCAGCCCGGTGACGTCGTCGAGGTGGAGGTCGAAGGGCTCGGCCGGCTCACCAACCGCATCGTGACCGGCCCGGCCCCGATCCGCGCCGACGTCGGCGCGCAGCCCACCGAGTCCGAGGAAGTGCTGTCCACCGCGCTCGGCGGCGACTGGGAGTTCCGCGGCATCAGGGCGCCCCGCCGCGACTGACGGACACCAGCAACCGGAGGACCCATGCCCGACTTCGCCGACCTGGTCCTCGTCAACGGCTCGGTGCCCACCGAAGGGACCATCGCCGATCCGCAGGACCTCCCCGAGCTGCCGGTGGTGCTCACCGTGCTGGACGGGGAGGTGGTGCACGACGCGTCCGCCGGCGACGGGGAGCCCCATGGCCGCCGACAGCTGCGGTGACCTGCCGCGCGGCCCGGCCGGTAGGGTCACGGCCATGACCGAATCCGCCGAGACCGCGCCGGGAACCGCCGAGGAAGCGCCGGAATCCGGCTCCCGCTCCCGCAAGCGGCTGGGCTACGGGGAGGGGCGCGAGGCGCTGCTCAAGGCCGCTGTCCGGGTCGTGGGGCGGCGCGGGCTGCGCCACCTCACCTACCGGGCGGTCGCCGAGGAGGCCGGCGTCACCCACGGCCTGGTTGTGCACCACTTCGGGTCCCGGGACGCGCTGATCGAGGAGTCCCTCGCCTACGCCGTGCGCTCCAGCCTCAGCAGCAGCCTGCTGGAGCCGGGCACCGGCCGGCCCGAGGACTTCGTCGCCGGGCTGACGGACATGGTGGACAGCGACGCGGACCTCCAGGCGTACCAGTACGAGCTGCTCCTGGAGGCCCGCCGCCGCCCCGAGCTGCTGGGGCAGGTGCGGGAGCTGTACGACGAGTACTTCGCCGCCTCCCGGCGTGAGCTGGAGCGCATGCTGCCCGACGACGCCAGCCCGGCCTTCAACCGGCTGGTCTTCGCCGCGCTGGACGGCCTGGTCCTGCACCAGCTCACCGGCATCGGCGACCGCGCCGACACGGAGGCCGCCCTGGCCGAGCTGCGCTCGCTCCTGCGCACGCTGGGCAGCCGCGACTGACGGTGCCTGCCCGGGCCCCCGTCGCGTCCGCGGCGGGGGCCTTCGCATGCCCGGAGGGGGCGGTTTCCGGGTCGTAAATTCCCGTACCCAACCCCTTGCCAGATGGATAGTTCCGGCCCACCATGAGGCAACTCGTTTGGCTCAAAACGAAACCTCCTCCCTTCCCCTCAGCAGGTGATCCGAGTGGACAGTCAGACGGTCGACGCCTCCCCGCAGACCGGAGAGGGCCCCCGCCCCACGGCCACCCTCAAACGCAACGCCCTGGGTGTCCTGGGCATCCTCTTCTTCGTCCTGTCCGCGCAGGCGCCGCTCACCGGCATCGCCGGTGCCGTCCCGATCGCCGTAGCCGTGGGCAACGGCCCCGGCGCCCCGGCCGCCTACGCCGTCGCCGGCATCGTGATCCTGCTGTTCTCGGTGGGCTTCGTGGCGATGGGCCGGCACGTCGTGAACGCCGGTGCCTTCTACACCTACATCGGCAAGGGTCTCGGCCGGACCACCGGCAGCGGCAGCGCCGCGGTCGCCCTGTTCGCCTACTGCACGGTCCAGGCCGCGATGTACGGCCTGTACGGCTTCACCGTCAGCGGCCTGGTCGAGCACTACGCCGACGTCCACATCGCCTGGTGGGTCTGGGCCCTGGTCACCATGGCCGTCGTCCAGGTCCTCGGCGCCGCCGGCATCGAGATCGGCGCCAAGGTACTCGCCGTGTTCGTGCTCGCCGAGTTCAGCATCCTGCTCGCCTTCGCCCTGGTCACCCTGGTCACCGGCGGCGGCCCCGAAGGCCTCGGCGCCGCCGACACCTTCTCGCCGGACGCCGTCCTCCAGGGCGCTCCCGGCGTGGCCCTGATGTTCGCCGTGGCGTCGATGTTCGGCTTCGAGGCCACCGCCATCTACGGCGAGGAGGCCCGCGAACCCCACAAGACCGTGCCCCGCGCCACCTACCTCTCGGTGGCCGTCGTCACCGGCTTCTTCGCCTTCGTCTCCTGGATGCTGATCTCCTCCTACGGCGCCTCCAAGGCCACCGCGGCCGCGGGCGAGGCCCTGGGGTCTGGGGACTCCACGCTGTTCGTCTTCGCACCCATCGCCGACCAGTTCGGCGGCTGGGTCAACGACGTCCTGCCCATCCTGCTGGCCACCTCCCTGTTCGCCGGTGTCCTCGCCTTCCACAACTCCGCCAACCGCTACCTGTTCTCCCTCAGCCGCGAGGGCCTCCTGCCGGGCCGGCTGCGCACCCTGAACCGGCGCTCCGCGCCCTGGACGGCGGGCCTCGTGCAGACCGCGATCGCCGTCCTCCTTGTCATGCCGTTCGCCCTGCTGGGCAAGGACCCGGTCCTGACCCTGTTCTCCTGGTTCAGCGGCGTCGGCGTCCTGGCCTGCATGCTGCTGTACTTCCTGACCTCGGTCTCCGTGATCGTCTTCTTCCGGCGCGAACGCCTCGACACCCGGCCGTGGAACACGCTGATCGCCCCCGCCCTGGGCGCCCTGGGCATCGCCGCGGTGATCTGGCTCGTGCTGGCGAACTTCACCACGCTCATCGGCGGCGACGCCACGACGGCGACCTGGCTCGTCGCGGCCGTCCCGACGGTCCTGCTGCTGGGCGCGGCAGCCGCCCGCCTGGTCCACGCGCGGACCGCCTGACGCATCGCCCGCGGGGCCCGGCCGCACCCGGGCCCCGCCCACCCCAGACAAGGAACCCCATGCTGGACGTCACCCACGACGACCTGCTGCGCCGGGCCAAGGCACTCGACCTGCCCACCCAGCACCACATCGACGGAATCGACGAACCCGGGGCAGGCACCGCCTTCGAGGTCGTCTCACCCCGCGACGGACAGATCCTCACCCACGTCGCCGACGCGCGGCAGGCCGAGGTCGACCACGCCGTCGCCGCCGCCCGCCGCGCCTTCGACACCGGCCCCTGGCCCCGCCTGGCCCCCGCCGACCGCGGCCGCGTCCTGCTGCGCATCGCCGAACTCCTCGAAGAACAGCGGGAGAAGCTCGCCCTCACCGTCACCCTGGAGATGGGCAAACCGATCACCGACGCCCACGACATCGAACTGCGCGCCGCGATCAACACCTTCCGCTGGTACGGCCAACTCGCCGACAAACTCACCGACGACGCCCCGCACACCGCCCCCGACGCCCTCGCCCTGGTCACCCGTGAACCGGCCGGAGTGGTCGGCGCGGTCGTCCCCTGGAACTTCCCCCTGACGCTGGCCAGTTGGAAGGTCGCCCCGGCGCTGGCCGCCGGCTGCACGGTCGTACTGAAGCCGTCGGAGAACTCGCCCCTGTCCGCCCTGACGCTGGGCCGGATCGCGACCGAGGCCGGGCTGCCGCCCGGCGTCCTCAACGTGATCAACGGCAACGGTCCGGTGGCCGGGCGGGCGCTGGGCCTGCACCCCGACGTGGACGTCCTCGCCTTCACCGGCTCCACCGCCGTCGGCCGCCACTTCCTGCACTACGCGGCCGACTCCAACCTCAAGCGGGTCTGGCTGGAGCTGGGCGGCAAGTCGCCCAACATCATCCTGCCCGACGCCCCCGACCTGGACCGGGCCGCGGCCACCGCCGCCTGGGGCATCTTCTTCAACCAGGGCGAGATGTGCACCGCCCCCTCGCGGCTCCTGGTCCACTCCTCGATCGCCGAACGCGTCACGGACGCCATCGTGCGCCGCGCCGAGGAACTCCGCGTCGGCGACCCGCTCGACCCGTCGACCGAGATGGGCGCGCTCGTCGGCCAGGCCCACCTGGACCGCGTACGCGATCACATCGCCACCGGCCGCGAGGAGGGCGCCCGCCTGCGCACCGGCGGCGAACCCACCCTGGCGGACACCGGCGGCACCTACCTGCGCCCCACCGTCTTCGACCGCGTCGACCCCGGCATGCGCCTGGCCCGCGAGGAGATCTTCGGACCGGTCCTGTCCGTGCTCACCTTCGACGACATCGACGAGGCGGTACGGCTGGCCAACGCCACCGAGTACGGCCTCGCCGCCGGCCTGTGGACCGCCGACCTCTCCACCGCCCACCGGGTCTCCCGCGCACTGAAGGCCGGGACGGTCTGGGTCAACTGCTACGAGGAGGGCGACCTGACCGTGCCCTTCGGCGGCATGAAGCAGTCCGGCAACGGCCGGGACAAGTCCGCGCACGCCCTGGAGAAGTACACCGAACTCAAGACGACCTGGATCCAGCTGTGACCCGCCCCCTGATCGCCGTACCGGCCCGCTTCTCCGCCACCACCTCGGCCCTGCGCTTCGCGGCCGAGGTCAACGCCCGCATGCTGATCGAGGCCGTGTGGCGGGCGGGCGGCGAACCGGCGAGCATCCACCCCGCCGACACCGGTACCGCCGCCCGCCTCGCCCGCTTCGACGGCGTCCTCCTCCCCGGCGGCGGCGACCTCGCCCCGCACCGCTACGGTGCCGCCGACACGCACAGCAGCGTCTACGACGTGGACGACCTCCAGGACACCTTCGACCTGCAAGTCGCCCGCGCCGCCCTGGAGTCGGGCCTGCCGCTGCTCGCGATCTGCCGGGGCCTGCAAGTCGTCAACGTCGCCCTGAGCGGCACCCTGGAACAGGACATGGGCGGCCCCGACCTGGATCACCGCCACCGCGTCCACCCGGTCCGCGTCGCCCGGGGCAGCCTCCTGGAACAGACCCTCGGCGCGGAGAAGCTCGACGCCTCCTGCTACCACCACCAGCGGGTTGCCACCCTCGGCACCGGCCTCACCCCCACCGCGACAGCCGCCGACGGAACCGTCGAAGCCCTCGAACTCCCGGGCACCCGCGGCTGGTTCACCGCCGTCCAGTGGCACCCGGAGGACACCGCCGACAAGGACCCCGTACAACAGCGGCTGTTCGACGCACTGGTGGAGGCCGCGCGCCGACGTGCTTGAGGGGTGTGTGCCTCCCCGGCGACGGCCGGTCAGCCCCGCGCCCGCCTCCCGCTGCGCCGCGGGGCGGGCCGGGCGTCACCCATCAGGGCCTTACGGCGCTCCTCGCCCTGCTCCTCGACCTGGAGCACCACGCTGCGCAGCGACTCCGCGAGCCCCCGGCACTCGGAGTCGCTGAGCCGGGCGGTCACGAACGCCTCCTCCTCGTTGAACTCGGGGAAGAGCCGCTGCATGAGGTCCTCGCCCTTGTCCGTCAGGCTCAGCAGGACCAGGCGGCCGTCGGTGGGGTGGTCGGCGCGGCGCAGCAGCCCGCGTGACTCCAGCGTCCGTGCCACGCCCGTCAGCGTGCCCTTGGAGATCCCGGCCTCCTCGGCCACGTGCCGGGTCTCCGACTCGCCCCACACCCACACGACCCACAGCACCACGAACGCCGTCCAGGTCAGGTCCGAGCCGCGCAGCACGGAGTTCTCCAGATGCTGGCGCACCGCGGAGGCGGCCCGGTAGATGTTCGCCACGGCCGCCATCTGCTCCCGGCGGATCGGGACGCCGCCGAGCTTCGCCGAGGCGAGCTTCTCGGCTTCGGTGATCGATCGCTGGCCGGGCACGGCGGCTCCTCCGAGGTCGGTGCGGGACCGCACGGCAGCGGGCCGCCGTACGGTCGTTCGGCCTCAAATTGTACGGACCCGGAGGCGGCTGCCCCGCTCCGTGGATCCCCGCGCCGCGGGTTCCCGGCCCTTGTGCTCAGGTGCCGAGGCCGACGATGTCGTGACGCGGTCCCGGCGCAGGCCTGTCGGTCAGGGTGGGCGGGGAGGAAGCCATGGATCGTGACCTGCGTCAGAGCCGCGCCGGCGGACGCGTTACGGCACCGCCGGCTCGATCACCTCGACGCCTCCCTTCGATGCTGTGTCAGTGGGTGGTGCGATGCTGACGCCGACAACTCCGCACACGGTGATCAATGGGGAGCCCATGGCTGAACCATCAGGGGCTGACGTGTCCTCGCTGGGTTTCGACTCTGCTTGGTGTGCCACCGACCTGGGTGAGTACCGGCCCTGCCGCTCCACGTACGAGTACTACTCCTATGAAAGCCTGCCGCCGCTCGACTCCACCGAGTTCACGGGCGCCTTCCAATGGCTCGGTGGTACCGGTGAACCTGTTCCCGAACGGGTCGCGGTGCTCGATCGCCTGGCCGAGAGCCTCGCGGCCAAGGGCTTGACGCTGCCTCGGGACTTCGTCATCTTCCACGCCGACTCGAAGCTGCACCGCTCGCTGGACGAGGTCTCCGTGACCTGCTGCTGGACCGACATCTCGGAGCCCTTGCCCAGTCCGGTCGAGCCTGGTGCCTTCCTCGTGCGCTTCCTGCGGGACCAGCAGGACTGCGTCATCTGGTACCTCTACCTCCGTCCTTCGGGTGAGGTGTCCGTGGTGCACTCCTGTCTCGACTACGCATACGAGTACGAGGCACGGCACGAGGGCGAGGAGACGGGGGCCGATCTCGACGATGCGGAGGAGCAAAGGGCCGCGATCCTTTGGTGCGCACCGTCGTTCGAGGAGTTCGCCTGTCGGTTCTGGACCGAGAACCGTCTCTGGCATGCCCTCCATGGCAAGGAACTCTCCGCACTCGAGCCCCAGGCGCGTGACTACTTGCGCCACTACGCACCAGGGATGTCAGCGGCCGGCAGCCACCTGGTCCAGGGGCAGCCACAGGACGGTGCCTGAGGTCGGGCCGGTGTTCGTCCTGCGTACGCGGGTGAGTTCGTCGGCGGTCAGGGCCCGGTTCCAGACGCGGACCTCGTCGATGCTGCCGGAGAAGAAGGCCCGGCCGTCCATCCGCTGACCGATGTGGACGCCGAACGGCGAGGTGTCGCTGACGGATCCGGGCACGTCCGCCCAACTGATCGGTTGGCCGTCGACGAACAGGGTGAGCTGTCCGCCACCGCGGCGCAGCGCGACGTGGTGCCATTGCCCGTCGTTGTAGGCGGTGGTGGTGCTGATGGACGTCGACCAGCGGGACATCGGGCCGCTGCGCACCGTCATCAGGCCGCGCAGCCGGTTGTTCGCCGGTTCGCCGCGCAGCCAGAACTGGGGCTGCGTGGCACCGATGCCGCCCACCCACAGCAAGGGCTGCTCGCCCGTGGTCCTGGTGTAACGGAACCACAGAGAGGCCGTGAAGTCCTGCGTGCCGAGGGGGAGTTGGGTGCGGTAGGGCAGGCGCACGGCGTCGTTGGCGCCGTCGAAGACAAGGGCTCCGCCGAAGACGCCGTCCGTGGTGGAGGCGCCGCCGAGGACGCTCGCCGGCTGGGCGGACGCGGCGCCGTCGGGAGTGGTGGGGTCGGGGCCGCGGCGCGCTGTGAGCCGCTCGTCGTTGAGGCGGGCGAAGCGGATCTCGTCCCGGGCGTCGACGGTGCCGGCCTCGTACATCAGCCCCACCACGCTGCCACCGATGTGCACAAGGTCGGAGTAGCCCGCCCAGTCCCGGCTCACCACGGTGCCGCGGTCCACGCTCTCCCAGGTGGCGCCGCCGTCGTAGGAGGAGCGGATCATCATGGTCCGGCGGCGGTCCGGATCGCCGGGGCAGGACAGCAGGATGCGGTTGCCCAGCACCAGCGTCGAGCCCTGGACCTGCGGGGTGTACAGGTCCGGGAGGCTTTGGAACCGGCCGGTGAAGCTGTCGCCGCCGTCCTGGCTGACGGCCTGGGTGCGGTGGCCGAGGTCGGTGCCGTCCTGCTCGCGGCCGCTGACCAGAATGGCGCCGTCGGTGCGTTCGGTGAGGGTGAGTTCGGACGGCTTCTGGCGGAAGGTGCCGTCGGCGGCGACGGGCCAGGAGTCGGTGGCGCCTCGCCGCCAGGTGTCGCCGCCGTCGTCGCTGACCATGAGGGCCGCGTGATTGGCCGTGACCCGGCTGCCGTTCCATGTCTCGGCGTTGACGGTGAAGACCAGCCGTCCGGCGTGGCTGCCGCGGCTGAGCTGGATGCCGTGGACGGGGCCGGTGGCGTACCAGGAGTTCCAGTGCGGGGGCATGATCTGCGCGCTCAGGTCGCGCGGCTCTGACCAGGTGCGGCCGTCGTCGTCGCTGTACTGCAGATGAGGCTTGCGGTCGCAGGGGGCGTCGCAGCTGTCGCCGGTCGTGGACGGCGGGTTGTGGGCCTGGGGGAGGAGGATGCGACCGGTCCTGCGGTCGACGATCGGAGCCGGGTTGCCGTGCGTGTCACCGCGGCCCTCGCTGACGACCTGGAGCGGTCCCCAGGTGCGGCCGCCGTCGGTCGAGCGCTTCAGCACGATGTCGATGTCGCCCGCGTCACCGCAGGTGTCGACGCGGCCCTCGGCGAACGCGAGCAGCGTGCCCTGGGTCGTCCGCACGATCGCCGGGATCCGGAAACACGCGTAGCCCGGATCCTCGGGCGCTCTGAAGATAACCTGCTGTTCGAACAGCGGCGCCGCCTCGACGGGTTGGGCTTGTGCCGGGCCCGGGAGGATGGCCGCGGTCGCCATGACGCCTACGGTGAGGTTGGTTCTCAGACGTGCGCGTGGCTTCAACGCCATGGACGGCCCTTCATCTTGTGAGTTCACCTGGACATCTCACGTCCAATATATGGTGATTTATGGCAAGTTAGCGGTAATGACACAGTGGCGGAATCGCATGCCGAGAGTTGTCCGACCAGGTGTCAGATTCACCTGGTCACGACGCGTGGAAGGGAGCCGCCGTCCCGTCGGCGATGGTGTGGGCAGAGTCGGTGCCGGTGGCGAGGGCTCCGCCGCCGAGGGCGATCAGGACGGCGTCGAACGGCGGGGTGGTGTCCGCCAGTTCCAGCCGGACGCCCAGTGCGCGGATGCGGTCGAGTTCGGCCGCCGTGGCATGGCGGGAGGCCATGACGGTCACGTCGAGTCCTCGGTGCCGTGCGGACCAGGCGAGGGCTTGGCCGAGGTTGCCCGCGCTGGCGCACACCACTGCCCGGGGGCCTCGCTCGGCGAGCAGGCTCGCCACGACCTCGGTGCCGCTGGCCTTGAAACCTCGGACCGGGTTCGCCGTCTCGAGCTTGACGCTGACCGCGCACCCGAGGTCCGGTTCCAGGGCCTCGCACCGGCACAGCGGAGTGCCGCGAGACAGCGGATCGATCACCTGGCGTGCCGCCCGGATCCGGGCAAGGTCGAGGCGCGCACTCAGCACGCCACAGCAACCTAGCGCCGCCATCGCCATCGCCATCGTCATCGCCGACGCCGTCGTCGAGAGTGCGGCGTGGGCACCGGGCTGACGCCGGCCATAGCCACGCGGCTGCGGCTGCCCCGGCTCGGCGGAACAGCTTCAGCGCGCCGGCGGGCGGGGCGAGCTTCCCCGTAACGCTGCCGCGAACACCGGAGTGACCGTGCCCGCCGCCATGGCAGGGCTGCCTCCTGCCCGATCGCCCGTGCCCCGACAGGCCCGCCGCAAGCCCGACCGGGATCAGTCGGTCCGCGGGCCAGGGCGGCACCATGTGCCGACCGTTCCTCAGGGGCGTAGCGTCCAGATATGGCCGGGCCCGGGTATGCGTGGCATTCCCGGACCGTGGCCCGACGGGAGTGAAGGGCATGACCGGTACGGCTGACGCGGCCCCGGACGCCGACGCGCTGGACGCCGTGTTCGCGCAGACAGTGCGCTCGACCGGTGCGTCCATCGCCGCTCTGTACCTGCTCGCACCGGACGGACAGCTGCTGTGCCTGGACGTGCTGTGCGGGGCGCCGCTGGAGTTCGCCGCACCGTGGTCGAGGGTTCCGCTCGCCGCTCCGGCGCCCGTCGCCGACGCCGTCCGCGAGAACCGCATGGTGTGGGTGAGTGGCCAGGAGGAGATGGCCCGCACCTACCCGCGCACCGCGATCGTGCTGCCCTACCCGCTGGCCCTGGCCGCCGCGCCGGTCGCCGGAGTGCGCCCGTGGGGCTCCCTGCTGCTGATGTGGCCGGCCACGCGACCGCCGTACATGACGCAACGGGAGCGGGGCAACATCACCGCCGGTTGCCGGCGACTGGCACGGCTGCTGGAGGAGGTCGCCGAGCGGGGCGGTACGCCGGGCCCCCGGAAACAGCCGCGCGTCGTCACCACCGGTGCCGCCGACCGTTCCGTGAACCAGGCCACGGCCGCCGTCGACTTCGTCGAGCGTCTGCCCGGCGGCAGCTGCGCCGTGGACCTGGACGGGCGGTTCACGTACGTCAGCTCCGGTGCCTGCGAACTGCTGGGCTGCGACGCGGGGCGGCTGCTCGGCACCCGCCCCTGGGAGTCCCTGCGCTGGCTCGACGACCCTTCCGTCGAGGACAGCTACCGAGCCGCGGTGATCAGCCGCGAGCCCGTGTCGTTCACCGCGTGCCGCCCGCCCGACCACTGGCTGGAATTCCACCTGTATCCGGACGCCAGCGGGATCAGCGCCCGGGTCATCCCCAGAGGTGGTCATCCGCCGCCCCAACCGGCGCCGCGCAGGTCCGCGCGCACCGCGACGCCCGCCCGCGCCGGTCAGCTGTACCAGCTGACACACCTGGCCGCCGCGCTGACCGAGGTCGTCGGGGTCCAGGACGTCGTGGATCTGGTCGCCGACCAGATCATGCCCGCGTTCGGGGCCCGGGGCCTGGTGCTGTCCACCGCGAGCGCCGGCCGGCTGCACATCACCGGTCACCGCGGATACTCCGCCGACACCATCGGGCGACTGGACGGCCTCGCCCTCGACACCTCCTTCACGCCGGCGGGCCAGGTCCTCGCCAGCGGCGTCCCCGCCTTCTTCGCGGACGTGGAGGAAATGCGCCGCAACTACCCCGAGGCGCCGCTGATCAGCGGAAAACAGGCCTGGGCTTTCCTGCCCCTGATCATCTCCGGCAGGCCCGTCGGCGTGTGCATCCTGTCCTACGACGGACCGCACGAGTTCTCGGCCGAGGAACGCGCCGTCATGACCTCGCTCGCCGGACTCATCGCCCAGGCCTTCGACCGCGCCCGCCTGTACGACACCAAGCACGACCTCGCCCACAGCCTCCAGCAGGCCCTGCTCCCGCGCAGCCTGCCGGACATCACCGGGCTGCGGGTCGCCGCCCGCTACCTTCCCGCCACCCGTGGCCTGGAGATCGGCGGGGACTTCTACGATGTGCTCCGCCTCGGTGACACCGCGGCGGGCGCCGTCATCGGCGACGTCCAGGGCCATAACGCCGCCGCGGCGGCACTGATGGGCCAGGTGCGCACCGCCGTCCACGCCCACGCGACCCTCGGTACCCCTCCTGACCAGGTCCTGCACCGCACCAACCGGCTGCTCACCGACCTTGCCCCGGATCTGTTCACCAGCTGCCTCTACGCCCGTCTCGACTTCGCGCGCGGGCAGGCGACCCTCGCCAGTGCCGGCCACCCGCCGCCCCTGCTGCGCCTTCCCGACGGCGACAGCCGACCCGTCCCCCTGGAGCCCGGACCGCTCCTGGGCATCGACCCGGACGCCGAGTTCCCCGTGACGGAGGTTCCCCTGCCCGAGGGAGCGCTGCTCGCCCTCTACACCGACGGCCTCGTCGAAACACCCGGCACCGACATCGAGGACGCCATCACCCGGCTCGCCCGCCACCTCGCCGCCACCGACGACCGCGCACTGGACGCCCTCATCGACACCCTGCTCACCAAGGCCGACACCAGCGGTCAGCGCACCGACGACATAGCTCTCCTCGTGCTGCTCCACGACACACACAGCAGCGCTGCCGCGGACAATCTCAGCGACCGATGATCGAGCGGAGATCTCGGCCGTTTCACCGTCTGGGTGAAGGGGTGGCTCGTCGGCGCGGCGGTGGGGTCTTCCTGATGTACCTGCTGTGGCGCGTTCGGCATGAGGTGGAGGAGCGCCTGCCCACCGTCCTGCTCGTCTCCCTGCTGTTCCTGGTGGCCTGCCAGGCGGCGTCCGTCACGGCCGCGTGGGGCGATCAGTACATTGGGGCGGCGATCGGCGAGGAGCTGCAGAGCGCGGGCGTCAGCCTGTGGGGGCGCGACGCCATCGAGCGTGGCTGGTACGTGGGCTACGCGGCCCTGACAGCGGGCGCGGCGATCTTGGCGTTCGCCTTCTCCCGGCCCCCTCGGCGCCAGATGCGCTGGGTGTGGGGTCTGATGCCGTTAGCGGTGGGCGTTCCCCGGCTCCTGCTCGCGGGCCCGTACCTCTTAGCCGTCCCCGTGGCCCTTCGCCATCGGCAGTGATCCACGCGACCCGCACCGGGTGAGCCGTGTCTCACCATGCCGCCGTTGCTATGCAACGAGGTGCATAGGAGGATCGCCTCATGGCGCTCGAGCACGCGATCCTCGTTTCCCTGCTGGAGAAGCCGGGCTCCGGTTATGAGCTGGCCCGGCGGTTCGAGCGGTCCATCGGGTACTTCTGGACCGCCACCCACCAGCAGATCTACCGCGTGCTCAAGCGCATGGAGAGCGACGGCTGGGTCGATGTGAGGGACGTCCCGCAGTACGGGCGCCCCGACAAGAAGGAGTACTCCGTCGCCCCGCCCGGCCGGGACGCGCTCTCCGCGTGGCTCCACGAACCGACCGAGCCCGAGAGCGTCCGGCACGACCTCGCGGTGAAGGTCCGGGGCGCCGCCTTCGACGACCCGGCCGCCCTGATCAGCGAGGTCGAGCGGCACCGCCAGGCACATGCCGACCGGCTCGCCCACTACCTCGCCGGCGAGGCCCGCGACTTCGGCGACCCCCCGGCGGACGGCGGTCCGCTCGACGCCGAACGCGAACTCCAGCACGCGGTGCTGCGCGGCGGCATCGCGTACGAGCGGATGATGCTCGCCTGGCTCGACGACGTCCTCACCACACTCGCCGGCTTCGACGCCGGTCGCTGACGGGCCGAGCGGCCCCGCGTGCCCCGCACCCGGGCCCACCCGCGCCCCGACCCACCCTCACCCCCTACCAGCCGAAAGGCGGCACCCATGGCCGACGCGCTGCTCTTCAACCCGCGGACCTACGACCCCGCGCACTTCGACCCGGAGACCCGCAGGCTGCTGCGCGCCACCGTCGACTGGTTCGAGGAGCGGGGCAAGCGCCGGCTGATCGAGGACTACCGCACCCGCGCCTGGCTCGGCGACTTCCTCGCCTTCGCCGCCAAGGAAGGGCTCTTCGCGACCTTCCTCACCCCCGCCTCCGCCGCCGCGGACGGCGAGGCCGACAAGCGCTGGGACACCGCCCGCATAGCCGCCCTCAACGAGATCCTCGGCTTCTACGGCCTCGACTACTGGTACGCCTGGCAGGTCACCATCCTCGGCCTCGGCCCCGTCTGGCAGAGCGACAACCCCGACGCCCGCGCCCGCGCCGCCGAACTGCTCTCCCAGGGCGAGGTGTTCGCCTTCGGCCTGTCCGAGAAGACCCACGGCGCCGACATCTACTCCACCGACATGCTCCTGGAGCCCGACGGTGATGGCGGCTTCCGCGCCACCGGCTCCAAGTACTACATCGGCAACGGCAACGCGGCCGGCCTCGTCTCCGTCTTCGGCCGCCGCACGGACGTCGAAGGCCCCGACGGCTACGTCTTCTTCGCCGCCGACAGCCGCCACCCGAACTACCACCTCGTCAAGAACGTCGTCGACTCGTCGAAGTACGTCAGCGAGTTCCGCCTTGAGGACTACCCCGTGGCCCCGGCGGACGTCCTGCACACCGGCCGCGCCGCCTTCGACGCCGCCCTCAACACCGTCAACGTCGGCAAGTTCAACCTGTGCACCGCCTCGATCGGCATCTGCGAGCACGCGATGTACGAGGCCGTCACCCACGCGCAGAACCGCATCCTCTACGGCCGCCCCGTCACCGCCTTCCCGCACGTGCGGCGCGAGCTGACCGACGCCTACGTCCGGCTCGTCGGCATGAAGCTGTTCAGCGACCGCGCCGTCGACTACTTCCGCACCGCGGGCCCCGACGACCGCCGCTACCTCCTCTTCAACCCGATGACGAAGATGAAGGTGACCACCGAGGGCGAGAAGGTGATCGACCTGATGTGGGACGTCATCGCCGCCAAGGGCTTCGAGAAGGACAACTACTTCGCCCAGGCCGCCGTCGAGATCCGCGGCCTGCCGAAGCTGGAGGGCACCGTCCACGTCAACCTGGCGCTGATCCTCAAGTTCATGCGCAACCACCTCCTGGACCCGGCCGCCTACGAGCCCGTCCCGACCCGCCTCGACGCGGCCGACGACGACTTCCTCTTCCGCCAGGGTCCGGCCCGCGGCCTCGGCTCGGTGCGCTTCCACGACTGGCGGCCGGCCTTCGACGCCTACGCCCGCCTGTCCAACGTCGCCCGCTTCCGCGAACAGGCCGACGCGCTCTGCGAGTTCGTCCGCACGGCCGCCCCCGACGAGGAGCAGAGCCGGGACCTCGACCTGCTCCTCGCCGTCGGGCAGCTCTTCGCGCTCGTCGTCCACGGTCAGCTGGTCCTGGAACAGGCAGCCCTCACGGACCTCGACGAGGACGTCCTGGACGAACTCTTCGCCGTCCTCGTCCGGGACTTCTCCGCCCACGCCATCGAACTGCACGGAAAGGACTCCGCGACCGAGCAGCAGCAGTCCTGGGCACTCGGCGCGGTCCGCCGCCCGGTCGTCGATGCGGCACGATCGGAGCGCGTCTGGCAGCGCGTCGAGTCCCTGTCGGGGTCGTACGAGATGATGCCCTGAGCCATCGACTCACTTTCCCGGAGTACTGCGTCCGATGTGCCGTACTCCGGGAAGGGTTCTACTCGTAGGACGTGACCACCACGACCGAGACGAGTGCGCCGGTGGCGGAGCGGCCGAGCCACACCGGCCACGTGGCGTCGCCCCCGGTACGGAAGGTAGCCGTCGCCGAGGGATTCGCACGCGCCGCGATCCCGCGCCTTGTAGAAGCGCCTGACGTTGTAGAAACCGGTCCCCACCGTACTCACCCTCGCCGACGACCACGGCCGCCAGTTCACGGGGGCGGCTGTCATGCGGATCCGACACGGCCAAGCGCCCTGTCGGAATCCGCATCAGGGCGATGTGCCGAGGTTCGGCTGTCCGTGTCTCCTCCCAGGGCTCCATGGGGAAGGGATTGCCCGGCTGGAAGAGGGGCCGCCCCGACTCCGAACGCGGACCGGTGGTGCCAGCGCCGTTCCGCCGGCACATCGGCCAGGGTGTTGAACGAGCCGGTGCCCCCGGGGAGGATTTCCACTGTCAGCCGCAGGTCCACATCGTTGGTTCGTCGCCCGCATTCGTCGTAGGCCCACTGACCGGGAACTGGTGCAACACCACATAGGGGTCCCCGGCTGTGTCCCGTTCCACCGCTTGCGCTCGCGTCAACGGCCGGTACGCGCGACGGGCTTCGGCGTCCCAGCCCTCGGCGTGGGAAACCGTCACCGTGTCCATGCTCATGCCCCGCCCTCCGGCCCGATCCGTTGATCGTTTCGGTAGGGAGGGTAGCCCCGGACTCAAGGACCCCTTCAATGACCGACGTCGTGGTCGCCGGCTTCGACGAGGCCGCTCTCGTAGGCGAAGATCACGATCTGGATCCGGTCCCGCAGGCCGAGCTTGGCGAGAACGCTCGACACATGTGATTTGACGGTCGCGGCACCGATGAACAACTGCTCGGCGATCTCCGAGTTGCTCGCGCCCCGGGCCACGGCGACGACGACCTCGCGTTCGCGTTCGGTCAGTCGTGCCACGCGGCCCGAAGCGGCGGAGCTGACGACGCGGCGCTCGGCGAACTGGTCGATGAGCCGCCGAGTGATCGACGGGGCGAGCAGGGCGCCTCCCTCGGCCACAGTGCTCACCGCGACGGCGAGTTGTTCCGGCGGAATGTCCTTGAGGACGAAGGCGCTGGCTCCGGCGCGCAGGGCTTCGTAGACGTATTCGTCCGGGTCGAACGTGGTCAGGATCAGTACGCGCACCGGCCAGTCGGCCTCCCGCAGGATGACGGAGGTCGCTTCGAGGCCGTCCATCTCGGGCATGCGGATGTCCATGAGGACCACGTCCGGGCGCTCTCGGCGGGCCGCCTCGATCGCCTCGAGTCCGGTGCCCGCCTCGGCGACGACCTCGATGGCGTCGCTCATCCGGAGGATCATGGTGAAGCCGCGGCGGACCAGCGCCTGGTCGTCGGCGACGACGACGCGGATGGTCACGTGGCCTCGCCCTGGACGGGCAGATGGGCGGTGAGCCGGAACCCGCCGCCGGGGCGCGGCCCCGCGTCGAGGGTGCCGCCGAGCAGGAGGGCCCGCTCCCGCATCCCGACGATCCCGTGGCCGCCCGTGCCCGCGTGGCCGGCAGCGGAGACGGACTGGAGGGCTGCGCCCCCGCCGTCGTCGAGGACTTCGACGGTGATGCCGGGGCAGGTCCGGTCGTGCCGGAGGCGTACCTCGGTGTGCGTGTGCGGTCCGCTGTGCTTGAGCACGTTGGTCAGGGCCTCCTGGACGATGCGGTACACCGAGAGCTCGACGCGGGCCGGGAGGGGAGCGTGGAGGCCGTCGGTGAGCGAGACGTCGAGTCCGGCCTCGCGGACCTGCGTGATGAGCCGGGGCAGATCGGGCAGACCGGGCTGGGGGCCGAGCCCGTCCCGCTCGGTCTTCGGGCGCAGCACTCCCAACAGGTGCCGCAGCTCGTCCAGGGCCTGGCGTCCGGCCTCCTCGACCGCGGTCATCGCCTCCAGGGCACCCTGCGGATCCTCGGCGGCCACCATCCGGGCGGCACCGGCCTGCACGGTCATCATGCTCACCCGGTGAGCGACCACGTCGTGCAGTTCGCGGGCGATGTGGGTGCGCTCCTCGACGACGATGCGCTGTGCCTCGGCGGCCTGTTCCTGACTGCGCTGGACGGCGCGCTCGGCACGCAGCCGCAGGCGTCGCCCGAAGTACCAGGCCCCGCCCATGAACAGGTAGCAGAAGCCGATCTCCCCCCAGGGGAGGGACTGGAGCAGCCCGTCGATCGTGCTCGCGGCGACCGCCGCCACGATGCCGAGGGGGCCCCACCGCTTGTCGTCGGTATGCCGTCCGACGCTGTAGAGCGAGACGAGCACGAAGCCGCCGAGCATGGCGTAGCTGCTGCCCAGCGTGGGGGCCCAGGACGCGAGGGCCACGCCCATGACCGCGGTCGGTCTGCGCCGGCGCCAGTAGAGGGCCGCGCCGGCCGCCGAGAACAGCAGGAGGACCGGCGGGGGGAGGTCGGGGAGCGGGCGGAAGACCAGACTGTCTCCCGGACCTTCCTCCAGGAACGTCACGGCCAGGAACAGGACGAGGGCGAGGGTGGCGTCCGCGGCTCGCGGCCAACGGACGAAGGGGCCGTGGAACTTGGACGGCACGCTGCGGACCGGCGTCCCGGCAGGCTGTGCCGTGCGGTTCATCATCGCTCCATCACAGGGCTGTTGGTGCGCTGACCTCGATCAGCAGGGGCCACGCGTCGCCATCGTAAGTGCGGGCCGAAGACGTCGTCACCCGTCGGTGGGCGGATCCGCCTCTCCGTCTCCAGGGGGAGGTGCTACGTCGATTTCCCCGCCTCGGGCGGGAGCGCGGAACCCCTCCGGCGGCCGGGGACAGCGGCCGCCCCGGCGCCGACGATGGATGAGCTCACGACTCGTGCCGCCGACGCGCAACGGACCTCGGCGGCGGCCCTCTGACAGGAGCCCACGCAGCCATGAACCGAATCACCCGACGCATCGGCGGGGCGAGTGTCCGCCGGCCGTGGGCCACCATCGCCGCCTGGGGGGTCGCCCTGCTCCTGTTGCTGCCCGTCGCCGCGACGGCCGGCGGTTCGTTCGTCGACGACCTGGTCGCGCCCGGCAGCCAGAGCGAGGAGGCGATGGAGCTGCTCGAAGAGCGCTTCCCGGAGGCATCCAGGGGGAGCGCCATGGCCGTGTTCGCCGCACCGGAGGGGCAGCGACTCGAACGCCACCGCCCTGACATCGACTCGGCGGTCGCACAGATGGCCAAGGTGGAGCAGGTCGCCACGGTGACCGATCCCTTCCAGGCCGGCACGATTTCGTCCGACGGGCGGATCGGCTTCGCCGAGGTCACCTTCGACGTGCCCGTGATGGACGTCGTTCCCGCCCGGATCGAAGCGCTGACCGAAGCGGTCGAACCGTTGCGGCGCGACGGCGTCGTCGCCGAGCTCGGCGGCGACGCCGTCTTCATCAACGCCGAGACACCCACCTCCGGTGCGGAGGCGGCCGGTCTGCTGGCCGCGCTGATCATCCTGGTGGTGGTGTTCGGCACGCTCGTCGCCGCGCTGGTCCCGATCGTGCTCGCGCTGGTGGCCGTCGCCGCGGGCCTGGGCAGCATCAGCCTGCTGGCCAACGCCATGGAGATCTCCACCGCCGCCCCCACCATCGGCGCCATGATCGGCCTGGGCGTCGGTATCGACTACGCCTTGTTCATCGTGGCCCGCTACCGCGAGAACCACGAAGCGGGGCAGGACAACCCCACAGCCCTGTCGACCGCCATGGGATCCGCGGGCGCGGCCGTGCTCTTCGCCGGTGGCACCGTCATCGTGGCGATGGCCGCCCTCGCCCTGACCGGCCTGGGCTTCCTGACCTCGATCGGCCTGAGCGCCTCACTGGTCGTCCTGTTCGCCGTCGGGACCGCGCTCACCCTCCTGCCGGCCCTGCTGTCCTTGCTGGGGGACCGTATTCACAAGCGGCGACGCCTCGGCCGTAAGCGCGCCGCGAGGGCCGAGGACACCGCATGGTGGCGTTTCGCCCACCGCGTGTCCGGCAGGCCCTGGCCGTACCTGATCGTCGCCTCGGCAGCGCTCCTGGCACTGGCGGCGCCCGCGCTGCGGATGGAGACGGGCTTTCCCGACGCGGGCAACGACGCGACCACCACCACCCATCGCCGCGCCTACGACCTGCTGACCGAGGGATTCGGTCCAGGCGTCAACTCCCCACTCCTGGTCGTCGCCGACCTGCGCACCCCCGGCGCGGACGCCGAGGACATCCCCGCGCTGGCGAAGCGCATCGCCGCCGACCCCGGTATCGCGAGCGTCGGCGAGCCCCGGACGTCCACGGGAGGCGACACCGTGGTGCTGCCGACCCTCCCCACCACCGCACCCGCGGACGCCGAGACCTCCGCGACGCTGGAGCGCGTCCGCGACCTCGTCCCGGACAACGTCGCCGTGTCCGGCACGACCGCCATGACCGACGACCTCACCCGGCAACTCACCGACACCCTGCCGGTGTTCGTCGGCGCGATCCTGTTGTCGTCGTTCCTGCTGCTGATGCTGGTGTTCCGCTCCGTCGTGATACCGCTGAAGGCCGCCGTGGTGAACCTGCTGTCCATCGGCGGCGCGTACGGCGTCGTGGTCGCGGTGTTCCAGTGGGGCTGGCTCGGAGCCCTGTTCAACCTCGACGGCACCTTCCTGGTCGCCTCACCCCTGCCGACGATCTTCTTCGCGGTCCTGTTCGGACTCTCCATGGACTACGAGGTGTTCCTGCTGTCGCTGGTGCGCGAGGAGTACGACGCCACGGGAGACAACACCGAGTCGGTGGCGCGGGGGATCGCGGCCACGGGCCGTGTGATCACCTCCGCCGCGCTCATCATGACGGTGGTGTTCCTCAGCTTCGTCGCCAACCCCTCACCCCTGGTCAAGATGATGGGCCTCGGGCTGGCGACGGCGATCGTGCTCGACGCGACGATCGTCCGGATGGTGCTCGTCCCGGCGGTCATGGCGATCATGGCCAACGCCACCTGGTGGCTGCCCGGCTGGCTCGACCGCCGGCTGCCCCGCGTCAGCGTGGAGACCCCCGGCGCCCCGCCCAACCCCGAGCCGGTACTCGCCCCCACCTCCGGTCGCGGTTGACTGGTCACGTGGTGACGCCAACGCCAGAACTGAAATTCGTGAATTCGGTGGCGAAGATGGTGTGGGGCAGCCGATCCGGGGTACGCGCGAAACTGCCGGTCCGTGGGCCGGCAGTCCGGGAGTGCCGAATGGGAGGGGTGTGTGATGGTTTCGACGACCGTGCAGGCTGGTGAGCGGACCACGGACGTCTTGGAGGGTGTGGAGGCGTCACAGGTGGCACCGCGGGACGCGCGGGAGCTGTCGAGGCTGTTCTTCGACCGACTGGCGGTGCTGGAGGAGGGAACGGAAGAGTTCCAGCACGCCCGGAACACGCTGATCGAGATGAACATGTCCCTGGTCCGCTACGCGGCGGGCCGGTTCCGCAGTCGTGGGCCGCAGGAGATGGAGGACATCGTCCAGGTCGGCATGATCGGCCTGATCAAGGCGATCGACCGGTTCGAGATCTCCCGCGAGGTCGAGTTCACCTCCTTCGCGGTGCCCTACATCGTGGGTGAGATCAAGCGGTTCTTCCGTGACACCTCGTGGGCCGTGCACGTGCCGCGGCGGCTGCAGGAGGCGCGGGTGGAACTGGCCCGCGCGACCGACGAACTGCGCAGCCGCTTGGGCCGTACCCCCACGACCCGGGAGCTGTCGGAGCTCATGAGCCTGCCCGAGGACGAGATCGTCGAGGCCCGGCTGGCGTCCAACGCCTACACCTCCGCCTCCCTGGACGCCACGATCGGCAACAGCGAGGACGGCGAGACCGCGCTGCAGGACTTCATCGGCACCGAGGACACCGCCCTCGGCCTCGTCGAGGACCTGCACGCTCTCGCACCGATGATCGCCGAACTCGACGAACGCGACCGCAAGATCCTCCACTGGCGCTTCGTGGACGAACTGACCCAGGCTCAGATCGCCGAGCGCCTGGGCATCTCCCAGATGCACGTGTCGCGACTCCTCACCCGCCTGCTGAAGCGCCTGCGCGAAGGCATGCTGAGCACCCGCTGACCCACCGCCGCCGGGACTCCCACGGCGCCCTCGCCCACCGTCCGCGATCACCGCGGCCGGTGGGCGATCTGCTGTCGGTGACCGCCGGCCGCGGTTCCAAGAGTCGCGATACGGCGAGGAGTCTTCGTCCCCCGGCATTTCGACCAGCGCCTGTGCGCCGGAAAACGACGTCACCCCTCAGGCGCGGGGGTGACGTCGCGGATCTGCCAGCCACCGTCCGAAGGTGCCTGCTGCACTGATCGCGCAACGTGCTGCCTTCCCAGGACGGAACCCATGCCGACCACCACGTCAGTCAACGAACAGCTCTTACCCGTGGGCTCGCCGGTGAGGGGCTGGTTGGCCGTGATCTCCGTGATGCTGGGCATCTTCGCCATCGTCACCACCGAGATCCTGCCGATCGGTCTGCTGACCTCGGTCGGAGCCGACTTCACCGTCTCCGACGGGATGGCGGGACTGATGATGACCATGCCCGGCTTCCTCGCCGCGATCGCCGCTCCAGTGGTCACCGCTGCCACCGCCGGCTTCGACCGCCGCCTGATGCTGTGCGGCCTGACGCTCCTGCTGGCGCTGGCGAACTTCCTTGCCGCCGCGGCACCTCACTACTGGCTCGTACTCGTCTCCCGGATCCTGGTCGGGATCACGATCGGCGGCTTCTGGTCCATCGGAGCCGGGCTGGCCGAACGGCTGGTCCCGCCGCCCGCTGTCGGCCGGGCGACCGCGGTGATCTTCTCCGCCGTACCGCTCGGTTCCGTCCTCGGCGTGCCTGTGGGCACCCTCGTCGGGGATCTCGCCGGATGGCGAACGGCATTCACGGCCATGGGAGTTCTGACGGTCGGTGTCCTGGTCATGCTGCTCTGGTTCGTGCCGCCGCTTCCTCCGGTTCAGGCCACCCGGCTGGGCATGCTCCACGACGTGCTGCGCAGCGGAAACACGCGCTTCGCCCTGCTGCTGACGTTCCTCGTCGTGCTGGCTCACTTCGGCACCTACACCTACGTGACCCCGTTCCTGGAACAGGTCACCCACGCCGGCGGTGGTCTGATCACCACCTTCCTGCTGCTCTACGGCGCCGCCGGCATCCTCGGCAACTTCCTGGGCGGGGCCTGGGTGGCCCGGTCTCCGCGGTCCGTCTTCGGAGCCGCGGGCGCCCTGATCGCCGTAGCGACTCTCCTGCTTCCCCTCGCGGGCCGCTGGGAGTCCGGCGCGGTGATCCTGCTGATCGTGTGGGGCATCGCGTACGGCGCCGTACCCGTCGCGTCGCAGACCTGGTTCGCCAAGGCCGCCCCGCACGCCCCGGAAGCGGCATCGGTGCTGTTCACCGCTTCCTTCCAGGCGACGATCTCGCTCGGCGCACTCGCCGGGGGAGTCGCCCTGGACCGCACCTCCCCGTCCACGGTCATGCTTCTGGGAGGCTGCACAGCGGTCCTCATGGTGCTGGCCGTAGGGGCGCGATCCGCCACGCGTGCGCACTGCGCCGCGCTTGTCGTCAGGCCCGACGACGCACCACCAGGCTCTCCACCCCGTACGACAACTCGTCCACGGAGTCGTCCGGCCTCGGATGGTAACGGCCCGCGCAGACGGACAGGTTGACGATGAGGGAGGCGTGCCAGTCGGGCCCGACGCCGCGGCCGTCGGCGAAGACCTCATTGCCGTTGAGCAGCCAGATGACACTCCTCCTGCCGAACGTCACGCTCAGAGTGATCACGCCTCCGGGGGAGACGGCGCTGTCGCGGACGTAACTGCTGCTGCGGCGGACGTGGTTGGTGAACTCCAGCAGGTCCGGGTTGTCGGGGTGGTACTCGAAGACGTCGACCTCGTTGCCGCCGTCCCGCCAGGTCCAGATCGCCGGCCAGGCACCCTCCTCGACCGGCAACCGCACTCTGGTCTCCAGCCGGTCGCCGGTGCGGACCATGAAGCCCTCCTCGCTCTCCTCGGTCGTGAGCAGACCGGCGTCCCACAGTCCGTCGGGCCGGCGGGTGGCGCGGAAGGCGCCGTCGCGGCTGTAGGCGGGATCCTGGGTGAGATGGTCGAGCTTGTCGTCGCCCGGGTTGGTGGGGCCCCCGTCCGGGTACGCCCAGGAGCGCCCGGCGACCCACTGCAGTTCAGAAGCGAAATCCGCGACGAACACGACATCACTCACGCCCAGGCTCCCTCTTGCCGATCGCTGCGCACCCGCTGACGGGGTGATCCCCGCGGCGGTGTGCGTCATGCCGGGTCCTGGGAGGCCGGCCCGCCTTTTCACGCGAACGGGTCATGCCCGCGGGCCCGTACGACGAGATCCCGAACGCTCACGATCAACGGGCGCCCGCAGCCGGACCGACCGAATGAGACAGACCGCCGTGAGCCTGAAGGTCACTTGACGGAGCACGTGTCCCCTCACCTTCGAGGTCCTTGCGAGCCCGGTTGCGGACGGTCGGGTCCGGCAGAGCTGTTCCGAGATCCGGAGGCATTCATGGCCGAAGTGGCCCAGTCCGCAAGGCCGGCCGAGCAGCCCGACATCGACGTGGCGATCCTGGGTTCAGGGCTTTCCGGGACCGCGCTGGCGGCAGTCCTGGCACGCGGCGGCGCGAGCGTCCTCGTCGTCGACGCCGGCAGCCACCCGCGCTTCGCATGCGGGGAGTCGACGACCCCGTACACCGCGATGCTGATGCGGCTCGTGAGCGAGCGCTACGACGTGCCGGAGATCAAGTACCTCACCACGTTCGAGAACGTCCACGGAAAGATCGCCACGACCTCGGGCGTGGGGAAGAACTTCGGGTTCCTGTACCACCGCGAGGGCGAGCGGCAGCGTCTCGAGGAATGCCACCAGTTCACCGGGCCGTGGACCGGCCACGCGGGCAGCCACTTCTTCCGTCAGGACATCGACGCCTGGATGCTCAACGTGGCGGTGAAGTACGGCGCGAGGATCCGCCAGCGGACCAGGATCGTGGACGTCGCCTTCGATCCGCACGGCACGACGCTCACCGACGAGCGCGGCGCGACGTACCGGGCCCGTTACGTCGTGGACGCGAGCGACGCGCGCTCCCCGCTGGCGTCCCGGCTCGGGCTGCGTGAGGAGGCGCCGGTCCTGCGGCACCACTCGCGTTCACTGTCCACGCACATGCTGAACGTGACGGCGTACGACGACCTGCTGCCTCGGATCGCCCACGGCCACCCCACACCGTGGAGCGAGGGCACCCTGCACCACGTCTTCGAAGGCGGCTGGATGTGGGTGATCCCGTTCAACAACCACGCCCGCACCACCAACCCGCTGGTCAGCGTGGGGCTCAACCTCGATCCGCGCGTCCACCCCGACTTCGACGGCACGCCGGAGGAGGAGTTCCGCTCCTTCATCAGCCGCTTCCCCGACATCCGCAGCCAGTTCACGGACGCCGTCGCCGTACGCCCCTGGACGCGCACGGGACGGCAGCAGTACGCCTCGTCCAGGACCGTCGGCGAGCGCTGGTGCCTCACCTCGCACGCCGCGGGCTTCGTGGACCCGCTGTTCACCCGCGACCTCGGCAACTCGTTCGAGATCATCAACGTGCTGGCGGGGCGGCTGCTGGCGGCGCTGAAGGACGACGACTTCTCGGTCGAGCGCTTCCACGACGTCGAGAAGCTGGAGCTGGGGCTGCTCGGGAGCAACGACGATCTGGCCGCCGACGCCTACACGTCGTTCTCCGACTTCCGGCTGTGGGACACCTGGCTGCGGGTCTGGTCGCTCGGCCAGATCCTCGCCACGTTCGAGATCAGCGGCGCGTACGCGCACCTGAGGGACGCGCACGATCTCGCCGACCCGGCCCGTCTGGAGGGGCGGGCGCCCGTCGGAGCGGTCCCCGACCACCCGCCGGTGCGGCAGCTGTTCGGTTACGTGAGCGATCAGCTGCGGTCCGTCAGGGAGGGCCGACAGACCGGCGACATCGCGGCGGGCAACATCCTCGCCGCCCTGCACAGGGCGGACTTCGTACCGCCGGCCTTCCGCCTCACGGACACGTCGAACCGCTGGTTCGACGCCGGCCCGCGCAAAACCGCCGGCACCAAGCGGTGGGCGCGCGACGACGCACCCGAGCCGGTCGGCCGGCTCGTGGCCGAGGGCCTCTCCTTCCTCGGCAAGAACCGCGTGTCCCCCGACGAGTCGGGCCGCGGCGAGAAGCTCAAGCACACCGTCGCGACCTGGCCGGTCGTGGGCCGCGGCCTGCGCTCGCCGCTGGCGCCGAGGCACTGATGACCGTCACCCCCGTCGCGCTCTCGTCGGCCGCCTCGCGCGCCACGGTCCCGTCGGCCGCCTCACGCGCCGCCGTCCTCCTGGCCCTCTCACTCCGAGGAGCACACACCCGATGAGCCCGCAGACCACACGGTTCGACGTTGCCGTCATCGGCGCCGGCATGGGCGGCTCCATGCTGGGCGCGGCGCTGGCCCGCAACGGCATCAAGGTGCTGCTGATCGACGCGGGCGTACACCCGCGCTTCGCCGTGGGCGAGGCCACGATCCCGTACACCAATGTGTCCCAGAGGATCATCGCCGCCCGCTACGACGTGCCCGAACTGACGACGCTGTGCACCCTGAAGGACTGCGCCAGGACGATCGGCCCGACGTTCGGCACGAAGACGCACTTCGGCTTCCTGCGCCACGAGGAGGGCAAGCCACAAGACCCGCGCGAGACCAACGAGTTCCACACCCCCGGGCTGCTGCACGAGGCGCACCACCTGTACCGCCAGGACGTCGACGCCTTCGTCTTCCACCTGGCGGTCCAGTGCGGCTGCACCCCGCTGCAGGACTTCCGGGTCGCCGACATCGACTTCGAGGACTCCGGCGTCACCCTGCACGGCGAGCGGGGCGAGGAATTCCGCGCCCGTTACGTCGTCGACGCGAGCGGCCACCGCTCGCCGATCGCGGAGAAGTTCGCACTGCGCGACGAGACCCGGTGTTCAAGCACCAGTCGCGGTCGATGTTCACTCACGTCCACGGCATCACCCACACCGACGACCTGTGGGACCGCAAGCCGGAGCACCGCCCTCCGGTGCCCTGGTACGAGGGCACCGTTCACCACACGTTCCGCCGCGGGTGGGCCTGGGTGATCGGCTTCGACAACACCCCTCTGTCCCGGAACCCGCTGTGCTCCATCGGGCTCACCGTCGACCCGCGGGTCTACCCGAGGAACCCCCACCACTCCATCGAGGAGGACTTCGCCTCCATCACCTCCCGCTTCCCGGACATCGAACGGCAGTACGCCGGCATCACCCCGGTCCGCGAGTGGGTCAGCGCCGACCGGCTGCAGTACTCCACCAAGCGCACCGTGGGCGACCGCTGGGCGCTGCTGGGCCACGCCGCCGGCTTCATCGACCCGCTGTTCTCCTACGGCCTCGCCAACACCGGCGACGCGGTGAACCGGCTCGCCTGGCGCCTGATCAGGGCGTGCCAGGACGGCGACTTCTCCGCCGAGCGCTTCAGCGACTACGACGAGTGGCAGCGCGCCCGCTTCCACTTCAACGACGAGATCGTCAACAGCGGGTACACCGCGTTCGACCACTTCGAGTTCTGGAAGGCCGTCTTCCGGGTCTGGGTGTGGGGCAACAACTTCGGCACCTTCCGCGCCCGGTCCGGCCTGACGAAGTTCCAGAAGGACGGCGACGACCAGCACTTCAAGGACCTGGAAAAGGGCCAGTACCTCGGTTACGACTGGCCTGACCACGAGGGCTACAAGCACCTGTTCGACACGATGGTCGCGCAGGTCGACGCGCATCAGGCGGGCAAGATCACCGCCCATGAGGCGGCCGAGACCCTGTGGGACGTCCTCGAGAGCGCCAACTTCATGCCCAAGCCGTTCGGCTTCCAGAAGCGCTCGGTGCACTTCATGAGCCCCAAGCCCCCGGTCATCGCCAAGACCGCGCTCTGGCTCACCCGGCACGGCGACCCGACGGTCCGCAAGATGCTCCTCAAGAGCGGCGGCCAGGCGCTACGGCTCCGCGTCACCGGCCGGAAGATCTTCTGACCGGGAGGCATGTCCGGGAGACGTGTTTGGGTCCCGCTGGAGGAGCGAGGTCACGGGATCACGCGGAGGATCAGGTCGTAGTCGGGGCCGGTGCGGCCGTTGGTCAGTACCCACAGCGAGCCGTCCGGGGCCTCCGTGACGAGCCGCAGCCGGCCGTACTGGCCGGTCAGCAACTGCTCGGGCTTCGAACCGTCGGTGGCGATCCGGTACAGCCGCTCCCCGCGCAGGCAGGCGACCCAGATCCGGCCGTCATGGAACGTCATCCCACTGGGTGAGGCGTCCTCGGGCTTCCAGGTCGCTATCGGGTCCGTGAAGTCGGGCTCCCCGCCGGTGCCTTCCAGCTCGGGCCAGCCGTAGTTGGCGCCGGGTTTCACCTGGTTCAGCTCGTCGAGGTTGTGGTGGCCGAACTCGGAGGCGTAGAGCCGGCCCTTGTCGTCCCAGGCGAGCCCCTGCGGGTCGCGCCATCCCCAGCTGTACACCGGTGAGCCCTTGATCGGGTTGCCCGGTGCGGGCTCGCCCTCCGACGTGACGCGCAGGATCTTGCCGCCGAGGTCGTCGCGGTCCTGGGCCTTGGAACGGACGTCGGCTTCCCCGGTGGTCACGTAGAGCATGCCGTCCGGGCCGAACCTGATCCGCCCGCCGTTGTGGATCTCACCGCTGGGGATGCCGGTCAGGATCGGCTCGGGCGGAGCCGACGAGTCCAGCCGCAGCCGGCTCACCCGGCTGTCCTTGGCGGTGGTGTAGTAGACGTAGACCCAGCGGTCCTGTTCGTAGGTGGGAGAGACCGCCACCCCCTGCAGTCCGGCCTGGCGAACCGGCTCCGCGATGTCCTCGATCGTCCGGACATCGGTGAGCTTGCCGTCCGGGGTGACCTGCCGCAGGCGGCCGCTCTCCCGCTCGGTCACCAGCGCCGACCCGTCGGGCAGGCACGCCAGGTCGAAGGGAAGCCGCAGCCCCCTCGCGACCGGCTCCACGGACGCCGGTTTCGCCTCCGGCGCGTCGTGGACGGTCGGGCGGGCCCACCAGCCGAAGTAGGAACCGTAGGAGTAGATCCCAATGGCCGCGCCCGCCACCAGCAGGCCGGCCAAGCCAAGTACGAGTACTCGTCGCCGTCGCACGCGGTGATCTTAGGAATCGCGTCGTCGGGGCTTCCACTGCGAAACGGTGACCGTTGCCTGAAGAGTTGAGGGCCGGAACAGGGCGCGAGGCTCAGCCGGTGCGGCGCGCGGCCCAGACGGTGCGCTCGGTGCGTACGGCGAGATCGTCGCGGCGCAGGATGCTCCCGGGACCGTCGATGTCGAGCAGCCGGTCGAGCGCGGCAAGGTCTTGCGGTGCGAGGGAGTTGGCCACGCTGTGGCGCACGCGCTGCAGGACGCCGAGGGCGTAGGCGCCGATGTCCGGCTGCTCGGAGCCGTCGATGTTCACGGTGATCGTGCGCTCGCCTTCGACGGTGAACCCGGCCTCGGTCAGCTTCGGGCCCCAGTCGGCGCCGCGGTGCGGTAGGTGTTCGGCGTGGAGGTGCTCCGCCGCCTCGTGGCAGCGCTCCTCCAAGCCCGGGCGTTCCTCGGGAGCTGCCGCCGGCAGGAAGCGGGGTTGGCCGGACAGTTCCACCACGGCGAAGAGCCCGCCGGGGGAGAGGAGACGGTGGACGGCGCGCAGGGCGCTGTCCGGGCGGGCCATGTGGTGCATCGCGGCCGACGCCCACACCAGGTCCGGGGCCCCCAGGTCGGGCCAGTCGTCCGCGTCGAGGTCCGCCTGCACGGTCCGTACCCGTGCTTCCGCACCGCGGGCGACCGCCTTGTCCCGCAGGCGCTGGAGGTGCGTGGCCGAGGCGTCGACGGCGGTGACGTGTGCCTGGGGGAAGCGGTCGAGGAGGGCGAAGGTGCCCGCCCCTGTCCCGCAGCCCAGGTCCACGATCGTGCTGGGAGGTGACGCGAGGGGCAGCCACTGGATGATGGCGGCGGTGTGGTCGGCGAGGACGTGCGCGTCCAGGTCGAGGATCTCCGCCAGGCCGTCGGCATCGGCATGGTGCCCGGCCTGTGCCCCGGGGCGGGCGTGGTGGGCGTGACCGGTGTGGTGGGCGGTGTGGGAGTGCGGGTGCGCGTGGTTCATGCGGTTCACGCTAGGGCGGCCATGCTTCTACGGCACACTGCTTCCCAGTTTTGGCAAGAAGGTGGCCGCTGCAGGTGCTCGGCGCGCAAACCCGCCCCCGTACCGGGCTCGATCAGATGCCCTCCGGTTCGCTGTCCCGGCCGACCTGGCCGGCGCGCTGGTGGCCGCGGCGGGCGTCACGGTCGAAGATGCCCAGGATCTCGCAGGGCCCGCCTTCCGCGCCGATGGCGTGGGGCAGCATCGTCGGGAACTCGGCGG
Source organism: Streptomyces sp. NPDC043726 (assembly GCF_056436565.1). Classification (NCBI taxonomy): domain Bacteria; kingdom Bacillati; phylum Actinomycetota; class Actinomycetes; order Kitasatosporales; family Streptomycetaceae; genus Streptomyces; species Streptomyces sp. NPDC043726. The sequence continues at coordinate 439,400 of NZ_JBWKCI010000002.1, forward strand.
CCTGGTTGGTCTCCACGCGGAAGCGCCGGTGACCCAGCATGAGGACCGCGGTGCCGGACAGGACGACCAGCCATTCACGGCCGGGATGGGCCCGCATGCGCGCGGGGTTGTCCGGCGGCGGTGCGGTCATGCGCTGACGCATGACGGCCATGCCGGGTTCGGCCTTCATGGCCCAGCGCATCAGGCCGTGCGCGCTGTCGATCATCGGGCTGGAGACGACATCGTCGGAGGCGGTCTCCACGAGCTGGTCCAGGGTGGTGTCGAGGGCACGGGCGAGTCCGACCAGCTGGTCCAGGGCGAGGCGCCGCTGGCCGTTCTCGATGCGGCTCAGTGTCGACTGGCTCATGTTCGCGCGGGTGGCGAGTTCCCCCAGTGACCAGCCCTGGGCCACCCGCAGGGCGCGGACGCGCTTGCGGACGAGACTCTCCAGCTCCCCATCGTCTTGCGTCATGAGCAACAGCCTATGCCCGGATTGCAAGGCGGACCGCTGTCAGAGCTCGACTTCCCTGTACCACAAGTAACATGATCCACTTCTCTCGCGGGTGCACTTCCCGCGAGCGTCCCTCGCGATCACCTCGGCATCCGCCCTCTTTTCTCTTCTCCTTCTGTCAGCAATTCCGAGGATCCCGATGCCGTCTCAAGGCGATGCCCTCCAGCAAGCCCACGCCGACTACGAGCACCACCTGCGCACCTGCCGACAGTGCTACGCCGACACCGTGCCGTGCGCGGTCGCCAAGCACTTGCTGCGCCTGTACAACAACGCACGACGGGGTGCGGGCGGGCAGCAGGGTCCCAGGGGCCGCTGACAGTCACGGCGAGGCGTTCATGCTCAAGCTCACGTTCATGTTCATGTACGACCTTGCTGATCGAGTCGCTGTGCCGAACCTCTAGCCGCTGGCTCCCTGGCCTGGGTTGACCCGCTGAATGGTGATGGATTCCGCCCGATGGGCCTCCACCTCCGCGCGCGCCTCGCCGGGGCGCCTGTTCGGGAATGTGAACCAGATTCTGTCACCAGTCTTGTCAGTCCCTTAGGCGGCCCCTATCGTCTGCGGCCAGAAAGCGCTTTCCCTCCGGGGATGGCCGCATCACGCACCACAGCAAACACGCACCAAAGGAATCACTTACACGAACCACGGCGAACTCAGGAGACGGCAATGAGAAGACCAGTCGCACTGCGGCTCTCCGCCGCGTCGGTCGTGACGGCCCTGGCGGTCGCGGGCGGTGTGGCCCTGTCGATGCCCGAGGCGTCGGCGGCGACCGGCGGGGTCACCGGCTACGCGACCCAGAACGGCGGCACCACCGGCGGGGCCGGCGGACAGACCGTCCGCGCCACCACGGGCACCCAGATCCACGCGGCCCTGTGCGCCCGGGCCAGTAGCAGCACGCCGATCATCATCCAGGTCGAGGGCACCATCAACCACGGCAACACCGCCAAGGTGTCGGGCACGAGCTGCAACACGGCCGACGGTGTGATCGAACTCAAGCAGATCAGCAACGTCACGCTGGTCGGCGTCGGCAGCGGCGCCGTATTCGATCAACTGGGCATCCACATAAGGGAGTCCAGCAACATCATCATCCAGAACGTGACCGTCCGGAACGTGAAGAAGTCGGGCTCGCCCACGTCCAACGGCGGCGACGCGATCGGCATGGAGAGCGACGTCCGCAACGTGTGGGTCGACCACGCGACCCTGGAGGCCTCGGGCGGGGAGTCCGAGGGCTACGACGGCCTCTTCGACATGAAGGACAACACGCAGTACGTGACGCTCTCGTACAGCATCCTGCGCAACTCCGGCCGCGGCGGCCTGATCGGATCCAGCGAGAGCGATCTCTCCAACGGTTACGTCACCTTCCACCACAACCGGTACGAGAACATCGACTCCCGCGCACCCCTGCTGCGCGGCGGCACCGCCCACATGTACAACAACCACTACGTGAGCCTGAACGAGTCCGGCATCAACTCCCGCGCCGGTGCCAAGGCCAAGGTGGACAACAACTACTTCGAGGACTCAAAGGACGTCCTCGGTACCTTCTACACCGATCAACGCGGCTACTGGCAGGTCAGCGGCAACGTCTTCGACAACGTCACCTGGTCCGCCACCGGGACGGACAACTACCCCGCAGGCCCGAACCCGCAGTCCAACACCACGGTCAGCATCCCCTACTCGTACGCGCTGGACGCCGCCTCGTGCGTACCCGACGTGGTGAGCCGCACGGCGGGCGCCGGTACCGGTCTGCAGGTCTCGGACGGCAACTGCACACCGCAGACCCCCGCGCCGACTCCGACCACGACTCCCACGCCCACGCCGACTCCCACGCCCACGCCGACTCCGACCCAGCCCTCTGGGACGAACCTCAGCATCGGTGCCGGCTCCGACGGCTCCAGCAAGGCCGACGGCACCAGCTACGGCAACGTCCGCGACGGCAGCATGAGCACGTACTGGTCGCCGAGCGGCTCGACCGGTTCCGTCTCCATCAAGTGGGGTTCCGCCACCACGGTGTCCAAAATCAACATCCGTGAGCCATCCGGAGCCAGCGGAGTCATCGGCTCCTGGCGCGTCCTCAACGCGGACACCGGAGCCGTCCTGACCTCCGGCAGCGGCGCGGGCGTCATCACCTTCCCGCAGACCTCACTCAGCAAGATCACCTTCGAGATCACCGGTGCCACCGGTACCCCGAAGGTAGCCGAGTTCGAGACCTACGCTTCCTGACGTGCTCCCCGGCCCCGTGCCAACCCCGACCGCGCGTGCGCGAACGCTCCGGTACGTTCGTCCGTACGCGCGGAAGGGGCCGGGAGTGACGGACGGGCGGCTGGACATCGGATGGCTCCGCGGGTGGTGCGAGCGCACGCACTCTGAACTGTCGGGACTCAGGGGGTCGTTCGAAGAACGGCACGGCTACCCGCCAGGGATCAACGCGGTCACGCTCGCGACGGACGAGAGCCACGGGGCCACGGACGCGCTGGTGGAACTGACGCCGATCCCGTCGGACCTGACCACGCTGTACTGGGTGGTCGAAGAAATCAGCCTGCCAGACGTCCACTTCGGCCACTTGGTCCATCCTGCCTCGACAACCGCCAGCCACGTCCGTGAGTACGGGCTGATCCGGATCGACGGGGAAGAGTCCGCCCTGGTCTTCGCCAGCGACGGCGGCGGCCACCTGTTCGCGCTGGCAGGCTCCGGACGGGTCTGGCGGTCCACCACGGCCTCTCGGTCCGGCCAGTTCGACCTCGCGGCGGGCAGCCTCCAACAGTTCTTCGAAGAGCTGTCTCAGCGGATCAGCATGACTCGCGCCCCATGAGGCTGAGCCGCTGCATGGCCTCGCGCTCGATCCGTGACACATCGGCGAGGGCGGTGCCTGCCTGTGCGAGGTACTGCTCATCGCCTGTCTCGCCGGCCTTTGTGATCAGTGCCGCCGTCTCCGTCCACATGGCGGCTGCCTCGGCGTACAGCCTGTGGCCGGTGTGGAGGTGGCTGCTGCCGAGGAGTTGGGCGCACTCGGCGAGGAAGTCGCGGTAGAGGTTGCGGAACAGGGCCCCGCCGGTGCCTGCCCTCTCCATCAGGAGCGCCGCCTGCGGCAGGTCGCGCTGCGGGTCGTCGGTCCGCCGGAGCCATGTGCGTACGAGCTTGCCTGCCTTCTCGATGCCGCGGTAACCGAGGTTGGCGATGGGCGGGTTGAGGAAGGCGTCGGCGCAGGCGGTGATGGCGGGGATGACCTGGTCCTGCGGGGAGGGCAGGTTCTCCGGCACGGTGATGGAGAAGGACCGGTGCTTGGCGGTCATCGGACCGCGCGCTGCCCTGGCCTCGGCGAGGCTGGTCAGGCTGGTGGAGACGGCTCCGCCTTGCTGGTCGGTGTCCATCAGGTAGGCACGGTGGTCGTCGTAGCCGTACATGGCGACGACGTGGCCGCCGAAATGGACCTTCGATCCGAAGTAGTCCAGGTAGTAGCTGTCGAGTTGCAGGCCGACGGGGTGGCCCGCGTCGATGAGGGCCGTCACATTCGCCCAGGCCTTGCGTGGGGAGGTGGTCTCCTGGACCAGGAGATCCAGCCCGAGCCTGGTGGTCAGGTTGGTGGTGAGATCGAAGGGCTTGACCCGTCCACCAAGGAAGGGGAAGGGCATGCTCTTGCTGTCCCAGTAGACGAAGGACAGGCCCGAGCCGAGGCCGAAGAGCATCGGCTCGGACAGATCGAGCCCTTGATGCCGCAGCAGCACGCCGAGAGCGGTCGTCTCACAATGCTGTGCGCCACGTACGTCGATGTCTTTGACGGTGGTCATGCTGTCCCTTCCTGTGTGAGGGCCTGCACATGGGAGAGGGCGATGCGTCGGCGGTTGAGGTCGACGTCGAGGATCTTCACGAGCAGGGAGTCGCCGACTTGGACCATGTCGTCCGGGAGGGCCAAGGGCTCTTCGCGCAACTCGGTGGTGGGTACGAGCCCTTGGAAGCCGTCGCGCCGGTCCTCGATACGGACGAACGCGCCGAACGGCACGAGCATGGTCACGAGACCACTCACGACTCTGCCGACCTGCTCTACGAGCTCTGCCAAGGGATCCGTCTGCAATGCCTTCAGCGACAGTGACACCCGCTCTCTCATCATGTCGACGTCGAGGACCTCGGCCGAGATTTCCTGGCCGACGGTGACGACGTCGGTCGGGTGATCGACTGGCCGCCAGGACAACTCCGGAACGTTGATCATTGCGGTGAAGCCCCCGATGTCCACGAAGGTGACGCCGAAGTGGGCGACCTCCGTGACCGTGCCGGTCGCGATCTGACCGAGGTGAAGAGTCTTGAGAAAGGCCCAGTTCCGGTCGCCGGGGGTCGGCTCGGTCCGCCACCTCGCCCGCAGAACGCCGTCACTGTCGGGCAGCACAGCCGTGAACAACGGGTGCCGCGAGTCAACGTCCAGGGGCAGGGCGGCAGCGGCCCGGGCGCCCACGAGGTGGGCGGTCAGCGCGGGGTATTCCGTTTCGTCGACGATGGTGCTGGTGATCGCCCCGTTCTCGTTCTCCCATACGACTTCCACCACGCCCTCCTCGGGAAGCGCGGCGAGAACGGTCGGGACGTCGGTGAACAGGTCCGGCCAGACAACCAGCTTGGCGCGCGGGGTGAGCCCGGCGCGCACGGCGTCGAGGGTGTCCTCGGTGAGGCGGTGCCAGCGGGAGGCGTTGTCGACGTACTCCTCCTCCAACAGGGCCGCCTCCCGAGTCGCGATCGACCAGCGCAAGCGGTCCCAGAAGTCCCCGTCGGCGGGGCGCTGTTCGCCGGGCTCGTCCAGGTCCGGTTCGTAGGCTGAGGCCCGCAATCGTTCCGGGAACAGCCCAAGTGCCAGTGTCCGTGCGACGGCACTTTCGCAGGGCTTGTCGCTGCGGACGTAGACGTACTGGTCCCACCCGACGTGCACCGCGAACGCGTCTCCGGATTCCAGGCGGCACCAGGCGCCGTTGTCGCGGAGCATGGCCCGCACCAGCTCCAGTGCGACGCTGAGGGAGACCTCCGCGCCGTCGTGGAAGCCGCTGAGATCGGATGGGAAGAGTCCGGCCAGTCCGTGGCCTTCGACGGCCGGCTCCAGGCCGAAATGCACGTAACTGGCGATCTGTGGCTCGCGAATGGCGAGCCGGTCGACGTCGGAAGCCGCGGCGAAGGCAGCGACAGCCTGCAAGTAGGCGGACTCCACTGCCCCGTGGTCGCTGGTCGGCTCTTCACCGCCGATGTAGTGGCCGTGCTCGTCGCGATCGGCCGGATCGTACTTGGTGATCCGATAGACGAAGGGTGGCACGCGACTCCCTGTGATGATGCATGCTGCAGACTCGATCGTCCCATTCCTCACCGCCTACTGCGGCCCGCCGGGTCCTATGAACAGGCACTGACAATCCGAGGCGGGCGCTTTCCTGCGCAGGACGCCGCTGCCAGAGAAGGGCTCAACGACCTGTACGCGTGGCGAGGTCATCAAACGTTCACGCCTCGGAGCGTGCTCATTGTGGCCATGTTCCTGCCAAAGCGGTGGGATGGGCGTATGGGAGACGACAGACACCACCACAGTCACGATCCTCACCACGGACATCACCACGACCGCCCTCAGGGCAAGGGCTACGCGGTCGGCGAGGGTGGCCCCAGTCGGCGTTCGGTGCTCGGCGTGACGGCGGGCAGCATGCTGTTCATGGCCGCCGCACCCGGCACCGCGCAGGCCGCCACCACCAACACCGCCGCGGCGAACGGTGTCGCCGCCCTCGCGGCCGGAGGAGCATCACGCACCTCGCTGATCACCTCGGGGACCACCCTGGTCCACGCCGACCTGCACAACCACACCACCATGTCGGACGGCGACGGCGACCCCGCCCTCGCCTTCGCCTCGATGCGCAGCGCCGGCCTCGACGTCGCCGCACTCACCGACCACAGCGGCGTGTTCACCATCGGCGGTCTCAGCTCCTCCGAATGGAAGCGCACCGCGGACCTGGCCAACGCCGCCAACGTCCCCGGGGTCTACACCGCCATCCGCGGCTTCGAATGGACCCACGCGATCCTCGGCCACTCCAACGTGTGGTTCTCCGACAGTTACGTCGACATGTCACTCGCGCCCAGCATGAGCGCGTACTTCAACTGGCTCGACGACAAGGACGCCATCGCCGGCTTCAACCACCCGGGCCGGGAGAGCGGTCGCTTCAACAACTTCGCCTACAACTCCGCCGTACGTGACCGCATGGTCAGCCTGGAGATGTTCAACCGCGGTGACGACTACCTCTTCGAGGGCTGGTCCTCCGGCGCGTCCTCCCCGCTCGTCGCCTGTCTGAACGCCGACTGGCGCACCGGCCTGACCGGCGTCACCGACGAGCACGGCACCGACTGGGGCTTCCCCGAGGGCAAGGGCCGTAGCGGACTGTGGGTCACCGAGAACACCCGGGCCGGCGTCCTGGCCGCCATGCGCGCCCGGCGGTTCTTCGCCACCCGTGTCTCCGGGCTGCGCCTGGACGCCACCGCCAACGGCATACGGATGGGCGGCGACGTGCCCGTGACCGCCGGGGACGTCAAGTTCGCCGTCGACCTGGACCGGGGCGCCGAGTGGATCGGCAAGACCCTCAACATCCAGGTGCTGCGCCCGGGCAGCAGCGCCCCCACCGTCGTCGACGTCATCCCCACCACCGCCGGCCGGGTCACCGAGTTCACGGTCCCGATGAACTCCGCTGACGGCAACTGGGTGGTTCTGCGCGTCTCCGACCCCACCCAGGCCAACGCCTCGCCGGGCCCCGCCGGCCACCCCTGCAACGACTGGGGCGTGGCCTACAGCAGCCCGTGGTGGCTCCAGGGCTGACAGCCGACGGGGCTCCAGGGCTGACAGCCGAGGGGGCGGGAGTACCCGCCGTTCTCGCCCCGGACACCCGTGCCGACCGCGTCACGCGCACGGGTGTCCGTGGGGGCGCTGTGCACCAGGATTTCTCCGACCCGGCGACGACGGTGCAACAGCACAGTGCATGCTGGGGGCGGTGTTGCATGCTGTCGGCGGCCAGGCCGGCCATGCAAGGGGGGAACGAACCGCGGGGGGCGGAACGGATGAAGCACGCGTCGGTGAGACTTCGGTGCGCTGTGGGGATTGCGGTGTCGGCTGTCGTGCTGACATCTGGTTGTACGAGGGAGCAGACCGGCAAGGACTCGGGCGACAGGGCGTCGGGCAAGCCCGCCGCCACACGGGCGAGCGGTGCCGAGGACGACCCGGCGCCCGCTCCCGCGCCGACCGTGGAGGCCGACCCCGCCAGGATGCCGCGGACGCAGGAGGCGGCCAGGAAGCTGATCCGCGAGGTGATCGCCGGTCCCGAACTGTTCGGCGTCGAGACGAGACGCGACTCGCCCTACGAGAGCGATCCGAAGACCTGGTCGGTGCTCGACGACAGCTGCGTGTGGCAGCGTGAACCGCTGCCCGAGCGCGTACTGGCCACCCTCACCCGGCACTTCGTCCTCCCAGCCGCCCAAGGCAAGGGCGCGGTACGGATGTCGGTGACCGTCACCGTGCATCCGGAGACCGCCGACGCGGCGTGGGAGCAGGCCGGAATGCTGGAGGAGGCGCTGAGCTGCTCCGAACAGACCCTGAGCGAGGGCAGGAAGCTGTCCAATCTGTTCTCCAACGCCTCCGTGTGGGGCGAGGCCGGCAACAACTACGCGGAGGACTCCCTGTTCGAGATGGGCAGTTGCTCGAGCCCTGGCGACGGCGGGCCTTTCCCGTACCAGTACCAGCAGGCCACGTTCGGTCCCGTCGTGGTGTCGATGTCGGCCTGCGCGGGGGAGGGCTGGGACGCACGAGGGCTCCTGGAGGAGGTCAACGGCCCCGTGCCGCGGATGCTGTTGCGGGCGGAGGCGAAGATCGGGCGGCCTGTCGACGGGACGGGCTCCAAGGCCGATCCGGCCGCGCACACCGTTCCGGGATCGGCCGCGCACACCGTACCGGGATTCGCCGCGCGCACCCCCGCCGTCGGCATTGCGGAGGGCATGTGATGGAGCGACTGCTGCCCTCCGACCCCTCGCACCTGGGCGGAAACCGGCTGCTCGGGCGGCTCGGAGCGGGCGGGATGGGTGTGGTGTACCTGGCCCGCACTCCGGCGGGAGAGCTGGCCGCGCTCAAGGTGATCCAGCCGGAGTACGCCGAACAGCCGGAGTTCAGGGTTCGGTTCGCGCGCGAGGTGGCCGCCGCGCGAGGGGTGCAGGGCCCTTGGGTGGCCCGTGTCCTGGCCGCCGACCCGGACGCCCCGGCGCCCTGGCTGGCATCGGCCTTCGTCCCCGGGCCCTCGCTCGCCGAAGCGGTGGCCACCTGCGGCGCGCTGCCGCCCGGCGCGGTGCGGATCCTGGGCGCCGTACTGGCGCGGGCGCTGCACGCGGTGCACGGCGCGGGGCTGGTCCACCGTGACGTCAAGCCCGGCAACGTCCTGCTCGCCCTGGACGGACCACGTCTGATCGACTTCGGTATCGCGCGGGCCGTAGGCGAGCCGACCGCGCTGACGGCGACCGGGCTGGTGGTCGGCTCCCCGGGTTTCCTGTCGCCCGAGCAGGCCCGCGGACAGCTGGTCACGCCCGCGAGCGACGTCTTCTCCCTCGGCTGCGTCCTCGCGTACGCCGCCACCGGACGGCCGCCGTTCGGCCTGGGCGACAGTGGCGCCCTGCTCTACCGCGCCGTCCACGACGCTCCGGATCTCCAGGGCATCACCGACGCTCCGTTGCGCGCCTTCCTGGAGAGCTGCCTGGCCAAGGACCCTGCCGCCCGGCCGACGGCCGCCCAGGCCGATGCCGCACTGGCGCCCGGCGGGGTGGGCTCGGACATCCACTGGCTCCCGGACGCCGTGGTCCGGATGATCGCCGACCGCGCGGCCGGACTGCTGTCGCTGCCGGGAGTGCAGGCCACGATGGCCGACGCGCCCCACGCGGCTCCCACGGCCGGGGCCGCCGGGCCGTCGGAACCCGGCCGTCGGCGGGTGCTGTCGCTGGCGGCCGGCGGCGCGCTGCTCGCGGCGGGCGCCGGCGCGGGCGCGTGGGCGCTTCTGCGCGACGACGCGTCGGCCGGCGGACGGGTGAGGGCGAGACGGCAGTGGGTGCTAGGCGTTCAGGCCGATCTGTCGGGCCCGGCGAAGACGGCGGGACGCGAGCAGGAACGGGCGGCCCGGCTGGCGGTGGCCGAGCACAACGCCCGTAAGGACAGGCCCTTCGAACTGGTCCTGCGGGTCGAGGACGACGGCGGTGACCTGAAGCGGGCCCGGGCGGCGGCGCGACGGCTGTGCGAGAACCGGGACGTGTTCGCCGTGTTCGGCCCGACCGGCGCGCCCACGGCACCGGTGGTGGACCTCTACGAGAACGCCGGGCTGCCGTTGCTGGCCGTGTCCGAGCTGTCCATCGGCGCCATGTCGACGGCGCTTGCACGCAGTCCCCAGCACTACTTCCGGGCCGCGCCCCTGAACAGCTACACCGCGTTCGGTGTGGTGCTGGCCCTGGTGCAACAGCGGGCGGGACACCTGGGCATGGTCATCGACCGGGCGGGCAGGATCAGCGGCTGGGAACCGGCCCAGATGATGCACGGGCCCGCGGGCATCGCCGAACTGCCCGTCACTCACAGGGTGGTCCCCGCCTCCATCGCCGACGGCACACCCGTCGTCCGGAACCTGCTGGCCCGCGGCGCCGACAGCGTCTACTACTCGGGAACCCCGGAACGCGCCGCCGAGGTCGCCAGGTTCCTGCGCGCCCGGCGGTTCACCGGACCGCGCTTCCTCGACCCCTGTTCGGCGGGCGAGGCGTTCCTCGCGGCGGCCGGCAAGGCGGCGGAGGGCTGGCAGGCCGTGCTGTCCTGCTCCGATCCGGCGGCCTCAGCCGGCCGTACCTTCGCCGCCGCCTACGAGCGACGCCACCAGACCCGGCCCGGTCCCTGGGCGGTGGAGACGTACGACGCGGTCCGGCTCGTCATCGACCGGCTCACCGCGCTCGCCGGGTCCGGCGCCCGGCGTCCGTCACGGGACGCCCTCACCGACGCCCTGGGCAAGGCGACGTACCAGGGCATCGCCGGGACGTACTCCTTCAACGAGCGCGGCTGGCTGAACGCCGAGAACGTGTACCTGTACCGCGTGCGCGACGGCCGCTTCCGGTATGCGAAGTCGCTCACGGTCGAGGGAGTCTGAGGCCCCGGCATGCAGGCGCTACGAGCGGACGACCCCTTCGAGATCGGCGGGCACACGCTGTTGGCCCGCCTCGGCGCGGGCGGCATGGGGGTCGTGTACCTGGCCCGCACCGGTACCGGCGAACTGGTGGCCCTGAAGGTCATTCGCGCGGAACACGCAGCCGACCCGGCCTTCCGGGCCCGCTTCCGCCGCGAGGCCGCCCTCGCCGGACAGCTCACCGGTCACTGGACGGTGCCCGTGCGGGCGGCCGACGCCGAGGCCAGGGAACCCTGGCTGACCACGGACTTCGTGGCGGGCCCGGCGCTCGCGGAGGCGGTGACCGTGTGCGGGCCGCTGCCCCCGGCGTCGGTCCTCACGCTCGGCGCGCGGCTGGCCGAGGCCCTCGCCGAGGTGCACGCGACGGGCTTGGTGCACCGGGACGTCAAACCCGGCAACCTGCTGCTGACGCGTGACGGCCCCCGCCTGATCGACTTCGGCATCGCGCGGGGCGCCGGAGCGACCGCGCTCACCTCGGCGGACACCATCGTCGGCACGCCCGGCTACCTCTCGCCGGAACAGACCCGCCAGTACGGCGACGAGGTGGGGCCGCCGAGCGACGTGTTCTCCCTCGGCTGCGTGCTGGCCTACGCCACCTCCGGCCGCCCGCCCTTCGGCGGGGGCGACGCGCTCGCCGTCCTGTACCGCACGGTGCACGAGGAACCCGACCTCGACGGGCTGCGCCAACTGCCGCAGCCCGCACGAGACATGATCGTCCGCTGCCTGTCGCGCGACGCCACCGTCCGCCCCACGGCGGGCGAGGTCGCGGCGGCCCTGTCGGCGGCGCGGGACACTCCCGACCCGCGCCGACTGCGAGCCTGGGGGATGCCCGCGGACTCGACGGAGCCGGGCACGGGCAGCGGGACGGGGCCCTCCGACTGGCTCCCGCCGGGAGTGCTACGGCTGATCGCGGACCGTTCCGCACGCGCCCTCGACCCGCCCCCGCGCACCGCACAGGCGGCGCCGACGGACCCGGACCTTCCGGTCACCCGGCCGGCCGAGCCCGGCGACCGCCCCACCACCTCACGCCGTCGGTTCCTGCTGGCCGGCGGCGCGGGTGCGCTGGTCGCGGTGTCCGGCACGGCCGCCGCGATGTACCTCAACCGCCGTTCGCCGGCGGAGCCGGACACCCGCCCCCTGTACACGTTGGGGCTGCACGCCGACCTGACGGGCCCCGGCAAGGCGACCGGGGAAGCGACCCGGCGCGGTGCCCTGCTGGCCGTAGAGGCACACAACGCCCGATCCGACGCCCCGTTCAGGCTCGCCCTGCGCACCGCCGACGACCGCGGCCGGGCAAGCCGGGCGAGCACCGCCGCCCGAGGGCTGCTGTCCGGCTCGTCGGCGGTCGCCGCGGTGATCGGCCCCATGTCCGAGGCGACGGTGACCACCGCCGAGCCGCTCTACACGGCGGCCGGGACGGCGATGGTGCTGGTGTCCTGCGACGGCGGCGCGCTGTCACCGCTGGTGAAGCCCACCCTGTGCGTGACCCGGGCGACCCGGGCGATGCAGACGCTGCCGGTGCTGCACTACCTGACCAGCGTGCGCTCGGTGAGCCGCCTCGCCGTGGTGCGCGACCTCGCGGGCGGTGAGATCGCCGAGGGCCTGGCCAGAGACCTGACGGAGGCGCCGCCCTCCGAGGGGACGACCACGGTGCACTCCCTTGACGCCGACGAGGACGACGTCACGGCCGCGGTCACCGCGGCCCTGGCCACGCGGCCCGGCGCGGTGGTCTATGCCGGAACCTCGCCCGTGCGCGCTGCCAAGGTGGCCCGGCAGCTGGCCGAGGCCGGCTTCGAAGGAGCGAGGGCCACGGTCGAACAGGTGATGGACCCGGAGTTCCTGCGCGAGGCGAAACAGGCCGCCGAGGGCTGGGTCTTCGGTTCCGCCCGTACGGCCACCACCGCGGCGGCCTCCGGACCCGCGGCCCGCTTCGCCGCCGCCCACCGCGAGCGCTGGGGCGCCCAGCCGGCCCCCTGGGCGGCGGAGGCGTACGACGCCGTGGGCCTGATCGCCCAGACCCTCGGCGGGCTGGTCGGGCAGGGCACGGTGGGGCGGGGCGCCCTCGCCGCGGCGCTGTTCCGCCAGCGCTACGAGGGCATCGCGAAAACGATCAGCTTCGATCCGAGGACCCGTCTCTTGGACACGGAGAACACGAGCTTCCTCTACGAGGTCCGCGACGGCGCCTTCGGCTTCCTCGGGCGATACCAAGAGGTGCGCAAGAGGCAGGGGGAGGCCGCCGTATCAGGGCGGCAGTGATATCCGTTCGATGGCCACCATGGCGGCGTCATCGCCGAGACGGCCGCCGACATGGTGCAGCAGGTCCCTGCTCAGCCGCTGAAGCAGCGCGTCGGGGTCGTCCTGCACCGGCCTGGCGGCGAGCCGTTCCGCGAGCGGGTAGAACGTGCCGTTTCCGTCGCGGGCCTCGATGACACCGTCGGTGTACAGCAGCACGATGTCACCCAGCTCGAACGAGAACGCCTGCGTGGTCAGGTCGGCGTTCGCGAATTCGGTCAGCCCCAGCGGCGGGGCGGGCCGGCGGGTCGTGAGGAGGCTGATCCGGCCGCCGCGCAGCAGCAGGGGAGGGGGGTGGCCGCAGCTGATCAGGTGGAGGAGTGGTTCGTCGTCGGGGATGTCCAGCATGGCGGCGGTGATGAAGGCCTCGCCGCGGTCCTCGGCCGCGGATTCCAGTGCCGCGGGATCGTCCAGGTCCGAGGAGACGGTGCCCTCCAGGAAGGTGACTAGTGAGGACAGGTCGGCCCGCCGGTGGGCCGCGCCCCGGAACGCGCCGAGCAGGAGCGCGGCGTCCCCGACCGCCTCGAGGCCCTTGCCCCGGACGTCACCGATGACGAAGCGGGTTCCCCGTTCCGTGCGGGCGGCGGCGTACAGGTCGCCGCCGATCTGAGCCTCGGAGTCGGCGGCCAGGTAGAGCGAGGCGATACGCAGCGGGCCCACCCGGTGGGGGAGGGGTTTGAGCACGACCTCTTGCGCCGCGGTCGCCACGGACCGCAGTTGGGTCAGCTCCTTCTCGTGGCGCTCGCGCCGGGCGGCGAGCGAGGTCACCAGCACGGACATCAGGATCAGCGTGATGATCTGGAAGCTGTGGTTGAGGTCGGTGAGGCTGGTGCGTACGACCGCCACGACGGCCTGGGCCGTAACGGCGAGGGCGCCGATGGCCGCGGTGGCCCAGGGCCCGGCGAACGAGGCGGTGACCGCCGGCGCCGCGACCAGGAACGGTCCGAGGTGGACGCTGGGCGGGGCCAGGATGTCGATCACCGTGACGAGCAGGATCAGGGCGACCGGAATCGCCAGCAGCGCGCGACGTGGCTCCTGCGACAGCTGCAGCGTTTTGCGGTGTCTCGGAACCATGTCTTCTGGATACACCTCAACGCGCTCCGGCGCCCGCGATGGCCGGGACGTGGAGGGCCGGTGGTGCGGCGACGCGGGTCAGTGTGCCGTTCGACGCGCTGTGTTCTCTCGCCACTCCCGGCCGATCGAGCGCATCAGCGCCGGGTAGACCCCCAGGTACCGGAAGGGCTTGATGGCCAGCATGTACAGGGATCCGAGGCGGCCGTTGGGCTTGACCAGGACGGCCATCTGGCCGCGGTAGCCGCCGTCGCCGTCGGGAACCCAGCCGATGTGCATCACGCCGTGCATGGTCCCGTTGGCGTACTCGGCGGCCCACTCGTCGTGGGTGAGGAAGACGGAGGTGAAGGGCGCGGAGCGCAGGTCGGGCCCGCGCGGTCCCGTACGCAGGTCGTCGGGCAGCCGGTCGCGCAGCGATGCCACCCGGCCGCCGACGCCCGAGTCCGGCTTGTCCCAGCCGAGCAGCGCGCCGAGCTTCCAGCGCACCGCGAACAGGAAGCGGCCCACGGGGTTGCCGCCGTCCGGACCGTCCTTGCCGTTCGCCATCTGCGCGACCAGGTGATGCAGGTCGTCCGGGCCGCCGGGCGTCGGCAGCAGCCACAGGTCCTCGAGCCCGAAGTCGCCGGCGACCTCGTGAATCCGCCATGGGCGGGACGTGTGGTCGGTTGCGGGAAGGCGCTGGTCACTCATCACAGACCCCCTGTCTATACGGTGCCGTATAGATCGAGCATAGACCCATCTATACGGCTCCGTATACTCACTGGGGCGAGTGAGAGGAGACACACCATGGGCGCGATCCGCACGCCACGGGACAAGTGGATCGAGGAGGGCTTGCGGGCGCTGGCCGCCGGCGGACCCGACGCCGTCCGGGTCGAGGTCCTCGCCCAGTCGCTCGGCGTCAGCAAGGGCGGCTTCTACGGCTACTTCCGCAACCGCGCCGCCCTGCTGGAGGAGATGCTCGACACCTGGGAGCGCGGAGTCACCGAAGACGTCATCGCCCGCATCGAACGCGACGGCGGCGACGCCCGCGAGCGCCTCGGGCGCCTCTTCGACTACGTCGGGTCCGGCGACACCCCCGTGACCAACGCCGGGGTCGAACTCGCCATCCGCGACTGGGCCCGGCGCGACGACACCGTCGCGCAGTGCCTGCGCCGGGCCGACAACCGGCGCATGGACTATCTGCGCCGGCTCTACGCCGCCTTCTGCCCCGACGAGGGCGACGTCGAGGCCCGCTGCCTGATCACGTTCTCCCTGCGCATCGGCGACCACCTCATCGCGGCCGACAACGGCCCGCGCAGTCGTGCGGAAGTCCTCGCGGCGGTCCGGGCGCGGTTGTTGGGCTGAAGCGAGCCGATGCGAAGGCCCGCCTTCCGGGACGGCCTACGTGTGCCCGCCGGATCTGCACGAGCCGGCCTGATCGATACTCAGCCACCCGTGTAGTCGTCGGCACGTCCCCGCCCGCCCCGGCCATGATCAATAGCGGGTCGGCCCACTAGGGTCGGGGCCATGACAACACCCCTCACCGGCAGTGCCTTCGAGTCGCTCCGCGCCGATGCCGTGCCCGATCAGGAAGCGCTGCGCCGGGTCTACGAGGCCCCCAGCGACGCGGGCATACGCAAGCAGATGAGCGAACTCACCGAGCAGACCCGGCGGTTGATCGGCTGTTCCTCGCTGGTCTTCGTCGCCAGCGTGGACGCCGAGGGCAACTGTGACGTCTCTCCGCGCGGCGGCCCCGCCGGATTCGTCGCCGTTCTGGACGCGCGGACGGTGGCGATACCGGATGCGACCGGCAACAAGCGGCTGGACTCTTTGCAGAACGTCGTCGCCACCGGACGGGCCGGGCTGCTGTTCGTCATCCCGGGGCGCACCACGACGCTCAGGGTGAACGGCCGGGCCTGTGTCTCCACTCGCCCGGAGTTGCTGTCGCAGCTGACCGCCGTGGGCAAGCCGCCGGCCAGCGCACTGGTCGTGGGGATCGAGGAGGTCTACCCGCACTGCCCCAAGTCTCTCCTGCGCAGCGCGGCCTGGAAGCCGGAGGAGTGGCTGCCGGCGGACGCCCAGCCGACATCGGCCGAGGTGACGCTCGCCCAACTGCGGATGCCGGAGCTGACGATCGCGGACATCGAACAGGCGGAGGCGGACTCGCTGAAGTATCGGTACGAGTAGTCCCTGCCACTCCAGGGATCGCGCATGCTCCGTGCGGACGCCGAAGTTGAACTTCGTCTTGGCAGTGAGCAGTCACAGGGTTAACGTGCCTCGATCGCGTTCTCCCGAACTGTCGATCTGTCTGTTGACCTGCCGTGAGAGGACCACTATGTCCGCACGTCACAGAGCGGCGGTGACCGCCACCCTGGCCGCCGCCGCGCTCGTCTCGCCCCTCATCGTCGCCGGACCCGCCACCGCGGGCACCGACAGCCCGAGCTGGGCCCACCGGGGCGACGCACTGGCGAGGAAACTCGTCCAGGAGTCCACCGCCAGCAGTGCCTTTCGCCACCTGAGGGTCTTCCAGGCGATAGCCGACCACAACGGCGACACCCGGGTGGCCGGCTCGAGGGGCCACGAACTGTCGGCCGTCTACGTGGAGGCGGTGCTCAAGGCCGCGGGCTACAAAGTCACCCGTCACGAGTTCGACTTCGTCTACACCGACGAGATCGCCGAGTCCCTCACCGTGGTCTCGCCCACCCCGCGCGACATCCCCGTCCAGCTGATGACGTACACCGTCAGCAGCCCCGAGGGCGGCGTGACCGCGGACGTGGCCGTCGCCCCCGTCGACGCCGACAACACCAACGGCTGCGAGCCCACCGACTTCGCCGCCGGCGCCTTCACCGGCAAGATCGCCCTGATCAAGCGCGGCGGCTGCACCTTCGCCGTCAAGCAGGCCAACGCCCACGCGGCGGGCGCGGTCGGCGCCGTGATCTACAACAACACCGCGGGCCCGCTCAACGGCACCATGGGCGACGCGACCTCCGGCAAGATCCCCACCGGCGGTATCACGCAGGCGGACGGCGAGGCGCTGGCAGCCGAGGCGGCCAAGGGCCCGGTGAAGGTCACCCTCGACGTCCGCGAACTGCGGGAGAACCGCAAGACCTTCAATGTCGTCGCGGAGACCCGCGGCGGCGACGCGGCCAACACCGTCTTCCTCGGCGCGCACCTGGACTCGGTCACCGACGGCCCGGGCATCAACGACAACGGATCCGGCTCGGCAGGCATCCTCCAGGTCGCGCAGAAGCTGGCCAAGGCCCAGGGCAAGGTCAAGAACAAGGTGAAGTTCGCCTGGTGGTCGGCCGAGGAGTTCGGACTGGTGGGCTCGGAGGCGTACGTCGCCTCCCTGACCGAAGAGCAGAAGAAGCAGATCAAGCTCTATCTGAACTTCGACATGATCGCCTCGCCGAACGCCGCCTACTTCGTCTACGACGGTGACGACTCCGACGGCGTCGGCGCGGGCCCCGGCCCCGAGGGCTCGGCCCAGCTGGAGAAGGGCATCAACGACTTCCTCGACTCCAAGGGCATCCCGCACGAGGGCACCGACTTCACCGGCCGCTCGGACTACGGTCCGTTCATCGAGGTCGGCATCCCCTCGGGGGGCACCTTCACCGGTGCGGAGGGCATCAAGACCGAGGCCCAGGCAGCGAAGTTCGGCGGCCAGGCGGGTGTGGCGTACGACGTGAACTACCACGCCGCCGGTGACGACATCGACAACATCAACATGCGGGCGTTCGACATCAACATCGACGTCATCGCCGATGCCGTCGGCCACTACGCCTACGACCTCGAACCCCTCACCAAGCCTGTGGTCTCCACCCCGACGGACGGGGACGCGGGCAGCGGCGGCGGGCTGCACGACGGCCACGAGCACGTGACCGAGTAGACGACCCACGGACGAACGCGCTGCGGCCCCTGGCAGGGGGCCGCAGCCGCGCAAGAAGGCACAGACGCCACCCCCTTACCACCCCTCAGGGCGGTAGCGTGCCGGCATGACGTCAGCGCCGCGCCGTTTTCCGCCGTACCCGATCCGTGGCCTGCGCGTGCTGCATCAGAAGCAGAACTGCGCGCCGCATTTCGCCGAGATCGAGGTGGACTTCGAGCCGGCGGCCGAGGGCTTCGTCTTCGAGGTGGCCCCGGAGCTGACGGTGGACTACGAACCCGCCGACCACCTGCCCCGCTTCTTCGCGGCCGCCGCCACGGGCATCGAGGAGCAACTGCGCCTGCCCGAGTACGCAGTCCTGATCGCCACACGGGTGGTGCTGCGACGCGCCCGCGCCGACACGTTCGGCTCGCACGAAACGGCGTTCAAAATCGCGGGCTACCTCGCCGCCCGTAAGGCGTTGGAGCGTGTGGGGTGCCCGCGAGTCTGAGCGGTGCCCCCAACTCGCCGACCGCACACCGGCTTCCCGCGCAGCGGTGGCGCTCTCAGGTGCGTGTCCTCACGCGGGGCGCGATCTTCATGTGCAAGCACACACGGTCCTGCCCGGGGCGCCGTAGCCGCTGTGCACGGGCAGGCCGTCGATCTCACGATCGCCCTCTTCGAAGTCAAAGCCCCGGGCCCGATTACGCACGAGTGGTGTGGCCGGTTCGCCGCGGTCCGGAGGTGGCGGCCGCGGCGAGGGCGGGGCGACGGCCGGGGGTCAGGTTCCGGTGAGGGTGATGGCCAGGTCCGTGATGTTCAGCGGGAACTGGTTGATGACGGTGGCCTGGCCGGTGAGGATGTCGATGCTGTACAGCGAGGGGGTGGACGCGCCGTACGGGGTGAGGGAGGCGAAGGCGGCGTTGGCCACCGTCTTCCCGCCGGACTGGGTGCTGAAGATGTCCATGCCGGCGTTGATTCCGGCGTCGATGCCGAGGCTGCCGGTGGGGGCGAGCGTGCCGTTGTTGGCCGGGGACTGCAGGACGACCTGGTCGCTGGTCGTGTTGATGTCGACCAGGGTGGTCCCGGTTGCCGCGTTGAGGTCGTTGTTGGTGTAGGCGGCGGCCGAGACACCCTTGGTCGTGCCCTCGGTCGGCGGGGTGGTGAGGTTCAGGTCCTGGATGGTGCTGTGGTCGTTCAGGTTGTGCCGCAGGTTCTGGCCGTTGTCACCGATGACGCGGAGGCGGTCGGCCGCGGGGTTGAAGTCGACGCCGAAGTTCGTGCCGTTCAGCGCGTACTGGAGTTGCGACACCTTGGTCACCACGGCGTCCACGGTGGCGGGCGGGGTCTTGATCGTGTAGATGCCGCCCCTGTTGCCGACGCCGTACATCAGGCCGTCCTGCGGTCGGATGTCGATGCCGACCAGGCCCGTGTCGCCGGTGAGGCCGGTGACGGCCCTGACCCAGTCCAGGATCTGCGGCCGGTCGGTCGTGAAGGTGGCCATCAGGGTGCCGTCGCCGCTGATCCCGAAGGCGCGGAGGCTGGGCGTGGCGGCGGGGGCGGCCGAGCCGCTGCCCGGTGTGCCGAGCATCAGCGCCGTCGATGTGACCGTGACCGCGGCTGCCGCCATGATTCTTTTTCTCGCACTTGCATTCATCTGCGTTTCCCTCCCGTTTGGGCACGTGCCGATCGAGGCACTTGGCCGATAATTCCCTCCAGCCCGCGTCGTTGATTACCGGACGGGCGTGAGAGCGGTTCCCATTAAGGCCACTTCACACTTCCTCCACAAGGAGGAGAGGTGACTTGAACGCCAGGATCCGGGAATTTTGCGCACTGTGACAAAAGCCCTGTCGGCCTGCTTGCCGCTGTTTTGCGCGGAGTGATGAACACCGTCCGGATCTCCTCTGTCGGGCGGTCTTCCCCACTGGCATGCTCGCGTTCATGGGGAGCCTCTTCGCCGAACTGGCCCGGCAGGCGTCGACCAACGCCCGCCGTGAGGTCGAGACGTACGCATCGGAGATCCGGAGTTCGGGTTCCTGGACAAGGACCCCCGGGCGCGGGCCGAGACGCTGGAATACTCGATGTGGTTCCGGCGCCGTACCGTCGAACTGTCACCTGACAACAGCGAGTTGAGCGCGGACGATCTGGGTTGCATCACGTCGATGGGGGAGCGGCGGGCGGCTGCCGGGATGTCCCTCGACGCGCGGCAGCGGGTCCTGCGCGTGCACACCGCGCTCATGCTGCGGGAGATCAACGAGGCGACCGAGGCCCAGCGCGGCGGAGACGTCGACGAACTCATGCGCATGATGGCCTGGTTCGCGCCCCAGGGCGAACGCGGCATCGGCGCTTACCGCCAGGGATTCGTTCGCGCACTGCGTCGCCGAATTCCGTATGCCCAGCAGGTCGCCCTGCTGGCCCGGTCATTGCTGGACCGAGATCCGATTTCTTCAGAACTCGCCGAGGCTATCGACATGGAACTGCCGGATCATTGCGCGGTGACGGTGTTCTGGCTTCCCTGCCCGCCCACCGGCAGCCGCTTCCTGGAGAATGAGATCGGGTCGCTGGCGAAGAGCCATCGGGCGCCGGTCATGTGGGGACCGGAATGCGGCGACACGGGCGGTGAGTTGATCGCGCTGATTCCCCTGCCGTCCGGCGGCACAGCAGCGGACGAGGCGGCGGGGCGCGATGCTGCCGACCTCTTGTCCGACCTCGACACCGGCCACCTGTCTGCTCTCGTAGGGGACTTCGCCTACGCCCTCGGCCGTCCCTGCGCCGTCGGCACGGCCGCCGCACCGCTGTCCGGGCTGGCCGGCGCTCTGGAGCGTGCTCGGCGCGTCAGCCGGGCAGCTCCGCTGCGGCGGGTATCCGCTCGGCTGCGGCCGTGCACGCTGGCCGATGTGTTCGTCGAACTCGCCGTCGCAGAACTGCCGTTCGTCGACGACTGGCTCCGCGCGGTGGTCCGCCGCCTGGAGGCCGCCCCCGACCTCCTCGCCACGCTGGACGCGTACTACCACCACGACATGCACCGCGGTGCCACGGCCACCGCACTCAACGTCCACACCCGCACCCTGGACTACCGCCTGCGCCGGGTCCGAGAGCTCACGGGAATCGACCCCGGCTCCACTCGGGGCGTACGCACGCTGAGTGCCGTGGTCGGCCGACGACGGTCGGGAGCGTGGCGCTGAACCCGCCGAGTGACGGTCAACTCCTCCAGGGGAACCGCTCACTGCGCTTGGCATTGACTAGTGAGTCTATCTACGCAACTGTACTGCTCATCGACTCGCTGAGGAGGCCGCAGGCCATGGAGTGGACCGGCGCGCGCTACGCGGACAAGCCGACGGTCGAGGTGCCGATCTGGATCGCCGCACCACCGGAACGGGTGTGGGGGCTGGTGTCCGACATCGAGCTGATGCCGCGGATGAGCGCGGAGTTGCAGTCCGTGGAGTGGCTGGACGGGAGGACAGGACCCGCGCGGGGAGCCCGGTTCGTGGGCCGCAGCAGGCACGAGGCGCTGGGTGAGTGGTCCACGACGAGCCATGTCACGGAGTACGAGCCGCCCAGGGTGTTCGCCTGGGCGGTGGAGGATCCGGAACGGCCCTCTGCGATCTGGCGGTTCACCCTCGAACCCGAGGACGGCGGGACGCTGCTGCGGCAGTGGATGCAGCTCGGGCCGGGCCGCTCCGGTCTCTCCTTCGCCATCGACCGCATGCCCGATAAGGAGCAGAAGATCGTCTTCGTGCGGATGAGGGAGTTCGAGACCAACATCGGCGTCACGCTCGCCGCCATCAAGCAGCTCGCGGAAGCGTCCGGGAAGGTGAGTGAGTGATGCGTACGTCCACCACGGTCGAGGCGTCCTGGGGCAGTTGGCCGGAGACGGTGGACTTCGTCACCGAGGCGGAGAAGCTGGGCCTGGACATCTGCTGGGTGGCGGAGGCGTGGGGTTCCGAGGCGCCGGCGCCACTCGGATATCTCGCCGCGAGGACGGAGCGGATACTGCTCGGGTCCGGGATCATCCAGCTCGCCACCCGCACACCGATGGCCATCGCCCGGGCGGCGATCACCCTGTCGCAGATCTCCCAGGGTCGCTTCCTGCTGGGACTGGGACCGTCCGGACCGCAGGTGATCGAAGGACTGCACGGGGTCTCCTTCGCCCGGCCGTTGTCACGGATGCGGGAGACCGTCGAGATCGTGCGGCAGGCCGTCGCCGGTGAGAAAGTCTCCTACGCCGGGAGGGAGTTCCACATCCCGCTGCCCGGCGGGGACGCCAAGCCCATGCGCCTGTCGATGCGCGCCGAGCACGACATCCCGATCTACCTGGCGACCCTCTCGCCCAAGATGCTGCATCTCACCGGCGAAGTGGCCGACGGCTGGCTCGGCACCAGCTTCGTGCCCGAGGGCGCCAAGGAGGCGTACTTCGACCACCTGGACGCGGGCCTCGCCGCTTCCGGCCGCTCACGCGCGGACCTCGACATCTGCCAGGGCGCCGAGGTGTCCTTCGCCGACGACGAGGACGCGCTGCGGGCGATGGTGGCCGGCCGGAAGAAGGAACTGGCCTTCAGCCTGGGCGGCATGGGCTCCGCGAGCACCAACTTCTACAACAACGCCTACAGCCGCCAGGGCTGGGCCGACGTGGCCGCCGAAGTACGCGAGCGCTGGCAGGCCGGCGACCGGGACGGCGCGGCAGCTTTGATCACCGACGGGATGGTGCTCGGCACCACGCTCATCGGTACCGAGGACATGGTGCGGGACCGGCTGCGGGTGTGGCGGGACGCCGGCGTGGACACCGTCCGCTTCTACCCTGCCGGCGAGACGCTGGACGCCCGGCTCACCACCCTGGGCCGCGCCCTGGACCTGGTCCGCGACATCGAGCGCGAGCCGGTCAGCTGACCCGGACGCTCGCGGACGCCACCCGTCGGTCGGACGGGTGGCCGGTGCCGAGGCTGCTGGGTCCTATGGTGAGACCTATATGCTCAGGCCATGAGGCGCACCTCTTTCGCGAACTGGCCGTGCTCTGTCGCCCGCACCATGGACATGCTCGGGGACTGGTGGACGCCGCTGGTCCTGAGGGAGGCCTTCTACGGCATCAAGCGGTTCGACGCCTTCCAGCAGGAGCTCGGCATCGCTCGCAACACCCTGACCGACCGTCTGCGCAGACTGGTCGACGAGGGGCTCCTGGAGAAGAAGCCCTACCAGCAGGAGCCGGTGCGCTACGACTACGTGCTCACGGAGAAGGGGCGCGACTTCTTCGGTGTGCTGGCGGCCATGAACGCCTGGGGCAACCGCTGGCTGAGCGGTGAGCAGGGACCGCCGGTGGTCTTCCACCATGACCGCTGCGGCCACGAGGGCGACGCCGAGGTCGTATGCGCGTCGTGCAAGGAACCGATGACAGCCGACGACACCCACCCCCGCCTCGGCCCCGGCTATCCCCGGCATCTCGCCGAGCGCCCGGACATCCAGAAGCGCTTCACCGCCTGAGACGGTGGCGCTCATCGGCATGACGCTCGTCAACCCGCTCATCGCGTTCCCGCACCAGTGGGTGGCGGACAGCAGCAGTGCGCTAAATCCTTGATCATCTTGGTGCCGTAGCGGGTTACGGTGGCGCCTGCCACTTGGCATCCACCGCTTGATGAAAGGCAACTTCGTGAGCACATTTGACGGTTCGCAGTCGGCGCCGACCGTGCGGCCTGGGGACCTTGAGCGGCTTCTGGTCACGGCAGCGGATCTGGCGAGCGCGAGCCTCGACGACTTCACTGAGCTGGCGTCGCCCTCGTCCGACGAGGACCCGCCGCCGATGACCGGTCCGACCCCGGCACTCACGGCCCTGCTGAACAGGGCGTTCAGCGACAAGGCCGCGAGAGAGGTCAGAACCTCGTTCATGAACGCCGACTCCTCGATAGTCGTCGACGAGGGAGTCTCGGAGCGGGCACCAGGGGCTGCCGAGGCCTGGATGGCCGACATGCGGCAGGTGTACGCCCAGTGCACTGACTGGACGATGAACATCGGCGATCAGGAGATCACCGTGCAGGTGGTGGACCCGGCCGATGATCCGAGCAACCCGCTCCAGGTGGAGCAGAGGTTCGGTGACGAGGCCTTGATGCGTACGATGCTCGCCGGTCCGGCGGGGCAGCAGGCCCAGATCACCACCCTTCTGGTGCGCGACGGTGACCGGGCTCTGGAACTGACGTTCCGTAGCTTGGCAGGCGAGCCCGGTGGGTCCGAGGCGGCGCGGCTCGCCACCGCGATGTCGAAGTTCCTTGAGCTGGCTCCGGCAAGGTTCCTGAGTCCGCCGCTCGGCTAGGAGATCACGTCCTGTGGGACGTGGGGATGTGACGAACGGGCACCAAGCCGGGCAGGTCCAGAGCGCGGCCAAGGGCGGACGTGACGGGGGCTGCGTAGTGCGGCAGCTGCTGGGAGGTCCAGGTGGCGGCCAGCCGGAGGAAGTCGATCAGGTCGCGCTCCGCGCCGTCCAGCAGGCGACGCAGGTCGCTGGCGGACACCTCGATCACCGGGCTGCTGTCCTGCTCGGTGTCGACGGTCAATCGGACGACGTCGCCGTGGCGTTCGGCGAGGGGCGAGGGATCGTGGCCGAAGGACGCCCAGCCCTCGCCGTCGACGACCTCCAGCCAGTCGCGTCTCTCGTCCAGTCCGTTGCAGCAGCCCGGCAGGAGCGTCGTGCCGGTCGCCGTGTCGGTGATCTGCAGACCGCCGGAGGCGAAGAGGTCGTCCATGGTGAGCAGTCCGTGCAGGAACGCCCCGATCGGGTCGGCGGGCCGCGGTGGGCGACCGTCGTCCCCGGGATCGATGTCGTTGCAGGCGGCGATGCGCATCACCGCGGTACCGACCTCGAGCGGACTGAGCCCGCCGCTGAGCGGAAGGAAACCGGACGGCGCGGACTCGGCGACAGGCCAGAGCGTGAAGCCGTCGGTGGCGTAGACCTCCAGGACGGCTGAACAACGCAGTCGCCACGGCCGGGTGACCCCCATGTCAGGCCCCCGCGGCACGCCGGGGCGCGCGAATGAGCCGTACCAGCCGCGTGACCTCCCGGTCGTAGTGGTCGGTGCCCGGCCCGGTGAGGTCGAGCGGCTGGTGGATGGCGGCGAGCGGGGGCAGCGGGTCCTGGGTGGTGCGTGCGGGAACGAACCGCAGGCCGCCCTCGTACGTACGCTGCAACAGCGCCGCGTACTCGTCACGGGCGCGCAGGTCGACCATCGTGCCCGAGCCGAACACCAGTACCCCCCAACCGGACTCGGCCAGCGCGCGTTCGGTCTTCAGCAGCGGGACCAAGCCGGGTTCGACCCAGCGCACCAGAAACACATTGAGGTCCGCCTCGCGCAGTCGGCGGGCGAGACATTCCGCGGCATCGGCGTCGCCCGCGGCGTGCGCCACGAGGGCGTCGTACGGCCCCTGCGGCTGGGGCGGTTGCGGCGGCTCCGGTGTGCGCCCCGCACCGGATCGCCGCCCGCGGTACTCGCGATACGCGAACCACACACCCGCCGCCGCGGCGAGAACCCCCGCGATCCCGATCACCAGGTTTGCCGTCTCGACCCCCGTCATGACCAGGAGTGTAGGGGCGGTGACCGACTGCGGGGGCGGGTTCAGGTCGGGCTGCCCGTGGCCGGGCGAACGACGGGCCCGCGAGGCTTGGGTGAGGAGCAGCCGCCGCGACGGAGTCGCCCGGCGCGGTGTTCGGGGGCGACCTAGGAGAGAACCCAGCGGGGCGGATGGCCGGGGTCGGCCGGGCAGGTGAAGACGTGCAAGTCACGGTCCCGGCCGAAGCGGAGTCGGGTCGGCTGGGCGACAGAAGAGCCGCCCTGGATCGAGTCCCTGCCCCGCAGTCGCGGGTCGCGGTCCTCCAGCGGTACCCAGCTGTGCGAGCCGGCGTCCGCCTCGTAGCCGTCAGCGGTCAGCAGCAGTCGCATCGGGGCGGCGCAGGACGCGCAGTCGATGGTCATGGGGCCGGTCGACGCCCAGCTCGGGAAGCCGTCGACCCGCCAGCCGGGCGGGATCGAGAGGTCGCCCTGATAACTCGGAGCGTCAGGGCCGTGCTCCGCCGCCTGAGCGTCGTCCCACTCGTCGATGAGCGCGATCAGGGAGGCGGGCAGCGTGTCGTCCTCCGCCCAGGGGTAGGTGTCCACTTCTTCGGGATGCAGTACACACGGCTCGGGGAGTTCGTGCTCCCAGCGCAGCATGGGCACTTCGGGCGGGGTGGTGAGAAGGCACTCCGCGCGCTCGGTCTCCGCGGCCCGCCGCCACCGCAGGTGGTATCGGCGTTCCAGGTGCGGACCGTGGGTGAGCGGGCAGCGGAAGAGCTGCACCAGGTCCGCATCGTCGGGCCCGGCCGCCAGACCGGGGATGTCCCGGCGGAAGAGCTGAGCGAGCCCCAGGAACGGCACCGGCTCGTCTCCCCGCGCCGTCCCGTCTGTGGGCCACGGTCGGCGCCGCGGCCGTACGCCCTCGGCCCGGGCGCTGCGGATCTCCTCCGGCGCGTACCCCTCGCTCTCGGGCTGGTGCGGTTCGTGGCAGACCGGCCACGGGTCGTCCTCCGGCCACAGCATCGGCCCGCCGACGTGGCTCTCGTGCATACCTGGCCGCCCCGGCCTGGGGTGCAGCCGGGTTGTCCGGCCACGATGGGCGGCCAGTTCGGGGAACACGGCCTCCACGGCCACGGGCCTTGGTGGCGTGGTCTTCGTCATGCCCAGACCGTACGGGGACGGGTATGCGCTGTGCGAGTGCATTCCCGGGGGCTTCGTGCGGTTCACGGGCCCGGAGAGGATGCCAGGGGGCCACGGGGACCAGCAGCATCAACGGAGTTGGCTGTCCTCGCGCCCCAACGTGCGTCCGTGCCCCGGCCGTGGGGCACAGTTCGCCTCGGACCGACGCCGACATTCGGTCGTTCGACCGCGCTGGGGCGTGGGAGTGGGTCGGGGCGGGGAGGCAGACCGGGACCTGCCGACGAGCGACAGGGAGTTCGCCAGTGCCCCAACTCCTCGACACCGACGCACTCTCGCGCCTCGCGCCCGACGCCGGACACCGGTTCGCGGCGGACGGCTACTTGGCCCTCCCCGGCCTCCTGACCGTCGAAGGGCTCGCCAGGCTGAGAAGGGAAGCGGACAGGCTGGAGGCTCTGGCACGGCGCCGTGACTTCACGATGGCGTGCATGGACGAATCGCCCCGGCACATGCGGACCCTCGGCGGCCATGTCATCGGTGAGGCGTCCGAGTTGATCCCCGCCTTGTACCGGGACCGCAGCCTCATCGACCTGGTGGGCCGGCTGGTCGGCGAGCCGGTCACCGAGGTCGCCGATCCCGTCGAGCGGCACGTGCTGAACATCCTGCACCGGGCCGGCGATACGCATGGCGCGCACACCGATGATTACCCTTACGCCCTCGTCTTGTTCCTCGAAGCGCCCGCCGAGCCCGCCGAAGGCGGACTGGTCCACTTCCTGCCCCGAGCCGCATCCCTGCGGGAACTGGACACCGCGCGGGCCCGTACCGCTCACCACCGACCCGGAGACGCGTACCTGCTGCGCAGCGACACCACCGCGCATCGTGTTACTCCCCTCGTCCGGTCGGGGCTGCGTCGTACCGTGCTGAACTTCGCCTACACGACCCCGACAGCCCTGCCACGCCCGACCCCGTCCGCCGCCGAGCTCTACGAGTGACACCGCACCGGTAAGTGGTGTGCCGTGGCAGTCCGTCAGGGCACAGGACGCAACGTCGGGTACGGGCTCAGGGTGAGGTAGAGGCCTGCGGCGGCGTGCTCGGGGGTGGTGGGCAGGGGCAGCATGTGGCTGGTCGCGTGACCGCCGAGTCCCTGGGCGGGTCGGCCGTCCAGCGGGCTGCGCAGTTGTGTGTGGAGCAAGTCGATGGATTCCGCCTGGGCGTCGTGGAGGTCCTCGGCGCCGGTGATGATGTTGAGGAAGGACTCGTGCAGGCGCAGGCCGTGCCGGTCGCGGTGGCTGAGTGTCTGGGCCTGCCGGAAGTAGGCGTCGCGGCCGTCGTGGATGCGGTAGAAGGCGCCTACGAGGATCAGCAGGCGTTCGTAGGCGTTGCGGTAGGCGGCCTGGTAGAAGGCGCGGGCGGCGGTTTCGTCGACTTCGCCGTTCAGGACGGCGGTGATGGCGGCGGCGCTGAGCAGGCCGCTGTACATGGCCAGGTGTACGCCGGTGGACAGCAGTGGGTCGAGGAAGCAGGCGGCGTCGCCGGCGAGGTAGTAGCCGGGGCCGCAGAACGCGTCGGCGGTGTAGGAGTAGTCGGTCTCGGTCTTCAGCGCGGCGACCGGCCGCGCACCGTCGAGCATCCGTTCCAGCATCGGGCACTGCCCGAGTGCCTCGCGGTAGACGGCGTCGATCGAGCCGAGCCTGCCCCGGGCCTGGTTGAAGGACCGTTTGTCCGTGACGAGGCCGACGCTGAGGGTGCCATCATGCAGCGGAATGGCCCAGAACCAGCCATGGTCGGGGAGCGAGAACACTCCGATGGCTCCTTCGGGAGCCGCCGGGAGCAACGCGGCACCACTCCAGTAGCCCCACACGGCGACGTTGCGGAACACGTCGTGCACCTTCCGCGCACCGAGCTGCCGGGCGCCCAACACCCCAGCCCGGCCGGAGGCATCGACCATGCACGCGAAGTCGATCTCACCGCTACGACCGGACCCGTCCTCACTTCTACGGCCCTCCCCGTTCCCAGTGCTACGACCGTCCTCGGCCACCCACGAAGCCGACACCGCGCCGCCCTCGCGCAGGGCGACCCGGCGCGCGCGGGTGCCCTCCCGGACGTCCGCGCCCTGACGGCGGGCGTGCTCCAGCAGCAGCTGGTCGAACTCGGATCGGACGACCTGGAAACTGTGCGACGCCTCGCGGCCGGGCTCGTCGAAGCGCAGGGCCCACTCCTGGCCGCCCCACCCGTAGAAGGCCCCTGCCTTGCGTACGAAACCATGCTGCTCGACGGCCTCCCGTGCGCCCAGCACGTCCAGGACGGGCAACAGTGAGGGCAGCAGCGACTCTCCGATGTGATAGCGAGGGAAGCGCTCGCGCTCCAAGACCACTACGTCGAAGCCCTGCCGCGCCAGCAGCCCCGCGGCGGTGGCCCCCGCCGGGCCGCCCCCGACGACCAGCACTTGAGTCCGCTCCCGCACGACCCACCCCCGTCCGGTTGAGGCAATGACGGCTTTGCGTTCTGCCCGTCGGCCGTCGCACGTGTCAGCATGACCGCCATGACGAGTACAGGGCACACGCCGGCCGTCACACAACCACCCGCCCCGAGCCGTGGCCGAACGACGCCCCTGGAGCACAGAGCCACTCCGCTCACCATCGGAGCAGAAGAAGAGTTCCTGCTCGTCGACCCCGTCTCCCGCGAACTGCGCGCCGACGCCGAGAAAGTGGTGACCGAGGCGACCGGCGAACTCGGCGACCGGGTCGGCCCCGAGATCACCCGCTACCAGGTCGAGACCCGCACCGACCCGCACACCGACCTGAACGGCCTCGCCGACCAGATCCACGCCACCCGCCGGTCCCTCGCCCAGGCCGCCGCACGCCAGGGGCTGCGCATCGTCTCCACCGGAACGCCCGTCCTCGCGCCGAACGGTCCCCCGCCGCTGACAGACGGACCCCGCTACGCCCGCAGCGCCGCGATGTTCCGCGCCCTGGACGACGAACAGATCGCCTGCGCCTGCCACATCCACGTGGGCGTACCCGACCTGGCGACCGCCCTGCGGATCAGCAACCACCTGCGGCCGTGGATCCCGCTGCTGATCGCGCTGTCGGCCAACTCGCCGTACTGGGAAGGCCGGGACACCGGCTACGCCAGCTGGCGCACGACCACGTGGGGCCGCTGGCCGGTCGCCGGACCGCCGCCGTACTTCGAGTCCCCCTCCCACTTCGAGGACCTCGTCGGCGGCTTCCTCGCCACGGGCACCCTTACGGACCGAGCCGGTCTGTACTGGGACATCAGGCCCTCCCACCACCTGCCGACCCTGGAGTTCCGCGCCGCAGACGCGACCGCCACGGCCGACGACACCGTCCTGCTGGCCGGGATCGTCAAAGCCATGACCGCCACCGCCCTCATCGCCATCGAGGCCGGAGAACCCGCCCCGCGCTGCTCTCCCGAACTCTTGCGGGCGGCCTGCTGGCATGCCGCACGCGACGGCATCGACGGCAACGGCATCGACACGGCCACCGGCCACCTCACCCCGGCCGCCACCCAGATCGAGCAGCTCCTGTCCCTGCTACGACCCGCCCTCGATCGGCACGGCGACACGCAACTCGTACACACCCTCTGGGCGCGGCTACGGACCCAAGGCAGCCGCGCCGAGGCTCAGCGCGCCGCCTCTCACCGCCCCGCCGGCCTTGCCGACGTCGTCGACCACCTGATCCACACCACCACCTCACCTCGACACACCGGCCCGCCGGCACGAGGCGCCGACTGATGCGGACGGCGCTGTCAAGCGAAAGCAGCTGCGGGCAGCTCCGCCTCCGTTGCCGCCCAGGACAGATGAGGGCCGACGCCGTCCTCAAGAAACGGGTGGTCGACGCGGCTGAAGCCTGTGGCGTTGGGACGGACGCAGAATCGCCTGCCCGCGCTCGGACAGCGCCGCGAGGTGAGTCGGCGTAGGGCAGCTGGAACCCCGGCTTCCCGGACCGGGAGGACGAAACCGCGGCCGGCCGGCTGACGGGCGGGGGATTCTGCCCACCCCGCGTGCCGCCATCGTCCCGGCAGGGTCGGCGACCGGGTGGGCGTGTGCGCTGGAGGGCGACGCGGTGTTCTTCGGCGTCGGCATCGCGCAGCAGGTGGGTCCCCCTTCGCATGGCTGCCTGCCCTCCTGCTGGGCTCGCCATGCGGGCAGGCGCCCGCCGGGCCATCGTGGGGCGTATGAGCGAGGACAGCCCTCGCCGCCAACTCCACCTGGGGAGAGCCACATGGATCAGTACGACGTGACCGACGCCCAGAGGAAGGCCTTCGAGGAGAACGAGTCCCAATTCCGCAAGCTGGACGACCAGATGCGAGGCATCCGGGAAGGCGCCCGAGCGCGGCTGACAAACAACGGATGGGAGCCCGACTCCGACGACGGCATCCCCTGCCTCTCCTGCCCCTGTCCGGACTTCCAGGACGGAGGCCCTCAGGGAAAGTGCAAGAGAGGCAGCTGCCGCCACTCGATCCTCGACCACGACCTGCCCACCTGAGCCAGGCTGCGGGCGGGGGTGCGCTGGACTTCGGATCAGGCCGCGCTCGGGCTGCCTTCACGACGACGGCCGCACCCCCGCACGCCCGTCAACTGCTCGCAGGACCGGCGCAAGCCTCCTCGACGGGGACCCGGGTCGCCGGGCGTGCACCGTCGGGCACCGGGGCGGGCTCAGGGCGAGAGGCGGCCGTGGCGAGGTATGCGTGAGCGGCCTCGAGCGCGTGGGCGATGTCGCGGGTTCCGGTGGACACGCACAGGGTGTAGGCGAGGTCCCGCAGGCGCGGACTGGGGGTGTCGGTTCCGTTGCGGAGCTCCTGGGCGCGTAGGGCCTCGTAGGCGCTGACGAGAGCACGCAGGTGGGCGGGAAGGGGCATCAACATCGGTCGGACTCCTCAGAGGCGTGGAATCGGGCTCACGACGCGGAGCGGTTGCTGGAACGCTGTGCAAGGGCCTCGTCGCGGATACGCGCACAGCTGCGGCTGATGAGCCGGGAGACGTGCATCTGGGAAATGCCGAGGCGATCCGCGATGCGGCCTTGCGTCATGTCCTCGAAGAAGCGCATGTACAGGATGGCCCGGTCACGCTCGGACAGCCTGCTGAGTCCCTGCTTGGCGGCCTCGCGGTCCACGATGACGTCGTACGACGCGTCCGGCGTGCCCAGGGTGTCGGCGAGGCTGTAGCCGTCGTCGCTCTCGGAGAGCGCGACGTCCAGCGACAGGGTGCTGAAGCTCTCCAGCGCCTCCATGCCCGTGCGTACCTCGTCCTCGGTGAGGCCGGTGTGCTCGGCGATGTCCTCGACGCTCGGCTCACCGCTGCCGGGGTTCTGGGTCAGCTCCCTGCGGGCCACCCGGACCCGGTTGCGCAGTTCCTGTACGCGGCGCGGGACGCGCAGAGCCCACATCCGGTCGCGGAAATGCCGCTTGATCTCGCCGGTCACGGTCGGGACGGCGTAACTCTCGAAGGCCCCGCGTGAGGGCTCGTACCGGTCGACGGCCTTGACCAGCCCGAGCGCGGCCACCTGGCGCAGGTCCTCGATGGACTCGCCGCGGTCGCGGAAACGGGACGCGATGCGGTGGGCCATGGGCAGCCAGACGGCGACGAGTTCGTCGCGCAGAGCGGACCGCTCGGGACCGTCCTCCAGTTCCGCCAGCCGGGCGAAGCGCTCAGCGGTGTCCGGGGCGTCGTCATGACTGCGCCGGGAGGGGGCGGCGGTCGGCCTCCGGGCTGTCTGCGGGGAAGCCGTCGAGATATCGGTAAGCATGCGGAAGAGCTCCTGAACGTGGTCGCAAGCCACGATCCGCGAGGTCCCGGGTCGTGACCTGCACGGGGGATGCCAGGTCAGCCGCGGGGAACGTGTCCAGGGCTCGCCAAAGGCGGACCCGAGCGGACATACTCGTCCCCGCTGGGCGCGCCTCCTGTCCGAAGCACAGGATTCCGGATGCCCCTGGGTCCTGCGCGCAAACACCCCCTCGCCCACGCCTTTCGAAGCAGTCCTGACGCGCCGCCACCGAGGGCGGTCAGGCGTCGGGGTGGACGCCCTGTGGTTCGCGGTCCGAGGTCGGCCAGACGTAGGGCAGATCGTCGGGGTCGGCGGGGAAGTGCGCGGCGTAGAAGGCCGGGTCCTTGCGGACCAGGGCCGAGCGGTGGCTCTGGTGGAAGGCCTCGTCGCCGAGCCACGGTGGCAGCTCGTCGGCGGCCGCCAGTCCGGCTTGGTCGCGCACCGTGGTGCCGGGGCGGTGGGTGGCCAGCTGCGAGACGAGGGAGGCCGCGCAGCTGTCCTGGTGGCCCTGTTCGCGCCAGACCCGGCAGACCTCCAGGCCGTAGCGCACGAGTGCTTCTTCGTACCCGGTCCACATGCGTACGGCCGGGTGCCGGCGCCAGCCGTAACCGGGGACCGTCAGGCCGCGCAGCACCTGGAGCGCTTCGACGCGTTGCTTGCCCAGGCGCCGACGGTCCAGCAGCTGGGCGCTCCGCCGGAAGTCGGGGTGGGGCAGGAAGGTCTGCATGGGTGCTCGATTCACGTCCCGTGGGGCCCGGTGGGGTCGTCGTCCCGTTGGCCGGCCCTGGTCTCGCGGGCGACGGCGCGGTCGGCGAGTCCACCTGCCCCGAGCGGGCCGGTGTGGGCGAAGGACTCGTAGCCCTCGGTATGGGACAGCCCGTGGCGGGACATCCGCAGGACGACGGGTGGCAGGATCGGCCGCAGGGGCTGGACGAGCCGGAGCCAGGCGGGGGCGTACACGGCCGTACGGCGACCTTCGATGCCCGTCACCAGGCGGGCGGCGACGGTCTGCACGGGGTGGGTCCGGCGGGCCGGCGGGGGCAAGTGGGTGCGGAGTGCGCGCATGACCGGGTAGCGGTCGGCGTCGCGGATCATGTCGGTGTCCGTCCAGCTCAGGTAGGCGATGCCCACGGCCACGCCCCGGTGGGCGACCTCCGCTCGCAGGGCGTGCGCGAAGGCCTCGGCTCCCGCTTTGGAGGCGCAGTAGGCGCTCATCAGGGGGACCGCGCCGAGGGACGCCAGGGAGGCGACCTGGAGGAAGTAGCCGGCCGTTGCGAACAGGTCCGGCAGGAACGCGCGAGCGGTGTTGGCGCTGCCGCCGAGGTTGACGTCGATGACGCGGTGCCAGCCCGCCGGGTCCGAGGCGAGGAAGGGGCCGCCCTCGGAGATGCCCGCGTTCGCCACCACCACGGAGGGCGGCCCGAAGCGGGCCCGTACCGTGCCGGCGGCGGCCGTGAGCGCGGCGAGGTCGGTGACGTCGGCCGCCACGGCCAGCGCCGGGCCCGGCAGGGACGCGGCCAACGCGTCGAGCGCCTCCGGTTCGTGGCCCAGGAGGGCCACCCGGGCGCCGCGTCCGGCGATCTCGCGAGCCAGTGCCGCGCCGATCCCGCGGGCGGCGCCGGTGACGGCGACCGTGCGGCCGGTCAGCGGACTGCTGCGCACAGGGCTTCCTTCCGGGCGGCTCAAGGCTGTGGTTCAGGCGGCCGGGCCGTGTGGTCAGGGTGGCCGGGCGTGCGGCGGTCCTCTTTCATCTGTGCCTCGTAGAGGTGGTCCCGGCCGTGGGCGAGTTCTTGCACTGCGCTCGTTTCCAGCTGCTGGAAGGGCCGGTAGTAAGTGGCGTTGTAGGCCTCGACGATCTGGAACGTCCAGTGCCCCGGGATGACGTTGCGTCCCAGGATCTCGGAGCGGACCCGCTCGGCCCACTCGTGATGGCCGGCCTCCCGCAGCAGCCGGACGGCCTCGTCCAGTTGCAGGTCGGCCGTTCCGGTCAGCTGGTGGAAGTCGTACAGACGGCCTCTGGCCCGTTCGGTGGTCTCCCACGCCTTGGAGAGCGCGCCGAGCGCTGCGACGGTCCGGTCGTCGACGTCGGCGGGGCGCTGGTGTCCGGGGGCGGGGGAGGTGCGGGTGTCGGTGGGGTCGCTCATCGGTTTCCTTCCTGGCGGGTGCGACAGCTGTGCCGGTGCGGTCGCTTCGCGGCTTGCTTCCGGTGCGGTCGCTCCACGCTTTGCGTCTGGTGCGGTCACTTCACGCCTTGCTTCCGGTGCGGTCTCGGCGGGTCAGCAGCCTTTGGGCGCGGGACAGGCCGGTGGGGTGGCCGTGCAGTGCGGCGCGAGCGGCGTTGGCTCCCGGAGCACCGTGCACCCCGCCGCCGGGGTGGGCCCCGGCGGAGGCGAGGAAGAGGCCGGGCACCGGTGTCTCCGGGCGCCCGGTGCCGGGCAGGGGGCGGAAGACGAGCTGCTGGTGCAGTGCGGAGGTGCCGCCGTTGATGGCGCCGGCGCGGAGGTTGGCGTCGAGGGCCTCCAGGGCCGGCGGCGCGAGGACGCGGCGGGCGCGGATCAGGGAGCGGAAGCCGGGCGCGAACCGCTCGACCTGCTGCTCGACCCGGTCGGCCATGCGTTCCTGGTCCGACTCGTCCCAGCGGCCGCCGATGCCCTCCCCGCCCGCGTCGGAGCGGATCTCATGGGGGACATGGGTGTAGGCCCAGGCCGATTCGGTCCCCTGGGGCGAGCGGGAGGGATCGGCGGTGGTCATCTGGCCGAACAGCAGGAAGGGGCGGTCGGGGAGCTGCCGCATGGCGATCTGCGCCGCGAAACGGGTCAGCTCGTCCAAGCCGTCGGCCAGGTGCACGGTGCCGGCCGTGGCCGCCTGCCGCGCCTGCCAGGGCACCTGCCCGTCCAGCGCCCAGTCGACCTTGAAGGTGGCGAAGTCCCACTGGAACCGGTGCAGGTCGTCCCGGAGCTGGTCGGGCACATGCTCGGGGGCGACGAGCTCGCCGTACAACGCCGGAACCGACACGTCCGCGAGGACCGCCCGGCGCGCCGACACCACCTCGCCGGACGCCGTTCGTACGCCGACGGCCCGGCCGCCCTCGACGACGATCTCCTCGACGCGCTGCCCGCAGCGCACCCGCCCGCCATTAGCCTCCAGGCGGCGCGTCAGAGCCTGGGTCAGCGCGCCCGCTCCGCCGACGGGGACGGGAAAGCCGTACGTCTGTCCCAGCATCGCCATCAGCCAGCCGAAGCCGCCGCTGCCCGCTGATTCAGGGGCGAGGTCGGCGTGCAGGGCGTTGCCGGCCAGCAGTAGCCGGCCGCCCTCACCGCTGAACTCCTCCTCGCCCATCCGGCGGACCGGCAGGACCAGGGAGCGGGCCATCCGCAGTCCGCCCGCGGCACGCAGCCGCGCTGCCAGCCGCGCCGTGGCGCGCACCGGAGGGAAGGGCGTGAACAGGGCGTCGAGGAGGTCCGGGTACAGGCCCTGCCATACGTCGTGCAGGCGCCGCCAGGCATCCCCGTCGCCGGCCGCGAAGGTGTCTAGGGACTGGGCCGTGACCTCGACGTCCGTGCCCAGGACCGCGCAGCTGCCGTCGGTGAGGGGATGCGCCAGCACGGCGGGCGCGTGACTCCACCGCAGGCCGTGGTCCTCCAGGCGCAGCCCTGCCAGTACGGGGGAGGCGGCGGCCAGGGGATAGAACGAGCTGCACAGATCGTTGACGAACTCGGGGTCGACTCCTCGGTCGTGCCGCACCGCCCCGCCCGGCTCTGGCTGCTCCTCCAGCACCTCCACGCTCCACCCGGCGTTCGCGAGCAGGTTTGCGGCCACCAGTCCGTTGGGGCCGGCGCCGATCACGACGGCGTCCGGCGCCTCAGGTCCGCTTTCCGGTGGCCGGGCGGGTGCTTTGTGCCGCCTTGGCGTGGGTTGGGGAGCGTCGGGGGAGGTGTTCTCGCACAGCCGGGCGAGTCGGGCGAGCATCGCGCGGTGGCGCAGCTGGACCAGTGCGTCAAGGCCCGCGTTGTGCACCTTGCCCCCCGCGCCTCGCAGGGGATGCTCGTCCAGCACGACCAGGCAGTGCTCGCCCCACGGCCGCAGCTCGACCGCGATCCGCGCCGTGCCCAGGAATCCCGCGTGCGCCTCCAGCTCCAGACGGACGCCTTCCTCGCAGTGGCGCACCACCGTCTCGTTGACGAGCTTGCGCGGCCCGAGCCGGATCTCGTAGCGGATCACCGCGCCCGTCTGCGGCCACTGCCCCCGGGCGGGCCAGGACCGGGAGGTCCCCACCACCCACTCCCCATACCGGTAGCCGTCGGCGAGCACAGCCCACACAGCGGCGGGACTGACGCGAATCAGACGATGGCGAACGGCCACGAAGCCTCCCACGTGCCACGGCCGACCCGACCGCCGACCGCGCCCCGAGTACCCCACTCGCCTCGACGTCATCGAGATCTCAGCAGATCGGATGCCGGTCAGCAGTGGGGGCCGGAGGAAACCTTGGGGTGCCGCCCCGACGCCGAGGCTTCGGGCTCGGCCGTAGACCGGGAGGAACGGCCGCGCGGGGAGAGTGCCGCGGCCGGGAATACCCGACCACCCCCGAGGATCCTCATGCGGCCTACGACAAACCCATCGGACGGCGGAGCCCGGCAGCGCGACCTGACGGTGAGGGATGCTCCGGCCCGGCGATCACCGGAATCGGACAGCTCTTCCGCTTCCGAGCCCGCCAGGCGCGGTTCCGCCGCGACGCGCGCGCTGCTGGAGCTGGCTCTGGTCGCGGTGCTGTTCCTGGCGTACAAGTTCGGCCGACTGGCGGCGGACGGGCACGTCGGTGTGGCATTTGAGAACGCGGAGACCGTCTGGCACTGGGAGCGCGTGCTCCGCCTGCCGTCCGAGAACTCCGTACAGGAGCTGATGCTGGGCAGCGAGGCGGTGATCCGCGCGGCGAACGGTTACTACGCCTGGGTCCACTTTCCCGCGACCGGCCTGTTCCTTCTGTGGCTGTACCTGAGCAGACCCGCGCACTACCGGTGGATCCGCAACGTCCTGGTGCTGCTGACCGGCTCCGCCCTGCTGCTGCACCTCGTGGCCCCGCTGGCGCCGCCGCGGATGCTGGCGCGGGCCGCGATGGTCGACACCGGACAGGTGTGGGGCCCAGCCGTCTACGGGGACCCGCAAGCCGACGCGACGGCCAACCAGTACGCGGCCATGCCCTCTCTCCACGTCGGATGGGCGGTGGTGCTCGCTGTGGCCCTGATCGTGGTCGCGCGCGGCCGGTGGAGGTGGCTCTGGCTGGCGCATCCGGTCGTCACCGTGCTGGTGGTCGTGGCCACCGCCAACCACTACTGGCTGGACGGCGTGGCGGCGTGCCTGCTGCTGGCCGGCGCGTTCTGCGTGGTGCGGCCGCCTGGGTCCGGCCCCATGGGTCGTCGTACGCGCGGCGGGCGGTGGGGGCATGGACGGGTCGGCCGGGCCTGGAGGGCGATAAGAGTACATATCACTCATGACCGTCGGACCTGGTCGCGGTTGACTGGTCGTAGCTGAGACGTGGGGACGACTCAGCCCGGCCGCGGCGCGAGGGGACAGCCGCCGCGGCGATGTCCATCCCCCCGGCCCCGACGTCCAGAGCGGAGACCTCGGAGGCCGGGGGATGGAGTGCAGCGCCCCCCATCGAACAGCGAGGCCCCCTGACTCCTGCGCCGGCCGCGAGGCGAGAGCCCGACCGTGGGGCCGCAACCCAGTGAGATCACGGATGCGCACGCCTCGCCCGATCTCGCAGAGTGGCTCGTTGTCACCAGCAACGGCCAGGAGACCTCATGGAACCGCCCCGACCGCGCCCTCCACGGCGTGTGGCCGGCCCCGCGCGTGCCGGACGCGGAGGGGGGCCGTGGCACCTGCGGCCGCGCAAACCTTGGGGTGCCTCCCCAACGCGAAGGACATGGCCGGAGCCCGAGCATCGATGACAGGTGCCCGACTCACTCCAGAACATGCTCCGCACCCTCCGATGCTTGGGGAATCACCATGGCCTCGCCCACGTATCCCACCCTTCACGTCGCGTACGACGACCCCGCGGGTCCCGCAGAGCTCGGCCCGGCCGCCCTGGTGGGCCGCGACCGTGAGCTGCGTACCGCACTCCACGTACTGCGGTCCGCCGGAGGGCCCGCCGGAGCCCTGATCGTCGGCGCGCCCGGCGTCGGCAAGACCCGTCTCGGGGAGGAGATCGTGGCCGCATTGTCCGCCCGCGCCGAAGCGGAGGAGGAGGGCGGCCCGCCCGGTCGGTCCGGCCCCGGCGGCACGGTGCGGCCCGTCCAGAGGCTGGCCCCGGCGGCGGTGACCAGGAGTGTGCAGCGCCTGCTGCGGCCGGGCTCGGTCCGCCCCCGCACGCTGTGGATCGACGACGCTCATCTGCTGTCCGAGCAGGCCGCCGAGTGCCTGAGCGAGCTGACCCACCGGCGTGAGCACAAGATCCTCCTCGCGATGACCAGCGACCAGGGGCCTTGGCGGCTGCAATCGCTGTGGAAGGACCAGAGGCTCACGCGCATCGAACTCGGTCCGCTGGACGTGCTGTCCACGCGACGCCTGACGAGCGCGCTGTTCGGTGACCGGCTCGCACAGCCGGGTGTCGTGCGGCTGGCCGCCATGGCGGACGGCAATCCGCTGCTGCTGCGGGAACTCACCCGGGCCGCGGTCGAGCAGCACCTGATCGTTTCCGAGGGCCCGCTGTGGCGGCTCGGCGCCGGCCTGCCGGTCTCGAACGCGTTGCGGGAACTGGTCGCCCGGCAGCTCGGCGGACTCTCCGAGGACGCCCGCCGGGCAGTGGAGCTCATCGCGCTAGCCGAGCCGGCCCGTCTCGACGTACTGGAAGGGATCGTGTCCGCGGACACACTCCTGGACCTGGAGGACGCCCGAGTGGTCCGCGTCTCCGACCCCCGGACCGAACCGGTTTCGGGCTCGGCCCGTTCGGTGGCCGTCGCCCACCCCTATGTCGGTCACGTGCTGCGCCAGGACCTCGGCCCGTTGCGGCGCAGGCACTACCTGCGGCGTTGGACGCGCGAAGTTCCGAGAGAAGACCTGACGCGCGCCGAGCGCGTCCGCCTCGCCCAGTGGCACCTGGACGCGGGCGACCTCCCGGAGCACGACCTGCTGTGGGACGGGGTGCGGTGCGCCCTGCACGACCATGACGCCGTGGCGGCGATACGGCTGTCCGCGGCCGCGTGGGACGGCCACCCCACCGCCCGGGCCGCCGAACTGCACGCGCGTGCCCTGTTCGCCGCCGGTGCCTTCGAGGATCTGCACGCGTTCGTCGAGAAGGTGTCGGTCGAGCACCCCGACCACCTCCGCCTCATCGTGCCGATCCAGGCCCGTACCCTGCTCTTCGAGGGCAGGCAGGACCACGCGGACACCGTCGCCTCCCAGCTGACGGGCACGCAGCGCTCGGCTTTCGCCGCCTTGTCCGCGGCCTTCCGGGGACGCTTCGCCGAAGCGCTGGGCCATGCCCGCGAGGTACTGAGCACCCCCGCTTCGCCCTGCCGCGCCGAGTCAGCCCTGCTGGCGATCGGCTCCCTGGGAAGGATGGGCCGCCCGCACGACGCACTGGAGCTCTACGAGGAACTCCGCGGGCGCGCACCCGACGCCGACGCCTGCTGCTTCTTCGAAGCGGACGCCATGGAAGAGGCACACGCACTCGCCCAGCTGTACGCAGGGCGCCTGGACGAGGCCGAGGGCATCCTGCGGCGCGAATACCGTACCGCCGTCCGGTGCAACCGCGTCGGCGTCGACGCCCGGCGGGGCCTCACCCTCGGCGTGGTCCTCCTCGAACGCGGTCGTATCCGCGAGGCGCTGGACTACTTCTCCTTCACCCCTGCCTACCAAGTGGCGTGGCGGCCGTGGCACGTCAGGGCCGCCATCCACTCCACGATCGCGGCGCACTGCCTGCCGGCGGTCCGGCGGGACGGCCTGCCCGCCCTGCCGGACGACGCCGGGCACGGGCCGTATGCCGCCGAACTGGCCGTCGCCCGTGCCTGGCAGGCTCACCAGCGCGGCGAGCAGGAGCAGGCCAGGATCCTGCTGCACACGGCCGCGGACGCGGCGCTGGAGGCGGGCAGTCACGGCGACGCCGTCATCGTCCTGCACGAGATGGCACGGCTCGGACTGCCGGCGCATCCTGCCGTCGGAGAGGAACTGCCCGTGCAGGGGACGTACCTGAAAAGCCGACTGCACTACGCGCGGGCGGTCCACTCCGGCGACGCCAGGCTGCTCGGCCAGGTCTGCCGAGCCCTGACGGACGCGGGGGCGGACCTGTACGCGGCGGAGGGGTACGCCGAACTCGCCCGGCTGCAGCGGCGGGCCGGGAAGAACCGCGCGGCCACCGCCTCCACGGTTCAGGCTCGCTCGCTGCGGCGGCAGTGCGGCGAGGTGAGCACGCCGGCGCTGCACTTCCTCGGCGACCCGGCGGGGTTGTCGGAGCGGGAGCGGACGGTGGCGCGGCTGGCGGCGCAAGGGCACACCGACAAGGAGATCGCCCACCTGCTGGTGGTCTCGCCGCGCACCGTCAGCAACACCCTGTACCGCGTCTACCAGAAGGTCGGCGCCTCGGACCGCAGGCACCTGCGCCGGCTGCTGTCGCTGTGAACCAGACCAAGGAGTCCGACACCGTGTCCGACCTGGAGATCACCTACCGGGGAACCGTCTACCCATGGCACTGCGACCACATGGGGCACATGAACGTCATGTGGTACGTCGGGAAGTTCGACGAGGCCACCTGGCAGCTGTTCGCCGGCATCGGCCTGACCCCGGCCCACCTGCGCGAGCGGCAGCGGGGGATGGTCGCCGTGGATCAGCGGATCTCCTACCGGCGCGAGGTGCGGGCGGGCGAGGTGGTCGTGGTCCGCTCCGGCGTGCTGTCCACCGGCACCTCGTCCTTGCGGTTCTGCCACGTGATGGAGGACGCCGTCAGCGGCGAGGTCTGCGCGGTCACGGCAGTGACCGGCGTGCACTTCGACACGCTGGCCCGGCAGGCGGTGCCGCTGGCCGTGGAGCACGTGGCGGCCGCCCGCGAGCGGATCACCGACTTCGATCCGGGCCTGTGACGCCGTAGGCAAAAAGCACACACCGCGCCGAGTGGGATCGCCCGATTCCGGCATGCCCCGCACCGGATCCAGGCCGCCACCGGCACCCCTTTCCGCCCGCGGCGCGCGGCACTTGACGTCCAGGCCCGCGCCGCGTCCGCACCAATTCCGCACGAGAGGCACCTGCATGGCACCGAAGACCGCTCCGCACGACCCGGATGTCGTGCCGTCCTGGACACCCGACCTCGTCAGGCAGGTCGCCCAGGACTTCCTGGCCGGGCACGACCCGGCGACCACCTCCGCCACCGAATTCCTCCTCGCCAGATACGACGCCGGGCTGGCCTGGGTGCACTTCCCGCCCGGCTGGGGCGGACTGGGTGCGCCCCGGGCCATGCAGGCCGTCGTGGACGCCGAGTTGGAGTCCGCCGGCGCTGTCACCGGCACACCCGGACATGCCGTCATCGGCCACGGCATGGCAGCACCTGTGCTGCTTGCCTGGGGCAGCACCGAGCAGAAACAGCGGTTTCTGCGCCCCCTGTTCGCCCGCCAGGAACTGTGGTGCCAGCTGTTCAGCGAACCGGGTGCCGGTTCCGACCTGGCCGCCCTGGCCACCCGGGCCGTGCACGACCCCGACACCGGTGGCTGGATCGTCGACGGGCAGAAGGTGTGGACCTCCCACGCCCACGAGGCGCGGTGGGGCCTCCTGGTGGCCCGCACCGATCCCGCGCTGCCCAAGCACCAGGGACTTACCTACTTCGTGGTCGACATGACGGCGGCCGGGGTCGAGGTGCGTCCGCTGCGGCAGGCCACCGGCGAGGCCGAGTTCAACGAGGTCTTCCTGACGGGGGTGCGGATCCCCGACACCCAGCGCATCGGGGGCGTCGGCGACGGTTGGAAGGTCGCCAACGCCACGCTCATGAACGAACGGGTCGCCATCGGCGCCGACGTCCTGCCACGCGAGGGCGGCATGATCGGAGCCGTGGCGGAGGTCTGGCGCCAACGGCCCGAGCTGCGCACCCCCGGGCTGCACCAGGTTTTGCTGCGGCACTGGGTGGACGCGGAGGCACTTCGGCTGACCGCGGAGCGGCTGCGCCGGCAGCTCGCCGCCGGACGGCCCGGGCCGGAAGGGTCCGCCGCCAAGATCACCTTCGCCCGCCTGAACCAGGAGATGTCCGGGCTCGCCCTGGAACTGCTCGGTGCGGAAGGGCTCCGCTACGACGACTGGTCCTTCCGCAGGCTGGACCCCGACCAGGATCCACTGGAGCGCTGTTTCGGCTACCTCTACCTGCGCTGCAAGGGCAACTCCATCGAGGGCGGCACCACGGAGGTGCTGCGCAACATCATCGCCGAGCGCGTTCTCGGTCTCCCGCAGGACATCAGAACGGACAAGGACATGCCGTGGAAGGACCTTCCCAGGTGAGCGCCGACCGCGCGGCCGGCGCCATGACAGACCTCCTCTACAGCGAAGTCGAGGAGGAACTGCGTTCGCAGGTGAGGAAGTTGCTGCGGCACCGGTACGCCGGTGACGGACTCGTCGCCCGAGTGGAGACCGAAGAGGCGCACGACAGCGGGCTGTGGCGGGCACTGGCCGGTGAACTCGGCGTCGTGGGACTGGCCGTGCCCGAGGAGCTGGGCGGTGCGGGCGCCACCTGGTGTGAGACCGCGCTGGTCCTGGAGGAGCTGGGCGCGGCCGTCGCGCCCGTGCCCTATCTCGGCCACAGCGTCGTGGCCACGGCCGCGCTCCTCGCGGCGGGCGACGTCGCCCTCCTGCCCGACGTCGCCGCCGGACAGCGCATCGCCGCCCTCGCCGTCCCGTTCACGACCCTGCCGGACGGCGAACCACCCTGCTCCGTCACGGCCGCTGACGGCACCGCGCGCGGCACCGTCACGGGCGTCGCCGACGCGGCGGCGGCCGACCTGCTGCTCGTCCCCGCCGCCGGGCCGGACGGTGCTCTGCTGCTGGCCGTGGACCTGGCGGCGGCCGGACGGTCGGTGCGCCGCACGCCCGTTGTCTCCCTGGACCTCACTCGCCCGCTGACCGACATCGAACTGCGCGACGCGCCCTGTGCCGTCATCGCCACCGGAACGGCGGCGCAGCAGGCGGTGCGCCAAGCCCTCGTCGCCGGGGCGGCGCTGCTGGCCTCCGAGCAACTCGGTGTGGCCGAGTGGTGCTTGGCGACGACCGTGACCTATGCGAAGCAACGGCACCAGTTCGCCCGGCCCATCGGCTCCTTCCAGGCCGTGAAGCACCGCCTGGCCGACCTGTGGATCCTGGTGACGCAGGCGCGCGCGGTGGCCCGCAACGCCGCTGTCGCCCTGTCCGCCGGCTCGGCCGATGCGCCGACCGAGGCGGCGCTGGCTCAGGCGTTCGTGTCCGAGGCGGTGGTGAAGGTAGCCGAGGAAGCACTCCAACTGCACGGCGGAATCGGGTTCACCTGGGAGCACCCGATCCATCTGTACCTCAAGCGCGCCAAGAGCAGCTCGCTCGCGTTCGGCACGGCCGACCGGCATCGGGCCGTCCTGTCGGGCCTTGTCGATCTGCCGCCGGCCTTGGGCGTGTCCCCGGTCTGAGCGGTTGCGGTGGCGGACCCGAGCGCGGCCCCGGCCTCCCCGGCCGGGGCCGCGCTCGACCGCCGCCGCTCGGGCGTGCGGAGCGGCACCGCCCCGCCACCCACGCCGGCGGGATCAAGCAAGCTCGGTGCCGGTCTCCCCGAGCAGCCCGCGGTCCAGGGCGCGGACGAGGTGGACCCGGCCGGCGCATCCTGTCTTGGCGTACACCCGGCTCAGATGACGTTCTACGGTCTTGACGCTCAGCGACAGG
Source organism: Streptomyces sp. NPDC043726 (assembly GCF_056436565.1). Lineage (NCBI taxonomy): Bacteria > Bacillati > Actinomycetota > Actinomycetes > Kitasatosporales > Streptomycetaceae > Streptomyces > Streptomyces sp. NPDC043726. Next base: position 483,611 of record NZ_JBWKCI010000002.1, read on the forward strand.
GACTGGGCGATCTCCCGGTTGGACCGGCCGAGTTGCACGTACCGGACGACCTGGATCTCCGTCGCGGTCAGCGGGGCGGAGGGGGAGGCCCGGTGACGGGGCACCTTGAGGTTCCGGCGGCGCAGCTCCGCTCCGGCCCGTCGGCACCAGGGCAGCGCGCCGAGCTCGTGGAACATGGCGAGCGCTGTGCGCAGATGCCCTTCGGCGTCCGCCCCCGCCGCGCCGAGGGCAAGGTGGATCCTTCCGCGCAGCAGCGTCAGGTGGTGGCGATCGGCGACCGCGAGCGCTTCGCGCAGGGCGCCAGGGTCCCCCGCGGCACGGCCCTGCGCGAGACGTGCCTCGACGAAGCCCAGGTGGTCGTGATCGTCGACGCCGTTCTCGCGGGCCTCGGCCAGGAGGGCCGCCACGGCGGTGGGGGAGGCGGTCTCGGCTTCCAACGAGGCCAGCTGCACCAGCAGCCGGCCCCGCAGACGAGCCGGCAGCGTGGCTTGGGTGAGCCAACGGGCCAGGCGGCGGCGCCCGCTGGCCAGGTCGCCCTGTACCAGGTCGATCTCGGCGTGGGCTCCGATCGCGGCGCTGCCCAGTGGTGGGTGGGTGCGGTCGATGGCGTCCGCCGCCCTGCGTGCGGCGTCCCAGTTGCCCCGGTGGGCGTGGAGCGTCGCCTCGATCATCCGCAGCAGACCCAGGTGTACCTGTGAGCCGGAGTGTTCCATGGACCGGGTCACCGTGGCGATGTCGGCGAGCGCCTCGTCCCAGGCGCCGGTGAGCGCGGAATGGTGCACCCGGGCGGCGGCGAGTCTGCCCCGGAAGATGTTCCAGCCGCACGCCGCCAGCAAGGGGTCGGCCTCGGACAGCGCTTCCGCACAGGCGTCCGTGTCGCCCTGGAGGGACAGCAAGAGGCCAAGACTGCTCAGGGCATCAAGGCGGGCGGCCGGTGGGGCTTGTGACGCGGCGTCGCGCAGTCGGCGGACGAGGGGGGCGAGGACGGGGCGGGGCGAGGACAGGTAGCGCACCGGTGCCAGGAACCCCAGCGCGGCTATGCGGTCGGTCACGGTCGCCGAGTCCAGCCGCGCCTCCGCCGCGTCCGCCGTGCTCACCGCCTGCCGCACCTTCCCGGTCATCATCTGGAGGTGGGCCGCCTGCGCGGTGAGGACGACACTGTCGTCGGCTGTTCGCGCCGCATCCACGAACGCTGCCGCCTCCTCCGTCGCGGCGTGCTCGATGAGTGCCCCGGCGACGACAGCGTTGAGCCGGGCACCGCGCTGGGCGCCCCCGCCCGCCACTCCGGCGGCCGAACTGCCCGTGCGCACCGCCTCAATGACCCGGCCGTCGACGAGCTGGGCGAGCGTCAGTCGGGTGACGAGGTCGGCGCGCAGCGGATGGTCGGAAGGGGCGAGGCGCAGAGCCTTGTGATACCAGGCGGCGGCGTCGGCGGGAGCGTGCGGAAACGCCCGTCTGGCCGCTGCGGCCAGGATCGCGACGGCACGCGTGTCGCCGTGGTCCGCCGACGCGGCCACGTGCACCGGGAGGTCCGCCTGCGCGTGCGGGTGGTCCCGCATCCAGTCGGCGGCGAGGGCATGCGCCCGGCGCCGCGCCGCGGGACCCAGCTGCCCGTACAGGGCGTCGCGCACGAGCGGGTGGGCGAAGGTGTGCTCGCCCGGGACGCCGGTGTGCAACACCCCGCCGATGACCAGGGCGTCGAAGCCCGCTTCCGCCCCTGTGCGGGGCATTTCGGCGATACGGGCCAACAGGTCCGTCCCGTCCGTCGGCACGGTTCGCAGCACGGCGGCCGCCTGGGCCACCCGCAGGGTGACTGCGTCTGTGCCCACCATGCGACGGACCACCCGCTCGCAGCCTTCCTCGCCCAGGGCGGGCTTGCCGCCGGCCGGCGACAGGAGCTCGTGCGCCTGCCGCAGGCCCCCGCTCTCCGCGATCCGACTGGCCAACTCCACGACGAGGAACGGGTTGCCGCCGGTCCTCCCGTGCAGGTGGGCGGCCAGTGCCGGGGACGGCGGCGCCCGCAGCACGTCGGTCGCCAGGTCCGCGACCGCCTCGACATCCAGCGGCGTCAGATCGATGACCTGCAGCGTCGCAGGAGACTCGAACGTGTCGAGGAAGGCGGAGAGCGGGCTGCCGGAGGTGCGGGGACCGCGCTGCGTCGCCACGACGACGAGGGCATGCCGTGCCGGGGCCCGGGCGAGCCGGGCGAGGAGCGTCAGGGTGTGGGGGTCGGCGTGCGCGAGATCGTCCACGGTGAGCACCGTCGGCGCCCCGTCGCGCAGGTGGCGCAGCAGCCGCGCCGAGGTGACCGTGACGCCACGGTGATCGCTCACCTCCGCCGCGGCCGCCAGACAGGCGACCAGCTCGGCCGTGGGGGTCCGCACCGCGGCGGGGCCGGTGACGCGGACCGTGGCCAGTGTCCCGTAGGCCGTCGGGCAGTGGCTGTCCAGCGGTGTGGCGGAGAGCCGAACGACGTGCCAGGGGGAGGCGACGGTGTCCAGCACATGCCGCGCAAGGCGTGACTTGCCGATGCCGGCGGGGCCGCGGAGCAGGACCGCTCCGCCGCAACCGGACACGGCCCCGGACAGCGCGTCCGCGAGGACGCGGGTCTCCGGTTCGCGTCCGCGCAGTTGAGGGTGTGACACACGGCTCGTCATCGTGGCGTCTCCTTTGCCGGTGGTGGCGTGGCCGGGCCGCGTCGGGTCCGGGTACTGGCGGTCCGGGAGGTCGGGGCGCGTGCCGCGATGAGGTCACTCGAAGAGGGAAGGGTCGGCGTAGTACAGCTGGGTGAGATCGGCGCGCGAGGCGATCCCGAGCTTCGGGAAGACCTTGTAGAGGTGGTATTCGACGGTGCGCCGGCTCAGGAACAGCTGATCGGCGATCTCCTTGTTCGGGTGCCCTTGGGCGGCCAGTCGGGCGATGCGCAGCTCCTGCGGGGTCAGCACGGCGGACGTGCCTTGCCGCCGGGTCGTCTCGCCGGTGGCCCGCAGTTCCCGCCGCGCCCGCTCAGCCCACGGCGTCATCTGCAGGCGTTCCAGCGAGTCGGCCGCGCTGCGCAGCCGGCGCCGTGCGTGCACCCTTTTGCGGGCCCTGCGCAGCCGTTCGCCGAAGTAGAGCTCCGTTCTCGCCTTCTCCAGCGGCACTCGGCCGCTGTGGAGAGCCAGCGCCTCTTCGTACCGGGCGATCGCCTCGTCGTCGTCCTCGGCGAGCAGTGCCCGCGAACGGGCCAGCAGAGCGGGCACCTCTCCGGTCGCGGAGCCGTCCTGCCAGAACTCCAGAGAACGCATCGCGTCCCGCGCGGAGTCGACGTCTCCCGCGCGTACGGCGGCCTCGATGCGGTCGGGCAACGACTGCATGGTCACCATGGGGTGACCGGTGCCCGCCTGCGGAGCGGCGAGCAGGTTCAGCAGGCCCAGCGCCTCGTCGTACTCGCCGCGGGTCAGGGCGAGTACGGCGAGGGCGTGACGCGCCGTGGCCACCGCCAGGCCGATCCGGCGGCCGAGGGCGGTACTCAGCGCTGCTTCGGCAGCCTCCCGGCACGCGGTCTCATCGCCGCGCAGGGCGTGCAGCAGGGCCAGACGCGCTCGGTGCACGGCCGCCAGGTTCTCCTGACCCGATTCCCGGGCCAGGCGCAGTCCCCGCTCGGCCAGTTCGGCGGCCTGAGCCGTCCGGCCCGCGATCATCTCCAGCACGACGACGAGGTCCAGGTGTCCGGGCTGCGCCCCCACGTGTTCCGACGCCCTGGCCCGGTCGCTGACCTTTGCGTACAGCGCCAGTGCCTGCGGGAACTCACCGAGGTAGAGAGCGCCGGTTCCCGCCCAGGCCACCAGCACCGGGTCGTCCAGGACCAGCGCCTCACGTATGCCCTGGCCGAGCAGAGCGCGGGCGTCCGAGATGTCCCCCTTGACCGCTGCTCCCATGCCGGTGAGCAGCAGGTGGGTGCAGTGAACGGCTGGGAGACGGGAGGACAGGCGGCCCGCTGCGGCGCCCAACTCGTGAAACCGGTCCAGATCGCCCGCGTGCGAGGCCGCCTCCGCTGCCTGCAACAGACAGCGCGCGGCGGCCTCCGCATCCGAGGCCGCCAGGCAGTCCGCCGCTCTCGACAGCACGCTGAACGCGTCCGTGATCACCCCACCGCGCAGGTGCAGCGTCCCGCGCAGCTGGAGCAGGCGACCCAGCACGTCGGGCTCGCGCACGAGGAGTTCCGCTTCGGAGATCAGATCCCGGGTCTGACGGGTCAGGCCGGCCTCCCAGGCCGAACGCGCCGTCTCGTACAACCGGCGGGCTCGTACGTCGGCGTCCGGGGTGAGCCGGGCCGCGCGGTCCAGCAGGGCGCCGGCCGCGGTGTGGTGGCCGCGGGTGCGGGCGTGCTGTGCGGCGTCCGCGAGTTCGGCGGCCACCTTCTCGTCGGGCCCGACGGCGGCCGCCGCGAGGTGCCGGGCCCGTCGGCCGTCGCGGGCCTGGGGCACGAGGACCTCGGCGAGTGCCGTGTGCGCGCGGCGGCGTTCGGCCGCGGGGGAGCGGCTGTGCACGGCGGCCTGCACCACGCGGTGGCGGAAGGTGATGTGCCGGGCGTCCATGTCGATGATCCCGGCCTCCTCGGCCGCGTCGAGACAGTCCGGGGCAAGGCCCAGCCGGGTCGTCGCCGCGATGACGGCCGGCAGGTCCCCGTGTTCCTCCGCTGCGGCCACCAGAAGGCCGAGCCGGGTCGCGGCCGGCAGGGTGCGCACGCGGTCCAGGAAGGCGCGTTCCACCACCTCACCCAGCGGTAGGGGAACGGGGAGGGGTTCGCGCCCCCGCAAGTGCTCCGGGGCCAGCGCGGTCCCCAGGTCGGTCAGGGCCAGCGGATTCCCGGCCGTACGGCGTACCAGTTCCGCCGCCACGGCCGGATCGACGGGCGTGCCCGCGTGGTCGGTGAGGAGGGCGCGGGCGGCGGTCCGGTCGAGTCCCGGCAGCCGGAGGCGGGGGAGGGCGGGGTCGGCCAGCGGGTCCGGAGCCGTATCTCTCTGTGCCATCAGCAGGACGATGCCCTGCCCGTGGAGCCGACGGGCCACGAAGAGCAGGACGTCCAGCGTGGAGCGGTCCATCCAATGGGCGTCGTCGACGGCACACAGCAGCCCGTTGCCGGCGGCGGCCTGCGTCAACAGCGACAGCGTGGCCATGGACACGAGGTAGGCCTCGCTGCGGCGCCCCGGCCCCGGATGCAGCACCTCGTCGAGTGCTGCTGCCTGGGCGTCGGGAAGCGCCGCCGGCCGGTCGTGCAGCGGATACAGCAGTTGGTGCAGGCCCGCGAAGGGATAGGCGGACTCCGAGGGCGCGCCGCGCCCTTGGAGCACCGTCAACCCCAGGGCTGTGGCCCGGTGCCGGGCATGGGCCAGCAGCACACTGCGGCCCGCGCCCGGCTCGCCGTGCAGCAGCAGCCGGTCACTGCGCGCGGCGGTGGCCCGCGTCAGCATGCGGTCGATTGCTGCCAGCTCAGCGACGCGGCCGTGTGGTGGGGGTGGTGCGTGGATGGTGCTCGCCTCCGTCGACGGCCACCGGTGCGAGGGGGCGGGCAGTTCGGGCCCGCTTCGGTGACCGGCGGCGGTGCAGGCAGCCTAGGCCGGACCGGCCTGAGCCAGGCCTCCGGTGGCTTGGCAAGGCCTCTGACCGGGCGCGATTGAGTAGGAATCACTCACCTGCGGTCCGCTGGGCAGATGGTGCGTGACCCGCCCACGAGCCCGGACGGCGTGGGCGGGCATGCGTGGCGGGACAAACGGGTCCCTGCCGGGCGTGGGGGCGCCCCGGGCGGTTTCCGTGCTCACCGCCGGGGCGCCCTGACGGGTCACTCGTAGGTGTCCCCGCGCTCTGCCATCGCCACGAGCGAGGCGGGCGGTTCGAACCGCTCGCCGTAGCGGGCGGCGAGTTCGCGTGCTCGGGCCACGAAGCCGCTCGGCCCGCCCGCGTACTGGTTGATGTACTGCAGGACGCCGCCGGTCCAGGCGGGGAAGCCGATGCCGATGACGGAGCCCACGTTGGCGTCCGGCACGGACCGCAGCACGCCCTCGTCGAGGCAGCGCACCGACTCCAGGGCTTCCACGAACAGCATCCGCTCGACCAGGTCGGTGAAGGGCACGTCGACGGATGCCGAACCGAACGCCTCGGTGAGGCCCGGCCACAGGCGTTCGCGCCGGCCGTCGACGTAGTCGTAGAAGCCGGCTCCCGCCAGGCGGCCCGGCCGGCCGAACTCGTCCACCAGGCGGTCCACGACCTCGAAGGCCGGGTAGTGCACCCAGGGACGGCCCTCGGCCTCGAAGGCGGCCCGGGTCTCCGCGCGAGCCTTCTGGGCCAGCTTCATGTTCAGCTCGTCGGTCAGCGCGAGCGGCGCGGTGGGGTAGCCCGCCTGAAGGCCGGCCTGCTCGACGGAGGCCGGGGCCACCCCTTCGGCGACCATGTTGACGGCCTCGTTGAGGAAGGTGCCGATGACCCGGCTGGTGAAGAAGCCGCGGGCGTCTCCGACGACGATGGGCGTCTTGCCGATCTGCTGGGCGAGGTCGAACGCCTTGGCCAGGGTCTCGTCGCTGGTCTTCTCGCCGACGATGATCTCCAGCAGGGCCATCTTGTCGACGGGTGAGAAGAAGTGCAGCCCGATGAAGTCCTCGGGGCGTTCGACGCTGTCGGCGAGGCCGGTGATGGGCAGGGTGGAGGTGTTCGAGCCCAGTACGGCGTCGGGCGCGACGACCGGCTCGATCTCGGCGAACACCTTCTTCTTCAGCTCCGTGTTCTCGAACACGGCCTCGATGACGAGGTCCGCGCCCGCGGCGTCCTCGACGCTGTCGGTGGCGGTGATGCGGGAGAGCACCTCGTCGCGCTCCGCGGGCGTGAGTCTGCCGCGGGAGACGGCCGCTTCGAGGAGCTTGCGCGAGTAGTCCTTGCCGCGCTCGGCGGCTTGCGTGCTCACGTCTCTGAGGACGACGTCGATGCCCGCCTTGGCGCACACGTAGGCGATGCCGGCGCCCATCATCCCGGCGCCCAGGACGACGGCCCTGCGCACGGTGTGCTGCGGATGGCCGGCGGGGCGGCTGCCGCCCCGGGCGATCTGCTGGGCGTCGAAGTGGAACACCTTGATCATGTTCGACGAGACCTGGCCGCAGGCCACCTCGGCGAAGTACCGGCTCTCGATCCGGAACGCCGTGTCGATGTCGACCTGAGTGCCCTCCGTGGCGGCTGCCACGATGCGGTGCGGGGCGATCATCGGCGTGCCGCGGCCCTTGGTGCGTACCGTCGCCGTGAGTGGTGCGACGACGGTGGAGTTGAAGGTGTGGGACTTCGCGGTACCGCCGGGAATGCGGTACCCCTCGGTGTCCCACGGCTGCACCGCGACGGGATGCTCGGCGATGTACGCCCTGGCCCGCTGCACGAGGGCCTGAGGCGAGTCGGCCAGTTCGTCGACCAGTCCGTGCGTCAGCGCGTCGCCGGGTGTGAACTGCCGTCCGGTCAGCAGGACTTCTGACAGGGCGTTGCGCAGGCCCATCATGCGGACGGTCCTGGTGACTCCGCCGGCTCCGGGCAGGAGGCCCAGGGTCACCTCGGGTAGCCCGATGCGCGTGCCGGGCGTGTCCAGGGCGACCCGGTGGTGACACGCCAGAGCGATCTCGTAGCCGCCGCCCAGCGCGGAGCCGTTGATCGCTGCGACGACGGGCCGGCCGAGGCGTTCCAGCCTGCGCAGCAGGCCCTTGAGCCGGTCGGTGGCCGCGGCCATCTCCGCGGCTCGCTCAGGTGCTGTCCGGCGCAGCTGGGTCAGGTCGCCCCCCGCGAAGAAGCTGCGCTTGGCGGAGGTGAGGACGACGCCCGCGATGCTCTCGCGTTCGGCTTCCAGCCGGTCGACGGTCGCGGTCAGGGAGTCGCGGAACGTGTCGTTCATGATGTTCGCGGATCCGGCGGGATCGTCCATGGTCAGAACGACGACGCGGTCCTCGTCCTGCTCCCAGTGGATCATGTTGTCAGTCATGCGAGGGGTCCTGTTCGCTTGTGGGGCACGGGTGAGGGGCGAGGCGGGCGGTGGGCCGGTCACAGCCGCTCGATGACGGTGGCGATGCCCATGCCGCCGCCGATGCAGAGCGTGACCAGGGCGCGCCGGGCCTGACGGCGCTCGAGTTCGTCCAGGACGGTGCCGACGAGCATGGCGCCGGTGGCACCCATCGGGTGGCCCATGGCGATCGCCCCGCCGTTGACGTTGACCTTGTCCATGGGCAGGTCGAGTTCCTTGACGAACTTCAGCACCACGGAGGCGAAAGCCTCGTTGAGTTCGAAGAGGTCGATGTCGTCGGTGGTCAGCCCGGCCATGTCCAGCACCTTGCGGGCGGCCGGCGCAGGCCCGGTGAGCATGATCACCGGATCGGCGCCGGTCAGCGCCGCGGCGACCACCCGTGCCCGCGGGGTAAGGCCGTAGCGGGCACCGATCTCCTCGCTGCCGAGCAGCACGAGGGCCGCGCCGTCGACGATGCCGGAGGAGTTGCCGGCGGTGTGGACATGGTCGACGCGCTCCAGCCAGTGGTACTTCTGCAGGGCGATGCCGTCGAAGAGCCGGCCCATGGCGGCGAACGACGGCGGGAGCGCGGCGAGCCCCTCCAGGGTTGTGGGGCGGACGAGTTCGTCGTGGTCGAGCATCGGCACACCGCGGTCGACGACGGGGACGACGGACTTGGCGAAACAGCCGCCTTCCCAGGCCGCGGCAGCGCGCTGCTGGGACATGTGCGCGTAGGCGTCCACGTCGTCTCGGGTGAAGCCTTCGACGGTGGCGATGAGGTCGGCGCCGATGCCCTGCGGCACCATCTGCGCCGCGGTGGTGGTGTCGGGGTCGAAGGCGACGGGGCCGCCGTCGGAGCCCATGGGGACGCGGGACATGGACTCCACGCCGCCGGCGATGATCAGGTGGTCCCAGCCCGAACGCAGCCGCGCGGCGGCGGTGTTGACGGCCTCCAGCCCCGAGGAGCAGTAACGGTTGAGCTGCATGCCGCAGACCGTGTCGGGCAGCCCGGCGGCGAGCGCCGCCGTCTTGCCGAGGTTGCCGCCCTGGTCGCCCAGCGGCATGACCGAGCCGAGGACGATGTCGTCGATGGCGGCGGGGTCGAGGTCGGGATGGCGGCGGCGCAGTTCGTCGATGAGCCCGGTGAGCAGGGTGATCGGCTTGGTGCCGTGCAGAGCGCCGGTGTGCTTGCCGCGTCCGCGGGGCGTGCGGATCGCGTCGTAGATGAATGCCTCAGTGGTCACGGTGAGTCCTTCGGTCGAGTGGTGGTGAGCGGGACGAGTCGGAGCCGGGGCGCGGATTTCCGTACTCGGGTCCCTGCGCGAGGTGGAACGGTCGGGTCTGCTCGGCCGCGCGTCAGCTCTCGTCGGCCTGAGCCGGCCCGGCGGCGGCCACGACTCCGGCCGCCAGGAGTTCTTCGACGTCGTCGACGGAGTAGCCGGCTTCCGTGAGCACGGCCCAGGTGCCCTCGCCGGGGCGGGCGGCGCGCGTCGGCGGGGAGCAGGGGGTGTCCTGGAAACGGGGTGCGGGCGCGGGCTGGAGAACGCCGTCGGATTCCACGAAGCTGCCACGTCGCGCGTACTGCGGGTGATGCGGTGCCTCGTCGAGGGTGAGCACCGGAGCGAAGCAGGCGTCCACGCCTTCGAAGGCCTCGCACCACTCGTCGCGCGTGCGCCGGCGGACCGCCTCGGCGACGAGCTTCTTGCGCTCCGGCCAGGTATCCGTACCGACGTCCTCCATCAGGGCGTCGGCGTCGAGGCCGAGCGTGGCGTACAGGGCGTGGCGGAACTGGTGCTCGATGGCTCCCAGCGCGACGTAGCGCCCGTCCGCCGTCTCGTAGGTGTCGTAGAAGTCCGCGCCGCCGTCGAGCCAGTTGGTCCCCGGCTCCGCCGACCACAGACCCTGCTGCCGCATGCTGTAGAAGATGCTCAGGAGCTGGGCGGCGCCGTCGATCATGGCGGCATCCACCACCTGGCCACGCCGGGTGGTACCACGGGCGAGGAGTCCCGCCAGGACGCCCACGGCCAGCAGCATCCCGCCGCCGCCGAAGTCCGCGACGATGTTGAGCGGTACGACCGGGCTGCCACCGGGGCGACCGATCGCGGCCAATGCCCCTGACAGCGCGGTGTAGTTGATGTCATGTCCGGCGACCTGTGCCCACGGGCCGTCCTGGCCCCAGCCGGTCATACGGCCGTACACCAGCCGGGGGTTGCGGGCATGGCACTCCTCGGGCCCCAGCCCGAGGCGTTCCATGACGCCGGGGCGGAATCCCTCGATCAGCACATCCGCGTCCTCGACGAGGCGCAGGACCACGGACGCGCCCTGGGGTGACTTCAGGTCGACGGCCACGGAACGGCGGCTGCGCCGCAGGGTGACGTCGTGAAAGGACCGCCCCACCTCCGAGGGCCGGTCGACGCGGACGACCGAAGCGCCCAGATCGGCCAGGACCGTCGCACAGAACGGTCCTGGCCCCTGCGCGCCGATCTCGACCACCTTCAGACCTGACAACGGGCCCATGCTTGTTCGCCTCCTTGTCCGCACGCCGCCGTGCCGGGCGGTCGGCCGTGCGGAACACGGCGCGGCCGGTGCCCGCCCTCGATGCGCGGGCACGAGGGGGCCGGAGGCGTGGGGGTTGCGTTGAGAAATGGCGTAGGAGGAACGCGGGGGCTCTGACCCACCTGCGACCTCGTCGCGACCTGGAGTCCTCGGCACGGCCGACGCGCGAAGGCGACGACGGTGTGGAACTCGCGGTGGGTGACCGCCCGGTCATGGGCGCCGCTGCCCAAAGTGTTAGCCGCGACCGGCGTTTGTGTCCAGCGCGGGTGCTACGTGTTCACGGTCACACGCATACGTCAGGAGGCGGCACCGGGCGCCTGGAGCGTCGCCCGCGCTCTCCCCATGACCGAGGCCACTGGCGCCCGGCGGTGTGTTCGCCGTGCCGTACGACGGTCCGCCGCCTACCCCCGTGAGCGACGGACCAGTACTCCTACGGATGCGGGCGGCGAGGACCGCGCCGTTGGATGGCCCGAACGTCGGCGGCACCGCCCGGGTGACGGCGGTTCCACCGGCGCAGACGTGAATGTTGGCTCACCTTTCCCGCAAGCCGGTCGGCATGCGCGGCGACGCCCGCGGTTCTGTCCGGCCACTGCCCCAGGAGGTTCCCATGTCCTCATCCGCTGGTCGCGTCGCCGTGGTGACGGGCGCCGCCCGTGGAATCGGCGCGGCGACCGCCGCCCGTCTGGCGGCCGACGGCATGGCCGTGGCCGTCCTGGACCTCGACGACCAGGCCTGTTCGCCGGTCGTCGACGCCATCGAGGCGGCGGGCGGCAAGGCGCTGCCTGTGGCCTGCGACGTCCGCGACGGCGACCGGGTCGCGGCCGCCGTCGCCCGGGTCGCCGAGGAACTCGGCCCGCCCACCGTGCTGGTCAACAACGCCGGAGTGCTCCGCGACAACCTGCTGTTCAAGATGACCGACGAGGACTGGGACACCGTGATGGACGTGCACCTGCGCGGTGCCTTCCTGATGACCCGGGCGGTCCAGGCCCACATGACGCGGGAAAACTGGGGACGGATCGTCAACCTGTCCTCGATCTCCGCACTCGGCAACCGTGGCCAGGTCAACTACTCGGCCGCCAAAGCCGGTCTGCAGGGTTTCACCAAGACCCTGGCTGTCGAGCTCGGCAAGTTCGGGATCACGGCCAACGCCGTCGGACCGGGTTTCGTCGTCACCGAGATGACTCGCGCGACGGCACAGCGGATGGGCGTGCCCTTCGAGACCCTGAAGCAGCGCATGGCCGAGGAGATCCCGGTGCGCCGCGTGGGCGTCCCCGAGGACATCGCCCACGTGGTGTCGTTTCTCGCGAGCGAGCAGGCCGGCTATGTGTCGGGCCAGGTCGTCTATGTGTCGGGCGGCCCCCAGGCATGAGCGCGGCAACCCGGGCATTCGCTTGGGTCCCCTCTCAAGGGGGAGATGCGCCCATCACCCTCCCCAGCGAGCCGGCACCCGTACCGCGGCGCACCCGCCGCGGTACGGGCGCAGGTTCCGAAGCCGCCCGAGCGGCGCTCCTCGCCCTTTCCGACCGACCGGAGGTGCCCGTGACCGAGAAGCACACCCCAGACAGCCGCCCCCCGTCCATCGCGCACCTCTTTTTGTCCAGGGTGGGGGAGCATCCCGACAACGAGGCGTACCGGTTTCCCGCGCCGCACGCCGATCCCGCCGGCTGGTCCTCGCTGACCTGGGGGCAGGCCGGTAGCCGCACCAGGCGGATCTCCGCCGGCCTGATGTCACTGGGCGTGCGAGCGGAGGACCGCGTCGCGATCGCCTCGGGCACCCGGGTGGAATGGTTCCTGATCGACCTCGGCATCATGTGCGCCGGCGCGGCGACCACCACCGTGTATCCCACGACGGACGCGGACGAGATGGCCTACATCCTCGCCGACTCCGGCAGCCGGGTCGTCTTCGCCGAGGACGCCGGGCAGCTCGCCAAGCTGACCGACCAGCGCGACCGGTTGAAGGATGTCATCGCCGTCGTCGTCCTGGACGAACTGCCCCAGCAGGGTTACGGCGTTGATGCCGCCGGGTGCGAAGTGCTGTCGCTGGCCCAGCTGGAGGAGCGCGGGCAGAGGCACCTCGTCGCCGACCCGAGTTGCGTGGAGCGCGCGGTCGCGGCCATCGATCGCGAGCACCTGGCCACGCTGATCTACACCTCAGGCACTACAGGCCGTCCCAAGGGCGTACGGCTCGTCCACGACTGCTGGGTCTTCCAGGCCGGGCTGACCGCCGACGCGGCACTGCTGACGACGGACGATCTCGACTACGTGTGGCTGCCGCTGGCGCACGCCTTCGGCAAGAGCCTGCTGTGCGCCCAGGTCGCGGCGGGGCATCCGCTGGCCGTGGACGGCCGGCTCGACCGCATCGGCGAGAACCTCAGAATCCTGCGGCCGACGGTGATGTCATCGGTACCGAGAGTCTTCGAGAAGATCTACAACGGATTGGTGGCCGACGCCCGTTCCCGGGGCCGGCTCGCCGAACGGACCTTCCGCTGGGCGGCTGCGGTCGCCCGTGAGTACGCGGCGACGGCGCAGGCGCTGGGCGTGGCCCGCGGGGCCGGCATGGAGACCGGGCGGGCGCTCGTGCCGTGGGGGCTGCGTGCCCGGCACGCGCTCGCCGACCGCCTGGTGTTGCGCCGGGTGCGGGAGGTCTTCGGCGGCCGTCTGCGTGCCTGCACGTCCGGAGGCGCCCCGCTCGCACGCGACATCAGCCGCTTCTTCAGCGGCGCGGGCGTGCCGATCCTCGAAGGCTACGGCCTCACCGAGAGCGCGGCGGGAACGTCGTTCGCCGTGTTGGAGTACCGCATCGGCACCGTGGGCGTATCGCACCCGGGCACCGAGATCCGCATCGCCGACAACGGCGAGGTGCTGCTGAGGGGCCCGCACATCATGCGCGGTTACCACAACCTGCCCGAACGGACCGCCGAAGTCCTCCAGCCGGACGGCTGGTTCCACACCGGCGATCTCGGCGAGCTGACCCACGACGGCTACCTGCGTATCACCGGCCGCATCAAGGAACTGATCAAGACATCGGGCGGCAAGTACGTGGCCCCCGTCGAGATCGAGAGCCGTTTCAAGGGCGTCTGCCCCTATGTCAGCAACATCGTGGTGGTCGGCGACAACCGCAACTTCTGCTCCGCCCTGATCACCCTCGACCAGCAGGCGATCATGGGATGGGCTCGGACCAACGGCCTGGCCGGTCTGTCGTACGCGGAGGTGTGCACCTCCGCCGCAGTCGACCGGCTCGTCGGCGGCTACGTGGACCAGGTCAACGCCAGGCTCCAACGCTGGCAGACCATCAAGAAGTTCGCCGTGCTGCCCCGCGATCTCTCGCTGGAGCGCGGCGAGGTCACCCCCAGCCTGAAGGTGCGGCGCAAGGAGGTCGAGGCGTCCTTCGCCGACGTCATCGATGCGATGTACGAGGGCTCCCGTGAGCGCTGATTTTCCCTACCGCGGCCAAGAACACACCAGTGAAACAAGGAGATCCCATGCGCCGTACGGTGTTCACCGACGACCACGAGGCGTTCCGGTCCGTTCTGCGTGACTTCATCGCGCGGGAGGTGTCGCCGGTGTTCCCGGAGTGGATGAAGCAGGGGCACCCGCCCCGGGACTTCTACCGCCGACTCGGCGACCTCGGCGTGCTCGGCATCCAGGTACCACAGGAGTACGGCGGAGCCGGTGAGACGAGCCTGAAGTACTCGATGGTCGTCAGCGAGGAACTGACCAGGGCGGCCGTCAGCTTCGGCAACGCGCCCCTGCACACCAACCTCATCCTGCCGTATCTGCTGGCGTACTGCTCCGAGGAGCAGAAGAAGCGCTGGCTGCCCGCGTTCGCCGGCGGCGACATGATGACGGCCATCGCCATGACCGAGCCGGGAACGGGCTCGGATCTGGCGGGCATCAGGACCACGGCACGGCTGTCGGAGGACGGCACCCATTACATCCTCAACGGCACCAAGACCTTCATCACGGGCGGAGTCCTGGCCGACCGGGTTCTGGTGGTGTGCCGCACCTCCGCCCCCGTGGACGCGGACCGGCGCGGCGGCTTGACCATCCTGTGCGTCGACGCGCGCAGCGAGGGCTACGCCGTAGGACGTGAGCTGGAGAAGATGGGACTGAAGACCTCCGACACCGCGGAACTGTCGTTCACCGACGTTCTGGTGCCGGTCGAGGACCGGCTCGGCGAGGAGGGCAAGGCCTTCGCATACCTGACGCACAACCTGCCGCAGGAGCGGCTGACCATCGCCATCGACTCGTGCGCCATGGCCACAGGCGCCCTGCGCCAGGCCGTTGACTACGTACGGAACCGGACGGTCTTCGGCCGGCCCGTCGCGTCCTTCCAGAACACCAAGTTCGTCCTCGCCGAATGCGCCGCGGACTTGGAGGCCATGCAGGCCATGGTGGACCGCGCGGTGCATCTGCACGACGAACGGGATCTCAGCGTCGCCGACGCCGCGAAGGTGAAGCTGTTCTGCACCGAGACCGCGAGCAGGGTGATCGACAAGTGCCTCCAGCTGCACGGGGGTTATGGCTTCATGACGGAGTATCCGATCTCCAGCTACTACACCGACATCCGGGTGTCCCGCATCTACGGCGGCACCAGCGAGGTGATGAAGATGATCGTGTCCAAGTCACTGGGCCTCTAGCGCTCTGACCGCATGAGAACTCCTCACGAAATGATCTTCGAGGTGGTGGGATCACTCCGGAACCGATGATCCGGGGGTGCGAGGTGGCGCGTCCGAAGCCGTGGGATGTTGTCCAAGTCCGGTGTTCCAGGGCATCCGGTTCGTGCTGCACGCCGGGATCGTCGTGGAACACCTGCCGCTCACCGGCGGCGACCGCAACGACGTCACCAAGCTGATCCCCCTGCTCCAGGCCGTGCCGCCGCCGGGTCCGGGACCTCGGTGCGAAGCCGTAGACCGCCAGCCGCGGCACCGAGCATGGTCCCGGCCTGTAAGTCCGACGCTGGTTATCGGCAGGAGCTCTTGGGCCATCGAATCCCCCTGCACGTGCCGTGCCTTGACCGCATACAGTCAGCGAGGTTCAACAGGGGAGGGAAACCCGCACGTGAAGCACCACATCGCCAACCGCGCCGCCACCGCGTTGCTGTGCGCCGCCACCACCGTGATCATCACCGGCTGCAGCCCCGACAGTACGAAACACCCCTTCGACGCCATGACGCCCGAGGAGATCGACAATCAGGCCCGGGAAGTCACCAGGAACACTACGAGCATGCGCCTCACCGGCAAGCTCAACAGCGACGGCCGCCAAGTAGAGGTCGACCTGGCCATGGACGTCCACGGCTCCTGCAACGGCACGGTAGGCAACTCCCTGGGCCCCATGCAGATCATCAAGAAGGGCTCCCTCGTCCACGTCAAGGCCGAGGAGGACTTCTGGCGGGCCACCTTCAGCCGCGGGATGACAGCCGAGCAGGCCGAGGAGATGGTCACCCTCTTCAAGGGCCGCTGGATCAAGCCCCCCACCATGATGTCGGAGACTCTTGGGCGCATATGCGAGGGCATCAACGTCCTGCTCGAGGCACTGAGCCCGGTATCCGACGGAAACTCCACCCGCGAGGCCGATGCCACCGTGGGCGGCCGGCCGGTCGCCGTGCTCACCGAAAGGACCACGACCGAGACCACGACCGTCTACATCGCCAAGGAAGGCAAGCCGTACCTCCTGAGGTGCACGGTCGCAGGCGGCAACGAGCCTATGGACCTCACCTTCAGCGACCACCACAAGCCCGTCGACACCACCCCACCGCCGCCCGACCAGATCGTCGACCCCACCAAGCTCCACTGATCCTGCGCGGGCCGCGGCACGTCGGACGGACGCCTTCACCAGGGTCACCCTCGACGACTTTCGCCCCGTGCCGCGGATCGTCGTCGGCTTTCCGTGGTCTCGGCCGAGCCACATAGGGTGTGGGTCTCATGCTCGGCAGGCATTGCCTGCTGGGTTCGGGCGGAGGAATTGCCCAGGCATACGATCCCCTGGAAGGGGGTGATCGCATGGCCGGTGCTCGGCGGTCCTGGGTGCGGCTCGGTGAGTGGTTCGGACACGCCGCACGGCGGCGCGCGGGGGAACTCGCCGAGGTGGAGACGCGTATCACCGCGTTCGGGGTCGCGCTTGACGAGCACGAGTTCTCGCCCGGAGAGCCGGGGGCCACCGACGCGATGCGCGCCGACCTGGAGCGTGCCCTGGACGCGTACGAGGAGGCGAAGCGGGCATTCCTCGGGGACCGGGACCTGGAGGACGCCCTCGACGTGCTGCGGGCTCTGGACGACGGGTGGCATGCGCTGGCCTGTCTCGACGCCCGGCGGGCGGGGCTCCCGCTGCCCTCGCGCCTTCCGCTGTGCTTCTTCGACGCCCGGCACGGGCGAGCCGTGCGCGAGGTGCCCTGGGCGCCGGCGAACGGCGCCTATCGCAACGTCGCGGTGTGCACCGCGTGCGGCGCACGGCACAACGGCTCACCGGGAGCGCTGCCCGCTGCCCGGCGGGCGAGGTCCGGGGCCGTGACGCGGCCGGGGACCGTTCCGGTCACAGCCTCGTCCCGGGTGGGTGAGCGGACGCACGGGACGGGTCCCGGCGACGGGCGGGTGCGGCTCCCGGTGGCAGGGCGGCCCGCAGTGCTGGTGGTTCGCACCGACGGCGCCGAGCAAGTCACCCTCGTCCTGCTGAACGGCGATCAGCGCAAGGGCTACAGCCTGGGCGACGGTTTCGAGCCGGTGTACGCGCGGGTGCCGCTGCGGCGCTCGGGCAGTCGTGACCTGGCCCGTTTCCGGTTGGACTTTCGTGACGGGGCCAGTACCGACTGGGAGGCGTGGGCCGAACCCGTCGAAGCCGTACCGGAGTTCACCGAGCGGATCCAGGGATGCGGCGGCGATCTCGTACGGTACGCGGGTCCCGGTGGACCGGCGGTGCTGCGGCATCGCGGGCGCGGCGAGGTAAGGCTGCTGGCCTTGGACGACGACCTCGCCGAGTGGGTCGAGGTGGTCCGCGGCAAGGGCGACGAGGACCTGTCGCTTCGGCTGCCGGGTCACGGCGTCTACCAGGTACAGGCGCGAGGCAGTTGGGTCATCGAGACGGACGCGCGAGGGCATTGAGTCAGGGCCCTTCGTTTCGATCACGCCCGTCCGATGCGAACGAAGGACCCTGTACGCCCCTTTCCCCTCGGTCAGTTGAGCGCGGTGTCTCCCAGGTACGCGCTCGCCAAGAGGGCCCGATTGTCTCTGAGATAGCGTGCTCCGCCCTCCATCACCATGTCTCCGTGGCTGAGGACGTATCCGCGGTCGGCCACGTCCAGCGCCATGTGCACATGCTGTTCCACGAGGAGCACCGCCATGTTCCGCCGCAAGCACATCTGCTGCAGTACGGACAGCAGCCGTTGGGCGATCTTCGGGGCCAGCCCCAGACTCATCTCGTCCACCATCAGCAGGACGGGGTCCGCGACCAGGGCGCGACACACCGCGAGCATCTGCTGCTCGCCCCCGGACAGCAGTCCGCACGGACGGTTCATCAGCCGCCCGAGTTCGGGGAAGTGTTCGTCGACCAACGCCGTCGTACGCCGTCGCACGGCGGCCCCGTCGACCGGGGCCCGGCCCCGGGTGAGCCGGAGGTGCTCGGCCACCGTCAGACCGGGAAAGAGGCCACGGTCCTCCGGAACGTATGCCACCCCCTGTCGTGCCAGCCGGTGCGGGGCCCGTCCCGGCAGGGTGTCCATCACCCGCACGTCGCCCCGGAGAGGCGGGAGGAGACCGGCGAGGGTCATGAGCGTGGTGGTCTTGCCCGCCCCGTTCGGTCCGAGCAGCGCGACGATCTCCCCGCGGTCCACCCGCAGATCCAGGTCGCGCACCACGGCCAGTCCGCCGTGCCCCGCGGCCAGCGCTGAGGTTCGGACGACGCTCGTGCCGGTGTCCGGGAACACCCGGGTGGAGGAGTTCAGTTCGGTCATGCCGGCTGCTCCGTCCCGGTGCCCGCCCCCAGATAGGCGGCCACCACCCTGTCGTCCCCGCGGATGCTCTCCGGTGTGCCGTGGGCGATCACGGTCCCGAAGTCCAGAACGTAGATCTCGTCGCACACGTCCAGGACCAACCCCATGTCGTGGTCGATCAGAAGGACGCCCATGCCGTCGGCGGCGAGGTCGCGGATGCGGAGTCCGAGCGCCCTGCTCTCGTCGGTGTCGAGCCCGGCGGCCGGTTCGTCCATGAGCAGAACCATCGGTTCAGGGGCGAGGGCGCGGGCCACGCCGAGCAACTTGCGTCGTCCGAGGGACAGTTCGTGGGGATGGGCATCGGCGGCGTCCGGGATCCCGGCGCGCTCCAGGGCTGCCTCCACCTTGCCGTCCAGGGAAGCGCGCTTGGGGCGCACGAGGTCGAGCAGGACCGAGGCCGGGGTCAGCCGCCCGGCCGCCACCTGCACGTTCTCACGGGCCGTCAGGTCGGCGAACAGCTCCAGAGACTGCCAGGTGCGCGCCAGTCCGGCGCGGGCCCGACGGTGTGCGGGCCAGCGGTCGGCGCGGTCGCCGTCGAGGTACAGTCGGCCGCTGCTGGGGGTGAATCCCGTGACAGCGTCGACGAAGCTGGTTTTTCCGGCTCCATTGGGACCGATGAGACCCACGACGCGCCCGCGGGCGAGCCGCAGGCTGACGTCGTTGACGGCCCGGACGCCGCCGTAGTGGACCGCCAGGTTCTCGGTGGCGAGCAGGATGTCCTCAGTGGGCACGGGTTTCCTCCTGGACGGTCGGCGCTGTTTCGGCCCGCGCGGGCGCGGGACACTCCTTGAGTCCGCCCCGCACGCGGCGCTCGATCCACCGCATGGCCGCCGCCGTGTCGGCCCCTGCCTTGGCGGCGATGCCGTCGGGGTTCAGCACGGCGGTCAGGACGAGCCCGATGCCGGACACGAGCACGTAGTACTCGCCGAGATCGATGCTGCGGTCGAAGAACACGTACGCGAGGCCTGACGGGGCCAGCAGACCGGCCACCATCGCGCCCGCGATGCTGGTGATGCCGCCCAAGTAGGCGAACGCCAGGAAGGACAGCCCGGCCAGCACGCTGAAGGAGTCGGCCGACAGCTGCCCCCGGCTGTAGCCGATCAGGCAGCCGCCCACGCCCGCGAGGAACGACGCCAGGGCGAAGGCCAGGAGTTTGGTGGCCGCCACGTCGATGCCGGCCGCGGCGGCGGCCCGCTCGTTGGAGCGTACGGCGAGGAAGGCGCGGCCGGTGGCGCTGCGAGCCAGGTTGCCGACCGCGACGGCGGCGAGCACCAGCACGGTGAGCACCATCACGGCGAAGGGCAGGCGGATGAGTTCGCTGCCTTCGCGGACGCCGAGGTCGAGGCCGAACAGCGAGGCGTCCTGTATGAGTTCGCCGCCTGGAGCGGACAGATGCGGGTTGCGGAAGACCAGGCGCTCGATGGTGACCGCACCCGCCAGCGTGACCAGAGCCAGTTGCGCGCCGCGGATGCGCAGGGCCGGGAGCCCCACCAGTACGCCCAGGAGCGAGGCCACGGCTCCGGCGGCCAGTAGGGACAGGGGGAAGGGCAGACCCGCGTCGGTGGAGAACTTGGACAGGGCGAAGCCCGCGGCTCCGGCGAACGCGGCCTGCGCCAGGGAGATCTGACCGATCAGTCCGGTGAGCACCACCAAGGACAGCGCGACCACCGCCATGATCATGGAGCTGACGACCCCGAACCGGTAACTCCCTCCGGTGAGCGTCAGCAGGACCAGGCCCAGCACCGTCCACGCGAGGATCGTTCCGGCCCGCATCCGAGGCACGCGGACCGGTGGCAGGGCGGCTGTCTCGACGCCGCCCCGGCCGGGCAGGCGGCGTCCCAGCAGGAACAGGCACATCACGATGACCACGAACGGCAGCGCGTCGGCCGCTCCCGTGCCCGCCCAGGACGGCCACCACTCCTTCGTGCCCAAGTAGGTGACGCCGGACTGGAACGCACCGAGCACGAGACCCGCCGTACAGGCCGTGCCGAGGGAGCGCAGCCGGGCGATGAGCGCGACGGCCAGGGCGGGGACGACGTAGAGGGTGTAGTTGACCGGGTTCAGGCCCGTGACCGGGGCGGCGAGGATGGTCACGGTCCCCGTCACCGCGCCGACCAGGCCCCAGGTCACCGCTGCCAGCAAGTCGGGCGAGTAGCCGAACAGCGATGCCGCGGTCTCGTTCTCCGACGCGGCGCGCGTCGCCAGCCCGGTGCGGGTGAAACGGAAGTACGCCCACAGCACCGCTGCCGCAAGCGCGGCGACGGCCGCGAGGTACAGCCGGTCACGGGAGAAGGTGACGTCCCCCCACGTCACCGCCGCGTTGGGCAGGATGGGGGCCACGGTCCTGGGCTGGGAGGTGAACCTGAGCACCACGAGGGCCTGCGTGGCCAGCATGATGCCGATGGTGGCGACCACCTTGGCCAGTTGAGGCGCGGCACGCAGCGGCCTGAAGACCAGGAAGTGGGCGCTCACACCGAGAGCCGTCGAGGTGAGCAGACTGACGGTGACCGCGGCGGCGAGCCCGTCGTCGACGGGCACCGACCCGACCGGCAGCACAAGGCGTCCCGTCTTGCGGATCTCGTCGTAGACGTACACGCCCCACATCGCCATGGCGCCCTGCGCGAAGTTGAGGATGCCGGTGCCCTTGTGGACGGCGACCAGCCCTGTCGCCAGGGCGGCGTAGGCCGTGCCCACGCCGAGCCCGACGACCAGCATGCTGAGGTAGGCGTTCATGGGTGAGGTCCCTGAGCCGGCCCGCTCAGCGGGCGGAGCCGGCGGCGCTCGCGTCCACGCCCACGAATCCGTCGGAGACGAGCTTCACGCTGCCGTCGGGCTGGTTCTCGTACAGCAGGACGGAGTTGCCGCAGCTGCTCTGGCCGGGCCAGGCGCTGCCGTCGCAGTCGATGGTCGGCCCCATGAACGAGTCGAAACGGACGGTCCTCTTGATGGCCGCCAAGGCGTCCTTGCCCTCCGCACCCGCGGGGTCCTTGCCGAGGATGCGAGCGAGGTTGACGACGTCGGCGAAGCCGGCCTGGGCGATGACATTCTCGGCCTTGGTCTCCTGCCCCGCCTCCTTCATCGCGGAGACATAGGTGTCGATCTCCTTCTGCTTGGCGGGCGGCGCGTCGTCCCTGGCGTCCACGCGCCACATGTCGGTGTACGTCATGAGACCGGCGGCGTTCTCGTTGCCGAGGGCCTTGGCGACGGCTCCGGAGCACGCGCCGCCGAAGACCTTGCCCGTATAGCCGCCGGCGCGCAGCGCGCCGAGCAGGGCCACGCATTGGTCGTCGGTGAAGATCGGACCGCCCACCAGGTCGGGCTTGCCGGCCGCGGCCGAGGCGGCCAGAGAGCTCCAGTCAGGATTGGCGATGTCGTAGTCGAGGGTCTTCTGCCGCATGCCCAAACCCTGTGCGGTGGGCTCGAGCACCTGGCCGGTGATCGTCTTGCTCCACTTCACGTCGGGCATGAGATAGGTGAAGGACTCGATGTCCTGGCTCGCGAAGAAGGTGAGGGGGGCGGCGAGTCCGGCGGGAGCGGCGGCGCCGAAGAACATGGCGTTCTTCTCCGTCTGCTGCGCCGGACCGTCCGCGCCGTGCCCCACGATCGGGATTCCGGCGGACCTCAGGACCGGGAGCATCGCGTCGCCGCTCGGATCGATGCCGCTGAGCACGAAGGCGACCTTCTCCTCGGCCATCCTGTTGGCGCAGTCCACCGACTTCTCGGGGGATCCGTCCACGTCGCAGCGCACGAGTTCCACCGGCCTGCCGCCGACTCCGTCGAGATGGCCGTTGACATACGCGACGCCGGCTTCGGCGCCGATGCGGGCCTCGGGCAGAGACAGGGTGCCGCCCTCGAGGTTGACCCATCCGATTCTCAGCGGCTTGCCGTCGGGGCCGGACGTCGCGCCCTTCCCGACGCTCGTGTCGCCTCCGGCGTCGGCGCAGGCCGTCATCGTCAGGGCAAAGGTGGCCACGGCGGTGGTGCAAATCAGGGACCTGCGCAAGGTCGACCTCCTGGGCGGGGGATCGTCGTCGATCCGAGTCGGGCACTGCCGGCGCCCTCGGGGCAGCCGGTCCGCGGACGGTGGTGTCCGGGTCGGGGAGCGGAAGCCGGTGAGGCGTGCTGCGCGCGGTCCATGCGGTCGGCGCGTACGGCTGCCGCCGTTTCCGGGCCGGTGCCGCTCCGGTTTCGACAGCGTGCGGGATGGCGGCGCCGGGTCATAGGCGGGTTATCCCTCGCAATGAAACGGGCGCGGCCGACAGCCGGGACGTCGCACGGGTGCACGGGTGCACGGGTGCGATGGAGATGGGCGTGCGCGATTACTGATCACTCAGGTCCGAGTCGCGGTGGCGCACGAGACTCGCGCGGGGCGGCGAGCCGGCACCTGGTGCCCACGACGGCCGCGCGCCTTGCCCCGGCGGTCTGGCTCGCGCTCACACCCTGCCTCACGACGTCCGCACGCCTCCGGTCGGTCGCCGAGCTGGGGAGGCGTACTGCACCCGTCGTGCGGGTGCGGAACGGCTCGACGAGCACGGGCTCGCCGGGCCTGCACGAGCCGCGCTTCCACGCGCCGGTGCGCCCCGGAGACGCCGTGTCGAGCCGGGCGGACGTCGCTGCTGACGGTCTCAGCCGCTTGCTGGGCCTCAGGCGCTCAGGCGGAGCGCGTCGGCTGTTCCAGGGGTTCGTCCAGGCCAGGCGCGCGCACGGGCCGGAACTCCACCGCCACGACCCCGTCGACGGCGCGGCACAGCTCCTCCAGAACGGGGACCGTGGCCCGGGAGGAGAGGCGGCCGCTGAGCACCACGTGGCCGTGCGTCACGTCCACCTGCACGGCCGAGGGAGCTTCGCCCAGCTCCTTGACCAGGACCTCCTCCACGATCTCGCTGCGGATCGCCTGATCCGTCCGCAGAAACACCCGCAGCAGGTCGCTCCTGCTCACCACGCCGATGAGGCGGCCGTCGTCGTCGACGACGAGGAGCCGTTTGACCCCGTGCGATGCCATCATCCGGGCCGCGTCGACCACGCTCCAGTCCTCCTGGGCGCACAACGGTGGCGACGTCATCAGTCCAGCGGCGTCGGTGGCCCGGGCCTTGACCGGCCCGGCGAGGTCCATGGCCTCGTCGGTGGAGTCGTCCTGCCCGCTGCGCATCTTGTGCAGGAGGTCGGCCTCGGACACCACACCCACCGGGCGGTCCTGGCCGTCCACCACGGGAACCGCCGTGATGTCGTACTCCTGCAACAGATGGGCGATCTCCTTGAACGGCGTACCGCCCTGGACCCGGACGACCGCGTCGCTCATCAGGTCGCGCACCTTCTGGTGGTTCATCGGGACATCCCTTTCTCTCACCACCGTTGTAGAAGCAAGCGTCCAGTGATGCCTCGGTGATTCCCCTGACCTCCCACCCCGAACTTAGCCGGATCGGGGTCTGGACCTCATAAGGGCCGGGCAAGACCGGGCCGGACGGCGCCGAGGTCCAGGACCCGGCCGTCGGCTACGCGGCAGCGCGCCGTTCCCCCGAGTGTGTGCTCCCGGCACCCCCTCAGGGCCGCGGACAGAAGAGCATGCATTACTCAGGTGCCGCCCGCGCATCGGTGGAACCGTCGTGCAGCAGAACGGGAATCGAGCGGAGAGCTGGAGAACATGAGCGCGCACGGCGACGTCGACATGGGGCACACGGTCGCGGGATGGACCGGCACGGGCGTGGCGATCCTGGGAAGCGCCGTCGCGGGCGCAGGTATGTGCCTGGACTCGGCGGCTGTCCTGACAGGCGGGGTGGGAGTCGTCGTACTCGCCGTACTCGTCACCTGGATCCTGCATCTCACGGGATGGGGCAAGCCCAGCGGGCCGCGCCCCCGGGCCGAGTGGGACTGGCGGGTCAGGGACTCGATGGCCGGGCACCACAGCTGTCTCGGTTGCCGCATGGCGGGCCGTCGTCGTCCCGGGCGGGTGCCGGTCACGGAGCCCAAAGAGGAGCCGGCCCTGGCTGAGGCCTGATGTCGGACGGGTGCCGGGCCGGTCGCACGCCGCCACCCCGCCGGAGGGCTGCCCTCGAGCGGGGTGGCGGTCGTGCCGCGACTGCCGGAAGCCTGGTGCTCCCGCGACGGGACGTGCGGGCACGGCGCAACGGCCCGGAAATCTAGGGGGGTCCTCCCCGACGCCGGGCGGTGGGTGCAGACGGTCTGCTGAGCGTGGCGGTCGGCGACCGAGTCGGCCGCCTGATCCGGCGCGTCGCAGACGCGGACGGTGTGCCCGCACCCGCTGGGAGGAGAACTGCCCGTGTTCGGCCCCGAGGAGATGACCGCCGCCGCGTCGTGGGCATATGCCGGTCTCGCTGTGGTGACCCTGCTGGACGTGTTCGTGCCCGTCCTGCCCGCCGAGACGTCCGTCATCACCGGCGGCGTGCTCGCATCGGCGGGCCACGTCCATGTCGCTCTGGTCGTGGCGGTCGCCCTCGCCGGGGCCTGGACGGGCGACGCTTTGGCCTACTGTGCCGGACGGGCCGTGGGACGGCGCCGTGGCCGCCACCGGGTGACCCGCCGCGAGTCTGCCGCGCTGCGCCGCCTGCGGCACGCCTTGACCGTCCGGCAGGGACGTGTCTTCGTCATCGCGCGGTTCGTCCCCGGAGGGCGGACCGCCGTCAGCTTCGCCGCCGGCGCCATGCGGATCCCCATGGGCCGGTTCCTGCGGCTCACGCTGCTCGCCTCCCTCTTGTGGGCGACCCTGGCCGCCACTCTCGGCTACGTGGGAGGCCAGGTGTTCAGTGACCGCCTCTGGCTCGCGGTGGTGGTGTCGAAGTCCGTGGCCGCGGCGCTGCTGGTGGTGTCGGAACTCGCGCGCAGGGCCGTGGTCGCGTCGACGCGCGGGCGAGGGCGACCTGCTGGATCCACGACCTGCTCGACCTTCGTGCGGCCTCCGACCGGGTCCGTCGAGGAACGGTGCCTGCCCGCGCGTCAGGTCCGCGGTACACCCTGAAGCGGCCCGGCGTGATCTTCAGGCGGCGAGGCCGTCGTAGGACCTCCTCCCGCGAACGCCCGGGGCATGGGGGTGGGGGTCAGAACTATGGGGGGTGGGCTTGGGGGTTTCCTCGATG
Source organism: Streptomyces sp. NPDC043726 (assembly GCF_056436565.1). Lineage (NCBI taxonomy): Bacteria > Bacillati > Actinomycetota > Actinomycetes > Kitasatosporales > Streptomycetaceae > Streptomyces > Streptomyces sp. NPDC043726. The sequence continues at coordinate 509,250 of NZ_JBWKCI010000002.1, forward strand.
TCCGGGGGACGGCCGAACGGTGGAGTGGGAGACGCAATATTCGGTCCCCGAGCCAGGGGGTGTGGGAAATGACCACCACCCAGTCCACCACCCAGTCCACCAGCCAGCACACCGTCAAGGACGAGGATCTGGTCTGGGCCCTGCCCCCCATGTGTGGTGTCCTCGGTGCCGCGTACACCTGGTACGTGCGGCCGGACCTGCGCTCGGCCGCGGCCGCCGCGCGGTTCGTGGAGCGCCTGCTCGGCCTGTGGCAGGTCGAGGACACCGTCGCCGCTGTTGCGGCCGTGGCGGCCGAGGAACTGGTCTGCAGCGCCGTGCGGCACAGCGCGCCCCCGCTGATGCTGGAGCTCGCCCGTGGCCCGGGCGTCATCGCCCTGGCCGTGCGCTGCGCCTCTCCTGCCGGGGAGCCGCTGGAATGGGCCGATTACGTGGAGCAGCACGGCCTGACCTTCGCGGACGCCCTGGTCGAGGACCTGTTCCTCGCCCCGGTCCCGGGTGAGGACGGGATGGCCGTGGTCGCCCATGTGCGAGACCTGCCCGCGCGGCCGCCGACGGAGACCTCCCGTGTTGGACAGCCGTCCGAGGAAGCCGGCACGGCGCCGAAGGCGGAGGCCTCGATCGAGGCGACGCTCGCCGAAGCCCCTGCCGCGTTGTCCACCGCCCGGGTCGCTGCCGTTGAGGTTGAGGTCGGCGTCTGACAGCACGCGGGCGGTCCGCCCGCCTGGCACAGCAAGTGTCCCGGAGCCCTAGAACGGACTCCGGGACACTTGCGTGTGGCGCGCTACCGCGACGGGTGGTGCCCGCGCGGCGGCGGATACCACGCGAGGACGGGCTCCAGGGACTTCTGGAAAGCCCCGGCCGGTGTCGCCCGCAGGAGCCCGTCGCGCAGAGCCACAGCGCCGCGGGAGGACCTCTGGGCCATCCGGCCGATCTGACGGGAGCGCCGTGCGACGCGCTGCGCACGGGGGCGGCGCTGCATGTCGTAGACGAGCAGCCCGTCGCGCGCGGTGGCGCAGTCGGCGAGGACCACGGCGTCCTCCAGGGCCTGGCACGCCCCCTGCCCGAGGTTGGGGGTCATGGCATGGGCGGCGTCTCCGACGAGTGCGACGCGGCCGGTGACGTACGAGCGCAGCGGTGGCAGTTCGTGGATGTCGTGGTGGAGTACGGCGTGCTCGTCGGTGGCGTCCAGCAGTGCCGGGATCGGGTCGTGCCAGTGCCCGAAGCGCCGGCGTAGTTCGTCCAGGCCGATGCGGGGTCCGTTCTCCGGGGAGGTCAGCGTGGCGAAGCAGTAGACCCGCCCGTCGGGTAGGGGCGCGTAGCCGAAGCGCTCGCCGTGGCCCCAGGACTCGCCGCTGTCGTCGACATCGACGGGGCGCGTGACCATGCGGCAGGTCGAGTAGCCGGCATAGCGCGGGCGCGGCGCGTCGGGCCACAGAGCACTGCGTACGGCACTGCGGATGCCGTCCGCGCCGACGATCAGGTCGGCGGTGGACGAGCCCTCGGAGTGGGCGACCCGGCCGTCCGGAGCGACGTGGCTGACCTCCACACCCGTACGGAGGACCCCGGCCGGAAGCGCGTCGGCGAGCGCGGAGAGCAGTGACGCCCGGTGGATCATCACGGCTGGACCGTGCTTGTTCCCGCGGGCGGTGGCGTCCATCCGGGACAGCCACTGTCCGCCGCTGGTGCGTATGCCGGTCCGGGACTCGCTCAGCGCCCGGGCCCTGATCCGGTCGTCCAGGCCGAGTGCGGCCAGGGCGCGCAGCGCGTTGGGCCAGAGGGACAGCCCGGCGCCCACCTCGGCGAGGACCGGAGCGCGCTCCAGTACCTCCACGTGCCAGCCCCGGTCCAGCAGGGCGAGGGCGGTGGCAAGTCCGCCGATGCCTCCGCCGACGACGATTGCCTTGCGTTCGGTCATGGTCTGCTCCTGTGCTCGGTGCTGAATGCTGATGAACGGGGTGAGGGCCCCGCCGGTGGCCCGGTCACCTGTGGGGACCGGGCCACCGGCGGACGCCGAGGAGGTGTCACCCGACGGGTGCGAAGTCCTCGTCGGCGGGTTCGTCCGCCCGGCCGGGGTCGACGGGGCGCGGAACCTGGCGCGGCTCGGCCTGCGGGGCATGGCCTCCGCCCTCCAGGTCGATGTGCGGCAGGACGCGGTCGAGCCAGCGGGGCAGCTTCCAGGAGGAGTCGCCCATCAGCTTCATCAGCGCGGGCACGAGGACCAGCCGGACGACGAAGGCGTCGAGGGCCACGGCCAGGGACAGCCCCAGACCGAACATCTTGATGATCGGGTCGTCGCCGATGACGAAGCAGCCGAAGACGGTGACCATGATGATCGCCGCCGCGCTGACCACCCGCCCGGTGTGTGCGACGCCCTCGACGACGGACGCCGCGGCGTTCTTCGTCCGGGCGTACTCCTCGCGGATCCGGCTGACGACGAAGACCTCGTAATCCATCGACAGGCCGAACAGGATGGCGAAGAGCATCATCGGCACGAAGCTGATGATCGGCACGGTGCCGTCCAGTCCGATGAGCTTGCTGCCGTGCCCGTTCTGGAACACGGTCACCACCGCCCCGTAGGACGCGAACACCGACAGCACGTTCAGGGCGGCCGCCTTCACGGGCACCCAGACCGAGCGGAAGGCGAAGACGAGCAGCAGCAGCGAGATGCCCACGACGGCGCCGATGAACAGCACCAGGCGTTCGCTGATCCGGTCCGCCATGTCGATGTTGGCCGCGGTCGGGCCGGTGACATGGGCTTCCGCGTCACTGTCCGCCAGGGCGCCGGGCAGGACGTCCGCGCGTATGCGGTCGACCAGTTCGGAGGTGGCCTCGTCCTGCGGTGAGGTCTCCGGCACCGCGGTGAGGATCGCGGTGGTGCCCTTCTCGTTGGGTACAGGCGTGCCGACCGTGGCGATGCCCGGGTCCCGCTTGATCGCTTCCACGACCTCCGCACCGGTGCTCTGCAGGCCGGCGGGGTCGGGGGCGCTCAGCGAGATGGTCAGCGGGCCGTTGAAGCCGGGTCCGAAGGCCTCGGCGAGATGGTCGTAGGCGACGCGCTGTGTGGTGTGCTCGTTCTTGGTGCCGTTGTCGGGCTGGCCCAGGCGCATGTCGAGCGCCGGAACGGCCAGCAGGCCCATCAGCACCAGTGAGGCCGCCACCGCCGTCTTCGGGCGGCGGGTGATCATGGTCGCCCAGCGTCGCCAGAAGGCGCTGCCGTTGGGCGCCGGACGGACCCTGAGCAGCCGCAGACTGTTGATGCGGTGACCGACCAGGCCCAGCAGCGCGGGCAGCAGCGTGATGGCGGCGAGCACCATCACGGACACCACGATCGCCGAGGTGTAGCCGAAGGACCCCACGTAGGGGATGCCGACGAGTTGCAGGCCCATCAGCGCGATGACCACGGTGAATCCGGCGAAGATCAGCGCCTGCCCGGCGGTTGCCAGGGAGTGTCCCGCGGATTCCTCGGGGTCCATGCCGTTGTCGAGGTTGGTGCGGTGCCGGGTGACGAGGAACAGGGCGTAGTCGATACCGACACCCAGGCCGATCATGGTGGCGACGGTGGGGGCGGCGGAGCCGATGGTCGTCACCTGCGAGAGCAGGATGTTGCCGCCGGTGCCCAGGGCCAGGCCCAGCAGGGCGGTGAGGATGGGCAGTCCCATGGCGACGAAGGTGCCGAAGGAGACCAGCAGGATCACCATGGCGGCGATCAGGCCGATCAGTTCGGACATCGATTCTTCCTCGGTGGAGTTGTCCACCAGGGCGCCCTCGTAGGAGAGTTCCACGCCCGCCTGCTCGACGGAGGCGTTGGCCTCCTCCAGCGCCTCGAAGTCCTTCTCGTCGAGTTCGTCGATGGGAGCGCCGTACGTGACCGTCGTGTGGGCGGTCCGGCCGTCTCCGGACAGGGCCTTGGCCTGGGGAAGCAGCGGGTCGGGGGCGGCGACGACGTGGTCCAGGGTCTGGATGGTCCGGCTGGCCTCGGCCACGGCCGTACGGCGCTCGGGCGCGTCGAGACGGCCCTCGTCCGTGTGGTAGACCACGATCACCGACGTACCGGACGCCTCGGGGAACTCCTTCTCCAGGACTTCCTGGGCGCGAGTGGAGTCGCTGCCGGGAACCTTGAACTGGTCGATGTAGTCCGACCCTCCGCTCGCGCTGACGATTCCGAAGACCGCGCAGATGACCAGCAGCCAGCCCGTCAGGACGCGCCATGGGTGGCGCGCGCTGGAGCGTCCGAGTCGATGGAGCAGCGATGACATGGTCTTGACCTCGGGAGTTGGGAGCAACTGACCCGTCCAGCGAACGCCACCCCTGGGGGTCTCAGCATGAGGGGAAAGCCCCTAGGAGCACCCCAACGTTTGGGTGGGGCGGGCTGCGACGCGAGGTCGGGGCCCCTGGCCCCTGGCCCAGGGCATCGGGACAGCGCGTGTGCCCGCGTCCGGTTCGGACACGGGCACACGGCAGGGGATTCGCGGACGGTCGGAATAAGGCGATGAGGGCTTCGCGGACGGTCAGGCCACGGCGGTGAGCCGCTTGGCCTTCCCCGCCCGGGCGTTGGCCACGGTGAGCAGCGTGAGCCCGAGAGCGGCCCAGATCAGCAGCACGGTCAGGGGGCCGGCCGTGCCGGCGCCGTCGAAGAAGCTCGTCGACCGCAGCAGCGAGGCACCGGAGCCCGGAGGCAGCAACTGGCCCAACGCGCCCCAGGGTTCGGGCAGCATCTCCGGCGCGGTCGACACGCCGGACAAGGGGTTGCCCAGCAGCAGAATGGTGATGACGCCGAGTCCGATGCCCCGGTGGCCGAGTGCCGTGCCCAGGCCGGCCATGGTCACGGCGATGGCGAACACGATCAGGCCCACTGCCGACGCCTCGGCCAGGTAGCCGCCGTCGAAGGCGCCGATCCAGCCGTGCACGACGCCCGTGGTGCACAGCCCCGCGGCAATCGCGAAGGTCGCGGCCGCCACCAGGCGGTTGCGCAGGCCGGTGACCTTCAGAGCGATCAGGATGCCGCCGATCATGCCGGTGAGGACCAGGGGCAGCAGCGAGGAGGCGAAGGCAGCGCCCCGCGGGTCCTTCTCCGGTGCGGCCCGGACGTCGTCGACGGCGACCGGCTTGCCGCTCTGCTCCTCGATCTCCCCGGCGATCTGCGTGAAGGCGGCGGTGACCGCGGCGCTCGCCGCCGAGGAGACCAGGACCTTGGGTCCGGAGGGGTCGGCGACGATCGCCGCGTACGCGTCGCGGTCGAGGATGGCGTTCCGGGCGGCCTCCTCGTCCGCGAGGACGGTCGTGTCGAACGCGCCGGGCCTGGCCATCTCCATATGGTCCTCGACGGCTGCGACGGCCTGGCCCTGCCCGGCGAGTACCACCGGGACGTCATGGGGCGCCGACCTCGCGTTGGGCCATGCGAAGGCGATGACGACGATCAGTTGGACGACGGCGAGCGCGCAGGCGATGACGACGGCGAGTTTGAGACCGGACGGGCCGTGCCCGTGCCGCGCGCCCGTGCCGTCGTCCCCGTTCTCGGGGCGAGCGCCGGGCGCGGGCCCCGAGGCGCTGTCGCCGGTCGAGAGAGGTACGTAGGGGGCCATGGTTTCCTCCATGGAATCGGGAATTCTCCGTGGTGCGGAGGGTGGGGAAGGGGCGAGGCGAGGGGGGCGGGTGCCGCGAGACGCCGCTCCCACCCCCGCGGCACTCGCTTGGTCCAGCACACCCGGAAGGGCAGGCGCTCGGCGTCGGGGCCGAACCCCAAGCTTTGGGGTGGGGCCCTTAGGGCTCGGGGCCGAGCGCATCGCGCCAACCCGGTGCGCGGGATGTGCCGGAGCACTCAGGCCGCACGGAGTAAGAGAGGCAGGCCGAGCAGCGGCGCCACTGTCAAGTGCTCCGTTCGGTGGAGAGCGCGGGCGGAGTCGGTGCGGAAGGGACGTCCGGCGTGGCGCTCGCCGAGGTCAGTAGTTCGCGATCGAGGGCGCCCAGGCGGCGCGCGGCAGGGCGTGCACGCCGGGCGGATGGGCGGCGCCCTCGGTGTGCGTCCAGCCGACGGCCGAGACCATCAGCGCGGCCGTCAGGTCGAAGGAGTTGAGACTGTCGCCGTCACCGGCGGCGAGGTTGACGAGGTGGCCGCCGGAGACGAGCAGGATCTCGCCGCCGAAGGGGCGGTGGCTGGTGATGTGGGGCAGGAGCTCGGTCCCGGGACCGAGCGCGTCGAGCGCGATCTCGGTCGGGGAGTGGCCCGCGTTGAGCAGGAAGCAGCCGCCCGTCAGCAGGGGAAGGACGCTCTCCGACACGACCCGGTCCCGGCCGGTCGCGGTGACCAGGATGTCCGCGCGTGCCGCCAGGGCCTCCACGGTGCCGGTCTCATAGCCCTCGTACTCGGCGATCAGGCGCCGGTCGGCGGATTCCTCCGCGACGAGCACGCGGGCGCCCAGGGAGGTGGCGGCGCGCGCGAGGCCGGATCCGACCTCGCCGTAGCCGACGATCACCACCACGCTGCCGTGCAGGGTGAGGTTGGTGCGGCTCATGAACGCCTGCCAGGTACTGATCCCGACGGCGTACCGGTTGTGGACGTTGTTCTTCAGTGGGACGCGGTCCAGGTCGAAGACGGGATGCCGCAGCTCCAGGCCGCGAAGGCGCGTGATGCCGGTTCGGGTGACCTCGATGGCCGCGCGAAGGCCGTCGTATCCGCGTGCCGTGACTGTCGCACTGAGGTCGGCGCCCATTTCGAGGGTGTGTGTGGGGCCCCACTCGAGGCATGCCTCGGCCGCCGCCCCGGTGGCGGTGTCCGCGGTGTCGAAGACTCGCATCCCGCGGGCCAGGAGTGCGGCGACGTCGGCCCTGGTCGTGGCCGCGTTCACGGGGACGACGGCGACCTGCGCCCCGGCCGAGGCGAAAGCCTCCAGGAACACGGCGGCCTTGATGTCGAGGTGCACGGACGCGGCGAGCCGCATGCCGTCCAGATCGGGCAGCTGCGCGGCGGTGGCGGCGGTGAGCCACATCTGCCGACGGCTCCACGCGTGCCGTTGGGGCAGGGGGACGCTTTGCCATGCCGAGGGATGTGTGGCCATCGGTTTGCTCCTGTGGGACCGCGGATGTGCTGACGGCCGTGGCCAGGTGGGGCATGGGTTCTTCCCGCCCCGGGCGGCTGCCGTCCGTGGATTCCAACGTAGGGGCGGGGGAGTGGGGCCGAATCAGCAACTGTTACTCAACCTGGTGACTCTCCGGTCGCCGTGTCCGGGCGGGGGTCTTGCCCGCGGCCCGCGCTGCGGCGCTTGGGATGAGGACCCGGAAGGCGCGATGCCTGGCGGCCGGCCTGGCATCGACCGCTGCTCGCGGGGTCCGCTTCGTACCCCGTCCCCCGCGTGGCAGGCACCGCGCACCGCCCGGGGACGCGGCGATGCCGTTCCCGGGCCGCCCCGCTCGGATCAGGCGCAGAATGAGTGCATGCCGGGTGTTCTCCTGGAGCGTGACGCGGAGCTGGAGCGGCTGCGGGCCGCCGTGGCAGGGGTGGCCTCCGGCGACAGCCGGCTGGTCGAGGTGGTGGGTCCCGCCGGGCTGGGCAAGACGAGGCTGCTCACGGCGGCGGGCGAGCTGGCCCAGGACGCCGGCCTGCGGGTGCTGTCCGCGCGCGGCTCGGAACTGGAGCGCGAGTACGCCTTCGGACTCGTCCGCCAGCTCTTCGACCGGCTGCTGCTGACGGCCGAGGACGACGACCGCGAGAGGTGGCTCTCAGGCCCCGCGGCGACGGCGGGAGCCGCTCTGGGTTACCGAGGGACCGTCGCGTCCCCGCCGGGCGAGTTCGCCCTGCTGAACTCGCTGTTCTGGCTGGTGTCGAACATCGCCCAGGACCGGCCGCTGGCCCTGCTCGTGGACGATCTGCACTGGGCGGACGAATCGTCGCTGCGCTTTCTGCTGTACCTGATGCCACGCCTGACGGACCTACCTCTCCTGGCCGTGGCGGCGCTGCGCCCGGACGAGCCCGGCGGGCCCGCACATCTGCTGGACGTGCTCCTCGCCGACCAGCAGTGGGAGGAGCTACGGCCGTCGCCGCTGGGGACCGCGGCGGTGGCCGAGGCGCTCGCCGCGCACTTCGGGCGTCCGCCCGCCGTCGAGTTCACCGCCGCCTGCCATGCCGCGACCGGGGGCAATCCGCTGCTGCTGGCCGAGGTTGCCCGAGCCGTGCGCGGTGAAGGATTCGACCCCGACGCGGCGACCGCGCGCCGGGTGGAGCTGATCGGCTCACGCGCGGTGTCACGACGGGTCGGGGTGGAACTGGGCCGGTTGTCCTCGCAGGCCGCCGCCCTGGCCAGGGCCGTGGCCGCGCTCGGCCCAGGGGCGACGGCGGAGCTGGCCGGAGCCGTGGCCGACGTGCCGATGAGCGAGGTCTTCGGGTGCCTGGCCCAGCTCCAGGCATCGCACCTTCTGCAGTCCTCCGAAGCGGGCGGGGACGATGCGGCATTCGCCCGCGGGGCACGAATGGAGTTCGTCCACCCCCTGGTGCGGGCCGCTGTGTACGAGTCGACGTCCGCGGTCGACCGGTCCCGGCTGCATCGCCGGGCCGCGTCGCGGCTGGCCGAAGCGGGAGCGCGGCCGGAGCAGATCGCGGCCCACCTGCTCCAGGTGCCCCCCGCCGGTGACCCCGGCGTCGTCACCGCACTGCGCAGGGCCGCCGCCGACGCCGTACGGACCAGCGCTCCGGAGGCGGCGCTGGCCTATCTGCGCCGAGCCCTGGCCGAGCCGGTCGACACCGTGCAGCAGCGTGTCACCGTTCTCACCGAGGCGGGCGAGGCAGGCTTCCTGGCCGATGTGCGCTCCGCCGTGGAGTACCTGGACACGGCCGCCGCCCTTTCCGGTGACCCGGTGGTCGCCGGACGGCACGCCGGTATGCGCGAGATGGCGCGCCTGCTCGCCTTCCAGGACGCCGACCAGGCGGTGGCCCGCCTGACGCAGGCCATCGAGGCGCTGCCCGCGGAGGAGGACGACCTCCGGCGCGGCCTGGAGGCCACGATGATGGTCGTCGCCCTGTTCGCCACGGGATGGGACGGTGTTCTCGAGCGGGTGCCCCGGCTGCGGCTGCTGCCCGTGGCCGACTCACCGGGGGCCCGCGCGCTCGACACGATGATCGCCGCCTACGACATGCACCGCTGCGACCCGGCGGCCGGCGACCGCGCACGCCGGGTGGCGGCCCGTACCTCGGCCCGGGCCCCCGGCACCGACTCCGCCTTCATCCAGGTGGCGACGTCCATGTGCCTGCTCGCCGCCGACCTGGACGAGGGCCTGGGTGCCTGTGACGCGCTGCTGGCGCAGGCCCGGGCGACGGGATCCCTGCTGACGATCAGCGCGGCCCAGACCTACCGCGGCTGGGGCTGGCTGCTGCGGGGTGACCTGCAGGAGGCCGTGACGGATCTGCGGGACGCGCTGAAGACCGCGGTGGCCGTCAACGTGTCCATGACCCGGCCCACCACGCTGGCCTGGCTGGCCGAGGCTCTCGCCGAGCAGGGACGCGTGGACGAGGCCGAACAGGTCCTGCGGCAGCTGCCCCGGGGCGAGCCGCTCAAGGACGTGGGCCCCTTCTACTACTCGCGGTACGCGCAGGGAACTGTCCTGATGCAGCAGGGCCGATACGAGGACGCGCTGGCAGCCGCAGTGGACGCGGGCCACCGCTACGGGCTCTACGGGCGGTGCAACCCGGCGGTCCTGCCCTGGCGTTCGCTCGCGGCGGTGGCGCTGCGCGCGCTGGGCCGCGAGCAAGAAGCCCGCGATCACGCGGCGGAGGAGTTGCGACTGGCCCGTGACTGGGGCGCCCGGCACGCTCTGGGCCGGGCCCTGCGCGTGACCGGCCTGGTCGCGCCTCGGGCGGAGAGTGCCGCGCTGCTGCGCGAGGCCGTCGACGTGCTGGGCACCACCCCGGCGCGACTGGAGTACGCCAAGGCGCTGGTCGACCTCGGCGCCGAGGCGCGCCGCGGCAACTCCCGTGCCGAGGCACGCGAGTACCTCACGCGGGGACTGGACCTCGCCCAACGGTGCGCGGCCGCCCCGCTGGTGGAGCGGGCCCGGCACGAGCTGCGGGCCGCGGGCGCGCGCCCGCGCACGTCGGCGGTGAGCGGGCCGGAGTCCCTCACACCGAGCGAGGCGCGGGTGGCGGATCTCGCGACCCGCGGTCTGACCAACCGCCAGATCGCGCAGGAGCTGTTCGTGACGCCCAAGACCGTCGAGGTCCATCTGTCCGCGGTGTATCGCAAGCTCGGCATCAGCCGTCGCAGCCAGCTGGCCGCGGCCCACCAACAGGTCGGCTGACGGGCCGGCCGTCGCCCCAGACATCCAGGAGAGACATGGTGTACGACCCCTTCGTCCGCGGCCCGGCGCCCGTGGGTGTGACCACCATCGACCTCGTCGACGACTCCCGCGGGCGGCGCCGGCTGCGGGTGGAGGTCTGGTATCCCGCCGGATCGAGGTATCGGGGCAAGGACCTCGCGGAGGGGACAGCGGACCGGTACGTGGCCGTCCCGGGTCTGCCTCCGGCCGTACAGTACGCCGTGCGCGGCGCTGCCGCGGCGTCCGGCCGCTTCCCCCTGGTGGTGTACTGCCACGGAGCCTGGGGGCATCGCCGTAACGCCTCGCATCTGTGCACCCATCTGGCGGGTCATGGGTATGTGGTGGCCGCGCCCGACTTCGCCGGCGACACGGCCGAGGACCTCCAAGCGGCCATCGCGGACGCCGGTGGCGGAGCTCTCGACCTCGATGCGCGGCTGCCGCAGACCATCCGTGACCGGCCCGACGACGTGCGCTTCGTCGTGGACAGTCTGCTGACCATGAAGGAGCCGGGTGCGCCCGCCGTCCTGATCGACCCGGACCGTGTCGGCACCTGCGGCATCTCGCTGGGAGGCTGGACCGCGCTGAAGGTCATCGAGAAGGACGACCGGATCGGCGCCGTACTCGCCGTGGCCGTCCCCACCGGCAGCCGCGGCAGGCTCCCGCAGTCCCCGCTGCTGGGATCGCTGCTGGAGCCGAAGGCCTGGCAGCGGCAGGTGCCCGCCTTCGTCCTGGCCGGCGGGCAGGATGCCGTCATCGCGGTGGAGGACCTGCGTGACCTGCACCGGGAACTGGCCGCGCCCAAACAGTTCGCCGTACTGGCAGGGGCGGGCCATGTGCACTTCAACGACGACGCCGAGGAGATGCACGAATCAGCCCGCGAGCTGTGGCTCAGCGGCCAGATGCGGATCGCCGGCATGGACCTGGTCGCCCTCGCCGAAGCGTCGCGGCCCTTCGCGGAGCTCTGCCCCGCCGCACACGGCGGCGACACACTGCGTGCCCTGTGCACCGGCCACATGGACACACACCTCAAGGGCGATGGCGACGCCAGACGCTTCCTGACCGACGGCCTGAGCGGCTCCTTCGCGGCCCGGGGCATCGTGCTGGACACCACGGTGTGAGGACACCCGTGGACCCCGACCATAATGAGCGCATGGCTGGTGTCCTGCTGGACCGGGACGAGGACCTGGCGCTGCTGCGGCAGGGCGTTCGCGACGCCCTGGCGGGCGCACACGGCTTCCTCGCGATCTCCGCTCCGGCCGGTATGGGCAAGACACGCCTGCTGAAGGAAGCCGAGACGCTGGCCCGCGAGGCGGGACTGAGAGTGCTCTCGGCCAGAGGATCGGAACTGGAACGCGAGTACTCACTGGGACTCGTACGCCAGCTCTACGAACCGCTGCTGCACTCCGCCGCACCAGGTGACCGGGAGCGTTGGCTCGCGGACGCGGCACAGCCGGCCGGGGCGCTCCTGGCCGGGTCCGCGGCTCAGGCCGACGACAGCGCACAGCTGGGTGAATTCGCCGTCCTGCACGGGCTGTTCTGGCTCACTTCCAACCTCAGCCAGGACGCTCCGGTCGCCCTGGTCGTCGACGACCTGCACTGGGCCGACGAGACGTCACTCCGCTTCCTCGCCTACCTGCTGCCGCGCCTGTCCGACCTGAGACTCCTACTGGTCACGGCGCTGCGCCCGGACGAGCCAGGCGCCGCCCAGCATCTGATCGACCTGCTGCTGTCCGACCAGGAGTGCACGCACCTGCACCCCGTTCCCCTGAGCGAGCCCGCGGCAGGCCGCGCCCTGGCGGCCTGGTTCGGCCAGGAACCCGAACCGGCCTTCGCCGCCGCGTGCCACGAAGCCACCGGCGGTAACCCTCTGCTCCTCGCCGAACTGTCCCGCGCCCTGGTCGCCGAGGGGCTGCCGCCCACCGCGGACACCGTGCCCCAGGTCGAGGATCTCGGCTCCCGCGCCCTGCAGCGCCGCGTGGCACGCGAACTCGGGCGCCTGAACCCGGAGGCGGTGCGCCTGGCCCAGGCGGTGGCCGTACTCGGCCGCCGGGCACATTCGGCCCACGCGGCGCGGCTCGCGGGACTCGACCCGCAGCACCTGGGCCACCATCTGGCCGACCTGCACACCGCCCACCTGCTGGCACCGCCCCAGCACGCCGGCCCCACCGAGCACCTCGACTTCGTCCACCCCCTCGTCCGCGCCACCGTCTACCGCACCACGCCTCTCGCCCGGCGCGCCGAATTCCACGCGCGGGCGGCGGCTTTGCTGACCGCGGCCGGAGGGCGGCCCGAACAGGCCGCCGAGCATCTGCTGTACGTGCCTCCCGCCCACGACCCACAGACCGTCACCGCGCTACGTGACGCCGCCCGGCAGGCCCTCGCCACCGGGGCGGCCGAGGCCGCACTCACCTACCTGCGCCGCGCCCTGGACGAGCCGCCGCCCCGGCAGGAACGCATCACTGTGCTCACCGAGGCCGGCACGGCCGCCTTCCTCACCGACCTGCCCACCGCGAAGCGCTACCTGGACGAGGCCGCGGAACTCGCCGAAGGTCCCCGTGCGCGGGGGCAGTTGGCCACCATCCGCGAACTCGTCCACCTGTTGGGGATGCAGGATCCCGCCCACGCGGTCGCGGGCGTACGCGAGGCCCTGGCAGGCCTGCCCGCCGAGGACGACGACCTGCGCAGGACTCTGGAGGCCATCCTGCTGGCCGTGCCCTTGGTCACCCCCGGCTGGACAGACCTGCTCGAAGGGCTGCCCCGGCTGAGGGCACTGCCCCCGGGCGAGAGCATGGGCTCTCTCGCCCTCGACTCCATGATCGCCATCTGTGACGCCTACGCCGGCGACCCCCGCTGCCTGGCGATCTCCCGCCGGGTCGTGGCCGATCCTCGGGTGCGTCAGGCGGCCGCGGGTGGGGCGTTCCTCTTCATGAACGCGGCCTTCCCACTGGTGGTGCACGATCCCGACGAAGGCATGGCAGCGTGCGAGGCGCTCGTCGCGGACGCCCGCGCCACGGGTTCCCTGCTGTCCCTGTCCGCCCTACAGGGGTTCAGAGGCCACGCCTGGCTCCAGCGCGGGGACCTTGCGGAGGCCTCCGACGACCTCAAGGAGGCGCTCAGTCTGGCGGTGACGGCTCACACTCCCGTCCAGCAGTACGCGGTCACCGCGTGGCTCGCCGAGACCCTGCTCGAACAGGGGCTGGCCGCGCGGGCCGAGGCCGTCGTCGAGCAGGCACTGCACCCCGCCCAGGACAGCGAGCACAAGGCGTACGGCTTCCTGCTGTACGCCCATGCCGCGGTCCTGCACGCGAAGGGCAACGACGAGGCGGCCCTCAAGGCGGTCCTCGACGCCGGCGCGGACTTCACCGGCAGCGGGGGCCGGAACCCGGCCGTCCTCCCGTGGCGCTCGCTCGCCGCTTCGTGCCTGCACGCACTGGGCCGTACCGACGAAGGACTGGCCCTCGCGCGGCACGAACTCGAACTGGCACGCGGATGGGCCTCGCCCGGCGCCGAGGGCAGAGCCCTGCGGACCGTCGGCGTGCTCACCCCCGGCCATCAGGGGATCGAGCTGCTCAGGGATGCCGAGCAGTTGCTGCGCCCGTCCTCGGCACGGCTCGAACACGCCAAGACGCTGGCGGCGCTCGGGGCGGCCGTCCGCCGCTCCAACCAGCGAGCGGAAGCCCGCACCCTGCTCGGCGAAGCGATGGAACTGGCCCACCGCTGCGGTGCCCCGCTCCTGGTCGAACACGCCCGCACCGAACTGCGCGCCGCCGGCGCCCGCCCCCGTACGCCCCGGCAGAGCGGCCCCGAAGCCTTGACCCCGAGCGAGATGCGGGTTGCGCAGCTGGCGGCCACGGGCCTGACCAACCGGCAGATCGCCCAGCAGTTGTTCGTCACGGCGAAGACGGTGGAGGTGCATCTGTCCGCCGTCTACCGCAAGTTGGGCATCAACCACCGAAGTCAGCTCACCACCGCAGGCATCACGGCGCTGTGACGGGCCCGCTCCCGCACAGAGGAGTACGGATCACTCTCGATGCCTGACACAGTGTCAAGAACACTCGAATCGCACCGAAAGAGCGATTCGTGGAAGGGCGTGTTCATGACTGCGCTGCGAGGCCGACACCGCTGGCGCGGACACCGTGTGATCGTCGGCGTGGCGAGTGCCGCGCTGATGATGACGGTATCCGCACTGACCTGTGCGACCGGGACGCCCGGACCGCACGACCCGAGCCGCGCCAACACCGGGGACGCGCAGGGCTGGGCAGAGGAGTCGTTCTTCGCCGAAGTACCCCAGGACGGTGTGTTCGAGACCCACCGAGGCGACCTGCCGCTGGCACTCTTCCCGCAGGGGATCGCCAAGTTCACCGAGCCGCGCCTGCACAACGCCTTCGCCCTGGGCGGGAAACTCCGGGACAAGAACGGAGAAGTGGTCGGCTTCTCCACCGAGATCGAGGAAGTCCTCCCGGAGACCGACTTCGAGTCGGGGAAGCTGCTCACGCACACCGTCTGGACGCTGTTCTTCCCCGGCAGAGGCACACTGGTGCTCGACCAGATCGAGGACTCCTCCGAAGTGGCCACGAAGGTGTTCGGGCCCGCCTTCGACAGCGGCCGACCGTGGACCGGCACCCTGCGTGCCGTGACCACGGCGGGACCGCGCAAGGACGGCAGGGGCGTCATCCTCGGCGGTACAGGGGAGTTCGAGGGAGCGCGCGGCACCGGCATCGAGATCGCCGAGCTGCGGCGCTTCGACCCGGTGACCGGTTCGCTCGAAGGCACCTTCGAACTCCGCTTCCGCTACCACCGGCTCCCCGGGCGCTGAGGCTGCGCGTGAGAAGCGTGTGGGGGCCCGCCGTGGGGCCCCCACGGCTGCGATCAGGCCGGGGTCGAGGTCACCCTCAGGTCGAATGCGAACGCGTCGCCGCACGTCAACGGCACTGTCTCGCCGAGTAGTTCAACCGTGACGGTCGCTTCGAGCCGCTGGTTCGTTCCCCTGGACACGACGTTCCAGCCCGGCTCCCGGTAGACGTCGTGAACGCGGGTCGGCTCGCCCACGAGGTGGTAGTCGCCGGTGATCGAAGCGGTCCCCATGACGCTACCCTCTTCGCCGAGTCGCTCGATCGGCACCTCGGCGGCGACCGTGCCGTTCTCGAACAGCACTGCCGGGTTGCTGCCGCCTCCGTAGTTCCCATCCGGTCCCTCGACGGACACGGCAACGAAGTTCCCGTAATGGGAGTTGCCGTAGAGCTCCACGGCCACGGACCGCTCCCCGGCCTGCCCGTGGCAAGCCAGGACGTGGCCCCTCTGCACCGTGTTCACCGCGCCGGAGCCTTCGGCCGCCTGGGCCGGCAGGACCGAAAACCCCGCGCTGAGCGCCGCACATCCCGCGATGGCGGCCACCCGTCTCAACTGCTTCAAGATCACTCCCAAGTGCTTCGCATGACCACGTCCGGTGGACGTGTCTGCCGCATTGGACACTCAGCCGCGCGCTCTGAGAAGGGTAATGACTACTCCAGAGCCCGCCGGCTTCCTTGTAGCTCATGCCAGTCGGCCTTGGAAGGCTCCTGGGAGCGCGTCACCGGTGATTTCACGGATTCGGCGAGAGCCCGGCGCCGCGTTGGATGGCATGGAATCGAGCGCCGCCCAGGTGACTGACCAGGCGTCGCGGAGGAAGAACAGCTCCGGAGGACGATCACGCATGACCGAGAAAATGGTTGACGTCGGTGAGGTGCGGCTGTGGACGGAAGCTTTCGGAGAGCCGGCAGATCCCGCGCTCCTCATGATCATGGGTGCGTCCGCCCCGGTGATCCACTACGAGGAGCACTTCTGCCGGGACCTGGCGTCCCGCGGTCACTACGTGATCCGCTTCGACCAGCGGGACATAGGCAAGTCCACCCCCATCGACTGGGAATCACACCCCTACGACTGCCGGGACCTGGCCCGGGATGCCGTGGCCGTCCTTGACGCCTACGGCATCGACTCCGCGCACGTCATGGGCGCATCGATGGGCGGTCTGATCGGCCAGTTCCTCGCTCTGGACCACCGGGACCGGGTGCGATCCGCCACGCTGATGTCGACGTCATCCGCCCTCCCCTTGGTCCTGCCGGCGCTGGCCGGTGAGCCTTCGCGGTTCGACCCGCCCCCCTTCCCCTCCTTCCTCGACGGGCTCCGGGCTCTGGGCGAGGACCTGGCGGCCAACCCCCCGACCACACGGGAAGAAGTCATCGACGCTCAGTACAGGTCCTTCCTGCTGTGTGCCGGATCCGTCCGCGACGAGGCGCGCCTGCGCGAACTGACCGTCGAAGGGCACGACCGGGCGGTCGTGCCCGGCCGTCCCGACCACCACCCCCTGGCGGTCGGTGCCTCGGGTGACGACCTGGCACCCCGCCTCAGGGAACTCGACCTGCCGGTTCTGGTGGTCCACGGCAGTGAGGACCCTCTCGTGCCCGTGGAGCACGGCCGCCGTCTCGCCGAGACCATCCCGGGCGCCGACCTGCTCATTCTGAAGGGTTACGGCCACCTCGCCCCGAGCCGGGAAGTGTGGACCCAGGTCTCCGACGCCATCGCCGAACTCACCGGCAAGGCCTAGCCGGTCAAAGCCCGGCACGATGCTCGAAGGCCCTCCCCTCGAGCATCGTGCCGGAAGCCGCCGAGCAGAGGGCCCGTGCGGCCTGGCGACCACAGCCCGGCTCTGTGGGTGAGCGCAGACTCGCGGCCTACCAGGGACGCCCCGCGGGCCGGGGTACTCGCAAGCGCTGGACCCTCACCTCGACGGGGTGATTCGACACCTCAGGCCGCCGCTTGAGCCAATGCCAGGGTCAGGGCGATACCGGCCGTCG
Source organism: Streptomyces sp. NPDC043726 (assembly GCF_056436565.1). Taxonomy (NCBI): domain Bacteria; kingdom Bacillati; phylum Actinomycetota; class Actinomycetes; order Kitasatosporales; family Streptomycetaceae; genus Streptomyces; species Streptomyces sp. NPDC043726. The sequence goes on from NZ_JBWKCI010000002.1 coordinate 526,385, forward strand.
CACCCAACAGCAGAGCGGTGACAGCCGTGGTTCGCCCGACACCCTGTTCGAACGGGACGCTCGGGACCACCTTGTGCAGCACCGGCGCCACCACCGCGACGAGACCAAGACCGAAGCCAAGACGCCAGTACGTCCCACCCGAGCACGCGGCCTGAAAGCGACCGCCGCACCCACCCGGCTCCGCGGCGAAGCCCGTCACGATGAGGAACAGGGCGCTGGCATACACCGCGCCGAACAGCATGGTGACGCTGAAGTCGACACGCCGCACTCTGCGAGAACTGGTGCTGACATCTGCCACTTCGCCGCCCCCCAAGCATGCTGAACCAGGAGGGCGGAGTCTACTGCGCCGGTGCCGCCACGGCTGATCTCGGTTCTCTACGCGGCGGGCACGGATCTCCGCGAAGAATTGCCGAGCGATGGACAGGCCGTGCGGGATGTTCACCTGGACGGTGCCTTCCAGGCCATCGACTTCCGCAGCACGAGTCGTGGATGACAGGCACACCGGGGCGGGTTGCTTCCGCAGATCACTCCGTGTGGCCCGTCGCGGCAACGGCGATACCGAGGCCGATCATCGTGCAGCCCCCGACGCCCCCGATGGCCGCGAGCCGACGAGGCGAGCGGGCGAACCAGTCCCTGGCTGTCGCCGCGGCGAGCCCCCACAGGCTGTCGAACACCACCGCCATGAGGTTGAAGACCAGGCCGAGCAGCAGCATTTGCGCCATGACGCTCCCGCCGTCCCGGTCGACGAACTGTGGGAGGACGGCGGCGAAGAAGACAATGGTCTTGGGGTTGGACACCCCGACGACGAATCCTTCCCAGAGCGTGCGCAGCCCGCCGCTCTCGCCGTTGTGTTCCCTGAAGGCGGGATGTGGACCGCGCCGCGCGCGCAAAGCCTTGACTCCCAGGTACACCAGATAGGCGGCCCCGGCCAGCTTCAGTGCCGTGAAGACCACCGCCGAACGCTCCACGATCGAACCGATCCCGCACGCAACCGCCACCACCAGTACGTACGCGCCAAGGGTGTTACCCGCGACGGTGGTCAGCGCGGCACGGCGGCCCTGTGCCAGCGCACGTCCGATGACGAACAGCACGCTGGGCCCGGGAATCACGATCAGCAGAAAGGACATGGCCGTGAAGGCGATGAAGCGGTCAGTGGAAACCATGCGGTCACGAGAGCACTGGGTCGGCGTCCCGCTCAAGCTTCAGGCGCGAGGTCGAGTAGCGATTACCCAGCACTTCCTGGCGTGAGGGGCGCGAGCACCTGGTTGTGGGTGTGCTGGTAGATCACGGACGTCCGGAAGCCGACGACTTCCCGGCGCGCGGTGAACTTGTCCATGAGGAAGCCGTGCAGGTAGTCCACGCTCGGCGCGGAGACGTGCACGATCATGTCGTCGCCGCCGGTGACGACGTAGACCGTGCTGACTTCGGGCAGGTCGGCGGCGTAGGTCTTGAACGCCTCGATCACCGCCCGGCTGAGAGGGCGGATCTGGAAGTGGATCAGTGCCTGGACGTGGCGGTTGAGGGCGGCTGGGTCGACCGCGGCGTGATAGCCGGTGATGACCCCTCGGGCGCGCAGTGCGCGGATGCGTTCCAGACAGGTCGACGGTGCGATGCCCAGGGTGCGGGCGAGGTCGCGGTTGGTCTGCCGCGCATCACGCTGCAGATGCTGGATGATCGCCGAATCAAGTTCGTCCATGACGCGATTATGGCCCGCGTGCCGAATTCCATTCGGCGGATGGCTCCAGGCTTCGTCGAAACGGCTAGCTTCACGGCATGACAGCCGTACTTCAGGAAGCCCTCACCTTCGACGTCCCGCGTCCCTCGCACGAGTTGGTTCAGGTCGTACGCGGCCGCCGCAGCGGCCTCGCCATCACCATCGCGATCCACTCGACCGCTCTCGGCCCGGCCGCCGGCGGATGCCGGATCGCCCACTACCCCGACCCCGCCGCCGCGATCACGGACGCGCTGCGGCTGTCGGCGGCGATGACCCAGAAGAACGCGCTGGCCGGCCTGGACCACGGTGGCGGGAAGACAGTCGTCGCCCTGCCCACCGCGGCGCGGCCGACCGGCGCGGAGCGTACGGCATTGCTGCACGACCTCGGCGACGCGATCGAGGCGCTCGGCGGCCGATACATCGCGGGCCCCGACGTGGGAAGCAGCCCGGCCGACATGTCAGTGATCGGCGAACGCACCGCGCATGTGTGCTGTCGGCCGGTCGAGGACGGCGGCAGCGGCGACTCCTCCCTGCACACCGCGTACGGCACCCTGGCGGCCCTGGGCGCGGTGGCCGAGGAGGCCTTCGGCTCACCCGGACTCTCCGGCCGGACCGTCGGGGTCATCGGCCTCGGAGCGGTCGGCGGCCACGTGGCCCGGCTCCTTCACCGGGCCGGCGCACGGCTCGTCGTGACCGACATCGACCCCGCCGCCCGCGGCCTGGCCGAGGAGGTGGGCGCGACCTGGACCGAGCCGGACAGCATCCTCACGACGCAGGTCGACATCCTCGTTCCTGCCGCGCTCGGTGGCCTGCTGACCGCCCGCACGGTGCCGCTGCTGCGGTGCGCCGCCGTCGCGGGCCCGGCCAACAACCAACTCGACGAACCGGCCACGGCCGGCCTCCTTGCCGCACGCGGCATCCTCTGGGCGCCGGACGTGATCGTGAGCGCGGGCGGAGTCATCCACGCCACCGGTGCCGAACTGCGGCGGGAGTCCGAGGAACAGCTGACCGAGCGGCTGCACGGCATCGCCGCCACACTGCGGCGGGTCTTCCGCACCGCCCGCGCCCGGCACATCACACCGGCGGAGGCCGCCGCGGAACTCGCCACGGAGCGGGTGCGCCTGGCGGCTCACCACGCGACGACTCAGGAGAGCTGACCATGGCGAACCGCTGGGCCGGAGTGACGATCGACTGCCTCGAGGTGGAGCGGGTCGCGAGCTTCTGGAGCGCACTGCTGGATCGCCCGCGCGTGCCGTCACGGCCCGGTTGGGTCTACCTCGACGATCCCGGCGACGCGCTGCCCCGCCTCAACTTTCAGCCCGTGACCGCACCGAAGCACGGCAAGGCGCGCCTGCACCTCGACGTCATGGTCGACGACATCGACCGCGGCATCGCTGAGGTCATCGCCCTGGGGGGTCGGTTCACGGGCGAGCGGCACGACTACGACGAAGGAGTCGTCGTGGTGATGGCCGACCCCGAAGAGCATGAGTTCTGCCTGGTGCAGTACTACTGATCGGCCGGCTCAGGCGGGCAGTACGAACGGAGGGCGGGCGCCGTTGAGGAAGTAGTCCCCGACATCGCGGAGCCGGTGGGTGACGGGCTCGTACAGGGTGTGGGTGCGGGCATTTCGCCAGAAGCGGTCCAGGCCCAGCCGCGCCGAAGTGGCGCGGGGGCCGATGATGTCGAGGGCACGGTCGGCGCACTCTCGCGCGGCCCTGGAGGCGGCGATCTCGGCCATCGCCACGAGGGCGGAGAGGTCCGCGTACTCGTCGTAGGTGAGGTCCTCACCGAGCGCCAGCCCGTCCTGTACGGCCTCCACCGCCTGATGGGTCAGTGCGGACGCGGCACGAGCGAGGACGGTGAGTTCTCCGAAGGCGGTCAGCACCTGTGGGTCGTGTGGGGTGCCCGCCGGCCAGGCGGGGTGCCAGGGCGGGTGGCCTGTCCTGCCGTACTCACGGGCTTCGGCGAGCACTCCCTCGGCCATGCCCAGCAGAAGCTGGACAGAGACGAGTTGCCCGACCGGCGATGCCAGGGCGGCCCGGGGCGACAGGAAATCCTCGTCCGCGGACAGAGAGCCGAGTACGTCGTCGGCGGCGACCGATGCGTCGTCGAACTCCACACTGCCGCCGGCCACGAGCCGTTGGCCGAAGCCGCCGACGTCACCGTCGATCCGAACGCCGCGACGGGTGGGGTCCACCACGACGGCGAGAGGTTCACCGGTGTCCTCCCGCATGGCGCGCACGGCGAGGCGGTCGGCGACCAGGACCCCGGCGGGATAGCTCTGCCGACCGTCCAGCACCAGTCCTTGGGAGGTCCTGGCCAATATCAGGGGTGGCTCCTGACGGGCGAACCCGCCGCCCCAGCACCACCCTTCAGCCGCGGACCGCTCCTCCGTCCGCGCCGCCGTGGCGGGCTCGGTGAAGAACCGGGCGCTCCACGACAGGAAGTAGTGGCAGCCGAGCAGTTGCCCGATCGCGCCGTCGGAGGCGGCGATCTCGCGGACGACCGCGTAGGCCGTGGGCCAGTCCGCGCCGCCTCCCGCGGCCCCGGCCGGCGCCAGAAGCGTCAGCAGTCCCGCCTCGCGCAGCCGGGACACCTCGTCGAAGGGGGCCTTGCCCGCCTGCTCCCTGGCCACCGCGTCCGTGGCCAGGTCCTCCGCCACCTCGCGGGCTACGCGCAACCAGTGCGCATGGACGGACCCGGTCAGGTCGGGCGGCGAGGTGGGGGAGGGCGGGGCGGAGGCAAGGCCCATGGAAGCGGTCTCCTCAAGGTCGGTCGCGGCGGTGGGCCGCGCCCAGTCTCGCGTGCAGGGACGTGATGGGGGCATGCTGCGCGTCCTCTCGGGCTGCGGTCAACCTTTCCCTAGTAATTCGATAGGGAAAGTGGGGAAGGTCTCACCGCCTGTTCGGCTGTTCAATCCGAGCCGACGAGGGGGCCGTTGACGGTGCGGCTCAGCGGTCGCCGCCGATCGCGGGTCGGGCATCGGCGGCTGTCGCCGCGCTCAGCCGGGTGCGTACGGCGGAGAGCCGAACGCGCAGCCGCTGCAGCGGAGTCGGCGGGAGCGTATGCGAGTCGCCGCGCGCGTAGTACCGCTCGACGTAGTACTGACCCGCGCTGAGCACGCTGGTGACCGCGATGTACCAGAGCGTGGCGACCATGAGCAAGGGGATGACCTGGTAGGTCTGGTTGTAGACCAACTGCACCGAGTACAGCAGGTCGTGCACGGCCAGCACGCTGACGATGCTGGTGCCCTTGAGTGTGCCGATCAGCATGTTCCCGGCGGTCGGCACGATGGAGCGCATCGCCTGCGGGATGACGATCCGGCGCAGGGTGCGGCGCCTGCTCAGACCGAGCGCCTGGGCGGCCTCGTTCTGGCCGGAGTCGACGGAGAGTATGCCGCCGCGCACCACTTCGGCGGCATAGGCGGTCTCGTGCAGAGTCAGGCCGATGACCGCGGTGAGGGTCGGGCCGAGCAGGTTGACCGTTTCGACGGTGACGAACTCCGGGCCGAACGGTATGCCGAAGCCGACCGTCGGGTAAAGGGCGCCGATGTTGAACCAGAACAGCAGCTGCACCAGGAGCGGCGTGGAGCGGAAGATCCACACGTAGCCCCAACTCAGGCTGCGCAGTACCGGGTTGGCGGACAGTCGCATCACCGCCAGCACGGTGCCGAGCAGGAAGCCGAGCACCATCACCGCAGCGGTGAGCCACAGCGTCAGCAGCAGCCCGTCGAGCACGGCGGCGGTGGTGAAGTAACGGCCCACCACGTTCCATTGGAAGGCGTCGTTGCGGACGACGGAATTGAGCACCATCGCGAAGACGAGCAGTGCGGCGGCAGCGGTCGCCCAGCGGCCGACGTGCCGGCGTGGCACGATCCGCGGCAGGTCGGGGCCGGGGGTGCCCCCCTGCTGTCGGGGCTTCGCGGCAAGGGTGGGTGTGATGTCGGACGGCGTGACCATGGTCAGGCTCTCCAAGGGGAGGGAAAAGCAGGCGTAGGTGACCACCCGGTGGCACTCGTAGGGGGGCGCAGCGGCACAGGCGCTACGCGGGTACGGTGCGGCCGGGGCTTGGCGTCGTCACATTCGCCGCGTCCCTCAACGCGGCCGGAGCGGCTGCCGCGCAGGGCGGAGCCGACCGTCATCGATCGTATGTGTCCATCGCGGAGATGTGTCAACAGGGTGTGCCAGGCGCGGGCCAGGCGATGTCCGGTATCCGGGCCCTGCTTGACGAACAAGAGAATGTCCTGCTCAATTGGCCCCATGACTGCCCAGCAGCGTTTGGTTTCGCGCCACCACATCGACTTCGGTCGCGTGTGGTCCGCGGCGTGTTGCGTCTGACTCGGCAGCGGGCCGCCTGATCGGCCTTTCCCTCCCTCGGTGACCCCGTCGTGGGCCGAGCTCTGACTTCGCGCACGCTGCCGAAGCACCACCTTCCTCGACGCCCGGCGTCGTCACACACGCGTACCTACTCGCTGTTTCTGACGATCCATCATCCCAATTTCAGCGCACGGCAGTTCCGTCCTGGCCGCCACTCCGGACCGCCCAGGACCCGGAATCCATCGGGCGGCTGCCCTGGAGCGGCACCTCGCCGTCCGGGAACGCACAGGAAAGGCACCTGACCAGTGAACATCCGCACCCTTGGCATCAGTCTGCGCAGTGCCGCCGTCCTCGCGCTGCTGCCACTGCTCGCACTGACCGCCTGCGGCTCCGGTGACACCGACGCCGCGGCGGCGGTCGGCGCTCAGGCATCTCCCGCGCCGACCGACGATCCGGTAGCCACCGTACGCAAGGTGGACGCCGTCGCCGCCCTGTTGCCCGCCGCAGTTCGCGAGGCGGGCACGCTGCGCGTGGGAAGCTCGGTCGGATTCCCGCCGGGCGCCTATTACCCGAACGGTACGGACAAGGCGCCCGCAGGCCAGGACATCGACCTCGCCGACGCGGTGGCCAAGGTCCTCGGCGTCGGACTGGAGCGCCAGGACGCCTCCTTCGAGACGATCCTGCCGGCCCTCGGCAGCGGCAAGTACGACTTCGGCACCGGCAACTTCGGCGTCACCACGGAGCGCTTGAAAACCATCGACTTCGTCACGTACATCAACGACGGCCAGGGCTTCGCGGTGCGGAAGGGCAATAGCGAGCTCAAGAAGGTCACCGACCTGACCCAGCTGTGCGGGCTGACCATCGGCACCGGTGCCGGCACCACCTTCGAGGCGACGCTCACGGCGCAGAAGGGGGTTTGCGCGAAGGCGGGAAAGAAGCCGTACGACGTGAAGGTCTACTCGGAGAACGCGGCGACGCTCACGGCGCTGCAGCAGGGCCGGATCGACGTGATCATGTCGACGATCAACGGCCTGCGCTATCAGGCGTCCCAGTCGGCCTCACGGACCACCTTCCTCGGGGAGTTCCACCGCCTCGACGTCGGCTTCGCCTTCAAGAAGGGCTCCCCGCTCACCAAGGCCTTCCAGGCGGCCGTCAACGAGCTGATCAAGGACGGCACCTACGACCGGATCCTGAAGAAGTGGGGTACCAGCGCGTCCGCGATCGAGGCGTCGCGGATCAACCCGCCCGAGCACTCCTAAGTCCCCTTTGAGAAATGCGGAGTTGAGCAGGAGGGCCACGTGACACCGCCCCCCGGCGCGTGGCCGGTGCGCTCTGTTGCTCCTGACCCCTTTCCGGTACTGCCCGCCCAGCTCCGTGGGAGGGCCGGCGTTCTCGTCACACACCCCTTGGAAGGCACTCCACTCGTGGCCCCAGCATCGTCTTCTCCCCTGCATCTCGCCGTCGCTCTCGACGGCACCGGCTGGCATCCCGCCTCCTGGCGTGAGCCGGTGGCACGGCCCCGGGACCTGTTCACCGCCGCGTACTGGGCCGACCTGATCAAGGAGGCTGAGCGCGGGCTGCTCGACTTCGTGACCATCGAGGACGGCCTCGGCCCGCAGTCGTCCCATTTCCTGGACCCGGACGAGCGAACGGACCAGGTGCGCGGCCGCCTGGACGCCGTCCTCATCGCCTCCCGCGTGGCACCGCTGACCCGGCACATAGGCCTGGTGCCGACGGTGGTCGCCACCCACACGGAGCCGTTCCACATCTCCAAGGCGATCGCCACACTTGACTACGTCAGCGCCGGCCGCGCCGGCCTGCGCGTACAGATCACCGCCCGTCCGAACGAAGCCGCGCACTTCGGCCGCCGTACGCTCCCGCGTATCAAGGCCTACGACCACCCGGCCGCGACGGAGTCGGTCGCCGACCTCTTCGACGAGGCCGCCGAATACGTTGAGGTGGTGCGTCGGCTCTGGGACAGCTGGGAGGACGACGCCGAGATCCGGGACGCGGCCACCGGCCGCTTCATCGACCGGGACAAACTGCACTACATCGACTTCGAGGGCGGGCACTTCAGCATCAAGGGCCCCTCCATCACACCCCGCCCGCCACAGGGCCAGCCGATCGTCAGCGCGCTCGCCCACGACACCGTCCCGTACCGGCTCGTGGCGCGCGCCGCCGACATCGGCTACATCACGCCGCACGACGCGGACGAAGCCCGGGCGATCATCGCGCAGATCCGTGCCGAGCAGAACGCCGCCGGGCGGGCGGCCGAACACCTGCACGTCTTCGGTGACCTGGTGGTCTTCCTCGACGACGACCCGGCCGCCGCCAGGGCGCGCCGGGAACGGATCGACGCGCTCGCGGGACAGCCGTACCCGAGCGACGCCCTGATCTTCACCGGTTCGCCGACCCAACTGGCGGATCTGCTACTGGAGTTGCACGGTGCTGGCCTGTCCGGCTTCCGGCTGCGTCCCGCCGTCGCCGGACATGACCTCCCGGCGATCACGCGGGGGCTGGTCCCCGAACTCCAGCGGCGCGGCGTCTTCCGCCGCGCCTACGAGGCCGGGACCCTGCGCGGGCTGCTGGGCCTGACCCGCCCCGCCAATCGCTACGCAGCCGCTGTCACCGCCTGAGCCGAGGGACATCACACCATGAGCAAGCCGCTGAAGCAGATCCACCTGGCCGCCCACTTCCCCGGCGTCAACAACACCACTGTCTGGAGCGACCGCGCTGCCGGAAGCCACATCGAGTTCAGCTCCTTCGCCCACTTCGCGCGGACCGCCGAACGTGCCAAGTTCGACTTCCTCTTCCTCGCCGAGGGCCTCCGACTGCGCGAACAGGGCGGCCACATCTATGACCTGGACGTCGTCGGCCGCCCCGACACCTTCACCGTGCTGGCCGCGCTCGCCGCCGTCACCGAGCACCTCGGCCTGACCGGCACCATCAACTCCACCTTCAACGAGCCCTACGAGGTGGCCCGGCAGTTCGCCAGCCTCGACCACCTCTCCGGGGGCCGCTCCGCCTGGAACGTCGTGACCTCCTGGGACGCCTTCACCGGCGAGAACTTCCGCCGGGGCGGCTTCCTGCCGCAGGAGGAGCGCTACTCCCGCGCCAAGGAGTTCCTCGCCACGGCGAACGTGCTCTTCGACTCCTGGGCCGGCGACGAGATCCTCGCCGACCAGGCCACCGGCACGTTCCTGCGGGACGCCAAGGCCGGCGCCTTCGTCCACACCGGACAGCACTTCGACATCCACGGACAGTTCAACGTCCCGCGCTCCCCGCAGGGCCGGCCGGTGATCTTCCAGGCCGGCGACTCCGACGAGGGGCGCGAGTTCGCGGCCGCGGAGGCGGACGCCATCTTCAGCAGGTACGGCACACTCGAGGCGGGCCAGGCCTTCTACACGGACGTGAAGTCCCGCCTGGCGAAGTACGGTCGCCGCTTCGACCAGTTGCTCATCCTGCCCGCCGCTACCTTCGCCCTCGCCGACACCGACGCGGACGCCGAGGAACTGGCCCGAGAGGTGCGCCGACAGCAGGTCAGCGGTGCCACCGCCATCAAGCACCTGGAGTTCGTCTGGAACCGGGACCTGTCGGCGTACGACCCGGAAGGGCCCCTTCCCGACATCGAGCCGGACGTCAGCGACGACCACATCTCCAAGGGGCGTGCGCAGGTCCGTATGTACCGGGACCCGCTGGCCATTGCCCGCGAGTGGCGCGAACTCGCCGCCGCCAACCACTGGTCCATCCGCGACCTGGTCATCCACACCGGCAACCGGCAGAACTTCGTCGGCTCCCCGGCCACCATCGCGAAGACCATCAACGACTTCGTCCAGGCCGACGCGAGTGACGGCTTCATCCTCGTCCCGCACATCACTCCGAGCGGCCTGGACGAGTTCGCCGACAAGGTGGTCCCGCTGCTCCAGGAACAGGGCGTGTTCCGCACGGAGTACGAGGGCACGACCCTGCGCGACCACCTGGGCCTGGCGCATCCGGACGACATCCGCGGCGAGCGGGTCGCGTCGTGAAGTTCATCGCCATCACCCTGATCGTGCATCGCCCGGACCCCGTCAGCGGCGTACAGAAGCCCACCCATGAGCGGTTCCGCGAAGTCCTCGACAACGCCGTGCTGGCCGAGGAACTGGGCTTCGACGGCTTCGGGGTGGGCGAGCGGCACGAGCGGCCCTTCATCTCCTCCTCACCCACCGTGGTGCTGAGCCATGTGGCAGCGCTGACGCGACGCATCCGTCTCTTCACCGCGGTGACCACCCTGAGCCTGCTCGACCCGGTGCGTGCCTACGAGGACTACGCCACCCTCGACCACCTCTCCGAGGGCCGACTGGACCTGATCATCGGCAAGGGCAATGGCGCCGCCCAGCGCGAGCTGTTCCACGTCACGCCCGAGGACCAGTGGGACCGCAACGCCGAGAGCTACGAGGTGTTCCGGCAGATCTGGCGCCAGGACAAGGTCACCGCGCAGACCCGCTTCCGCCCGTCACTGACGGACGCCGAGGTATGGCCCCGGCCCTTCCAGCAGCCCGTCCGGGTCTGGCACGGCAGCGCGACCAGCAAGGAGTCGGTCGACCTGGCCGCCCGCTACGGCGACCCGCTGTTCTCCGCGAACGTCACCCACCCCATGGAGCCCTACGCCGAGTTGATCCGCCACTACCGCGAACGCTGGGAACACTACGGCCACGACCCGGCCGACATCGCGATCGGAGCCGGCACGGCGGGCATTCACGTAGCGCCGACCTCCCAGGAGGCGCTGGCCGCCTACCGGCCGGTCTTCGAGGCCAATCTGGCCTTCTCCCGGCAGGCGGGACTGCCCGTCGTCTTCGCGGATCTGGAGGATTTCGTCGAGCGCAGCTCCGCGCTCGTCGGCAGCCCCCAGCAGGTCATCGACAAGGTCCACCGATATCACGAGGAGTTCGGCCACACCGTGCTGCATCTGCACGCCGACGCAGGCGGACTGACGGATGCCCGGCACCGCGCCTCGCTCGAGCTGTTCCAGTCCCAGGTCGCTCCCGCGCTGCGCCGCGGGATTCCGGACCCGCCGTTCGCATGGGGACCCGTGCTTCCGGCGCCCCCGCTCACCCAGGAGTCCACCCGTGTCTGACGTCCCCCTCGGCATCCTCGACCTCGTCCCGATCCCGTCCGGATCGACGGCCGCGGACGCGCTGCGCAACTCGATCGACCTCGCCCAGCAGGCCGAGCGGCTCGGCTACGCCCGCTACTGGTTCGCCGAGCACCACCTCAACCCGGGCGTGGCGGGTACGTCCCCGGCGGTCGTCCTCGCCCTGACCGCCGCCGCGACCTCCACGATCCGGCTCGGCTCGGGCGCGGTACAGCTCGGGCATCGCACCGCGCTGTCCACCGTCGAGGAGTTCGGCCTGGTCGACGCCCTCCATCCCGGCCGCCTCGACCTGGGCCTGGGCCGCTCGGGCGGCCGCCCGCCGGGGGAGAGGACGACCGTGCCGACAGCCACTCCGGTGGTCGACGGCCGGGCCCCGAACGGCCTGCTCATCCCGCCCCCCTTCTCGTTCGAGCACCTGCTCGGCTCACCTCGCGTGGCACTGCAGCGCAAGCTGCTCCTGCTCCCAGGGGCCGAGTCGCAGGACTACGCCGAGCAGATCGACGACATCCTCGCCCTGCTGGCCGGCACCTACCGCTCCCCGGAGGGCATCGAGGCGCACGCCGTGCCGGGCGAGGGCGCCGATGTGGAGGTGTGGATCCTGGGCAGCAGCGGGGGCCAGAGCGCCGAGGTCGCGGGCGCCCGGGGGCTGCGGTTCGCGGCGAACTACCACGTCAGCCCCGCCACCGTCCTGGAGGCCGTGGACGGCTACCGGTCCTTCTTCCAGCCCTCCGAGTTCCTGGACAAGCCGTACGTCAGTGTCTCCGCCGACGTCGTGGTCGCCGAGGACGACGCGACCGCCCGCGAACTCGCCACCGGCTATGGCCTGTGGGTGCGCAGCATCCGCACCGCCGAAGGCGCAGTCGAGTTCCCCACACCCGAGCAGGCGCGCGCTCACGTCTGGAGCGACGCGGAGCGAGCCCTGGTACAGGACCGCGTCGACACCCAGTTCGTCGGTTCACCGGAACGGGTGGCCGACCAGCTGGAACAGCTCCAGGAGGCCACGGGAGCGGACGAGTTGCTCATCACGACGATCACTCACGACCATGCCGACCGGGTTCGTTCGTACGCACTGCTCGCGGAGGAATGGCGCCGCCGGGGGTGACCTTCCGGGCGGCCCCTGCCCTGATGCGCGTCGCCACCGCGGTGTGCAGCCGAGTTCCACCGCGCCTCCCCATGTGTCTGTGACCCCGCGCCGGCCGGTGCCGATCCCGCATGCGCGCGACCTGCTCCGATCACGTCATCCCACCGCCCTCATCGAACCGAAGGAGTACGTGTGAGTCCGTTCAGAACCCGCCCCGCCCTCGTCGCCCTGGGCGCGACGGCTCTGCTGACCACGTCCGCCGCGGTGCCCCAGGCCGCCGCGGCCGACCCTCCCTCCACCGCGCTCACCTGGTACGACGCCACCGCCCAGACCATCGCGGCGGCCGGCGCGCCGACCCAGGTCACCAACAGCCGTACCTGGGCCATCAGTTGGCTCGCGGCAGCCCGGGCCACCCGAAGCGTTCCGGCGGGCGTGGAGCGCGGCCCGTACCGGTCGGCGGCGCTCGCCGCGGCCGTACACCGGGCGCTGGTGACGCTCGTGCCGAGCCGTACCGGGCAACTCGACGCGACGTACAAGCAGACCCTGGACGCGATCCCCGACGGCCCGGCGGAGGAGCGCGGTGTCGCGGCGGGGGAGCGGCAGGCTGACCTCGTCCTCGCGTCGAGGCGGGGTGACGGGCTGGATCCCGCCTCCGTCAACGCGCCGTATCCCGTACGACCGGCCGCCCCCGGCGTGTGGCAGCCGACGCCGCCCGCCCACGCCCCCGCCGCGCAGTACGGCAACCGCCTTGCGGAGCCGTTCGTGCTCGCGACGCAGAGCCAGTTCCGGCTCGGCCCGCCCCCCGCACTGGACTCCACCCGCTACGCCGCCGACCTCGCGGAGGTACGGGCGTACGGCGCCGCCGACAGCCGGGCACGCAGCGCGCACCAGACCGAGACGGCCACCTTCTGGCTCGGCTCCTCCCTCACCCTCTACACCGAGCCGCTGCGTGTGGCGCTGTCCCGCTCGGACCAGGGCGTCGCCGGGCAGGCGCGGCTGGTCGCGCTCTTCCACGTGGCGTTGGTGGACACGCAGATCGCGACGTCCGACAGCAAGTACGCCTACGAGCGGTGGCGTCCCGTCACGGCCATCCGCACCGGCGTCATCGATCCCGATGCGGACTGGACGCCGTTGCACGACACACCCGCTCATCCGGACTACCCGAGCGGCCACAACACCTATTCGGGTGCCGCGGAGGCCGTGCTGTCGGCGCTCGTGGGTCCGCGGACCGCCCCGTTCGAGCTGGCCAGCCCCTCCGCGCCCGGGGTGACCAGGACCTACACGACCTGGAAGCAGCTGTCGGCCGAGAACGTGGACGCCCGGGTGTTCTCCGGTATCCACACCCGGTCGGCGGACGAGGCGGGGATCACGCTCGGCAAGAACGTCGCCCGATACGTCCTGCGGAACGCGGGGCCTCTCCTGGCCGCACGGTGAAGGACCGGCGGCACGGGGACGCGGGTCAGAGCGCCCGCGCCGCATAGGCCCTGACGTCCGCGTCCGAGTCGCTCGTCGCCGCGGCCAGGGCCGCTCGGGCGTCCGCTGCGGCACGGTGGCGGGTCAGGGCCAGTACGGCGGCCTTGCGGACGTCGGCGTTGGGGTCGGCGGCGGCCTTGGCGAGTGCGGGGACGGCGAGGTCGGGATCCGTGGCGGACAACGCGGTGGCGGCGCCGGCCCGCACCTGCCAGGCCGGGTCGGCCAGAGCCGCCTCGGCGCGGGCGGCCAGGGCCGGTGGGCAGCCCGCCGTGCCCAGCGCCTCGTAGGCGGCCCCGCGGACCAGGGCGTCGGGATCGTCCACGAGCCCCGCGAGGGCCGAGTGGGCCACGGCCGACTCCGGCGCCGCGGCGGCCAGTGCCTTGGCGATGGTGACGCGGACCTCGCGGGAAGGATCGACGGCCGCCGCGCGGGCCAGTTCCGCGGCGGCGTCGACCGACACGAGTGCTCGCACGGCTGCCACGCGGACGGCGATGTCGGAGTCCGCCAGCGACTGCGCGAACAACTCCACCTCGCCAAGGCGCAGGGCGCGCAGGACATCCAGTGCGGCGGCACGGACGACGGGGTCGGTCTGGGACAGGGCGGCGGCGAGGCCGTCGCGCAGGGCCGGTTCGGCAGGCAGAGTCTCGACGAGTTCCCGCAGTGAGGCGGCAGCGGCGGCGCGGACGTCGTCGTCGGTGTCCGTCAGCGCGGCGGCCAGCGCCGGTCCGGTGCCCGGCGGCACGGTCTCCGTCAGGACCGTGACGGCCGTACGGCGCACGGTGGGGTCGGGGTCGGTCAAGTAGGGGATGAGGGAGCCGAGTTCGGGATCGTCCTCCGCAAGGGCAAGCAGGCCGAGCAGGCGAGGATCCGCTTCGGTGCCCTCGTGGGTGATGGTGCCGGTCGCCGCCGTGGGTTCCTGGTGCGTGGCCACCGGCGCCGCCTCCCGGGCCCCGGCCGTCGCCACCTGTTCCGGGGCGACCTCGCCGAGAAGACGGGAGGCGCCCCCTACCGGGTCGAAGCCGTCCACCGGAACAAGGTAGGGAGCCACGGGTCGGGCTGTGAACTCCATGGTTCCGACAGGGGACTTGCGCAGATCGAGGTGGTGGAACCAGGACGCGTCATCGCGCTGCGGGTGGTCGATGCGGTCGTGATAGAGGCCCCAGCGGGATTCCGTGCGGGCGAGGGACGCCCGGGCGGCCATCTCCGCACAGTCGCGGATGAACGTGACCTCGGAGCAGCGCATCAGCTCGTGCGGGGTGCGAGCGCCCATCGCGGCGATGTCGGCGTGCATCCGCTCGAACGCCTCCAAGGCCAGCGAGAGCCGGGCGCCGGACTTGGGCGGGGCCACGTAGTCGTTCACGAAGCGCCGCAGCTTGTACTCGACCTGGGTCTGAGGCGGGCCGTCGGGGTTGCGCAGCGGGCGGTAGATCAGCTCGTGCGCCTCGCGCAGCTGGTCCGGGGGCAACTCACCTTCGTATCGCGTGTACTGTGCCGCGTCCGCGCCCGCGAGGTCCCCGAAGACGAACGCGCCGATCATGTAGTTGTGCGGCACGCAGGCGAGGTCCCCGGCGGCGTACAGCCGGGGAACCGTCGTACGAGCGTGGTCGTCGACCCGTACACCTGAGGCGGAGTGGCCGCCGCACAGCCCGATCTCCGAGATGTGCATCTCCACGTCGTGGGTGCGGTAGTCGTGGCCGCGGCCCGCGTGGAAGGTGCCGCGCGTCGGGCGCTCCGTCGAGTGCAGGATCGACTCAAGGGCCGAGATCGACTCCTCCGGGAGATGACTCAGCTTGAGGTACACCGGCCCCCGGTCGCTCGCCACCTCCGCCGCGAACTCGGCCATCATCTGTCCCGACCAGTAGTCGGAGTCGACGAAGCGTTCGCCGTGCCGGTTGACCTGGTAGCCGCCGAAGGGGTTGGCGACGTAGGCGCAGGCGGGGCCGTTGTAGTCCTTGATCAGCGGGTTGATCTGGAAGCACTCGATGCCGGTGAGCTCGGCGCCCGCGTGGTACGCCATCGCGTAGCCGTCGCCCGCGTTGGTCGGGTTCTCGTACGTGCCGTAGAGATAGCCGGAGGCGGGCAGGCCCAGCCGGCCGCAGGCGCCGGTGGCGAGGATCACCGCGCCCGCGCGGACCGTGACGAACGCGCCCGTGCGCGTGTTGAAGCCGGCCGCCCCCACGGCCTGCCCGTCCGCGGTGAGCACCCGCACCGGCATCACCCGGTTCTCGATCCGGATCCGCTCCCGCATTTCGCGGCGCCGCAGCTGTCGGTACAGGACCTTTTTGACGTCCTTGCCCTCCGGCATCGGCAGCACGTACGAGCCTGAGCGGTGGACCTGACGGACCGCGTACTCGCCGTGCTCGTCCTTCTCGAACTTGACGCCGTACGCCTCCAGTCGCCGCACCATGGAGAACCCGCGAGTGGCGGTCTGGCGGACGGTGGACTGGTCGACGATGCCGTCGTTGGCGCGGGTGATCTCGGCGACGTAGTCGTCGGGTTCGGCGCGGCCCGGGATGACCGCGTTGTTGACGCCGTCCATGCCCATGGCGAGTGCTCCGGAGTGGCGGACGTGCGCCTTCTCCAGCAGCAGGACGTTCGCGCCGTGTTCGGCGGCGGTCAGGGCGGCCATGGTGCCGGCGGTGCCGCCGCCGATGACGAGTACGTCGCAGGTCAGTTCTTCGGCGTCGGCGAGGGCGGGGATGCGGAGGGGTTCCGCGGGGGTGTGCACGGGGGTGGTCACCGGGGGGCCTTTCAGGTACCGAGCGAGGTGAGGATGGAGCGACGCAGTGCCACACGGGCCGGATCGTCGTGGGCCGAGCGCTCGCGTGGACGCGGCACGTCGCGCAGGGCGGTGAGCCGCCCGGAGCCGAGGAGGGCGACGCGGTCGCCGAGGAAGAGGGCCTCGTCGACGTCGTGGGTGACGAATACGACGGTCGCGCCGGTGCCGTGCAGCACCTCCACCAGCAGGTCCTGCATGCCGGCGCGGGTCTGCGCGTCGAGTGCGCCGAACGGTTCGTCCATGAGGACGGCCCGTGGGCGTCCGGCCAGGGCTCGCGCCAGCTGGGCGCGCTGGCGCTGCCCGCCCGAGACGCGGTGCGGCAACTGCCGTGCCTGGTCCGTGAGTCCGACCCGCTCCAGCCAGGCCTCGGCCTGTTCCCTGCGCCGGGTGCGCGGCACGCCCTGGATGGCGAGGGGCAGTTCCACGTTGGCGCGCAAGGTGCGCCAGGGCAGCAGGGCGTCGTCCTGGAAGACCAGCGCCCGATCCGCGCCCGGACCGGTCACCGGCCGGCCGTCCTGTTCGACCGTTCCGTCCAGCGGTGGCAGCAGTCCGGCGAAGGTGCGCAGCAGGGTGGACTTGCCGCAGCCGGAGGGGCCGACGACGGTGAGGATCTCGCCGTGGCGGACGTCGAGGTCGACGTCGGCGACGGCTGACGTGCCCGGGCGGCCCAGCGTGGCGCCGTGCAGGGTGAGGCGGGCGCCGCGGCGGGCTGCCGAGGCGGTTCCCGCCTCCGCCGGCCTGGTCTCAGACGAGGTGCTCATCGCGTGCCTCCTCGGCCTTGGGTGTGGTGCCGGTGGACGCCGGGACATGTGCGGGGCGGGGCCGGGCGCCTGGGACGTACGACGTGCGCGGCAGCCAGTGGGTCATGCGCCGGCCGACCAGCTCGACGGCGGTGGAGGTCAGCCAGCCGAGCAGGCCGATCGTGACCATGCCGACGAAGACGCCCGGGTAGTTGACGATCGTGTAGTCCTGCCAGGTGCGGTAGCCGACGCCGTACTGGCCGGAGATCATCTCGGCGGAGATCACACAGATCCAGGACACGCCGATGCCGACGGACAGGCCGCCGAAGATGCCGGGCAGGGCACCCGGCAGGACGACCGCGCCGAGGATCCGCCATCGACCGCCGCCCATGGTGAGGACCGCCTCCTCCCACACGGGAGCGAGGGCGCGGACGGCGTGCCGGGTGGAGACCAGTACCGGGAAGAACGCGGCGGTGAAGGTGATGAAGACGATGCCCTGTTCGTTGGAGGGGAACAGGAGGATCGCGACGGGGACCATGGCGATGGCCGGGATGGGCCGCACCACTTCGAGAACCGGGCCGAGCAGGTCCTCGGCGAGCCGTGAGCGTGCCACGAGCACGCCGGTGGCCACGCCCAGGACCGCGGCGAGCAGGAAGCCGGTCACGATCCGGGTGAGGCTGTCGGTGAGGTCGGTCCAGTAGTCGGGGCCGGAGAGCCGGTCGGTGAAGGCCCGGGCCACGTCGGTCACGGTCGGGAACTGCGAGAAGCGCACCCACAGGTCCACGTCGAAGCCGGTCAACAGCTGCCACAGGCCAAGGGCGGCGGCCAGCGAGCCGGCCCGCAGTGCGAGTCGGCCCGCCCGCCGGGGGTACCGGATCACGAGGCCCGTCCCAGGGCGTCCGCGTACGTGATCACCTGGGCGCCGCTGTGACCGGCCACGTAGGCCCGCGCGGTGTCCGGGGCGACGAAGGGCAGCAGTTGCTTGCCGTCCGCCACCCAGACGGCCTTGTCGGCGAACCAGAGGGTGCCTGTGGTGGCGTCGGGGACGTAGGCCGCGCGGATGCCGTCCTTGTGCTCGGCGACATGGGACAGGAGCTCGGCAGGGGAGGCGAAGCCTCGGGTCTTGGCGGAGCCCTTGGGCCATACCTCGCTCGCGGCGGCCGGCGCCGTGGCCGCGAGCCGCTTGGCGTATCCGGCGCCCAGGGCCTTCTTGACGTGGCTGTCGTCCACGAAGGAGTCCACGTCGACGTCGCCGGTCAGCTCGGCCGCCTTGAGGACCGCCACGTCCTGCTTGAGCGCGGAGACGAGCTGCGGCTTGACGGACGGGTCGAAGGTGGAGATGCCATGGGCGCCGTTGTAGAGGTAGACGACCTCGGCCGGGAGGCCGGTGGCCTTCGCGACCTTTTCGGCGGCCTGCACCGGATGGGCGTTGAGATAGTCGGTCGCCTCCGCCTGGGCCTTCAAGAACGCCTCCAGCACGGCCGGGCGCTCCTTGGCGAAGTCCTCGCGGGCGGTGACGCCGTGGAAGGTGGGCAGATTCAGCTGGGCCCCGTCGTACAGCGCCTTCGCCTTGCCTTGGTAGGCGAGCAGGCCGGGCCAGGCGACGAACTGCGAGAGCGCGTCCGCGCTGCCCGCCGTCAGGGCGGAGGCGCCTACCGCGGGCTGCTGGTTCAGCTTCTCGATGCCCTGGTTCGGATCGATACCGGCCCGCTGCAGGGCCCGTACGAGGGTTCCGTCGGCGGCCGAGCCGACGCTCGTGGAGACCTTCTTGCCCTTCAGGTCCTTCAGGGAGGTGAGCTCGGACCGCGGTGGGACGACCACCGTGTTCAGGCCGCCCTTGAGGTTGTAGCCGGTGACCGAGACCAGGTGAGTTGGCTTGCCCAGCTGCTGGCCGCGGGCGGCGTTGATGAGCAGCGGGAAATCACCCATCGAACCGATGTCGATCTTCCCGGCGGTCATCTGCGCGGTGATGGGGGCGCCGGTGGCGTAGTCCTGCCAGTCGACTTTGTACGTCCTTCCGTCCCGGAGGGCGTTGAGCTGTTTCTCGAAGTAGCCGAGGGAGCGCAGCAGGGTGCCGGCCGTGACCGTGTTGATGGTCTTGGACTGGTATCCGACGGTGACGGTGACCGTGGAGCCGCTGCCCGCCTCGGCGCTGCCGCCACAGGCGGACAGAGGGAACAGGAGAGCGGATGCGGCGATCGCGACTGTCGTGCGTTTCATGGGAGTCGGGGCCTCTCAGCGGAGCAGATAGGGCATGTTGACCGTGACGGCTCCGGTGGGACAGCGGGCCGCGCACGGGCCGCAGTACCAGCACTCGTCGACGTGCATGTACGCCTTGCCGCTGCTGTCGTCGATGGCGAGGGAGTCCAGCGGGCACATGTCCACGCAGAGCGTGCACCCGTCGATGCACTTGGACTCGTCGATGGTCACGGGCACGTCGGCCCGCTGGGGCGCCAAGGGCATGGCTGTCTCCGGGAAGGTCGTGCTGCGGGGAGCGGACGGTGTTTACAGGGAGCGGTGCAGGAGGCCGCTCATGGTGATGCGGTCGCCGCGGAACCGGATGAACTCCAGGTCGACCGGGCGGCCGTCCGCGAGGTGCGTGAGGCGTTCCAGCATCAGGACGGCCGCGCCGCGGGGGGCTTCGAGGACGGTGGCGGAGTGGGCGTCCGCGTTCACCGCCTCCAGGGTGATCTCGGCGCGGCCGAGCCGCTGGCCGGTGATGGCTTCCAGAAGGCGGAAGACGTCGGTGTTCTCCAGGTCGGCGCCGAGCAGGTCGGTGCCGATGTCGAGGGGGATGTAGGTGAGGTCGAGGGAGAGCGGGAGGCCGTTCAGGCGCCGCAGGCGCTCGATGTAGAGGACGTCGGCGCCGGGTGGGACGTTCAGGCGTTCGGCGACGGGGGTGGGAGCGGGCGCGGGACCCATGGTGCGGACCTCGTTGGTGACATGGCCGTGTTCGCGCAGGGTCTCCGCGAGGCCCATCAGACGGTCGAGCCCGTGGGGGTACTTCTGGGCTACGACGACCGTGCCGACGCCGGGGAGGCGTTCCACGAGGCCCTCGGCGCGGAGGAGTTCGAGGGCCTGCCGGACGGTGTTGCGGGAGGCCCGGTAGTCGCTGGCGAGGTTCGACTCGTGGGGGAGGCTGCCGGCCGGGAAGCCCCCGGTGAGGATCTGGTGGCGCACGAGGTCGGCGAGCTGGCGTGCCCGGTCCGCGCGCAGCCGACGCCGCGTGCGCTGGGCGGCGACGGTGGGCGCGCCCTGGCCGGCGTGGTCTCTGATGCGGTCGGTGGGCGGCATGGCCGGAACCATACCCATCCGGTAGGGATGGTGGTGTTGCGGAAGTGTTGCGCCACCTGACAGGGCACCAGATGCGTCGCTGACCTGGGTTTTTGGCGGGCTGGGAGGGAAGATCTGCCAGGGCCCGCCGACAGGGCGGCGGGATACCGGGCAGCGGCCTACACCTGTCCTGTCCGCTGCGCCAGGCGCTCGCGCAGCCGGCTCAGGCGATCGATTTCGGTGTCGATCGCCGCCAGTCGGCGTGCCACCACGCCGGAGGCCGGGGAGGGCGCGTCGGCGCGGCTGCAGCGCCGTTGCGGATCGTCGACGAGGAGATGGATCCGGTCGGCGATGCGGCGCAGGTCCTCGACCGTGAGGCCGAGGGCCAGCAGTTCACGGATGACCCGGACCCGGTCCACCTCGTCCGGTCCGTACCGGCGTTGGCCGGTGCCCGTGCGCGGCGGCGGAGGCAGCAGACCGCGTTCCTCATAGAACCGCAGCGCCCGTGGGGTCGTTCCCGCTGCCGCCGCGGCGTCTCCGATCCGCATGCACACCTCCGCCTCGTCCGGTGTCGCGCGCCGGCGCGCGCGGCGCGGCGGCGACCTGTCAATCGCCCGGCAGCTCCACGACGACGGTGCCGAAGTGCCGTCCCTCGAACAGTTCCCGCAACGCCTGAGGGGCCCGTTCGATGCCTGGGATCCGCACATGGGGAAAGGAGATCTCACCGTAGCGCAGCCAGTCGCCGAACCGTGTGGTCCACTCGTCCGGCACCTCGGGATGGTCGGTGCCGCTGTAGCCGCGCAGCGTGATCCCCTGCGTGATGACGCGGTACGTGTCGATGTCGGCCGGCGCGCTGCCTCCGCCCCTGGTGGGGGACAGCTGGCCGGACAGTGCGCCGACCAGGGCGAAGCGGGCACCGCGGCGTGCGGCCGTGAGGGCAGCGCGCAGGTGAGCCCCGCCCACGGTGTCCACGAGGACGTCGATACCCTGAGGGGCCGCTCGGCCCAGTTGCTCGGTGAGAGTGCCGGACGGGGATCCGGGCACCACCACCGCGTCGTAGCCCAGTTCGGTGAGCAGTCGGTCGGCCTTGTCCGGGGAACGCGTGCTTCCGATCACCCGCCCTGCGCCCAGCAGCCGGGCGACCGGACCCGCGAGGGTACCCACCGCGCCGGCCGCCCCGGTGACGAAGACCGTGTCGCCGGGGCGGAGTTCGACCAGCCGGGTGAGCGCGCCGTAGGCGGCCGCACCCGAGGACAGGTGGGTCACCGGGGAAGGCAGCACATCACCGATCGGAGTGCCCTGGTCCGACGCGAGCAGCGCGTGCTCGCGCCAGCCGAGCAGATGCGTGACGCCGTCCCCCGGCTGGAGGGGGCTTCCAGGGCCCGCTGCGACAACCTCGCCGACGGCGGGACCGAACAGGACGTCACCGGCGTGGATCGGCGGCAGGGGCACGCCCTCGACCTCGCCGCCGATGAGGGTCCGCAGCCCTGGGAAGACAAGGAAGAAGTGGTTGCGCACGACGACCTGTCCGGGGCCGGGAGCGGGGAGCGGCTGTGCGACGACGGCGAAGTGCTCCGGCCCGGGCAGCCCTTTCGGGGTGGTGGTGAGCCGGATCTCACGGGTGGTGGAGGGAAGCGCAGCAGCCATACGGGGACTCCTGATCGGGAAGCGGGGCCGCGACGGGCGACGACCTGCCGTGATCGGCTCACGGACGCTAACCCCTGACGTGCGCGTCAAAGGCAAGGCTGCTGCCGCTCACCGGTCCGTGCGCGGGGAGATGGAGCCGTGGGCCCGCACGAGCGTCGCTCACGCCGCCGCCCAGAGCGACCGACGCTCGAGGAGGGCGGCGGAAAACCGGTGACCTGGTCCAGGGCCTTCCGCATGCCCGGTTCCGCAATGATGCCGCGGTCCAGCCGTACCTCGAACAGGTCGAGCAGCGACTTCAGCAGGCCGGAGCAGGGGGGCCTTGGACGGGGGTACCGACCGCGAACGGCTCGCCAGGAACCACGCTGCGCCGCGCGTGGTAGGCGGGGCGCTCGGCTGGGAAGCGCGGCCGACTCGGCCGCGGCCAGTGCCAGTGACCGCATCCTGCCCCGCAGCCCCCTTTCCGACGCGAGGACTTCAAGCCCCACGGGTCAGTACGGCCATTCGCCCAGCACGGCTGCGCGGTCGGGGTCGGGGGACCAGGCCGACCAGGAGCCGGGGTACAGCGCGGCCGGGATGCCGGCGTGGGCGAGCGCTGCGATCTGGTGGGCGGCCGTGATGCCGGACCCGCAGTAGACCCCGACTTCGATGGCGTCATCGGCACCGAGCGCCGTGAACCGCACGGCGAGTTCCTCCGCGTCGCGGAAGGTCCCGTCGGGGTTGAGGTTGCCGACGGTCGGGGCCGACAGCGCGCCGGGGATGTGCCCGGCGCGCGGGTCGACCGGTTCGCTCTCGCCCCGGTACCGCTCGGCGGCTCGGGCGTCCAACAGCACGCCGTCCCGGGCGACTTCGGCTGCCGCGTCGGTGTCCAGTACCGGCAGCCGTCCAGGGGTGAGCACGATGTCGCCCGGCGCCGAGGGCTCGGGCTCTCCGGACACTGTCGGCAGTCCGGCGGCGCGCCAGGCGCCCAGCGCTCCGTCGAGCAGGGTGACGTGATCGACGCCGGCCCAGCGCAGCAGCCACCAGGCGCGGGCGGCGGCGGTGTTGCCGTTGTCGTCGTACACGACCACCGGGCGGCCTGCGGTCAGGCCCCAGCGGCGCGCGGCCGACTGCAGCTCGACGGGGTCGGGGAGGGGATGGCGACCGCCCTCGGGGGTGGGCGGCCCGGCGAGTTCGGTCTCCAGGTCGACGTGGACAGCGCCGGGGATGCGCTCCTTCAGGTACTGCTCGTGACCGTGCGGGTCGCCGAGCCGCCACCGCACGTCGAGGACGACGGGCTCCGGGTCACCGTCGCGCAGCAGGGAGTGCAGCTCGGGCACGTCGGTGAGCACCGGGGCGGTCATGCGAGGTCCTCCTGTACGGCGATGGGCGTGAGGTCCGGGGAGAGCCGCAGCCGCTCCAGGAACAGCACGATCGTGGCGGCGGCCGTGCGGTGGGTGAGGTCGTTGAGGGCGTCGTGCCGGGTTCCGGCCAGGCTCACCAGCGCCGCGCTTGACAGGGCGCGGTAGGTGCGGCGGGCCTCGGGAAGCGGGCTGACGCTGTCGTCGGCGCCGTGCAGCGCGAGGACGGGCACGGAGATGCCGTCGAGGGCGGGCAGGTCGGCAGGGGCCGGGTCCGTGAGTGCGCCGCGCCGGAAGGAGACGTCGGAGGTGAGCCTGCCCCGGTGCGTGGGGCATGCGGTGCGCTGGTCGAGTTCGGCCTCCCAGTCGGGCGTCGTCCCCGGTGCGTGCGGTGCGGTGGGCAGGCCCGCGAGGATCAACGCGTCCAAGCCGGGGGTGCCACGCGCGGCGAGCCGGGCCGCGTACAGGGCGCCGGTGTCGGACCCCAACAGCACTCGGGGGCCCGGCAGCGTTTCGTCGCGCAGCAGCTTGGCCGCCTCGCCGGTGACGGCTGCGGGCTCGTGGGAGGGATCTGCCAGGGCTCGCACGCGGTAGCCGTCGGCGGCGATGCGGCGGCCCAGCCGTTCGTACACGCCGCCGTGTTCGCCGCGGCCGGGAAGGACGACGAGGGTGCCGCGGGAAGCGATCCCCTCGGGTTCGTCCCAGGCGTGAACACGCTGAGGGGAGCTCATGGTGACTCGATTCATCGGAGGGCTCAGGGGAAGTGAACGGGGCGACAGCCGTGCGGTGGTGGCAAGGACCGGACCCGCCCAGGACGCGCGCGGCCGGGCGGACCGGAACCCACGGGAGGGATCAGGGCTCAACGGAGCCCGGCGCGTGCGCGGATCAGCGACAGCGTGTCGTGCCGGCGCGTCCGAAGTCGACCACCCGGCGTCGCGTCAGCGGGGTGCCGGCGCAGAACACCGCCGACCCGACGGCCGACGGCCGGGGTCCGGTGCTGTGGCGACGCGGCCGTCGGGCCGACGCGTCAGCTGTACGCGGCATGCGCTCAGCATGGGGGAGGCGCAATACGTACGTCCAATGACGATTCGCCATCAAAACCGATCAGGATCCTTAATCAATCGGTGCTAGCTTGCGCGTATGCGACCGGTCCTGAACATCGTGGCGTTGCGCAGCCTGATCGCCGTCGCCGACTACGGCGGCTTCCACCGTGCCGCCGGCGCGCTCGCGCTCAGCCAGTCCGCGGTCAGTCAGCACGTGCGACGGCTGGAGAAGACCCTGGGGCGCCCCGTCGTGGAACGCGACGGCCGCAAGACCCGGTTCACAGCCCCTGGCGCCCAACTGCTGGAGGAGGCACGGCTGATCGTCGCGGCACACGACGCGGCCGTGAGCAGGCTCCTGAGTGACGAGGAGCCGCGGGCCGTCGTCGTCGGCGCCACCGAGCACGGCGCCGACCAGATCCTGCCTGTGCTCACCGAGGCGGTACGGGAGGTGCGTCCGGGCGTCGAGGTGCGGGTGCGGATCGACCGCTCGGCGCGGCTGACGGACGCGGTCGACCGCGGTGAGCTCGACCTGGCCGTCTACGTCACCGAGGCGACCGGCGCGGCGGGCCGGCCCGTTGGCGGGCTGCCGCTGCGCTGGTATGCCGCCCCCGGCTGGAAGCCGCCCGCGGCCCCTGCCCCGCTGCCGCTGGTCGCGATCAGCGAACCGTGCGTCATCCGCCGCCGAGCCCTCACCGCGCTGGCCGCCGACCGCACCCCGGCCACCGTCGTCGCCGAGGCCGGATATCAGGCCGGTGTCCTGGACGCGACCCGCGCCGGACTGGGTGCCTCGCTGCTCGCCGTGCCCAGCGGCCGGCATCCCGACGGACTGCTCCCGCTCAAGGGCCTGCCCGAGGTTTCTCCGGTACGGCTCAGCGCCCGCTCCCGGCGTGGAGCGGACCCTTTGACGGCCGGCGCCGCCGTCGAGGCGGTCCGGGCGCTGCTCGCCGCCGGCGAGGCCGGCCGCTTCGGCTGACCGCCCGGTGGGCCGAGGGCCTCTCACGTGGTGAGACGTCCTGATCCCGGGCGACCGGCCCTCTTGACGCGGCACGGCCGGGGCCTGAGACTCCACTACGGGAACCCTAGTGAACTGGTAGGGAATTATGGGCCGTGCTGTGCTGGACCTCGGTGGTGACGCCGTTCGGGTCGCCGTCCGGCCGCTGCCCCTGTTGACGTCCCGCCGCCACATCGATCTCGCGCGTGTGTGCAGCGCGGCGAGTTCACCGAGCGAAGGCGGCCCCGCCCACCGTCCCGCCTGATCTTCCCGCCCACCGAGCCACTTCCCGGCCCGTGCCGAAGCCGCCGCGTGCCGGCGCCTCCGTATGCCCGTATGCCTGTGACCGAGCACCCCAAGGAGACGCATGTCCGCCACATCTCCGACAGCCGTGCCGTCGTTCCGGAGCAGGATCGGCTGTGACGCGCGCAGCGGCTACTACGCGGCGCCGCACCGCTATCGGCTCCATCTGTCGCTGTCCTGTCCGCACTGTCTGCAGATCGCCGTCACCCACAGCCTGCTCGGCGTCGACGACACCCTCCCGGTGACGCTGCTGCCCGCCGTACCCGACGCGACCGGAGGTGGCCACCGGGCCTTGTACCCGCTGTATCAGGCCAGTTCGCACCAGCACCCCGGTCCGGCCGTCGCACCGGTCCTCAGTGACAACTGGACCGGGCGCATCGTCAGCACCCACACTCCCGACATCCTGCGGGACATGGCCCGGCGGTTCGGCGGTCATGGCCCCGATCTCCACCCACGCGGCGCAGAGGAGGCGATCGAGGCCGCGGGCCGACTCTGCGAGCAGGGCATCACCGCGACAGCCCAGCGTGCCGGGCAGTCCGGCGGCGAACCGTCGGCGCGCGACACCGCGCTGGCCACCCTGCTGCGCACGCTGGCGGTGCTGGAGCGGCGGCTCACCTTCCAGACGTACGTGCTGGGCGAACAACTGTCGCTCGCAGATGTGCAGTTGTGGGTGACGCTGGTCCAACTGGACACCGTGCACCGCCATCACCTCGACGCCGCCGCGGTCGACCGGATCACCGCCCATCCCCGTGTGTGGGCGTACGCACGACGGCTGGCGGCGCACCCCGCATTCGGCTCCCACCTGGACCTGGACGGCATGGCACGCAGACACCACGCCCACTGCCGGGGCCAGGAGGCCGCCGGCGCGGCGGTACGGATCGTCGACTGGGCCGCGTACTCACGATCGAAGGCACCTTCGCCGGTGTGGCAGCCAAGCTGACCGGACACGGGCGGATGCGCGGCGATCGCCGGCATCCGGGCAGCGGGCAGTGGTACCGGAGACCGGCGCGGACGAACAGTCGGAATAGGGCACGCGCTGTGCCGGCCGCTCGCGCCGGGGAGATCAGAGAAACGTGGTGAGCCCGTCGAGGAATCGGTCCACGTCTTCGGCGCTGGTGTAGGGGGCCAGGCCCGCCCGGAGAGCAGGGGCGTCGAGCTTGAGCGCGGTGAAGGTTTCGTAGGCGTAGAACGACCCCGCCGGTGCCACCACGTCCCGCGCGGCCAAGTGCTCCTGGGCCTCGCGGGCGTCGCGGCCTTCGAGGGTGATCAGGACAGTGGGTGTGCGGTCGGTGGCCTTGGAGTGCACGGTGACGGCGTCGCCAAGCGATCGCAGCCCGTCCTGCAGTCGCGCGCGCTGCGCCTGCTCGTGTGCGTGCACGGAGGCCAGGGAGGAGGTCAGGCGCTCCCTGCGGGTGGTGCCCGCGGCCGGGTCCAGTGCGGCGAGGAAGTCGACGGCGGCGGTGGCGCCCGCGAGGATCTCGTAGGGCAGGGTCCCGAACTCGAAACGCTCGGGCACGCTGTCGGGGGAGGGCAGCAGCTTGTCCGGACGCACGGTCTCGAGGAACCCGGGCGCCGCCGCGAGAACCCCGCAGTGCGGTCCGAGGAACTTGTACGGCGAGCAGACGAACAGGTCCGCTCCGAGGGCGGGTACGTCCACCAGGTGGTGCGCGGCGTAGTGGACTCCGTCCACGTACACCAGGGCGCCGACCTCATGGGCGCGGTCGGCGATCCGGCGCACGTCCGGCTTGGTGCCCAGGACGTTGGAGGCCGCCGTGACCGCGACCAGCCGGGTTCGGGGTGTCAGGGCGCGCTCGTAGGAGTCGAGGTCGAGGTCCGTGGTCTCCGGGTCGATCTCGATCCAGCGGATGGTCATTCCGATGCGGTCGGCCGCCTGGATCCAGGGGCGGACATTGGAGTCGTGATCGAGACGGCTGAGGACGATCTCGTCACCGGCGCGCCAGTCCTTGGCGAGGTGGCGGGAGAAGTCGTACGTCAGTTGCGTGGCGCTGCGGCCGTGGACGATGCCGTTCGCCGGCACGTTCAGCAGGTCGGCGTAGGCGGCGCGGAACTCCGTGACGGCGTGCTCGGCGT
Organism: Streptomyces sp. NPDC043726; assembly: GCF_056436565.1. Taxonomy (NCBI): domain Bacteria; kingdom Bacillati; phylum Actinomycetota; class Actinomycetes; order Kitasatosporales; family Streptomycetaceae; genus Streptomyces; species Streptomyces sp. NPDC043726. The sequence continues at coordinate 554,307 of NZ_JBWKCI010000002.1, forward strand.
TGAGCTCCGACCGGCTGACGTTTCCCCGGTTGGACAGGGGGCCGGTCATGGTCGCGACGATGGCGTCGGCGACGGGGCGCGGCGTCTGCGTTCCGCCCGGCCCGTCGAAGAAGGCGAGCCCGGTGGCGAGGGAGGGGAAGTGGGCCCGCAGTGCGCTGAGGTCGATGGCCATGTCGTCTGCTTTCTGCCGGGCGCGGTTCCTGCTGTTACGGAGCCTCTACTTTGACGTTGATCTTGCCGGTGCGTAAAGAGACGGATTTCCGCGGGGCCGCTGAGAGGGGCACTCACGGTTGGCGTTGCCCTGACACGGTGGCATGGCTCGTCCGCAGCTCAGTGGTCAGCGGACGGGCCATGCGCGCCGGTCGTCCCGTTGACCTCGGCAGGACGGAATCAGGGATGCACGGTGTCGGCGGCCAGTTCCGGCCTGCCGTCCTGGCCGGGCAGCGCGGGCGTGGTCACTTCATGGGCGGCGGTGCCGCGGGCGTGGAGGCCGATCATGCCGAAGGCGGTGAGGGCCGCGGCGACGGCGGCCGCCGCGGCGCAGACCAGGAAGGCGGTGCCGAAGCCGCTGCCCAGGGCGTCGAGCGCCAGGTCGTGGGCGGCGGAGCCCGGGGTGCCCGGGGGCAGGCTGTTCACGGCGAGAGGTCCGCCGGCCTTCGCGATCTCCTGTGCCGCTGCCGTCTGAGCGGCCGGGAGTCCGGCGCCGGAGAGGTTCGTCGCGAACGCCGATCCCGCGTTGCTGAGGGCCACCGCGCCGACGACGACCGGGCCGAGGGCGAAGCCGAGGTCGCGCAGCATGTTGGTGGTGGCGCTGGCCATCCCGGCCAGGCGCGGGGGGACGCTGTTCAGCGCCACGGCCGTCACGGAGCTGACGGTCAGGGCGAATCCGATGCCGATCAGCAGGGCGGGCGCCACGAACGCGCCGAGCCGCGGGTCGGTCACGTCCAGGCGGGCACAGAGCAGGCAGCCGACCGCCATCATCACGAACCCTGACGTCAGCAGCCAGGAGGGCGCGACGCGGTGCAGCAGCCGTGAGACGACCGGGATGAGGAGGAAGGCGGGTCCCTGCAGGAGCAGGAAGGGGATCGCCACGCGGAGGGGGTCCTGGTGCTGTACCGGGCCCAGCCACATGCTCGTCGCGAAGCAGGCGCCGAGGAAGGCGAGCATCCCGATGACCGCGGCCGCCGACGACACGCTGAAGGCGCGGTTGCGGAAAAGCCGTAGGTCGAAGATCGGGGACTCGGCCCCCAACTCCACCACGACGAAGCCCGCGAGGAACGCCGCGCCGAGAATGAGGGAGAGCATGACGGGGAGGGTGGTCCAGCCCGACTCGGGTCCCTCGACGGCGCCGTACAGCACCAGGATGAGCCCGAGGGCGAAGGTGATCTGACCGGCCACGTCGAGCCTGCGGCCCTCGGGCGCCTTGGACTCCGTGGCCAGCGCCAGGGTGAGCACCATGCTGACCAGGGCGAGCGCGACGAGGACCCAGAAGGAGCCGCGCCACGACCCGACCTTGGCGAACACCCCGCCGAGCAACGGGGACAGGGCGGCTCCGGCGGACAGGAACCCGCTCCATACCGCGACGGCGTGCGCCCGCTGGCGCATGCCGCGGGTGACGGCGGTCAGCGCGGTGAGCGAGCCGGGGAACATGGCACCGGCGCCCAGGCCGTTCAGGGCGGCGCCGAGCCACAGGACCTGGACGGTCGGGGCGAGGGCGGCGACGGTGCTGCCCGCGGCGACCAGGGTGGTGCCCGCCACGATGAGCCTGCGGCGTCCGAAGAGGTCGCCGAGGACGCCGAAGGTGAACTCGAAGCACACCACCGCGACCATGAACGCGGCCGTGATCCAGGTGAGTTGCGAGCCGTGGGTGTTCAGGTCCTGCTGGAACAGCCCGTTCAGCGAGGCCGGCAGCGCGTTCGCGACCTGGGCCACGAAGACCGCACCGCAGGCGGCAGCCAGTGTTCCCGCGTAGCCCGGCGTCCGGGCGGCCCCCGCGGTTGGGCCCTGGGACACGGTCGTCCCGTTGTTGAGCGTCATTGCTGTTCTCCCTGGCTGGGGAAAGGGGGGCGTCCCGTGACCGGGCGACCCAAAGAACGTGGAAGGGCTCGGCTCTGCGGCGCGGTGGGGGGAGAGAGCACGGCGCGAGTCGGCGCGATGCCGTGGAGAATGACACTCGCTTTACGTCGCGTCAATGATGTGAACGCAGTAACAAGAGAATGGATCCTGCGGCAGCCGAATGCCCCGCCGGGCCGCCCGGCGGGGCACTGCTCTTTGATTCTGCTGTGCAGAATCTGCATGTTCCTTCAGTAGACACGCGGCACGCTGAACCCGTGACTGAGTCCTCCATCACCCAAGACATCGCCGCGGGTTCCCCCGTCCGGCTGCAGGCCCTCGCCGCGGAGGGGCAGCCCGAGGTCACCCCGGCGCTCGAGGAGCTGTACCGGGGCTTCGAGCGGGAACTCCTGGTCCCGCTGTGGACCGAGATCGGCGACCTGATGCCCGCCCACCCGCGCTCGCGGGCCGTGCCGCATCTGTGGCGCTGGGAGCGGCTGCGGGAGCTGGCCGGCCGGGCCGGCGGCCTGGTCCCTGTCGGTCGCGGGGGTGAGCGCCGGGCCATCGCGCTGGCCAACCCCTCGCTCGGCGGACGGCCCTTCGCCACGCCGACGCTGTGGGCGGCGATCCAGTACCTGATGCCCGGCGAGGACGCCCCCGAGCACCGGCACACCCAGCACGCCTTCCGCTTCGTCGTCGAGGGCGAGGGTGTGTGGACGGTCGTCGGCGGCGACCCGGTGCCGATGAAGCGCGGCGACTTCCTGCCGCAGGCCGGCTGGAACTGGCACGCCCACCACAACGCCACCAGCGAACCCATGGCCTGGATCGACGGCCTGGACATCCCCTTCCAGTACGTCACCGAGGCGCAGTTCTTCGAGTTCGGCCGGGACGAGATCAGCGACGCCGAGCGGACCACCCCCGAGCGCTCGCGCTCGGAGCGGCTGTGGGCCCACCCCGGCCTGCGTCCCCTGTCGGCCGCGCCGACCGCCCCGGGCAGTCCGCTGCTGTCGTACAAGTGGGAACACACCGACGCCGCCCTGCGCGACCAACTCCTGCTGGAGAAGGGGGGCTTCGGCGGCACCGTCGAGCCCGGCCACGCCGCCGTGCGCTACAGCAACCCGCACGACGGCTCCGACGTCCTGCCCACGATCCGCGCCGAGTTCCACCGGATCACCCGGGGCACCGAGACGGCCCCGGTGCGCGAGACCGGCTCCTCGGTCTACCAGGTCTTCGACGGCTCCGGCACGGTGACCGTCGGCGGCACCTCGTGGGCGGTGACCCGCGGTGATCTGTTCGTCGTCCCGTCCTGGGAGCCGTTCTCCGCCAGGTCCGAGGCCGGTGCGACCGACTCCGACTCGGGCGGCCTGGACCTCTTCCGTTTCTCCGACGCGCCCGTCTTCGAGGCGCTCAAGCTCGACCGCACCCAGAAGGACGCCTGATCATGAAGCTCGCCACCATCCGCACCGCCGCCGGGACCCGGGCGGTCCGCCTCGACGGCGACGTCCTCGTCGATCTCGGGTACGCCGACCTGGGCGCGCTGTTCGCCGAGGACGGCTGGCAGGACACGGCGGCCAACGCCGCCGGTACCACCTACCCGGTCGAGGGCGCGGACTTCGCGCCGGTCGTGCCCAGGCCCTCCAAGGTCGTCTGCGTCGGCCACAACTACACCAACCACATCAAGGAGATGGGCCGGGACCTGCCCGCCTACCCGACTCTGTTCCCGAAGTTCGCCGAGACGCTGATCGGCGCCCACGACGACATCGTCAGGCCCGCCGAGACCGAGGCGTTCGACTGGGAGGTCGAACTGGCCGTAGTGATCGGCAAGCAGGTCCGCCGCGCCGACGAGCAGCAGGCCGCCGACGCCATCGCAGGCTTCACCGTCATGAACGACATCTCGGTGCGCGACTGGCAGTTCCGCACCATCGAGTGGACCCAGGGCAAGATCTGGGAAGCCACGACCCCGGTCGGCCCGTACGTCGTCACCCCCGACGAGGTCGGTGGCGTCCGTCCCGCGCTCCAGGTGACCACCACCGTCGACGGCCAGGTCATGCAGCAGGACGACACCGGCACGCTGCTGTTCGACCCGGTCTTCCTGGTCCGCTACATCTCGACCGTCATCACCCTCAACCCCGGCGACATCATCGCGACCGGCACCCCGGCCGGCGTCGGCAACGCCCGCGACCCCAAGGTCTTCCTCCTCCCCGGCCAGAGCGTCGTCACCGAGATCTCCGGCCTGGGCGCCTGCACCAACACGGTGGTCGCGGCATGACGGACACCGTCCGCGCCGTCGCCGACGCGCGCGCGTGGGCCCGCACCGGAACCGAGCTGATGCTCGACGCCGTAGCGGGCCTGGACGAGACGGGGCTTGCCGCACCCAGCGTGTTGCCGGAGTGGACCCGGAGGCACCTTGTGGCGCATGTGGCCGCCAACGCCGACGCCCTGGGCAACCTGGTGCACTGGGCGGCCACCGGCGAGAAGACGCCCATGTACGCCTCCGCCGAGGAACGCGCCGCCGGTATCGCCAAGGGCGCGGCCCTGCCGGACCAGGCGCTCCGCTCCTGGCTGACCGCGTCCGCCGGGGAACTCGCATCGGGGCTCGACCGGCTCACCGACGAGCAGTGGCACCACGAGGTCGTCACCGCCCAGGGCCGTACCGTCGCCGCCACCGAACTGCCGTGGATGCGGGCCCGCGAGGTGTGCGTCCACGCCGTCGACCTCGGCACCGGCAGCGTCACCTTCGCCGACCTGCCGATGGGATTCCTGACCGCCCTGGTCGCCGAGATCCGCGCCAAGCGCGGGCTGACCGAGCTCCCCGACGGCCCCCTGCCGGAGGTCGCCGCCTGGCTGGCCGGCCGCCCCCACTCGCTCGCCGACGCTCCCGAGCTCGGCCCCTGGCTCTGAGGAGTGCAGCATGTCCCAACCTGATGTGATCGTCGTCGGCGGCGGCATCGGCGGCCTCGGCGCCGCGTTCTCGCTCACCCGCAAGGGCCTGCGTGTGCGCCTGCTGGAGCGCGCCCCCGCCTTCGGGGAGGTCGGCGCCGGCATCCAGCTCGCCCCCAACTGCACCCGCATCCTCGACGACTACGGGCTCCTCGAGGAGGCCAAGAGCCTCGGCGTCGTCCCGGACGCGATGATCATGCGCGACGCCGTCGACGGCACCGAACTGACCCGGCTGGACCTGCGGGACCTGGAGAAGCGCTACGGCTACCCCTACCTGGTCATCCACCGCAGCGACCTGCACGGCCTGTTGCTGCGCGCCTGCCGCCGCGCCGGCGTCGAGCTGATCACCGACGCGCAGGTGACCTCGTACGAGAACACCGAAGGCGGCGCCCGCGTCACCCTCGCCACCGGCGACACCCACGAGGCCGGTGTGGTGATCGCGGCCGACGGGCTGCACTCCGTGGCCCGTGAACTGCTGGTCGACGACGAGCCCGTCTCGTCGGCGTACGTCGCCTACCGCGGCACCGTGCCGGCCGAGCAGCCGCGGGTGCGCTCCGTCGACCTCGGCGAGGTCGTGGTGTACGTCGGACCGGGCTGTCACTTCGTCCACTACGGCCTGCGCGGCGGGGAGTTGCTCAACCAGGTCGCGGTCTTCGAGTCGCCCAAGGCGCTGGCCGGCCAGGAGGACTGGGGCACGCCCGACGAACTCGACGCCGCGTTCGCCGGGACCTGCTCCTTCGTCCGGGACGGTCTGGCGTTCATGTGGCGGGACAAGTGGTGGCGCATGTTCGACCGCGACCCGATCATGAACTGGGTGCACGGCCGGATCGCGCTGCTCGGCGATTCCGCGCACCCGCCGCTGCAGTACATCGCGCAGGGCGCGATCATGGCCATCGAGGACGGCTGGGTGCTGGGCGAGCACGTCGCCCGCAACCGAGCCGAGGACGGCACGGTCGACTGGGACGCCGCGCTCGCCGCGTACGAGGCCGTACGTCCTGAGCACTGCCGCCGCGTGCTGACCACCTCCCGCGCGTGGGGCGAGCTGTGGCACCTCGACGGCGAGGCACGTGAGCAGCGCAATGTCCTGCTGCGTGCCCGCGCCACCCACGACTACGCGTTCACGGACTGGCTGTACGGCCCGACCGCGCTGCTGCCGGAGCAGGAGCCCCCCATGTTCGCGCCGATCCCGCTGTCCTCGGCCGCCGCAGAGGACGACGCCGCCGCCGGTGCACCGCTGACAGGGGTGGGCGGTACCCGTGAGTGACGCCTATCTGTACGCGGCGCTCCGCACCCCGTTCGGCCGGTTCGACGGGGCGCTCGCCAAGGTGCGCCCCGACGACCTCGCCGCTCACGCGCTGAGCGGTCTGCTGGACAAGGCCCCGGAGCTGGACCGCGCCGCGATCGGCGAGGTGGTGTGGGGCAACGCCAACGGCGCGGGCGAGGACAACCGCAACGTCGGGCGGATGGCGGTGCTGCTGGCCGGACTGCCGGTGCACGTGCCCGCCACGACGGTGAACCGGCTGTGCGGCTCCGGTCTGGACGCGGCGATCATCGCCTCGCGCACCCTGGAGTCCGGCGACGCGGACGTCGTGGTCGCCGGCGGCGTCGAGTCCATGACCCGGGCGCCGTGGGTGCTGCCCAAGCCGGACCGGGCCTTCCCCGCCCGCGACGTCACCGCTGTCTCCACCACCCTCGGCTGGCGACTGGTCAACCCCGCGATGCCGAAGCAGTGGACGGTCTCACTGGGGGAGGGCAACGAACTGCTCCAGGAGAAGTTCTCGATCTCCCGGGAGCGGCAGGACACCTTCGCGGCGCGCTCCCACCGGCTCGCCGCAGCCGCCTGGGACGAGGGCTTCTACGACGACCTCGTCCTGCCCACGGACGGGCTCACCCGCGACGAGGGCATCCGCCCCGACACCACACCCGAGAAGCTGGCGGGCCTGAAGCCCTCGTTCCGCCCGGACGGCACGATCACCGCGGGCAACGCCTCTCCACTGAGCGACGGCGCGTCGGCCCTGTTGCTGGGCACCGGGGCTGCCGCCGACCGGATCGGCCTGGAGCCGCTCGCCCGGATCGCCGGGCGCGGGGCGCACGCCGTCGAGCCGCACCTGTTCGGCTACGCCCCGGTGGGGGCCGCCGAACAGGCGCTGCGCCGGGCCGGTATCGGTTGGGGCGACATCGGCGCGGTCGAGCTGAACGAGGCGTTCGCGGTGCAGGCGCTCGCCTGCGTGGACGCCTGGGGCGTCGACCCGGAGATCGTCAACACCCGGGGCGGTGCCATCGCGCTCGGGCACCCGCTGGGCGCCTCCGGCGGCCGGCTGCTCGGCACGCTGGCGAAGGTGCTGCGCGAGCGGCGCGAACGCTGGGGCGTCGCGGCCCTCTGCATCGGCGTGGGCCAGGCCCTCGCCGTGGTCCTGGAGAACGTCACCGACGGGGTGAGCAGCCGATGACCGCGACGACCGTGGCCGCCACGACCGACGAGGCCGTGGCGGGGATCGAGGACGGCTCGACGGTTCTGGTGGGCGGCTTCGGACTGGCAGGCATGCCGTTCGACCTCATCGACGCCCTCATCCGACAGGGCGCCGGGAATCTGACCGTGGTCTCCAACAACGCAGGAAACGGTGAGGTGGGCCTGGCCGCGCTGCTCAAGGCCGGCCGGGTGCGCAAGGTGATCTGCTCCTTTCCCCGGCAGAGCGACTCCTACGTCTTCGATGAGCTGTACCGGTCCGGCCGGGTGGAGCTGGAGGTGGTGCCGCAGGGCACCCTCGCCGAGCGGATGCGGGCCGCCGGGGCGGGCATCGGGGCCTTCTACAGTCCCGTCGGCGTCGGCACCGTGCTGGCGGAGGGCAAGGAGACCCGGGAGATCGGCGGGCGCGCCTTCGTCCTGGAGCACCCGATCAAGGGGGACGTGGCCCTGATCTCGGCGCACCGCGCGGACACGATGGGCAACCTCGTCTTCCGCAGGACCGCCCGGAACTTCGGCCCTGTCATGGCCACCGCCGCCACCACCGTCGTCGCCCAGGTCACCGACATCGTGCCCGCCGGTGAGATCGACCCGGAGGCCGTGGTCACCCCCGGCATCTACGTCGACCGCCTGGTTCGCGCCGAGGCCCGCCGACTCACCGTGCAAGGAGCTCGCTGATGACCACCGTGACCACGCCACCCGCACCGGGCCCGGTGGAACACGCCGACCGGGGTCCGCTCGGCACGGACGAACTCGCGGCCCGCATCGCCCGCGACATCCCCGCCGGTTCCTACGTCAACCTCGGCATCGGTCAGCCGACCCGGGTCGCCGAACACCTCCCCACCGACGCGGGAATCGTGCTGCACACCGAGAACGGCATGCTCGGCATGGGGCCCGCGGCGGTGGGCGACGAAGTCGACGCCGACCTCACCAACGCCGGGAAGGTGCCCGTCACCGAGCTGCCCGGGGCTGCGTACTTCCACCACGCCGACTCCTTCGCCATGATGCGCGGCGGCCACCTCGACGTGTGCGTCCTCGGCGCCTTCCAGGTCTCCCACCACGGGGACCTGGCCAACTGGCACACCGGCGAGCCCGATGCCATCCCCGCGGTGGGCGGCGCGATGGACCTGGCCGTCGGGGCACGCCGGGTGCTGGTCATGATGAAGCTGTTCACCCGCGACGGCGCCCCCAAGCTGGTGCCCGCGTGCACGTACCCGCTCACCGGCGCGGGCTGCGTGGGCCTCGTCTACACCGACCACGGCGTCTTCGAGCCCGCCCGTGACGGGGTGCGCGTGCGGGAGACGTACGGCATCACGGTGGCCGAGCTGCGCGAGCGGCTCTTCGTCGATCTGCTGGTGTGAACGGCGGGTCGGTGTTGCCGGGGCCGAGAGGACCCGGGCGACACCGGCCGCCGCTTTACAGGCCGTTCGCCGCGGAGCCGGCCCGTACGCTCGGCGAGCGGCGGCGCTAGGATCTTCGGCATGGCGAACCTTCGACAGGTGCAGAAGCAGATGACGCGCCGGCTGCTGCTGGAGTCGGGACTCGAGCTGTTCACCACGAAGGGGTACGCCGCCACCAAGGTCGACGACATCGCATCCGCCGCGGGCACCACCCGGGTGACCTTCTACGCCTACTTTCCCTCCCGCAGCGATCTGATGAAGGCGCTCATCGACGAGCGGCTCAACGAGGCGCTGCAGCGCAGCCGTTCCCCCGAGCACGGTTCCACGGCCCAGGACCTGGTCGCCACCGTCACCGAGGGGACGCCGGAGGCGATCGGCGGCTGGCTGCGGCGCACCGCCGACAGCTGGCCGGAGATCCGGCCGATCATCCGCGTGGGCCGGGACGCGGCCGCGGTCGATCCGGAGCTGCGCGACCTGGTGGAGCGATGGCTGGAGGAGGCCATCAGCGACATCGAGGACGGTCTGACGGCCGCCGGGCGCTTCGAACCGCATCAGCGCCACTTCCGAGGCGTCCTGGCGATGGCCGAACTGGACTACGTGGCCCAGCACTGGGGCGATGCCGAGTGGAAGCTCACCCGTGAGCAGATGCTCGACGAGCTGAGCGCGAGCTGGGTACGGCTGCTGACCTGACCTGACCGGGCAGGCCGCTCTCACCGCTCGGTCGCGGCCTCGCGCAGCAGCTCCCGCAGCCAGGCGAGGAAGTGGCGGTCGGCCAGCCGCGGATTGAACACCATGTCGATGCCGAGCCCGGGCAGCGGGAACGGGAACTCCTCGATCCGCAGGTCGGCGAGCGTGCGCATGGTGGCGGCCACCCGGTAGCGCAGCAGGGCGACGCCGCCGGCGCGCGCCACGTGGAACGGCACCAGCAGGAAGTCGGAGATCCACAGTCCGACGCGGTAGGGGACGCCCTCGTCCTCCAGCACCGAGTAGGGGAAGACCCGCCGGTCGGTGTCGACGACGATGTGCGGTTCGGTGGTGAGCAAGTCGAGCGCGGTCGCCTGCGGCGAGGTGTCCGCACCGGCCACCACCACACAGCGGTCGTCGTAGAGCCGCTCGCGCGGATACGGCGAGAAGTGCCCCTCGGAGATCAGCACGACGTCGACGCCCCCTTCCGTGAAGGTGGCCTCGGTCGGCACCGTGATCGTCCGCACCCGCAAGGTGGCGTGCGGGGCGCGCTCGGCGACGAGCCGGGTCAGCCGGGGGCCGACGACGAACGCCGTGCTGTTCGTCATGGCGACGGTGATGACCCGTTCGTCCGTGGTGGGGTCGAAGGAGGGGAAGTCGACGATCCGCGCCGTCTGTTGCAGCGCGCCGCGCAGCGGGGCGATCAGCTCCAAAGCCCGGGGGGTGAGGGTGACGCCGCTGCCGTGCCGGACGACGAGATCGTCGCCCAGCAGGCGTCGCATCCGCCGCAGGGCGTGGCTCATGGCCGGCTGCGACAGCCCGACTCGCTCCGCCGCCCTGGTCACCGACCGTTCCTCCAGCAGCGCGAGAAGAGGCACCAGCAGGTTGAGATCGACCGAGGCCAGCCGGTCCGGTCCCGACGCCGTGGTGCCGCCCTCGCCGCTCATGGCGCACACCCTACGCGGGCGGCCTGGCCATACGGCGCAGCCGGGGGACGGGGATGCGGTGGTCCAACGCGGCGGCGGTGTGGCCGCCGTCCTGCTGACGCCAGGTCATCAGTGCCGGGCCGGCGCCGGGTGCGCCGTCCGCGTACACCGGCTCCCCGGCCGCGGGCAGCCATCCGACCGCCTTGAGTCTGCGACCGAACTGCTCGGTCCAGAAGTACGGCTCGAACGTGAGCGGTGGGGCGTCCGCGCCGTGGACGAGTGCGCGGGCGGCGGCCTTCGCCTGGTCGATGGCGCTGCTCCACAACGGGACCCGGCGCGGGCCGTGCGGGGTGGGGAAGGCCGCGAGGTCTCCGACGGCCGCGATGCCGGGGCGGGCCAGGCCGCGCTCGTCGACCGGGACGGCGCCGTTCACGACGAGCCCGGTGCCGGCCAGCCATTCGGTGTTGGGGACGTCACCGACGGCGGTGAGCAGGACGTCCGCCCGCAACTCGGTGCCGTCGTCGAGTGCGACCCGGGCATCGCCCGGACGCCCCTCGATCCGTGCCGGACCGGCTTCGACGACGGTGAGCCCCCGCTCGCGGGCTGCGGCGGTGAGGAGGCCGGCGAGGTAGGGGCCGAGCTGGGGGGTGAGCGGCTCCCCTTGTGAGACGAGAATGACCCGGCAGCCCTTGGCCAGACATCCCGAGGCCATCTCCATGCCGAGCGGCCCGCCGCCGACGACGAGGACGGAGGGGCGGTGCGCCAGGCGACGCCGCAGCGCCAGCGCGTCGTCGAGTCCGCGCAGGGTGATCTCGTCGGGCAGGTCGGACAGCCGCCGGGCCCGCGAGCCGGTGGCGAGGACGAGACCGTCGTAGGGCAGGGCGGTGCCGTCGTCGAGGGTGACGAGCCGCCGGTCGGGATCCAGCCCGGTGGCCCGGACGCCGAGCAGCTCCCTCGCCCCGTGGGAGGGCGGCGGCAGGGCATGCGAGGAGAGGTCGTCCGCGTCGAGCAGCAGCGCCTTCGACAGGGCGGGCCGGCTGTACGCGGGATGCACTTCGTCGCCTACGACGGTCAGTTCGCCGTCGAAGCCGAACTCGCGGAGCGTGTGGGCGGCGGTGAGCCCGGCGATGCCGTTGCCCACGACAACGACGCGGCTGAGGGCGGCGGCGCTCATTCGACCCTCAGCGCGGCGACCGGGCACACCCGGGCGGCGGCGTGGGCGAGTGCGGCGCCGGATGCGTCGATTTCCTCGCGATCGAGCACCAACTCGCCGTCGTCGTCGAGGTGCAGGAGCTGTGGGGCGGCCTCTTCGCACAGGCCGTGGCCCTCGCAGCGGGCGCGGTCGAGAACGATCCTCATACGGGGACCACCTCCAGGACGGGGAGCTCTTCGATGCTCCGGGTGATGTTGCCGGGCACACGTACCTCGGGCCCGACGACGAGGCGCTTCACGCGCCGGGACAGTGCCGCGATCACGGCGTGGGCCTCCAGGCGGGCGAGTCCCTGGCCCGCGCAGCCGTGTGGGCCGTAGCCGAACGACAGGTGGTCGACCGGGTTGCGTTCGACCAGGAAGGCGTCCGGGTTCTCGTAGTGCCGCGGGTCGCGGTTGCCGGCGCCGAGCAGCACCGCGATCCGGGCGCCCGCCGGGACGACGTGGCCCTCGATCTCGACGTCGCGGGTGGTGACGCGGCCCCAGACGTTGACCGGAGGCCAGTACCGCAGCACCTCGTTGAACGCCCCGGGCACGAGGGACGGGTCGGCGCGCACCCGGTCGAGCTGATCGGGATGCGCGGCGAGGAGCGCGACCACGTTGCCGATGGCCGCGACGGTGGTGTCGACACCGGCGCCGAGGTACTGGTGGATGATGTGGCCGGCCGTCCCCTCGGGGATGGCGCCGCGTGCCTCGGCGTCGAAGATGCCGCGGCCGACGGAGCCCTCGGCCAGGTCGTCGGCCGTGACCGCGGAGCACCAGGCGTACAGCTCGCCGGCGATCGGGAAGCTGTCGGCGGTGCGCTGGTTCATGGGGCCGAGGACCTGCATGGCGGCCTGGCCCCAGCGCAGCATGTTGTCGCGCACATGGCCGGTGAACCCGATCAGGTCCGCGACGACCTCCAGCGGGAGGACGCGGGCGAGGGCGTCGACGGCCTCGAAGGAGCCCCGCCGCACCAGTTCGGCGACCAGGGCGTCCGCTTTCGTCTCGATCCGGCCCTTCAGGCTGCGCAGGGCGCGGGGCGAGAGGTTCTCGGTGAGGGTGGCGCGCATTCGCGTGTGCTCCGGCGGGTCGGACGCCAGCGAGGTGCCGGTCAGGGCCTGGTTCGCCGCCGGGTTGAAGGCGATCGACGTCGAGGAGAACGACTCCCAGTCCGCGAGCGCGCCGCGGATGACCTCGTACCGCGTCAGCGCGTAGAGGTCGTTCGCCGGCAGATGGACCACGGGACCCAGGTCCCGCAGGTCCGCATGGACGGGGCAGGGGTCCAGGACGACCTCGTCGGCGAAGAGATCGACATGTGAGGTGGGCGGTTTGCTCATGTCCTCAGTGAAGGCGGGCCCACCTCATCCATCAAGTGAATGATTCACATGCCGACACATGCATGGCGTGCATGTGTGCGCGAGGTGTGCGGGCCTTCGACGTCCGGGCAACACTGCGAGTAATGTTTTTTCGTGGTGTTCGTTTCATTGACGTCATGTAAACCGAATGGCTAACGTGACGGCAGCCACAGGGTGCGCCGTCGCACCCACCCCGGACACGTGAGGCAGCCATGAGCGTGAACAGCAAGACCGTCCACACCGTCCTGGGCCCGGTGCCGGCCGCGGAACTGGGGGTCGTCTCGGTCCACGAGGCGCTGCTGTCGGTGCTCCCGGGCGCGGAGCACGCCTTCGACATCACCCTCGACCGCGCCGAGATCTTCGAGACGCTCGCCGGCAAGCTGCGTGACTTCCGGGCCCACGGCGGCGGCACGATCGTCGACAGCACGGGCATGTTCCACGGCCGGGACATCCGGCTCTACGAGGCCCTGTCCCGCGCGACCGGCGTGCACATCGTCGCCTCGACCGGGCAGGGACCCGAGGAACTGCTCGGCGGCTACTTCCTCACCCCGCAGACCAACCCGCCGACCCCCTGGCCGGCCGAGAGGTTCGCCGGACTGTTCACCCAGGAGATCACCGAGGGCATGGTGGTCCCGCGGGTGGAGCGCCGCGGCCCGGCCGGACTGGTCACCACCGCGGTGACCCGTGACGGCATGACCGCGACCGACGAGAGCCTGCTGCGCGGCGCGGCGCGCACCGCCCTCGCCACCGGCACGGCCCTCTCCTTCCGCTACGGCTCCGACGCCGTGGCGGAACTCGAGGTCGTCCTCGACGAGAGGCTCCCCGCCGAACGGGTCGCCGTCGGCGGGCTGGACCGCGGGAACGCCGTCGCCGCCGGCGCACCGGAGAAGATCGCCGCCCTGGGCGCCCATGTCGTGCTCGACCGCGTGGGCACCGAGGACGGGGAACACCTCGCCGACGCCGAGCGCGCCGCCCTGGTGGCCGATCTCGTCCGGGCCGGTCACGGAGACCGGATCCTGCTCTCCGTCGGCGCGACCGGCGTCGCCAAGGGGCACCCCGCCAACGACCTGCCCTACAGCCACGTCCTGACCGCCTTCGTGCCCCTGCTGAAGGAGCACGGCTTGGGCGACGACGACGTGCGCCGCATCCTCGAGGCCAACCCACGCGACCTGCTCGCGGTGCGCTGACCGCGCCGGCCCGAACGACCGTCGAGAACTCTTCTGAAGGTGAGTGTTGTGTCGCGAGTGAACACCGTCCTGGGGCCGGTCCCCGCCGAGGAGCTGGGCTTTGTGGCGATCCACGAGCACATCGGCTACGGCATGCCCGGCTCCGAGCTGGACACGCAGTGGTGGAAGACCCCCGAGCGGCGGTACGAGGAGACCGTTCCGAAGCTGCGCCGCTTCCACGAGTTGGGCGGCGGCACCTTCGTGGACGCGACCGGCATCTGCAACGGCCGCGACGTCGACTACTACAAGTCGCTGTCGGCGAAGACCGGAGTGCACATCGTCGCCTGCACCGGTTTCGTCGGCGGCGACACGGCCCTGCCGCACTTCGCCCGCGCCGATGTCGACTACCTGGCACGGCAGTTCGTCCACGAGATCACCGTCGGCATCGGCGACACCGGCAGCCTCGCCGGCGTCATCAAGGTCGGGGTGAGCCGGGGCGGCCGTATGACCGATTTGGACAAGCGCATCTACCGGGCCGCCGCCCGCGCCGCGCTCACCACGGGCGTACCCGTTCTGACCCACCTCGCGATCGACGCGGAGAACGCCGTCGCGATCTTCGACGAGGAGGGACTGCCCCTGGACCGCGTCCTGTTCGGGCACGTCGACGACGGAGTGAACGCCGACAAGACACGCGACGTGTGGATCGCCGAGCAGGGCGGCCGGATCGGCTTCGACACCTTCGGCTACGAGACCGAGCTGCCCGACCCGCCGTTCTGGGCCCGTCCGCGCGCCGAGCGTCTGAACCACTTCCTGCGGTTCATCGACGAGGGCCGCCGGATCAAGCGGGTTCTCGCCTCGGCCGACGCCAACTGCTCGCCCCTGGGCTGGCCCGGCGTCAAGGGACACACCGTCAACTACCTGTTCGACGAGCTGGTCCCCGACCTGCGTGCCGCCGGCCTCGACGAGGCCGCCATCCAGACGATCTTCGTCGGTAACCCCGCCGACTTCCTGACCATCCAGAAGTAAGAGAGAACCGCCATGCAGTCCTCGGATCTGAAAAACCTGAAGATCGCGATCGTCGGAGCGGGATACGGCGGCGCGGCGGCGGCCAAGGCCCTCAGCCTGCTCGGCGCGGACGTCACCGTCTACGAGCAGGCGAACCGCATCCGGGAGGTCGGCGCCGGCATCGGCCTGCGCCCCGCCACCATGAACCGGTTCGGCCAGTGGGGGATCCACGACGCGTTCGCCCAAGTCAGCTCGCCCAGCGAGTACTTCGAGATCCTCACCGCCACCGGTGACCCGATCATGAAGGAGGCGTGGCCGGCCGAGGGCGACCGGACCCACACCCATCTGATCCACCGCGGCGACTTCATCGAGGCCCTGCTCGGCGTGCTGCCGGAGGGCATGGTGCGCCTCGGCCACCGGCTCGAGCACGTCGAGGACAAGGGTGACCGCTCCGCCCTGACCTTCGCCGACGGCACCATTGTGGAGGCGGACCTGGTGGTCGGCGCCGACGGCATCAAGTCGGTCGTGCGCGAGCGGCTGTTCAGCGACAAGGGCCCCGTCTTCTCCGGTGAGCACGCCTACCGTGCCGTCATCTCCGTCGACGACGCCCACGGCATGGTCACCGACGACAACCTGCGCATGTACATCGGCCGGGGCACGAAGGTCTACCTGCTGCCGCTGCGCCACCGGGGCCAGGTGTCCTTCGACATCACCGCGCTCTGCCCGGACGGCACCTGGACGCCGCAGGTCACCAAGGAGGACATGCTGCGCACGGTCGAGGGCTTCGACGAGCGCCTGGTGGACATCACGCGCGGCCTCGACATGGACACCGTCAACATCCGCGCCGTCTACGACATCGACCCGGTCGACACCTGGCACTCGGACTCCGTCGTCCTCGTCGGCGACGCCGCGCACTCGATGCTGCACCACCAGGGCCAGGGCGCCAACTCGGCCATCGAGGACGCCGGCGCGCTCGCCGACGCCCTGCGCCAGGCGGGCTCCCTGAAGGAGGGCCTCGCCCTGTACCAGGCGACGCGCAAGCCGGTGACCGACCGACTGCAGGCCATCTCCCGCCAGGGCTGGAGCGAGGACGAGATCAACGACGTCTTCCCCGGCCAGAAGCCCGCTGCCGCCACCACGAAGGAGTGACGACATGCCGCTGCACCCTGAGGTCGCTGCCTTCCTCGCGACCCTCCCGCCCCCGCCCGAAGGCCCGCTGGACCCGGTGGCGATGCGCGCCGCGGAGGAGGCGCATGTCTCGCCCGTCGAGGACCGTCTGCCGCTGCACGCGGTGGAGGACCTGACCGCGCACACCGCGTCCGGTGCCGTTCCGGTGCGCGTCTACACGCCCACCGACGCGGGCAGTCACGGCCTGCTGCTCTACTTCCACGGCGGCGCGTTCTTCCTCGGCAGCCTGGAGACCCACGACCACGTGGCGCGCTCACTGGCGAAGGAGACCGGACTGAAGGTCGTCTCCGTCGGCTACCGCCGGGCGCCCGAAGCCGCCTTCCCGGCCGGCCTCGACGACTGCTACGCCGTCACCCGCTGGGCCGCCGACCAGGGCGACGACCTGGGCTGGAACGGCAGCACGCTCGCCCTCGCCGGCGACAGCTCCGGCGGTGCCTTCGTCGCCGCCGTCGCGGCCAGGGCGTACGACGACGGCTTCGATCGCATCACCCACCAGATCCTCTACTACCCCTCGCTGGACCTGGACTTCGACGAGGACCGGTACGCCTCGCTGCGGGAGAACGCGGTCGGCCACGGCCTGGAGACGGCCGCCCTCAAGCCGTTCAACGCCTTCTACCTCGACAGCGGCGCCGACCCGGCCGACCCGTCGGTCTCCCCGATCAAGCGGAAGGACCTGAGCGGACTGCCGCCGGCCCTGGTCGTCACCGCCGAGCTCGACCCGCTGCGGGACGAGGGCGAACTCTACGGCCGACGGCTCACGGAGGCAGGCGTGCCGGCGACGGTGAGCCGGTACCCGGGCGCCGGTCACGGCTTCGTCCAGCACTTCTCCTGGATCGCGGAGTACCACCGGGTCTTCGCCGAGACCCGCGACTTCCTTGCCCGGCACTGAACCGGCCGCGGTCGCGCACGAGTTCGGAAAGAGCGCCATGACACATGAGGTCACCGTCCACCCCCTGGTCTCGCCCTGGGGCCGGTTCGGTCTGTACAGCTTCTTCATCGACGCACCCGAGCCGGCGATCGTCGACACCGGGATCGCCACCTCGCCCGCCGAGGGCATGGCTCCGGCGCTGGCGGCGATCGGGCGCCGGATCGAGGACGTGCGCTGGATCCTGCTGACGCACGGTCACATCGACCACGTCGGCGGCGCGCACGCCCTGTGGGAGCTGACCGGCCGGCGCGCGCAGGTGGTGATCCACGAGGCAGACGCGCCGCTACTCCGCTCGCGGCAGGCGCACGTGGCGGAGTACCGCGCCGGACGCGGCCGCTACCTGCGTGACCCCGACGGAGCGGCGAAGGTGGCGGCGGCGGCCGACGCCGTCATCTCCGGGGAGATGGAACCCACCCTGCTCGTCAAGGGCGGTGAGAGGCTCTCACTCGGCGGCGACGTCACCGTCTCGGTGCACGCGATCCCCGGACACACGCCCGGTTCGGTCGCCTACGTCGTCGACGGCCGGCGCGCGGTCTTCGTCGGTGACGCAGTGCAGGTCCACGGCGCCGCCAACGGCTTCCCCGGCTACCTGGACCCGGCCGCCTACCGCGCCGGCCTGGAACACCTGCGGGACGAGATCCGGCCGCGGCGCCTGTACCTCGGGCACCCGTACCGGAGCGCCGACGGCACCCCGTACGGCGTCGAGCTCGACGAGGCGCAGGCCAGGGACGCCATCGACCAGAGCCTCGCCGCCGAGGCCCGGATCGCCGAAGCCGCTTGCGGCTGCCTGGAGAGCGGCCTGCGGGAGACGGACTCGCCGTACTCGCCGTTCGCCCCGGTCGCCGACGCGCTCGGCTACACCGGCGACCCGACGCTGGAGCCGTCGCCCTTCTTCACCTCGCTGCACGGTTACCGCGCGCAGCACCCCCCGACCGCGCAGTACAGGAGCTTCACACCATGACCGACCTACACACCATCCGGGCGGGCGAGCAGGCCATCGCCGTCCGCAAAGACCTGCGGGTGCCCATGCGCGACGGCGTCGAACTCGCCGCGGACGCCTACCACGGCCTCGCGGACACCCCCCGCCCGGCCCTGATCGCGATGAGCGCCTACGGCAAGGAGTTGCAGGCCCTCGCCCTGACCACGCCGCCGCAGCGCCGGCCCAGCCCGATGTGGGACGGCTGCATCGAGGCCGGTGACATCGCCCGCGTCGTCCGCGAGGGGTACGTCCACGTCATCGGCGACATGCGCGGCACCGGAGACTCCGGCGGGGTCATGATCGGCAACTACAACGCCGGCGGGGTCCCCCAGGGGCAGGACCTGTACGACCTGATCGAGTGGGTCGCCGCGCAGCCGTGGTGCGACGGCAACGTCGGCATGATCGGCATCTCCTACTTCGGCTCCATGCAGGTGCTCGCCGCCGCCGAGCGCCCGCCGCACCTGAAGGCGATCTTCGTCAGCGGCGGCCACTTCGACTTCTACGAGACGACGTACCACGGTGGCGTCATGTGGTTCATGCCGCGCGCCGCTCGCGAGGGGCGGGGCGGTGACTCGGGCATCGCGCACACCGACGTCAAGTCCCGCATGCAGAACGTCCACAGCCCCGAGGAGCTGGCCAAGCTCGTCGACGAACGGCTGAACGACCCGGACGTGGCGGCCTGGCCGAACCTCGTCCATGTGCTCAAGTACCCCAAGAACCGCGAGTTCTGGTTCGACATCGTCATGAACCCGCTCGACGGCGACTGGTACGAGGAACGCAACCCCGTCAACCTGGCCCGGAACATCGACATCCCGGTCTACCTCCAGATCGACCAGGGACGTGGCTGGACGGTGGACGGTCACATCGAGCTGTTCAACGTCCTCAAGGGGCCCAAGAAGCTCGACATCGGCTCCTACCCCCCGATGCAGTCGCGCCCCTGGATCGAGGAGCACGACAAGATGTTCCGCTGGTACGAGTACTGGCTCAAGGGCGTCGACAACGGGATCATGGACGAGCCGGCCGTGAACGTGTTCGTGGAGGGCTCGCGAGAGGTGGTCACCGCGGCGCAGTGGCCGCCGAAGGAGATCGAGCACCGGCCGCTCTACCTGCGCCCGCGGCACAAGCTGTCCTTCGAGCCCGAGCGCATGGGTACCGAACACGCCGCCCCCGACGGCTTCTACCAGGCACCCCTCACCGTCACCGACAAGGTCGAGGTGCTCACGTGGAGCACCGAGCCGTTCGAGACGCTCACCGAACTGATCGGAACCGGCGCCGCCCACCTGTTCGCCGAGATCGACCAGGACGACACCAATTTCATTCTGCGTCTGTGGGACGAGGCCCCGGGCGGCAAGCGCCAGTTGATCACCACCGGCTACCTCAAGGCGTCCCACCGGGAGCTCGACGAGGAGCGCACCACCGAGGGCGATCCGTACCATCCGCACACCCGGGCGGTGCCGGTGCGGCCCGGGACGATCGAGGAGTACGTGCTGCGGCTGTACCCGTTCGCCGCGACCTTCCGGCAGGGCCACCGCCTGGTGGTGGAGCTGTCGAACGACGAGCCGTTGGCCGACGCGCACAACGCGCTGCTGCCGCCGGACGCCTTCCACCTGCCCGTGGGCCGCCCCGTCACCCACAAGATCTACCGCGACGCCGCCCACCCGTCCCGTCTGGTGCTGCCGTTCACGACGGTCACGGCACCGGACGGAACTGCGCGCGACGGTTCTTGACGGAACCGGCACCGCCCGGAGGGTCCCCGGGTGGTGCCGACGCCGTCTTTGGAGCCGGGCGCTCGTCCGACTCGGACTCCCCGGATCAGCCCGGCCAGGTACCGGTCAGGCGGCGGGTCGCGGCGGCGCCGCCGCGGTCGACGGCGGCCTTGACCCCGGCGAAGATCGCGCCCTGAAGGACGGCTGCCGCCAGGACCTCGCCCCAGGCGCGCTCCTCGTCGGTGGCGTCGGGGGCGTCCTCGTCGTGACCGAGCTTCTTCCAGACCTGCTTGAACACCCCGCCGGCCACCACACCGCTGACGGCTCCCAGAGCCAGACCGACCGGCTTGTAGACGACCTTCGAGCCCTTCATCGCCGCCTCCTGGCACGCCGTATGAACAGCAGCGCGACGAGCGCCCCGGCCGCGGCCAGCAGCGGTGTGCGGTTGTCCCGTGCCATGCGCATGCCCTGGTCGGCCTTCTCGCGCACTGGCTCAGGGGCCTTCTCCCGGGCCAGCTCGCCCAGGTGCACGGCCTTGTCGTGGACCTGGCCGGTGGCCGCGACGGCCTTGGCACGCACCGGTTCCGGAGTCTTGTCCTGCACCAGATGGGCGGCCTGCGCCGCCTTGTCCCGCACCTGAGCCCTGACCTGGGTGGTCTTCTCGGCGACCTGGTGCTTGGCGGTTGTCGTCTTCTCGCGGGCGCGGGTCTTCACATCGGTCTTGGCCGCGAGGGCCTCGACGGTCTCCCCGAGCTCCTCGCGGGTCGCCTCCACCTGCTTGCGCAGGTCCTCCGGGGTGGGTGCTGCCTCATCGCCCGTGTGCGGCTTGTCCTGGCTCATCGCTGTGCCTTCTCCTTGATCTCGGCCACATCGGCCTTGACGCTGTCCATGGTCCGCTCCGGCGTCGGCGGGGTGGCCTTGCCGATCTGTTGCTTGCCCAGGGCAGCCATCAGGGCAGTGACGGCGGCCAGGACTCCGGTGACGATCAGTGCCGCCACCCACACGTCCATCGCCAGGGACAGTGCGGCGATCACGGTGGCCACCAGGGCCTGCAGGGTGAGGACACCCACCAGGCCGGCGCCACCGAACAGGCCACCGCCCTTGCCGAACCTCTTGCCCTTCTCGGTCATCTCCGCCTGCGCGAGGCGCATCTCGTCGCGTACCAGCTGCGACAGCTGCTGCGAGGCACGCTGGACCAGTTCGCCCACCGGTTCCTGTGCGGTGCCGCTGGTGCGGGGGGAGCCGTCTGCTGTCATGGGTGCTCACCTGTCCTTCGTCGGCGCTGCCGGATGCGTGGTGGCGTTCTTGGTGTGCGCCAATGATTGTCGTGTGGGTTCCGGCCGAGCAGCGATTCCCCTTCCGCGCCGACCGGGGGCCCGAGTACCCACGTAGCGAGGCGTAACCGCTCGTCAGACCCGGGCCCTGGTGTCACTGCCGTCGCGCAGACCCGTCGTCGTCCCCATGACCAGCAGGTCCGCCGGCCGGAGCTTCCTCTGATCTTGAGACGTCAGGCCCTAGACGGCGCCGATCCTCCTCGTCCCACTTCTGTGTGTCACGCGGCTCGACGTAGGGCTCCTCGTCGGGCGGATGACCGCCTGCCACGGAACGCTGCCGTGCCATCTCCGCGTCGAACTCCAAGCCGAGCAGGATCGCCAGATTGGTGATCCACAGCCAGACCAGGAAAATGATCACTCCGGCGAACGTGCCGTAGGTCTTGTTGTACGAGCCGAAGTTCGCCACGTAGAACGCGAACCCGGCCGATGCGATCAGCCAGACCACCAGCGCCAGGAAGCTGCCCGGCGTGACCCAGCGGAAGCCCCGGACCTTCGCGTTCGGCGTCGCCCAGTACAAGAGCGCGATCATGACCATGACCAGGAGGACAAGCACCGGCCACTTCGCGATCGACCAGACCGTCAGAGCCGTGTCACCGACGCCGAGCGCCGAGCCCGCCTGCTTGGCCAGGCTTCCGGTGAAGACGACGATCACGGCGGTGATCACGGCCAGGACCATCAGCACCACAGTGACGCCGACGCGCACCGGCAGTACCTTCCACACCGGGCGCCCCTCGGGGACGTCGTACACGGCGTTCGCGGTTCTGATGAACGCGGCGACATAGCCGGACGCCGCCCAGATCGCCAGGAGGAAGCCGACGATCGCCATGACCGAGCCGATCCCGGCCTTGCCCTGCATCTGCTGCACCGCGTTGCGTAGGACGTCCTGGGCCGCACCCGGGGCGAGCTTCTCGATGTTGTCCAGCACCTGCTGTGTCGCTGACTGCCCAACGACCCCGAGCAGCGAGATCAAGGCGAGCAGTGCCGGGAAGAGCGCCAGAATCGAGTAGTACGTCAGAGCGGCGGCCCGGTCGGTCAGCTCATCCTTCTTGAACTCTTTCATGGTGCCTTTCAGCACCGTCTTCCAGGAGCCCTTGGGCAGATCCGTCGGAGTGTCCGGCGCCCGCTGCTCCACCTGTTCATCCGGTCCGGCACGCGTCTCCTGGGCCTTGGCCTCCTGGTCGGCCACAGCGTGCCCGCCGTGCTGTCCGTGTCGTTTCGCAGTCCGTACCATGCCGCACGGGTATCCGGCCGAACCCCTCGATAATCACATTCCAGACATAACGGCTATTTTTTCTGGTCGCCGGGCGGCGGGGGATTTCTGGTCGCCGGGTGGTGGTGGATTATGGCGCCGACTGAATGTCGCCGCGCGTCGAGGAGGCGATGGTGTCGCGATGGGCGAAATCGCCCGGCGGGATTCCGGGGTGGTGGCCGAGCTGAGCCTGCGGCACGGTCGCCGGGGGGCCGAGGGTGAGCCGGGAGACGATGCGGTAGCGGTCGCCGCGGTAGATCGAGTGGACGTATTCGACGGGCCGGCCCGTGGTGTCCGACGTAAGCCGCTCGAAGAGCAGCGCCGGGGACAGCTCGGGCACGTCGAGAAGCTCGGCCTCGGCCCGGGTGACGACGGTCGGTTCGATCGCCTGGACGGCCTCATGGACGTGCACGCCGTGCTGGGTGCGCAAGTGCTCGTACAGGTCGCCGGTTTCCAGTTCCCGGGCGGACAGGGCAGGGACGAGGTCGGCCTTGATGTGCAGGTGCTCGATGGCCATCGGTGCGCCGTCGACCAGGCGCAGCCGGGCCACGTACACGATCTCGGCGGCGGGGGACAGGCGCAGCTTGCGGCCCACGCGGGCGCCTGCCGGGATGGTGGTGAACTCCAGCAGGCGGCTCGACCAGGTTCCGGACGCCTGAGGCACCGTCATGGTCTGCTGGCCGGAGACGAGTTCCTGGGTGATCTTCTCGGGTGCCACGAACATGCCGCGGCCGTGTTCCCGGACCAGAAGTCCTGCGGCGACGAGTTCGTCGACCGCCGCGCGCAGGGTCGGGCGGGAGACGTCCAGGCGGGCGCACAGGGAACGCTCGGAGGGGATCGCGTCTCCCGGGCGGAGTGACTCGACGAGGCCGAGGATGAAGTCGCGCACTCGCTCCCGCTTGAGCACCGCACCTGGTTCGTCGGCCTTCACGTTGCGTCCCCTCGTGCACGGATCCTCCAGCTGACCAGTTGACCACTGGTCCTCTGTGGCTGTCCTCCCGGTCAGGGGAGTGTATCCGTCGCCGATTGGTGATCGTCCAGAATCTGACTGGCCTGCACGGCAATTCCCCTAGGAGCACAGGGGGTTGACGACTCGATTGGTCTATGCCACCTTCATCCCCACGTCAAGAGGTGAGCTGACCAGTGACCTCACTGGTCAGGTAGTGATTCCCAGGAACCGTGAAGCTCCGCCTTGCTGGACGGTACGTCCGTGCTCGTGATGACGGTCGGGCCGAGTACCTGCGCCACCTCACACCCCACCCGTTCAGGAGACGACCCATGCCCGCACTCCTGCCGCGCCCTACCGAGGCGACGTTCCGGCCAGGCCACTTCACCCTCAACGTCGACACCGCGCTGCACACCGGCGAAGGCGCCGAACCGGCCGCCGAGTTGCTGCGCACCCTGCTCGCCCCCGCCACCGGACTGCCGCTACGCCCTTCCCCTGACGGCCAGTTCACCCTGACCCTCGACCCCGGCCGAGGCGACCTGGGCGGCGAGGGCTACACCCTCACCATCGACGAGCACGCCGTACTGCTGCGCGCCGCGCAACCCACCGGCCTGTTGCGCGGCATCCAGACGATCCGTCAGCTCCTGCCGTCCCAGGCCCTATCGCAGACCCCGCGGCCCGATGCCCGGTGGCAGCTGCCGTGCGCCGACATCACCGACGTCCCACGGCACTCCTGGCGCGGCGCGATGCTCGACGTCGCGCGTCACTTCCAGCCCGTCTCCTACCTGCGCCGGTACGTCGACCTGCTGGCCCTGCACAAGATCAGCGTGTTCCACCTGCATCTCACCGACGACCAGGGCTGGCGCATGCCCATCGCCGCCTACCCCAAGCTCACCGAGATCGGTGCCCACCGCGCCGAGTCCCAGATCGGCCCGGCAGGCAGCGGCACGTACGACGGCGTCCCGCACGGCGGCTCGTACACGCGGGCCGAACTCGACGGTCTGGTCCGGTACGCCGCCGCCCGCGGCGTCACCGTCGTGCCGGAGATCGAGATGCCCGGACACGTACGGGCCGCCCTCGCCGCCTACCCCCACCTGGGCAACCACCCCGAGCGCACCCTCGACGTCTGGACGCGCTGGGGCGTGTGCGACACCGTCCTCGGCGTCCACGACGAGGTCCTCGACTTCTGCCGCACGGTCCTGGACGAAGTGATGGATGTCTTCCCCTCGCCGTACATCCATGTCGGCGGCGAGGAGTGCCCCACCGCCGAGTGGACGCACAGTGCCGCCGCACGCGAACGAGCGGCGGCGGAGGGCCTGACGAACCCCGCGGCGCTGCACGGCTGGTTCCTCGGACGGATCGGCGACTTCCTCGTACGACACGGCCGCCGCCCGGTCGCCTGGGCCGAGACCGGCGCCGAACTGCCCCTCGACTTCACCGTGATGACCTGGCGCGACCCGGCCCACACCGTGACGGCCGCCCGTCGCGGCCACCCCGTCGTCAGCGCCTACCACCGGGCCACCTACCTCGACTACGCCCAGTCCGACAGCCCGCACGAGCCACCGGCCCAGCCCGGCGCCGTCGTCGATCTGCGTGCCGTCCAGGCCCACGACCCCCTGCCGGGCGACCACGACGCGGACGTGACCGGGCGGGTGCTCGGCACACAAGCCCAACTGTGGACCGAGTTCGTGTCGACACCGGACCACATCGAATACCTCACCTACCCACGACTGTGCGCCCTCGCCGACCGCGGCTGGGGCGGTGCGACCGACTGGGCCGACTTCCGGTCCCGTCTCGACGCACACACGGTCCGGCTCGACGCACTCGGCGTCCGCCACCACCCCTGACCGCGCACCACTCCCCGTCCCGTTCCGGGAAGCCCCCACCCTTCTGGAGAGGAACAAGGATGAGAATCACCAAGAACCGGCTCCGCGCAGCCGCCGTCAGCGCCGTCGCGGTGGCCCTGGGCGCCGCCGCGCTCCCTGCCACCGCGGACGCGGCCGCCGGCGAGCTGAGCGTCCAGTACCGCACGAGCGCCACCGGAGCCAGCGCCGACCAGGCCGAACCCTGGCTCAAGGTCAAGAACACCAGCGGCAGCAGCGTGCAGTTGAGCGGCGTCAAGGTCCGCTACTACTTCAAGGCCGACTCGGCGAGCGCGACGTACCGCTTCGCCTGTTCCTGGGCCGTCAAGGGCTGCGCCAACGTCACGGGCACCTTCGGCACCCTCGCCAACCCCACCGCCACCGCCGACCGTTACCTCGAGATCGGCTTCACCTCCGGCGCCGGTTCGCTAGCCCCGGGCGCCGACACCGGCGATATGCAGCTGCGCTTCTACCAGTCGACGTGGGCGCCGCTGAAGCAGAGCGACGACTACTCCTTCGGCGCGTCCCAGACGTCGTACGGCGACTGGTCCAAGGTCACCGCGCAGCTGGGCGGCAACGTCGTGTGGGGCACGGCCCCCGCGGGCAACGACCCAACTGACCCGACCGACCCGACCGATCCTCCGGGCGACGGTGCCACGCTGTTCGACGACTTCAACTACAGCAGCCACACCGACCCGAGGATCTCGGCGAACGGCTGGAGCGTCCGGTCCAACTCCGGTGGCCCCGGCGTTCCCGGTGCCGGCTGGGCTCCCGAGAACGTCACCTTCGTCAGCTCGGCCGGCAACTCGATCATGAACATGGAGACCTCGACGGCCGGCACCGCGTCGAGCACCGAGCACACCGAGGTCCTCACCCAGGCACGCAAGTTCAAGAACGGCACCTACGCGGCCCGGGTCAAGTTCAGCGACGCGCCCAAGTACGGCCCGGACGGTGACCGTCTCGTCCAGACGTTCTTCACCATCAACGACCTCACGGCACCCATGGCCGACGACTACGCCGAGTACGACTTCGAGTACCTGCCCAACGGCGGCTGGGGCGAGCCGTCGAACATCCTCTACACCACCTCTTGGGAGACCTACCAGGCCGAACCGTGGGTGGCGGTCAACCAGCACACCGAGAGCCGTCAGAGCTGGGCCGGCTGGCACGACCTGGTGGTGACCATCGACAACAGCAGCATCAAGTACTACGTCGACGGGCAGCTGTTCGGCACCCATGACGCCGCGTACCTGCCGGAGCGGCCGATGTCGATCAACTTCAACCAGTGGCTGATCGACCTCGCGGGCCAGACCAGCACCACGCCCCGGGCGTACGACCAGCAGGTCGACTACGTCCTGCACGTCAAGGACCAGGTCCTCACGCCGGCCCAGGTCGCCGCCAAGGTGGCGGCGTACCGCGGCGCGGGCACGACGTTCCAGGACACCGTCCCCGGCAGCTGAGACCGCACTGCGGTGCCTCGCGGGACCGGAGTCCCGCGAGGCACCGGCCCTCACACGCGGTCGGCTGCGATCAGGACGTACTGGAAGGAGCCGTCGCGGTAGGACTCGATGAAGGCCTCCTCGATCCCGGTGACCAGCGAGGACGTGGCCCGCAGCTCCCAGTAGGGCAGGGTCTCCTGGGTGAGGTCGACGATGGTGTGCGGCACGAGGCGGTTGTCGGCCATGGCGCGCAGATACTCGCGGCGGGAGTGGATGTTGCACTCGAAGTGCGCGTTGATCTGCGAGACCCACTTCGACGGCTGGCCGTAGCGGGGGTTCCAGCAGCCGGTGATCGTCACGTAGCGGCCCCCCACCCTCAGGAAGCGGGAGTGCTCGGCGAACAGGTCGTGCAGGTCGACGTACATGGTCGACTCGTTGTTCCAGGAGGCCGCGACGCTGCCCTTGTCGAAGGGTGTGTCGAGCATGTTGCACACGCGGGAGCGGACGTGGTCCTCGATGCGCAGCTCGCGTGCGCGCCGGTTGCCGAAGTCGGCCTGGGAGGCGGACAGGGTGACGCCCTCGACCTTGCAGCCGAAGCGGCGGTGCGCCATGACCATGGACCCGCCGCGCCCGCACCCGGCGTCGACGAGGGTGTCGTCGGGACCGATGTCGCCCAAGTGGTCCATGAGGAAGTCCGCTTGGGCCGACTCCAGCCGGTGCAGCTCGGCGATGAGCTTCTTCTCGTACTCGCTGTGGGCCGGGTCGCCGAGCGCCGCGTGGTCCACGGCGCCGATGCCGTAGTGGTGGTGGTAGAGCCCGTCCACGTCACCGAGGCGCAGGTTGACCGGCCGTGCCTCGGAGTTCCAGTAGCGGGCGATGTCCTCCTGGTAGGGCGTCGCCGGGGCCGGGATCTTCGCGGTGGTGGTGGAGGTGGCTTCAGTGGTCACAGAAATTCCGTTCCTTACTACCAGAAGTCGGGCAGGGTGTAGCGGTAGGTGTTGGTGCGGTGCCAGTCGTGGTTGCCGTCGACCCAGGCGGCCACGCCCTTGAGGAAGCGCAGCACGGTGGGCACCGGGCAGGCCTTCGCGAGGTCCGCCGCGGCGGTTTCGAAGGCGTGCTGGAGTTCGTTGTGGACCTCGACGGCCTTGAGATAGGCGTCGCGCTCCGATAGCTGCTCGCGTTCCGCGATCACCACCGGGAGGTTCAGGTGGACGCCCGGGCTGTCGAGTTCCTTGGTGTACGAGTAGAGGTCGTTGACGATGGTGGTCGCATTGCCGGCGAGGGCGATGACGCGTTGCATGTCCGGCCGCGCGTGCAGGTCCGCGGGCAGCTCATACCCGCCGACGGTGTCGGTGATGGTGGGACAGGGGCGGAAGTTGTTGAACTGGCGCATCGCCAGGTACTCCCACACCTCCGGCATGTACCCGGTCTCCGCCCAGGCGGCCTCCGCGAGGTAGCCCAGGTGCAGCCGGGCCATGTCGTGCCGGTACCGGTCGGCCTGGGAGGGTGTGGCCGCGCCGACGAAGTAGTCCATCGCGCTGCGGTACGCCCGGCGCGGGGCGTCCGAGGCGAGCGATGCCTGCCACTGCGGCGCGTACTCAGCGGTGATGTGACAGTGGTCGAGCGCGGTGTGTGCGAGGAGGAGGCGCCCGCCGAGACCGACGGGTGTGCCGCCGTGGTCCTCGCAGTAGCAGTCGTCCACCGCGTTCTCCGCGACCATCAGCCGCGTGGCGAGCATCAGGTGGTCGACGGTCGGGGCGTCGGGATGGCAGGCCACCATGTAACGGCCGACGGAGAAGCCGTCGAACTGCCCTTCCCACTCCTCGGGATAGAGCTGGACCTCGTCCTCGGCCCAGAGCTTGATCCGTCGGCTCACCTCCTCGACGCGCCCGGGGTCGGGTTCCGGGACGGGGTGGTAGTAGAGGCCGGGGACGGCTCGCCCCTCGGCGGACGGAGCGGGCGCCGGGGCCACCAGGTCCGTGAGCGGGGGTGTGTACCTTTCGGTCAAGGACAGCGAGGCCGTGCCCACTCCGGTCGGTCCGCTCAGAAGCCTGTGCAGGACGGATTCGTCCGGGGCCGAGGCGGGGGCGGAGGACGGGGCGTCCGGTACGGCGACAGACGTTTCCGGTACGGCAAGGGCGGGCGCCGGTGTCGGTGGCGGGGCGGGGATCGTGACCGTCGGATGCAGTGCTGCCAGGAAGTCAGGGGCGGTCGGCCTGGCCGGAAGGTCCGGGACCACAGGCGCGGGGGCGTCCGGTACGGCTGTGGGCGGCGTCGGCCGCTGCTCAGGGGCAGATGTTCCGAGGGGCCCGGAGGCGGGCATCGGCAACTCCTTGCTGCGGTGAGGTGTGAACTCCGTGGTGCGTGCGGCGTGTCAGGCGTGGACGCCTAGCCGATCAGGGCTTCAGCGCGGCCGGTGAGCGATCTGCACGTTCTCCAACACACCGAGGGCGTCCGGCAGGAGGACCGCGGCGGAGTAGTAGGTGCTGACGAGGTAGGAGATGATCGCCTGCTCGTTGATGCCCATGAACCGTACGGAGAGCCCTTCTTCGTACTCGTTCGGCAGGCCTGTCTGCCGCAGGCCGATGACGCCCTGGTTCTTCTCTCCGGTGCGCATCGCGATGATGGAGCTGGTCTGGTGCTTGCTGATCGGGATCTTGTTGCAGGGCAGGATGGGGACCCCGCGCCAGGCGGGCACGGACTGTCCGCCGAGGTCGACGTGGTCGGGGTAGAGGCCGCAGGCGTTGAGGCCCCGACCGATGGCGGCGATCGTCCTGGGGTGGGCGAGGAACATCTTGGTGCCGCGCCGGCGGCAGAGCAGGTCGTCCATGTCGTCCGGGGTCGGCGGGCCGGAGCGGGGCTGGATGCGCTGCTTGAAGTCGGCGTTGTGCAGCAGTCCGAAGTCGCGGTTGTTGATCAGCTCGTGTTCCTGACGCTCACGCAGGGCCTCTACGGTGAGCCTCAGTTGCTCCTCGCTCTGGTTCATCGGGCCGTTGTAGAGGTCGGCGACGCGGGTGTGGATGCGCAGAACGGTCTGCGCGACGGAGAGTTCGTACTCGCGGGGCTTCAGCTCGTAGTCGACGAAGGTGCCGGGCAGGTCGGCCTCGCCGACGTGGCCGGCCGACATGGCGATCTCGGCCTCGCCGTGTTTGTTCTGCCGGTGTCCCGCCCGGCACCGGAACGCGTCGACGTGGGCACGCAGGCGAGGCGCGGAAGCCTGCACGGCGGCGAAGTCCGCGCGAGAGAGGGTGAGGAGGATTCCGGAGGTCTCGGCGGTGACCGTGCTGTCGTGCCGGGTCTCGCCGTCCCACAGCGCGTTCTGACCGAAGTGCTCGCCGTCGGCGAGCACCGCGACGCCGACCTCTTGGCCGTACTTGCCCTGGGACGTCTGGCTGACCCGGCCGTGGGCGATAAGGTAGACCCGGTCGGCGGGGCTGCCGCGCTCGACGAGGACTTCGCCCGCCGTGAAGTCGCGCTGGGTGCAGCGCTCGGCCAGGGCGGTGAGGACGTCGTGGTCGTCGAATCCGCGCAGAAGGGCCAGTTCGCCGAGTTCCCGGGGGATCACCCGGGCCGTGGCGCCCTCCTGGACGAACTCGATGCGCCCGTCGCCGAGGGTGTGGCGCAGTCGGCGGTTGACCCGGTAGGTGCCGCCCGTGGCCTCGACCCAGGGCAGCATCCGCAGCAGCCAGCGGGAGGTGATCTCCTGCATCTGCGGGGCAGACTTGGTGGTGGTGGCGAGGTTGCGTGCGGCGGCGGTGCTGAGGGCCTGCTGTGGCGCGTCGGGTGTGGTCTGAGCTTCCGGGATGCTGTCGACAGACATCGGAGGGGCTTTCTCCTTGCGCGACGGTTCGTCCGGCTCACACGGGTGCGCCGACCGGGAGACGGGAGGAGTGGGCAACGAGCGGGACGGATCAGGAGATCCGTCCACGTCCAAGAAGCTATCCACGGAACTCGCCGCATCCACCAGCGAGACGAGATGCTTACTTCGAAGCAGTGACAATTGATCGGATGCGGTTTATCGGCCCGTATGCGTCATTGCGCCATTCTCGCGGGTGCCGCGACCTGTATGCGCAGTCCGTCCGGCAACGACCGGGCCGACGAGTGGGCCTTGGAATGCGGCCGAGGGATGGTTCACGACGCGTGGGCCCCATGGCTCCGACAGTGACGATCCAGGCCATTCCCCTGACGGCGCCGACGGACCAGCGGGTTTCGTGGCGGACTCAGCCCGCCGGGCCAACTCCGCGACCGGCAGCGGCTCGTGGAGGTGTGCCCCGCCGGAGGGGCGGGGCACATGCCGGTTCCAGGCCGAGAGGTGTCAGTTCCCGTACTGCAGCGGGCGGTAGGCCTTGTACTCGCTGCCCGCCGCGAGCCCGTACGTCACCGTGCGGTGGCTGGTGCCGTGCACGCTGCGCTGTTCGTATGCCGTGTAGGAGCGGTGGGCGGCGTCGTTCCACTTCTCGAAGATGACGACGTGCCGGGTGTTGCTGTTGCCGATGGCGTCGATGACGAGGTCACCGGGCTGCAGCTCGTTCATGGCGATGGGGCGGGTGTGCCGGCGGTCCGCCAGCCCCTGGGTGTTGGTGCCGGGTACGGGCAGGCCCAGCGCCATGGAGGCGTAGCCGGAGCAGTCCTGCCGGTAGCCGTCCCGCCAGTACTTGTCCTGGGCGTAGGGCACCGGGCGTCCGTTGTTCGCCGTGAGCCAGGTCGCGGCGCGCTGCAGGGTGCGCTGCCGGGAGCCGGGCTGAGGGTCGGGCTGCCCCGCCTGCACGGGGACGCCCGGCAGCCGGTCCTCGGGGATGTCCACCGCGACGACGGTGAGGAAGCCGTTGACCGGCTGGGTGATGTGGGCCATGAAGGTGGAGCAGGCACTGCCCTCGCAGACCCGGCGGCCGGTGTCGACCTGGTAGTCGGCCGTGATCCGGTCCTGTCCGGCGACGGTCTTGTTGATCATGCCCACGGAGGGCGAGTCGATGTCGGGAGTGGCATGGACGACCCAGCGTGTTCCCCAGGTGGGAAAGGACGCGGCGGCCCGCACGCCGGTGGCGCCGCTGTATGTCGGTGCCGCCGCAGCGGCGTGGTCGGGGACCGCGACACCGCCCGCGGCGAGGCAGGTCAGGGCGAGCACCGGCAGCAGCCGGCGCAGGGTGGCCGAACGCTGAGAGGCGCGGTGGGCGAAGGTGGGCATGGTCATGGTTGTGGTGTTTCCTTCCGTGGGGGTGAGTGTTCCTGACGGGGCGGCAGGTCAGGCGGTGAGTCCGCGGACGCGGAACTGCATGACGCGGTAGGGCCATCCCGCCTGGGTGTTCCACTGGCTGACCGACAGGTGCAGGTCGTCGAGCGTCGATCCGGGGATCACGTAGCCGCCGTACAACTGCGCCACGTGGGTGTCGTCCTCGTTGCCCCAGGACGTGCCCCACAGCAGCGTGCGGCGGTGGGCGGTGCGCAGGTCCGCCGTGGGGTGATCGGCGACGAGGCCCTCGATGCGGTAGTCGCCCTGGTTGAACCAGGTCAGCACCCACCGGCCGTCGAGCAGCCGCAGGCACAGTTCACCGAAGGTGCCGTCCAGGACGGGAGAGGGCGGGTTGCCCCATGCCCAGCGGCCGTCGGGGCCCCGTCCCCATGCCTCGTAGGCGCCGGGCTCGGTCAGCCGGTTGGGGCGGACCCGGTGCAGGATGACCGGCTTGTCGCGCTGAAACCCGGTGGACAGGACGTAGACGTGGCCGTCGTCGCCGAGGGCCCAGGTGAGCAGCTGGAACATGCCGCCGTGGAGGTCCGGGGCGAACACGGCGCCGGTGGGGACCCAGGTCGCGCCCGAGTCGTCCGACCGCCAGATCTCGGTACGGACCACGTTGCCGAGCCCCTTGTTCACCATGGCGTGCAGGTACATGGTGTTGCCGAGGGTGATCACGTCGGACGGCAGCACGGTGGAGTACTCGGGGTTGTCGTGGTCGTACGGCCACAGTTGCCG
Source organism: Streptomyces sp. NPDC043726 (assembly GCF_056436565.1). Classification (NCBI taxonomy): domain Bacteria; kingdom Bacillati; phylum Actinomycetota; class Actinomycetes; order Kitasatosporales; family Streptomycetaceae; genus Streptomyces; species Streptomyces sp. NPDC043726. Next base: position 587,086 of record NZ_JBWKCI010000002.1, read on the forward strand.
GGCGTCCTGTCCACCTACCGCACCGGTCCAGACGACCGGGCGGCCCGGATCGTCGAAGCGTCCGTAGAGCGCCACGGGCGAGCGCCACCATCCGCCGCCGACTCTGGCCTCCTCGAACGTGTCGCCGAAGACGAACAGGAGCCGGCCGTCGGGTGTCCGTGCCGGTACGCCGAGGTCGGTGGCCTCCATGCGGAAGCGGGTGGTGAGTCGGGGGCCGGTGAGGTCGGCGACCTTGGAGACGCGGAGGGTGTCCGCCGCCGCGTGGGCCGGGGTGCGCGGAAGGGGACTGCCCAGGGCCGCCGCGGTGGCCGCTCGGAGGAAGCCCGCCCGGCTGAGGTGGACCGGGCGGATGGGGGCCCGGGGCCGACGTGTGGTGTCATCCGGTGTGTTGTCGTGCATGGATGCTCCTTGGTGAAGGAAGCGGGGGAGAGGGTTGGGTGTCCGTCCCTATGGCTTCGTGAGGGCGGAACGAGTGCTACGGGCACCGGAGTGCGTCGGGCCGGGCCTGCGGCGCCGGATTGGCCCGACGCGGGTGCATGGGTCCGGTCCGCGGTCACGGACCCATGCACCCGTGTGGTGCGGGCTCCTGTCTCAGCAGACCGGCTTGATCCGGTCCACGCGGCGGCCGAAGTCGTAGTTCGCCCTGAAGTCGCCCGCGTTGACCGGAACCGTGGTGGCCGGCTCCGGCGGCGGGGAGTCCTGGAAGCAGCCACCGACCGAGGCGACGAACGAAGCGACCTTGTCGGCGAGGTCGTGGTCGCCGAGGAAGACGTTGCCCTGGTCGGGGCTCCAGTTGTAGCGCGTGCCCTGGAAGTTGGCCTCCGCCCAGACGCAGATCATGCCGCCGGGGCAGTGGGGTACGGCGGCGGCGTTCGCGGTGCTCGCGGCATTGGCCGCCTGGGAGCGGGCCAACGACGACTCCGCGTGCGTGGGGCCGGCCGTGGCCAGGGCGGTGGTCGCCAGGGCGACCGAGGCCAGCATCGTCCCGATCGCGCGCTTCCGCTTCTTCATGCGATTCCTCTTTCCGCTCGTTGTCCGGTCCTGATTTCCGGACCTGATGCACCGTTTGTAGCCGCTAATCTGTTGTTCAGGTCCGGCCGGCCGACGGTGAACAAACGGATGCCGAACAATCCGATGTGCTGTGGGGAAAGGGGCGGTGCGTGCCACGGGGAGAGATTCCTCTGGACCCGGAAGGCGGTCCTCTGTTCGAATTCGCGGCCCGATTGCGGAAACTGCGGGAACAGGCCGGCCGTCCTACCTACCGGGACCTCGCACGGCAGGCGCACTACGGGATCGCGACGCTGTCCTCGGCCGCGGCGGGACGTCAACTTCCCAGCTTGGCCGTCACTCTCGCCTACGTGCGCGCCTCCGGCGGCGACGAGCGGGAATGGAAGGTGATCTGGCAGCGGACCGCCGACGCGTGCAGCGGTGCGGACGCGTCGGACGGTGCCGACACGGAGCACCGGAATGGGGGCGGTCCGAAGCCGCCCTATGCCGGCCTGGTGGCGTTCAGGGAGGCCGATGCCGGATTCTTCTTCGGCCGCGAGAAACTCACCTGCGCACTCGTCGAACATCTGAAGGAAAAACGGCTTCTCGTGTTGTTCGGGGCGTCCGGATCCGGTAAGTCGTCCGTACTGCGCGCCGGTGTGATCCCCGCTTTTCCCGCTGGTTCCGCCGTGGTTTTCACGCCCGGCGCCCACCCGCTGGAGGAATGCGGCTCACGGCTGGCGGCGCGCGCAGGCACCGCTCCCGGCGAGGTGTACGCCGGACTCGACACCGTTCACCGGACGGTGCGGCAGATCCTCGCCCGGCGGCCGGACGCGGGCCCCGCACCCGAGGAACTACTCGTGGTCGTCGACCAGTTCGAGGAAGTGTTCACCCTCTGCCGCGACATGCAGGAGCGGGAGCGGTTCGTCGCGACGCTCGTGCACGCCGCGCGGACGCCCGACAGCCGAACGCGCGTCGCCATCGCCGTACGGTCCGACTTCTACACGCACTGCACGCGGCTGCCCGCTTTCGCCGAGGCCCTGCCCCATGCCCATCACTCCGTGGGCCCGATGACCGCCGAGGAGCTGAGGGCCGCGATCGTCCAGCCCGCCGCCCGCTGCCGGCTCACCGTCGAGAGTGCGCTGCTGGCCGCCCTCACGGCCGACGTCCACGGCCGCCCCGGAGCGCTGCCCCTGCTGTCGCACGCTCTGCTGGAGACCTGGAAGCGGCGGCGGGGCAACGCGCTCACGCTGGCCGGATACCGCGCCGCCGGTGGCTTCGAGGGCGCCCTCACCCAGACCGCCGAGGAGCTGCACGGCGCCTTGGACGCCGGAAGGCAGGAGGCCGCGCGGCGGCTGTTCGTGCGGCTCGTCGCGCTGGGTGAGGGGACCGAGGACACCAAACGCCGGGTGCCGCGGCAGGAACTCGACGGCGGACCGGACACCGAGTTCGTCCTCGAACAAGCGACCAGGGCACGGCTGCTGACCGCCGACGGCGACCACGTGGAGATCGCCCACGAGGCGCTGATCCGGTGCTGGCCCCGGCTCGCCGGCTGGCTGGAGGAGGACCGGGGCCAGGAGCGCCTGCACCGCGCGCTCACCGAGGCCACGACGCTCTGGGAGTCCATGGACCACGACCCGGACACCCTCTACCGCGGGGCGCGCCTCGCCGCCGCGAGGGAACTCCCGCCGCAGGTGCTGACCGCCCGGGAACGCGCCTTCCTCGCGGCCGGGGAATCGGCGGTACGGCAGGAGCAGCAGCGGGACCGCCGCCGTCTGCGCCGCCTGCGCAGGCTGGCCGGCGCCCTGGTCGTCCTGCTGATCGGTGCGGTGACCGCCGCCGGTTTCGCCGTACGGGCACAGGAGACCGTCACACGGCAGCGCAACGAGGCGGTGGCCCTGCGGGCCGCTGCCGAGTCCGTGCGGCTCAGCCAGCACAGTCCGTCCCTGGCGGTGCAGATCGCCCTGGCCGCCTATCGCCAGTCCCCGCAAGGGCGCACCGAGGACGCCCTGCTCAGCACCCTGTCCGTCGCGTCGATGGGCTCCAGGACGCTTGGATCCCGGCCGGCCGGGCAGGCACCCGCCGAGCACATCCCGGCCGGGCACACACCGGCCGTGACGGCCGACGGCCGCACGCTGGCCATGGCCGACGGCTCGCGGATCGTCCTGTGGGACATGAGCAAGCCGCTATTGCCCCGGCGGCTCGGTGACCTCGACGCGAACGGAGTCGGCCTCAACGCGATCGAGTTCACCGGGAACGGCGACACACTGGTCGGGACGGGCGTCGACGGCGCGCTCCGACTGTGGGACGTGACCGACCCGCGCCATCCGGCCCCGCTGGCGAAACGGCCCACGGGCCACTCCGGCCCCCTCTACTCGATCGCCGTGCGCCGCGACGGTCGCATGGCCGCCACCAGCAGCTACGACGACACCATCCGCCTGTGGGACATCAGCGACCCAGCCCGCCCCCGGAAGCTGGCCACGCTCACCGGGCACCAAGGGAACGTCAAACCCGTGGCCTTCAGCCCCGACGGGAGGACCCTGGCCTCGGGCTCCGACGACCGTGACGTCCGCATCTGGGACGTGAGCGAACCGCACCGGGCCGGCCTCGTCGCCGTCCTCGAAGGACACCGGCATTTCGTGGACGCCCTCGCCTACAGCCGGGACGGCCGTACCCTGCTGAGCGGGAGCGACGACCGTACGGCGAAGCTGTGGGACGTCAGCGCCCTTCCCCGGCACCGGGAACTGGGTGAGCTGGCGGGACACGCCGACATCGTCACCGGCGTGGCCTTCGCCCCGCACGGCCGCACGGCGGTCACCGTCGGCGTGGACGGAGCGGTGAACGTCTGGGACGTGACCGACCGCGAGAACCCCGCCCACCAGGCCCACCTCACCAACCCCCGCGGGACGGTGAAGGAGGTGCGCCCGCTCGCGGCGAACGGCACCTTCGTCACCGTGACGGCCCACTACAGCGTCCAGAGCTGGTACACCGACCTGGAGCATGCGCTCGCCGACGCCTGCGACCGCGTCCGGACCAGCATCGGCCGCGACCAGTGGGCACACCACTTCCCCCGCCTCGACTACGCCCCGCCCTGTACGCGCCGCACCTGAGGCGGGCGCGGCGCAAAGGGGCCGGCGGCAGCCGCCGGCCCCTCATGCCGAAGGGGGTTCAGGAGAGGTCGAACCTGTCAAGGTTCATGACCTTGGTCCAGGCCGCCACGAAGTCCCGTACGAACTTCTCGCCCGCGTCGCTTGAGGCGTAGACCTCGGAGAGGGCCCGGAGCTGGGAGTGCGCGCCGAAGATGAGGTCGACGGCGGTGGCGGTCCACTTGACCTCGCCGGTGGTACGGTCCCGGCCCTCGAAGACGTTCTCTTCCGTGGCCGACGCCTTCCACTCCGTGCCCATGTCGAGGAGGTTGACGAAGAAGCTGTTGGTGAGTGCCTCCGGCCGGTCCGTCAGGACTCCGTGCGGGGACTGCTTGAAGCCGGCGTTGAGGGCGCGCATGCCGCCGATCAGGACCGTCATCTCGGGTGCGGTCAGGGTGAGCAGGCTGGCGCGGTCGAGCAGGAGGGTCTCGGGCGACAGCTTCTCCCCGGCGCCGAGGTAGTTGCGGAACCCGTCCGCGCGGGGTTCGAGCACGGCGAAGGACTGCACGTCGGTCTGTTCCTGGGAGGCGTCCGTGCGACCGGGTGCGAAGGGGACCGTGATGGCGTGCCCGGCGTTCTTCGCGGCCTGTTCGACGGCCGCGCAGCCGCCCAGGACGATCAGGTCGGCGAGCGAGACCTTCTTGCCGCCGCTCTGCGAGGCGTTGAAGTCCTGCTGGATGCCCTCCAGTGTCCGCACCGTCTCGGTCAACTCGGGCAGGTCGTTGACCTCCCAGTCCTTCTGCGGCGCCAGCCGGATCCGCGCTCCGTTCGCCCCGCCGCGCTTGTCGGTGCCGCGGAAGCTCGCCGCCGCCGCCCACGCGGTGGTGGCCAGCTGGGAGACGGACAGTCCCGCGTCGAGGACCCTGGCTTTGAGGGCGGCGATGTCCTCGTCTCCGACCAGCTCGTGATCGACCGCGGGCACCGGGTCCTGCCACAGCTGCGGCTCGGGGATCCAGGGGCCGAGGTAGCGCGAGACGGGGCCCATGTCGCGGTGCAGCAGCTTGTACCAGGCCTTGGCGAACGCGTCCGCGAGTTTGTCGGGGTTCTCGTGGAAGCTCTTCGCGATCGGCGCGTAGACCGGGTCCTGCTTCAGCGCGAGGTCCGTCGTCAGCATCATCGGAGCGTGCCGCTTGGCGGGGTCATGGGCGTCCGGAACGGTGCCCTGGGCCGAGGGATCCGTGGGAGTCCACTGCTTGGCGCCGGCGGGGCTCGTCGTCAGCTCCCAGTCGTACCCGAACAGGTTGTTCAGGTAGCCGTTGTCCCACTTGACCGGCTCGGAGGTCCACGCGCCCTCGAGCCCGCTGGTGAGCGCGTCGGAGCCGACGCCGGTGCCGTGCGTGTTCCGCCAGCCGAGCCCCTGCTGCTCCAGGGGGGCACCCTCGGGCTCCGGGCCGATATAGCTGGCGTCGACCGCACCATGACACTTGCCGAAGGTGTGGCCGCCGACGATGAGCGCCACCGTCTCCTCGTCGTTCATCGCCATACGGCCGAATGTCTCGCGAATGTCCCGGGCGGCGGCCAGCGGATCCGGGTTGCCGTTCGGGCCCTCCGGATTGACGTAGATCAGCCCCATCTGCACGGCACCGAAAGGACCCGTCAATTCCCGGTCGCCGCTGTAGCGCTCATCGCCGAGCCAGGTGTCCTCGGGCCCCCAGAAGATCTCCTCGGGCTCCCAGATGTCCTCGCGCCCGAAGGCGAATCCGAACGTCTTGAACCCCATCGATTCCATGGCGCAGTTGCCGGCGAATACCAGAAGATCGGCCCACGAGATTTTCCGGCCGTACTTCTGCTTGACCGGCCAGAGCAGACGCCGTGCTTTGTCCAGGCTCGCGTTGTCCGGCCAGCTGTTGAGCGGGGCGAAGCGCTGCGCGCCGCTGCCGCCGCCGCCCCGGCCGTCGGCGATGCGATAGGTGCCCGCGGCATGCCAGCTCATCCGGATGAAGAGCGGACCGTAGTGGCCGTAGTCGGCGGGCCACCAGTCCTGGGACGTCGTCATCACCTCGAAGACGTCCCGCTTGAGTGCGTCGACGTCGAGGGTCGCGAACTCCTTCGCGTAGTCGAAGTCCTCCTCCATCGGGTTGGAGCGGGAGGAGTGCTGGTGGAGAACTTGAAGTTCCAGCTGATTCGGCCACCAGTCCCGGTTCGTCCTGGGCCGGGTCGGCGTGGGACTCGGGGAGGGGATTACCGGGTTCTCGCTTTCACTGCCGGGCATGCCTGTCCTTCTTCCTGTCTCCGTGTGCACCGCGATCCACGCCCAGCGCGCTTTTGTTCCCAGCGGCTGGTAAACGCGCTGTGTCAGCGTCCGTATGGTCGCGTACCGCTGACCGCATCGCTACGAAACACGCAGAGCACGCCCGTATGACAAACACGGAAAGGGAATACCTCTCCACCCTCATGCGGCCTTTACGCCGTACGAGTTACCCGGGCCGATGTGTAATGTGCCGGCCGGTATCCGCTGCGGGCGGGCCGCCGGGCAGGAGCGGATGCCCCTGCCCGGCGGCCGCGCTTGGCGGGTTCGGTGCTCAGGCCGCGCTCGGGGTGTAGTGGGCGGCGTCGTCGCCCTCGATGACGTGGCTCAGGGTGCCGTCGACACCGGCCGGGACGTCTCCAGCGACGGTCACCCGGTGCAGCAGGCGGGGCAGGTCGCCGTAGTCGTCGGGGGCGTAGTGCTGGGTGATGCGGTTGTCGAACAGGACGAGGTCGCCCGGCGTCCAGGCCACCCGCACGATGTTCTCGGGACGGGTGACGTACGACTGGAAGATGCGCAGCAGGTCACGGGAGTCGGACGGGCCGAGGCCCACGATGCTCTGGGCGAAGCCGCCGACGAAGAGTCCGCGTTCCCCGGTCTCGGGATGGACCCGGACGACCGGGTGGGCGGTCCGGTACTTCCGGGAGACGAACCGCCTGCGGTGTTCGGCGGCCTTCTCGGTCCTCGGGGCGGCGTAGTCGTAGTCGTTGGTGTGGACCGCCCACAGCTTGTCCGCCAGCTCCCGCAGCGGCTCGGGCAGATCCCGGTAGGCGGCGGCCGAGTTGGCGATGAGCGTGTTGCCGCCGTAGGGCGGGACCACGATGCTGCGCAGCGTGGACGCCTTGGGAGGCGTACGGACGAAGGTGACGTCGGTGTGCCACTGGTTGGCGCGGATGCCCTCGTCGCCGTCGACGGGCAGGATGTGGGGCTGGCCGTCGACGGAGGGGACCGTGGGGTGCGCGGTGGTCAGTTCACCGAAGAGGGAGGCGAAGCGGAGCTGGCCCGCGTCGTCCAGGTCCTGGCCCCGGAAGACGAGCGCCTTGTGTTCCAGGAGCGCGGAGTTGATCTCGGTGACGATGGCCGGGGCGAGGTCGGTGGACAGATCGACGCCGACTATCTCGGCGCCGATACGGCCGCCGATCCTCCGGACGTCGAAGCCGGTGCTGGTGGTCATGGGGTGGGTTCCTTCCGTGGGGTGAGCGGTGGTGGATGGTCAGGAAGTGATGGGCAGGGAGGGGCTCTTGGCCCCCGGCGGCCCGAGCGGAGGACCTACGGCCCGCAGCGCGCCGGGCGTGCGGCCCCGTCCCCACCCGATGTGCCGGCGGTAACTGCCGAGCAGGCCCGAACGGTTGAGGTGGTCCTCGTTCCGGGCGGGGTCGTCGTCGGGCAGGGGAGCGGTCTGAGGCGCGACGAACAGGGCGTCGGCGGGGCAGTTCGCCTCGCACTGGAAGCAGGTCTGGCAGTCGTCGCGGCGGGCGAGGACGGGGATGCCGTGCTCACCTCGGTCGAAGACATCGGTCGGGCAGACCTTGATGCACTTGTCGCAGGCGATGCAGCGGTCCGCCGAGACCAGTTCGATCACGAAGCCACCTCCATGGGTGCGGCCGGCATGGCCGGCGCGTTCGTCAGGGGCTCGATGCGGGTCCACACCCGGTCCAGACCGCCCGTCGTGATGCGGTGGTGCTGAGCGGGGTCCTGTGCGGGGAAGTCGAGCCGTTTGGCCATGCCCCGGGTCTCGGTACGGGCCAGCGCCGCCGCGTACATCCAGCGGGCGTGCGCCGTCATCGCCGCTGCTTCTCTCGCCCGTACGACGTGCCCGCCCTCGGCGTGCAGGGAGGCGCGCGAGTGCTCCCAGACGCTGTCGAGGATCTCCAGCGAGGCGGTGAGCCGGTCCCCGTGGCGCAGGTAGTTCTTCTCGTACGGCAGCACCTCGGCCTGGACCGCGGTGACGACCGCGTGTGCGGCGTCGTCCGGTCCCGCTGTCCCGGTGGGCCGGAGCCCGGCCCCGCCCGCGGCGACCAGGCGTCGCGTGGCGGTGCGGGTGCCGAGCGAGCGGGCGTGGCGGGCCGCGCCGTGGCCGGCCCAGCTGCCGGAGGAGATGGCCCAGGCGGCGTTGTGGCTGCCGCCGCCGGTGAAGCCGCCGCAGATCAGCTCGCGGGTTGCCGCGTCGCCTGCCGCGTACAGGCCCGGGACGGTGGTGGAGCAGTCGTCGCCGGTGATGCGGATGCCACCGGTGCCGCGCACGGTGCCCTCGGCGAGGAGTGTGATGGCGAAGCGCTGGGTGAAAGGGTCGATGCCGAGGCGGTCGAAGGTGAGGAAGAAGTTGGGCTGGGCCAGCCGCATGGCCTTGCGGGCCGCCTCGTCCGCGCGGTCCAGGCGGCAGTACACCTTCTCGCTGAGCAGGGCCTTCGCGATGACGGACCGGCCGCCCTGGCTGGCCGCGCCGTCCAGGACCGTGCCGTCCTCGTGGTAGAAGGTCGCGAAGGAGTAGAACGCGGTCTTGGTGACGGAGGTTCCCTCGGGAGCGATGCCGTAGGCGTTGGAGAACTCCATCCCCGACATCTCCGCGCCCACTTCCGCGGCGAACAGCGCGCCGTCGCCGGTGTTGACATTGCAGCCCAGCGCACCGCTGAGGAACGCACAGCCTCCTGTGGCCAGCACCACCGCGCCGGCCCGCACCCGGTACGGCTGACCGGCCTGGCGCCGGTATCCGCGGGCGCCGCCGACCGCCCCGGAGGGATCCGTGAGCAGTTCCGTGACCGGGCTGTGGTCCAGGACGCGCGCTCCGGCCCGCTGCACGCGGATGCGCATCCTGCGCATGTACTCCGGCCCCTGGAGGCCGTTCCTGAGCTGCTGTCCGTCCGCTGCTCGGGGGAAGGGATAGCGGCCCGCCGCGGCCAGTTCGTTCATGCCGGCGTACGTCTGGTCCAGCACGCGCGCCATCCAGCGCCGGTCGGCCAGGTATCCGCCGAGCCCTTCCCTGCTCGCCATGGCCGCCTCGCGCGCGGCGGGCTCCGGGGGGACGTACCAGACGCCGGTGCCGGCGGAGGCGGTGGCACCGCTGGTGCCGCAGTAGCCCTTGTCGGCGAGGACCACGTCCGCCCCGGCCTGTGCCGCCTTGAGCGCGGCCCAGGTGGCGGCAGGGCCACCGCCGATCACCAGGACGTCCGTGGTGAGGTCAAGGCCGGTCATACGGCCACGTCCTCGCCTGCGGCCGGCGCGGTCAGCCGGTTGGCGGGGCGGGCCAGTCCGTAGTTCTCGCGCAGGGTGCGGCCGGTGTACTCGGTACGGAACAGCCCGCGCCGCTGGAGGATCGGTACGACTTGGTCGACGAAGTCCTCCAGGCCGCCCGGCAGATGGGGCGGCATGATGTTGAAGCCGTCGGCGGCGCCCTCGGTGAACCACTCCTCGATCTCGTCGGCAACCTGCTCGGGGGTGCCGGCGAAGACGCGGTGGCCGCGTCCGGCGCCGAGGCGGGCGATGAGCTCGCGCAGGGTGAGGCCGTCACGGCGGGCGAGTTCGGCGACGAGCGTGAAGCGGCTCTTGTTGCCGTTGATGTCCCGCTCCTCCGGCAGTTCAGGCAGCGGCCCGTCCAGCGGCAGTCCGGACAGATCGGTGCCGAGCATCCCGGACAGTTGGGCGAGCCCGTACTCCGGCACCTGAAGATCCGTCAGTTCCTGTTCCAGTGCGCGGGCCTCGGCCTCCGTGGAGCCGATGACGGGCGCAATGCCGGGCAGCACCAGCAGTTGGTCGTAGCTACGGCCGTAGCGGGCGAGCCGGGACTTGAGGTCCTTGTAGAAGGACTGGCCGTCGGCGAGGGTCTGCTGGGCGGTGAAGACGGCCTCGGCGTACTGGGCGGCGAACTCCTTGCCGTCCTCCGACGAACCGGCCTGCACCAGCAGCGGGTATCCCTGCGGGCTGCGCGGGACGTTCAGAGGGCCCTGCACCCCGAAGTGCTCGCCGCGGTGGTTGATCTCCCGGACCTTGTCGGTGTCGGCGTAGACGCCGCGCTCACGGTCGAGCAGGATCGCGTCGTCCTCCCAGCTGTCCCACAGTTTGGTGGCGACCTCGACGAACTCCCGCGCCCGCTCGTAGCGCAGCCGGTGTTCCAGGTGTTCGTCCTGCCCGAAGTTGCGGGCCTCGTTGACGGTGCCGGAGGTGACGATGTTCCATCCGGCCCGGCCCGCGCTGATGTGGTCCAGGGAGGCGAACTTGCGGGCGGTGTGGAAGGGCTCATTGAAGGTGGTGGAAACCGTGGCGATCAGACCCACGTGCTCGGTGACCGCAGCCAGCGCCGAGAGCAAGGTCAGCGGTTCGAAGCCGCCGAGCGCGTTGTGTCGGACTTTCCCCCACAGAGCGAGCCCGTCGGCGAGGAAGACGGAGTCGAGCAGGCCGCGTTCGGCGGTGCGGGCGAGGTGCTGGAAGTAGCGCAGGTCGGTGACGCGTTCGGGCTGGGTGCGGGGGTGGCGCCAGGCGGCGTCGTGGTGGCCGGCGTTCATCAGGAATGCGTTGAGGTGCAGTTGACGGGGTCTGGGCGAAGTCATCAGGTTGTCCTCGGATCAGGGGGCGGCGGCCCAGGGAGTGCGGAAGGAAGCGCGAGGGCGTACGCGGGTCAGCCGCCCGCAGGTACGCGCCAGGAGCTGAGCCGGCGCTCGACGGCCACCAGGAGCTGGTTGAAGGCCACGCCGATGGCGGAGATCGTGATGATCCCGGCGTACATCTGCGGGATCGCGAAGTTGTACTGCGAGGCGTTGATCAGATAGCCGAGGCCCGCCTTGGCGCCGATCATCTCGGCGGCGACCAGCACCAGGATGGACACCGCTCCGGCCAGCCGGATACCGGTGAACATCACCGGTACCGAGGCCGGGAGTATGACCTTCTGGAACAGCCGGGGCGCGGACAGGTCCATCGACTTCGCCAGCTTCAGCAGGGTCGGGTCGACGGTGCGGACCGCGCTGATCGTGTTGAGCAGGATCGGCCAGGTGCAGGCGTACACCACGATGGAGATCTTCGAGGTCTCGCCGATGCCCAGCAGCAGGACGAACACCGGGAGCAGGGCCAGCGCCGCGGTGTTGCGGAACACCTCCAGCAGCGGTCCCAGCAGGTCGGCGACGGGCTTGTACCAGCCGATGAGCAGTCCGAGCGGTACGGCGACCGCTACGGCGATACCGAACCCGCTGAACGAACGGGTCAGGCTGGCCCGGGCGTTGTCGGCGAGCTGACCGTCCGCGGCGAGCCCCCACCAGGCGTCGGCGACCTCGCTGAACGGCGGCAGGAAGGTGCGGTCCACCAGACCGGCCCGGGGCGCGATCTCCCACAGCAGGAGCAGCGCCACGATGGCCACGGACTTGGTCGCCCCTTTGAGCAGCAGGTACGGCAGCCGGCGGACCGTCCGGAGCGCCCGGCGGCGGACCAGGGCCGTGGGGGAGGGAGAGCGGCGCACCTCCGGGGGTGACGAGCTGGCGGGCCTGGAAGTGGATGGCTCGGTGGTCTCGGCGGGCGCGGTGCGGGAGGGGGCCTCGACAGCTGTGACGGGCGCCTTGATGGTGGGGGTCGCGTGGGTCTGGTCGGTCTTCTCGGCGGTCCTGCCGGTCGTGGAGCTCATACGGCGGCCTCCTCCCTCTCCAACTGCTGGGCCCTGGCCACCTCGTCGTGCAGCAGCGACCAGATCTCGTGACGGTGATGGGCGAACTCGGGACTGGAGCGGAGGTCGTCCGTCACCGTTCGGGAGCCGAGGGCGACCGGCACGATCTGTTTGATCCGGCCGGGCCTGGACGTCATCACGGCGACGCGTTGTCCGAGATAGACGGCCTCGTCGATGCCGTGGGTGATGAAGACGACGGTCTTGCCGGTGCGCTGCCAGATACGCAGCAGTTCGTCCTGGAGTGACTCCCGGGTCTGGGCGTCCAGCGCCGCGAACGGCTCGTCCATCAGCAGGACATCGGGGTCGTAGGCAAGGCTGCGGGCGATCGCGACCCGCTGCCGCATGCCGCCTGACAGCTCGTGCGGGTGGCGGTCCTCGAACCCGGTCAGGCCGACCAGGTCCAGGAACTCCCGGGCCCGTGCGGAGCGTTGCCGCCGTGGGACGCCGGTGGCTTCCAGGCTGAACTCGACGTTGCCCTGTGCCGTGCGCCACGGCAGCAGCGCGTACTGCTGGAAGACGATCCCGCGGTCCAGGCCCGGGCCGGTGATGGGTGTGCCGTCCAACAGGATCCGTCCGCCGGTGGGTGAGGTGAGGCCGCCGAGCAGATCCAGCAACGTCGACTTCCCGCAGCCGCTGGGACCGACCAGGACGACGAACTCGCCGTCCGCTATCTGCAGATCGATGCCGTCGAGGGCCGTGAACGTGGTGCTCTGCCGATCCCCCTTACGGTCGCGGACGGTGAATTCCTTGCGTACGTCCTCGAACACGATTTTGGGTGTGGGGGATTGAGTGGTGGTGGATTCCGGCATGGGATCAGCTCCCGCTCGTCGCCGCGGAGGAGGGCGTCTTGTACTGGTTGAACTCGTTGGTGTAGAGGTCGGACAGTGTGACCTGGCCCTTCTTGATGTCGCCCCGCTCGGCCAGCCAGTCGATCCACAACTGGAGCTCCTTGCCGGTGATCCGGCCCGCCGTCTCCGCGACGCCGTAGGACCGCCAGAACTTCAGCGGTGCGGCGTCCTCGTTGCGCCCGCGCTTCTTCACGATCGCCGTCATCCGGTCGATGACCTCCTCGCGCGGAGTGGAACGAGACCACTCGATGGCCCGCCCCACACCGGTGACGAAGGTCCGCGCCGTCTCGGGGTTCTGCTTCAGGAAGCGGTCCGTCATCACGTACGTGCCGGCACTGAACGCGCCGAGCAGCTGGTAGTCCGTGAACAGCGGTCGGATGCCGCCGGTCTCCAGCGCCTTGTCGCGCAGGATGCCGCCGAGTACGGCCACGTCGATCTGCTTCTGACGCAAGGACTGCTCGGTGTTGACCGGAGGCACCACGAGCGGCTCGACCTTGCCTATGTCCGCCTGGGACAGGCCGCCGCGCTGAAGGTAGATGTCGAGCATGGCCTCGGAGTGGGCTCCGAGGGTGTTCATCCCGACCTTCTTGCCGGTCAGGTCCCGGGCCGAGCGGATGGGGCTGTCCTTGAGGACGTAGAACCCGTTGTAGGCGTCCTTGTCGGCGCCGTAGTAACTGATGACGGCCTTGACGGGAGCGTTGTTGGCGGCCAGCTTGACGACCGCGCCGTTGAACGCGCCGCCGAAGTCGACCTGACCGGTGGCCGCGGACTGGATGTCCTGCGGTCCGCTGATCGTGTTGCCGACCCACTCCAGCTTCACGTCCTCCAGATAGCCGAGATCCTCGGCCAGTTCGGGCAACGTGACCTGACCGGCCCAGCCTTGATATCTCAGCTTTTTGGTCTGGTCCTTGGCGGCCGGTGTCCCGGAGGCGGCGGTGCCGCAGCTCACCGACACCGCCGAAAGACCGAGCAGGGTGAGGAAGTGACGTCGGGTCGATGCCGTCGTGGCCATGGAAGGGTCCTGTTCAGGAAAACGGGGCAAGGAAAGGGCAGACGTCGACCGGCGAAGGAGAGGAGAAGAGACCTCAGCGGAAATGGCTGTGCAGAGGCCGACGTCTGAGAGAAGGCAGCGGCTTAGCGAAAAGCCGACTGTGAAATGGAGCGAAGGGGAGCGGCGCCTGTCAGTGCGTGCGCGGACCGGCGGCACAGATGCCGGCGGCACAGATGGCGCTGGCCTGACGTCGCAGATCGACGTGAAGGCGCGCGGCGAGGATCTCGGGCTTGCTCACAGCCAAGAGCGTTGCAGCGAAAACCAGCCAGGTCAACGCCGCTTGTGCAGGCGTCGTGTGTTCTCAACAGTCAGACACAGAAGGAAGTACGGCGTTCACAATCCCCTGAAACGAGGGTCCCCACATGCCGTCTCAGCAAGCGCACCTTGAGTCGGTGCTCAGGGGCCACCCGGGGGCAGCAGGTCGGGCCGACCGGCAGGACCGAATCGACCGGCGACCAGATCGTCCACGGGCAGGCTGGTCAGCCGGATGTGCTCGTCGAGGCCGATGTCGTCCCAGCGTTGAAACATCCCGTCCGGGATTGCTCGATGAACCCGGGGTCGCTGTCGAGGCCGCCGGCGACCGCACCCCCGCCATGCGCCCGAGCCCGGCCCAGAGCAGTTCCTTCGGAGCGGCGAGGTGCAGATGAACCGCCTCGACACGGAGACCACGCGGAGTGGCTGCCGGAGGCGGGTTGGGCCGCCAACCAAGCACGGGTCGTCGACCTGTACGGCTACTATCGCGACCCGTCTGCGGGCCGACTCGGCCGTCCTGAGACAGACCACGAGCCTCCTGGAACGAGTGGCACCGAACATCGGCAGGTCGAACCCCAGATCCAACAGCGCCCACTGAACGCGACGCACCGCCAGCTCTCCTGCAACCCCATGACATGGGTGTTCGCAGCGCATGCCTCCAGCACGGGTCGCCGGTAGATGAGGAGGATGGTCTTCCCTACTGAGCCACAAGGGGTGAGTGGCCGATCCCGCCGGGTGCATGCCTGGCCCGACGGGAGGGCGTCATCAGCGGAGATGGACCGTGTTGGCACAGAGGCCATGGATCTGTCCGGAGCCGACGGCTCCCGCGGAGGGGCTGACTTCGGCGTACGGCAGGCTGGTCTCTCCGTCTTGGATGGGCCGGTCGCAGGCCAGGCACATCCGTAGGCCGGTGAGTGAGTCGTAGTGGTCGCAGAGCGCCAGTAGCGACCGTGCGAGCTTGCGGGCGTAGACCATGGCGTCGTAGTTCTCCGGTCCGCGCACGGCGCTGAGTTTCCTGCGGGCCTCGCCGGTGCAGGTGAGTGCGCAGTAGCGAGGCACGTCGTCCCTGGGTAGGCGTGCGGCCAGGTGTTCGATCTCCGGGATGACGAGTTCCATGTGTCCGCGCAGCAGCCCGGTCAGCGTTTCCAAGGAATCGGTGTCGGTGGGGGTTACGTCTGGGGGCAGCGTCAGGGCGACGCTCGCTCGCATCGTGGCGATGTCCACGGGCGGCGCTGCGGTCGTGGCGGGGCGATTGGCCTGCTTCACGACAGTTCCCCGTCACCGTCGACTGGGTCGCGGCCAGCCATGACGAGCGTCAGGACGTCGCTTGCCCTGCACAGTCGGCCGGGGCGGGCCATGGGCACGGCCCAGTACGAAGCCGGGGCGGGCTCCTTGAGCCTGGTGATATCGGCGCGCGGCACTCCCAAGTAGGTGCCTTCGCTGAGGCACGCGGCGGCTGGTGCCAGCCAGTTCTCGGCGGTGCCGGGCGGCACGAGGGCGTAATAGCGGCTGCCGCTGGGGTCATGGATGACCGGACGGCTGTTGAAGGACCAGCCGAGCCATTGGTTCACGGTGGGCGGGTCACTGATCCCGGCCACACTGCGGACGAGGTCCTCTGAGAGGCGGACCGCGTCGAAGAGCCGCCCTAACGGGATCAGGGCGAGACCGGCTGCTCCGCTCCACTCACCGTGCACGGTGCTGGGGGATGGATGTGCGGAGGCCAGCCAGTCCTGAACCCTCGCGCTAGGCGGCGAACTTGCTGCTGGGAAACTCCCGTTCGGGGCCGTACTGTTCGTCATGTCGACGCTCCTTTGAAGCGTTGGCCGGCCCCGGGGCCGTTCGCGCGGCTGCCGGGGCACGCCGTCCGAGGACTGCCGCGGAGCTGCGAGGTGGCGTCGGACGTGTTGCATTGAGCGATCCGATCGCGTGCCATGAGAGCTGCTCCCGCGTCATCGTTGACTAGGCGTGGGAACAGCGTGGCGCTGAGGGGGCGGCGTAACTCTCACATTTTTGTGAGAGCTGTGAGCGCTCCTACAAGCCGACCCAACTGGCCATGTGGTTGAGAGTGTCTGGGGTGCGCCGTGAGAGATGGACCAGACCGGTGATCGTCTCCCGGGCAGCCGGGTGATATCGGGTCTGCTCAGGGGCGACGCGCCGCGCTTCGAGCAGTGACTTCAGCGCCGCATCGGGGTGACCGGTCTCCATTTCCGTGCGCGCCTGGTCGATCAGGAAGTGGGCCCGCCGCGATGTAGCCAGTCCGGTCGGCAGCTTCTTGGTGATCTTGCGGGACTTCGTCAGCGCGTCGTCGTATCGGCGCATCTCCACCGCGGCGGACATCTCATGCAAGTCGACGTTGGTCGGTCCGAAGCTCAGCCAGTGGATCTCCGGCGCGTCACCGATCCGCTGCGCGATTTGCCGGGCCTCCTCGATGTGAGCCTGTACGGCAGTCTCATCGTCGGCCCGAGCGGAAATGACCGAGGCGCCGAGGTGTAGTTGTCCTGCAACGGCCAGGGTCTCCCGACTGTCGTCGGCTTGCCTGACGATGCTGTGTCCGGACGCGATCAGTCGTTGCCCGATCTGGTACTCGCCTTCGCGGAAATACACCAGGGCTCGCATGTACTGACGTACGGCGGCAACGCAGGGGTCTGAGGCGCGCTGAGCCGCCCAGTCCATCCGGTCCAGGGCCACGGCTGACAGATCGTAGTAACCGAGCTTCACGCTGATGTCATGGGCGGTGCGGTAGGCGGACGCGAGCGCCTGCCACAGCTTGGTCGAAGGAGTGGACCACGCGGTGTGCGTCAGTTCGGCGATGAGGCTCGGCAGCTTGCGGGCGGCATCCCGCAGATGGGTTGCACGCACGGCTTCACACAGCTGATCCGCGCCCTCGATGAGGATGTCGGCCGGCCGCGCGGCCATATGCGGATCGGGGCCAAGGTCGTACAGGTCCAGAGCTTCACGGATCGGTCGGACGAGCTCGGCAAGCCGGTCACGCTGCAGTTCGGTGACGTACGGCTGGCCGGTCAGCACGGTCACGTCGATGTTGAGAACCCTTGCGCAGGCGGCGACGAAGTCGACTGTTGCGGGGCGGGCACCACATTCCACCTGAGTGAGGTAGCTGTACGAGTAGGGCAGCCGGTCAGCCATCTGACGTTGTGTGAGTCTGGCCAGTGTGCGCTGTTCCTTGATCCGCGCGCCCGTGTGGTTGTCGTCGTCCAGCCTGGGCATCCTGGTTCTCCGTTCTGAGCACCCATTTGGAACAGTACCCGCCTCCGACTCCTCTGCGAGCGGGGTCGGTTGCTGTGGTCGGATATGCGTATGACGACAACCGACCGTGTCCTTTACCTTTTCGGCTCAGCGGCCCCGCCCGTCTTCGATGTCGCCTCGGTAGTCCGGGATGCGCAGGCCCGCGGCTGGAACGTGTGTCTAGGCTTCACCCCGACGGCCGCGCGCTGGCTTGAGCCTCAACTGGACCAGTTGGAGCAGCTCACGGGCTACCCAGTGCGCAGTGAGTACAAAATGCCCGGTCAGCCGGACGTCTGGCCCAAGGCGGACGTTATCGCATTGGCGCCGGCGACCTTCAATACGGTCAACTCGTGGGCGCTGGGCCTGACTCACGATTTCGTGGTGGGCGTTGTCGCGGAGGCCATTGGCAAGGGCATCCCGATCGTGACCATGCCGTGCGTGAACGCGGCCTACGTCCAGCACCGTCAATTCGAGCGAAGTGTCGACGAACTGCGCGCTATGGGCGTGCGCGTGCTCTACGGTGATCACGGCTTCGTGCCGAATCAGCCTGGCCAGGGCAAGCCGAAGGAGTATCCCTGGCACCTCCTCCTCGACGCGGCTCGAGACGCCGTGGAGCCCTGAAAAGGTGCTCCCGTATGGGCGCCCGGCGCGGTTGGCATCGAGGGCCGAGCCCAGGAGCTTGGAGCCACACGATCAAGTCGGCCAGGCGGTAATGCCGTTGCGGTGACGGCGCCATGTGAAGGGGGCCAGCCGCACCTGATCGGCTTGCGGCACGGCAGCCAGTGCGTTGTGGTTGGTCGGGTGCCGGATCACCGCAGGTTGATGTAGTCACCGGGTGCGTTGGCGACCGCAGTGGTGGTGTTGCCGCCGTAGCTATAGCGCCAGTAGCCGTCACGGGTTCGGGTGCCCCGTTGGCCGTCAGCTTCGAAGCGCGTCGAAGGCTGAGGGAAGCTGCCGTCCTGTGGTGGTAATCGCCATCGAGCGCAAGTGCATTGACGTAGAGGTGCCAGGCGCCGGCGTCAGCGTTCTGCAACCATCCCTCGCCCATCACGAAGGAGAGGTCGCATCGTGTTGTGCTATCGCTGATTTCGATGCATACCGGCTCGTCGGGTGCGGCGAGACCGCCAGTGGGTGCGGAGGAAGGGCCTCGGTACAGCCAGGCATCGATGTAATCGAACCCTTCGGGGTCGCTGACCGTGACCGTCGCTGAGATTGATGCCTGTGCGGCAATTCCAACAACCAGGCCTTTGCCGTCGTTGACGGATGCAGGGAGGATCTGCGTGTCTCCCAGCTGGGACTCGGCGGACGCCGCCGATGTGCTCAGGGACAGGACCGTGGGCGAGACAACGACAGTTACGGCGGCACGCTTGCCCATTCAAATCCCCAGGTGAAATACCGGCCCCTGGGCTGCGTGCTCAGGGAGAACCGAAGTGGTGAGGTGATGCTGACTCCTTACGGTCGTACTCCTTACCCACGCACATTGCGCCAGGCCGGGTGATGGTCAGGCGCCCTACGCCCGGTCTGGCTGGAAAGAGTGCGCGACTCGTGGCAGGACACGGGTGCTCAGACGTCCTCGTCCATCCTGATGGCCCGGCGCAGGTCCTCGGTGGCCTCGCCCGTCTTGCCTTCCCGCTGCTCCAGGAGCGCGGCGGCGATGGCGTCCAGCTTCCGTTGGATCGCTAGCTCGGCTCTCTGCTCGGAGTTCTTCAGGAGGGCCAAGAGCAGCAGGGTCACCGCGGTCATCAGGTCCCCGGCCAAGATCAGCCATGTCTCCCCCAGATGAGCCACATGGGCGGCTATGAAGAAGGCCACCAGCATCAGGCAGATGACATAGAAGGGCGGGGAGCTGGTGAAGTGCGCCGCCGCTTGGGACAGACGCTTGAATCGCCCGCCCGATCGCGCGGCAGGATGCTGAACGGTCATGACCACCGCCTCCGTCAAAGCAGAACAGAACACCACTTCGGGTTCCCACCATCAGCACACCCATGAGGCGGGCGCCCGATGGCAGGCAGCCTCCTCTGGGCCCCGTGTGATACGACGCTTTGGCACTGAGTCCCTTGGCGGGCCCAGGGGCTGCGGCCATGGCTGAGACGGCAAGCGGCCGACCCCGTTTTCACGCCGTTGGGGCCTGCATCCACCGCGATGGTGGATGCAGGCCCCAGTGGTTGCGGCACCCGCGCCGGGGGCCGCCGGCCGGTGCCTTACGGTGCGATCTCGAACTGCGGTGGCTGGAGTCCCGCCACGCACCTGGTGTCCGGTGCGTTCGGGCGGGAGAAGAACGACGTGGTGATCGTCTGGGCGCACTGTGAGTCGGCGAAGACCACGTGGGCGACGTAGGGGATCGTGACGGCGGTGGAACGGCTCAGCGTGCGGGCGACGTACGCTCCGTTGCTGGGTGCCGTCTGGGCGTCGAACCCGCCGGACAGGGCGAGGGTCGGGATGTCGCTGCGGGTCACGTCCCGGATCCACTCGGGTGCCGGGGGGACGTCCCAGGCGCGGCAGTCGTCATGCAGCCAGGCGAGTTGCGGGGCGTTGGCGAGCATCGACCGGGGGAACGATGGGAACGCGCGACGGCCGCCCTCGATGATGTCGGCCCTGCTCTCGTAGGGGGTCCACTGGCTGCAGAAGATGCCGTAGACCAGCCCGTGGGCGACCCTGCCGATCGCCTGCGGGCTGTACTTGCCGCCCGCGAGCTGCTCGGCGATCCGCTGCGGGTTGCCGTGGGCCAGTTCGTCGATGGAGCGCGGCACCCCTTCGGCCACGTGGGTGGCCGAGGTCAGCCAGGTGACCAGGTTGCCCCCGTCCAGCACGACCTTCACCGGCTTCGGGTGGACCGGGACCGTGACGGTGGTGGTGATCGGGTTGGCCTCCAGCTCACTGACGAGACGCAGGAAGGTGGCCTTCAGGTTCGGGTAGCGGGAGTTGCAGGAGGGCTGCTCCTCGCAGGCCTTGAACAGGCCGTCGAATCCCTCTCGTGCGGCCTTCCAGGTCACGGCCCCGCCGGCGAGGGACGGCGGCAGGACGCCGTCGATGCCGACCGAGCGGACGCCCTTGGGGTGCAGGCGCATGTAGTTGAGCGCCAGGTGGGTGCCGTAGGAGATCCCGAAGACGTTCCACTTCCGGACACCCAGCGCCCTGCGCAGGGCGTCGTAGTCGGCTGAGCTCTCGATGTCGTTGTACGTGCTGCGGTCGGCGCCCTGGGCGTCCACGCGGTCGCGGCAGGCCCGGGTCGCCCGGACGTGCAGGCGCCCGGTGGACGGCGCGTTGGAGACGAGGCCCAGGGCGTGGGCGTTGAACTCGTCGATGTTGGGGCAGGTGAGTTCGGGGTCGGCGGAGTAGGTGCCGCGCTGGGACATGAAGATGACGTCGCGGTCGCGGTTGAGGTCACCGGCGAGCGCCATCGGGATCTCGGAGACCGCGTCGTCGCCGGGGCCGCCGGCGAACCACACGATCGGGTCGGGCGCGGGGCGGCTGCTCTTGGCGGGCATGATCGCGACGGCGAGGGTGATCGTACGTCCCTCGTGGGCCCTGGCCTTCTGGGGCCCTTCGCCTTCGCCGTGGCTTTGGCCTTCGCCTTCGCCGTGGCCTTGGCCTTGGCCATGACCCTGACCGTGGCCCTTGGAACGGTTCTCCGGCACGGTGAGGGTGCCGCAGCGGGCGCGCGCGAGATCGGGGATCGGGTCCGCCGTCCGGGGGCAGGGGCCCGGTTCGAAGTGGGCGCCGTGCACGGTACGGGCGACCGTGCCGATCGGGCCGTCGGTGCGGGGTTCGGCGTGGGCGGGCATCGCGGCGAGCCCCGCGACGAGGGCGCCGGCGGTGGCTGCGGCCAGCGTGGTGGGCACCCGTCTCGCGGGCCGCCGGCTGGGGGGTGTTGTGGGGGGCATGGGGCGTACTCCGGTCAGGGGATGATGGTGAACGGCTTGGGTTCGACACTGGGCACGCAGCCGGTGTCGGGCGCGGTCGGCCGCGCCAGGAAGGACCGCAGGACTGACGCGGCGCAGGGCTCCTGGGGCACCACCCAGTGAGTGATCCCGGGAATCACCACGGCGGTCGAGCGGGGCAGCGTGCGCCCGGTGAAGGGCCCCCAGCTCGCCCCGGTCTTCGCGTCGAAGGTTCCGGTGATGATGAGCACGGGCTTGTCGCTGTGGGTGGCCACCCGCTGGACCGCCGTGCGGTCCGGGACGTTCCAGACGCGGCACAGGTCGTGCTCGAAGGGCAGCTGGGGTGCGTGCGCCAGCACCGAGTCCGGCCAGCCGGGGAAGGCCCGGCGCCCTGCCTCCAGCACGTCGCGCTTCGAGAAGCCCGGCGCCCACTCGGCGCAGGCCACCGAGTGCGTCAGCCCGTGGGCGAACTCGCCGATGGCGGGCGTCGCGCCGGCCGCCTGGGCCCGCGCGAGGCGCTCCGGATTGCCGTTGGCGAGTTCGTAGAGCGCAGCCGGGACGTCGACGGACGGCACCAGTCGGCCGTTGGTGACGAGCAGGTTCACCAGCGTGCCCCCGTCGAGGACGACCCTCACCGGGGTTCCGCCACCGGGCGGCGGCACGGTCAGCCGCAGGGGGTTGGCCTCCAGCCGGCGGACCTGCTCCGTGAGCGTGCGGGAGAGGTCGGGGTAACGGGACTCGCAGGCGGGCTGTGCCTCACACGCCGCGAAGATCGCGTTGATCCCCTCCTGGGCGCTGTCCCAGGCCCACGGCAGGCTCACGATCTGCGGCGGTACGACCGAGTCGATCGCCAGCGAGCGGATGCCCCGGGGGTGTTGGCGCAGGTAGGCCAGGCCCAGCTCGGTGCCGTAGGAGTAGCCGTAGACGTTCCACTTCTTGATGCCCAGCGCCTTGCGGAGGGCGGCGAAGTCCGCCGCGTTCTCGGTGGTGTTGTAGGCCGAGAGGTCGGTGCCCTCGGATGTCAGGCGGTCTCGGCACTGCTTCGCCGCGCGCACCAGGAGGCGTCCGGTGGAGGGTGCGTCGTAGGGCAGTCCGACGGCGGTGGCGTTGAACCGGTCGATCTCCGGGCAGGCGAGGCTCGGCTGTGAGTGCAGGGTGCCGCGCTGGGCCATGACGATCAGGTCCCGGTCCCGGTTCACCTGGGCGTCGATCAGGAAGGGGATGGCTCCGAAGGCGTCTCCGCCGGGACCCCCTTCCATGAACACCACGGGGTCCCCGGCCGGCCTCTTGGACGCGGCCGGGATGACGGCGACGGCCAGCCGGATGGTCCGTCCGGTGCGGTGCTCGCGGTGCTCCCGGTTCTCAGGGACCTCCAGGAAGCCGCACTGTCCGGGAACCGGCTCGGGAGTCTGTGGGCACGGGCCCGGCACGAACCGCGCCGGATGCCCCGGCGGCGGCCCGTCGGCAGGCGGCGACTGGGCGCTGCTCGGCGCGGTTCCGATCGCCCCGAGGACTCCCAGGCACGCCGCGAGCAAGGCCGCCTTCGTACGCGCCCGCCGGCCGCGTCGTGGAGAGATGTGTGGAGCCCGGCTTCGTACGGGCTTCTCGGTCCTGGAGAAGGAGGGCAGGGGCCCGGGACCGATGTCCTGTTCCGCCATGTGATCTCGTCTCTGTGACATCCCTGGCCGCTGCGGTCGGGGGACGGTTGGCATGGCTGCGCCCCGCCGAATGGCCAGGCAGGGCGCGTACGCCAGCCTGCGTTCGGGCCAGGGCCTCCACCACTCGTGGCCTCCACTTGGAGCAGCACACCTCGGGCCGGCGAGGTCCCCGGTCACTCAGTCGGCCGGTAGCGGAGCCTCCGCATTCCGGCGGGTACGGCCATGCGGGCGGTGCGCGCCGCGTGTCGCCACGTCGCCCGCACGCATGTTCTGGCAACTCGGCCCGGTGTACGTCGGCGTCGCAGTCCTACGGCACCTCAGGCAGCGCCCGCTGGTGCTTCATGCCTCGTCGCCGCACACGTACCGGGGCCGCCCCACGCTCACACCTCCCAGCTCCACCTGCACCCCGGCGATCTCCTGGTGGGCCGGTCGTGATTCGAGCAGGTCGATCAGATCCCGTCACAGCCCGCCCCCGTCTTCCTCGGGGTACTTCCGGTTCAGCTGCGAGGGTCTGGGGTCCTGGGACAGGACGTACCCCACGTCCCAGTGGGCGCCCGTGTGCCGGCTGTATGCGACCGCTATGGGACCCTCCACCGAGCAGAAGAACGTCACCGTGACGGGGAAGTCCAGCTCGCTGCCGCGCGCCAGCAGGTTCCAGCGGACGGAGATGGGCCTCTCGGGGCGGACATCGACCAAGGTCATGGCGGCGCACCGGGCGGGGTCGGCCGGTCCGGTCCCGTACCTTCCCTCGATGGTGTGCACGAGCACTTGATGCCGTCCTGCCACCAGCGGACGGCGCCGCGCGCGCCAGACGCCCCAGGGCCGCCAGGGGCGCAGCCGCCGGTACTCCACGATCGGGTAACGGGATGTCATGCGGTCGTCCTCAAGCGGGCGTTCAGTACTGCAGCGCCACCGCCACATCCCGTCCGATGCGCTCTACGGCAGTGAGGTCGAGTCCGTAGTGCACATAGCGGCCGTGGCGTTCGACCCGCACCAGGCCCAGGTCGCGCAGGGCACGCAGATGCCGCGAAACCTGCGGCCGGGTCATCGACAGCCGGTCCGCCAGGTCGGCGGTGGTCATCGCCTGGCGCGCGATGAGACGGCACAGGCGTACCCGGCGTGGGTCGGTGAGCGCCAGCATCCGGCTGCGGGCCAGGGTGACGCCGACGTCCGGGGCGTCGACGGGGAAGTGGACGACGGGCGGCAGCCCCGGCTCGTCCTTCACCAGCAGGTGCGGAGCGCCGTACAAGGTGGGGATCAGGAGCAGAGGTGTACGGGCGGGGCTGATCACCGCGTGGTGCACCTTGTCGAGAACGACCCGGGCGGGGCTGTCCAAGCGGACGCTGGACGGGCTGAGCGAGAGCAGGGCGCCGGTGGGCCCTTCGTCCACGAGCCGGCGGCGCATCCGGTGCGCGGCCCGGGACAGGGTGGGCTCGGTCCGCGCCCACAGTTCGTCGAAGTAGACCCGGCGGCACAGGTCGAGGAAGGCGACAAGTTCGGCGCGCAGGGCTTCCGGGTCGTGGAGCAGGTCGTCGGCGAGGGCCAAGTGGCCGTCCGGCAGCCCGGACGCGGCCTGGCGCAGCACACGTGCCTGTTCCCCGTCGTGCAGCACCCGGTCGAAGTGGAAGGCGCGGTAGCCGCTGGCGCAGGTGTACGCGGTGAGTTCGGCGAACCGGTCCACCGACAGCTGGCTCGGCGGAGCCTCCAGCCCGGGGTAGAAGCCCCGCCAGCGCAGTGGCGTCCACAGCGGGGCGAACCGCCGCAGTCCGGCCCGGAAGGCGGCCGGCGCGGCAGCGGTCGTCTGCTCGGCCCAGGCGGCGTGTGCGGTGTGGTGGTCGTGTCCGGTCAGCACGTGCAGGCTCGCGGCCAGTTCCGCGAGGGGGGACACGGTCACCGTGAACCGGTCGGCGACGGCGCCTTCCAGGACGAACACGACCGACATGAGCGGGAGTGTACGGCGCTCTCACACCCCCACGCCCTCGAACTCGGACCGCGCGGCTGTCAGCAACTCCGGCTCGGTGAGCAGCGCGGTGACCACGTCGGCGAGTCCGGTCGCCGCGATCTGGGTGCGGTCGTGGGCGAGGGGCGTCGCCGCGGCGTCCCGCATGGCCTCGGAGTGGGCGGGCGTTCCGGCGTCGGCGATCTGGACGTACGGGTGGATGACCGGCATCAGGTGCGAGATGTTGCCGATGTCGGAGGATCCGGCGGGGCTGTCGGGGTCGTACGGTGCGATGTCCGCGCCGAGTTCGCGCACCGCGTGGGCGAACCGTTCTCCGAGAGCGGTGTTGTTGCGCCGCTCCGCGTACAGCGGGCCGGTCTCGCGGACCTCCGCCTGCGTCTGTGTGGCGAGCGCGGCCCCCGCCGCCGCGGCTCGCACCCGCTCCACCAGAGCCTCGGCGGATACGGCCGTACGGTCGCGGACGTACAGGTCGACCGCGGTCCGCGCGGGGACCACGTTGGGCGCCTGTCCGCCGTCGACGACGATGCCGTGCAGCCGGGCGCTGGGCGGCACGAACTGCCGTAGCGAATCCAGGGCGTTGAGGAACAACTGGGCTGCGGCCAGCGCGCTGCGCCCCTGCCAGGGCGAGACCGAGGCGTGCGCGGCGACCCCGGTGAACACCACGCGCAGATGTGCCGCCGCGAGCCCCGGTCGGGCGGTCAGCCAACGGTCACCGGGGTGGAACATCACCGCCGCGTCCACTCCGTCGAAGACGCCCGCCTCGGCCAGCCGCACCTTGCCCGCGCCGCCCATCTCCTCACCGGGGGTGCCGATCACGGCGACCGTGCCGGGGTGCGCGGGGAGTGCCCGCACGACGGCGACGGCCGCCGCCACCCCGCCTGCCGCGATCAGGTTGTGGCCGCAGCCGTGCCCGATGCCGGGCAGCGCGTCGTACTCCGCGAGCACGGCGACGTACGGCCCCGGGCGCCCGCCCTCGTGCACGGCCACGAAGGCGGTGTCCAGACCGCCCGCGGGTGCGGTCACCGTGAAACCCGCCTCGGCGAGCCACCGCGTCAGCACCTGCTGGGCGTGGAACTCGGCGAACTTCAGCTCGGGGCGCGCGTGGATGGCCAGGCTGACGGCCTCCATCCGGGGCCGCAGTACGGCGAGTTCGGCGGACAGAGCCTGAATGGACGACATGGCACTCCCTTCGTACGACGGCACAGTGACGTGCTGTCATGTACGACGAGCGTGCGGCTGGGTGTGGGGGAGTGGGCGCCGATTACCGCGCCCGTGGCAACCCACACTGGGCGGAGCGGTCATTCGGCCCTGATGTTGTCCACGTACACGACACCCGTGACGGGGGCGCCACTGCCGTGGCCGAGGTACAGGTTGAACGTCGTCACCTCGGCGAGGTGCGCAGCGTCCAGCACTTCACCGGCGTGTGCGGTGTCCCAGGGAGCGGGCTTGAACGCGCTGAACGGGGCCCGGATTTCGCGGGCGGTCGCGTCGGACAGGGAGATGTTGTACTCGAAGTAGGCTCCTTTGGAGACGAGTTGGAGTGTCGCCCCGTTCGCCGAGCCGTCCCCCTGCAGCCACAGCACGAGCGAGGAGAAGGCGGTCCAGTCCGCGTCGACCGACTTG
Organism: Streptomyces sp. NPDC043726; assembly: GCF_056436565.1. Lineage (NCBI taxonomy): Bacteria > Bacillati > Actinomycetota > Actinomycetes > Kitasatosporales > Streptomycetaceae > Streptomyces > Streptomyces sp. NPDC043726. The sequence goes on from NZ_JBWKCI010000002.1 coordinate 613,627, forward strand.
CCGATGCCGGTGTAGCCGGAGCTGCTGAAGTCGTATGCGTAAGCCAGCCCGTACGCGCCCGAGGCCTTGTGGTCGGCCGACAGGGTTGTGCTGTTGGCGTTGATGTGGCTGTAGGCCTCGCTGAGGGTGGCGTCGTCCCCGGCGTAGCCCTCGAAGTCGTCGATCCATCCGGCGGGCAGGGGAGTGACCTCGCCGAGCAGGACCAGCGCCTTGTCCGTGAGGGTCCTGCCGCCCACCCGGGCGTCCACCGAGAGGGTCACCGACCGGTTGTCGAGCCAGGCCGGGTCGATCGACCAGTCACCGGAGTAGAAGCCGTCCGCGTCCAGGCGGAGCCGCTGGTCGCGACCGCCGTTCACCGAGTAGGTGACCCTGCTCGCCGGCGCCTGTGTGACTCGCACCCGGACCGTACTCCGGGCGGTCGTCAGACGCTGCCGGTCCGTGGGGGTCACGAGGTGTAGGAACGGGGCGTTCCGCACGGCACTGGTGCGCGCGGCGTACACACCTCGCAGGTCACCGGCGAAGACCGTGTAGGAGTCCTTGGCGTACTGGGCGAAGTCCGCGTGCAGGGCATGGCCCGGGACCGGTACGTACTGCCGGGTGTCGCCCCCGAAGTTGGCCCAGGTCTGCATGTATGTCACTCGGCGGGCCAGCGGGTCGGCTTTGATGGCGCCCAGCAGTTCGGTGAACCACTGCGGATTGCGGCCCTCCTCCCCGCTCTCGCCGAACTCGGTGTAGGCCGGGACCTTGCCCTTCTGCTCGGCCAGGCGGACCACCATCGCCAGGTCCTTCACCAGGCTCTGCAACCAGGCGTCCGAGCCGGCGGAGTTGTCGTAGGCGTCGTATCCGAGGACGTCGACGTAGCCGTCGCCCGGGTAGGTCTTGAGGTAGCCCGCGGAGTCGCCGCCGAAGCTGGAGTTGGGCGAGTACGAGTAGAGCAGGTTGCGGACGCCCTTGGTGTCGCGCAGGTACTCGACCGTGTAGCGGAAGATCTCGATGTACTCCGCCGAGGTGGTGTGGCCGGCGCCCCACCAGAACCAGCCGCCGTTGTTCTCGTGGAAGGGGCGGAAGATCACGGGGATCAAGGTGCCGTCCGATCGCCGTGCGCCCTTGACGGCCCGGGCTATGCGGTCGAGAAAGGCGTTGTACTGCGTGTGCTTCGTTCCTCCGGGGAGGATCTGGCTGACGACACGGCCGGACGTGTCGTAGAAGTTGTTTCCGGTGACGAAGTTCGGCATGTGGGCGCTGAGGGTGTTGATCCCGCCGAGCGCGTCCGCCTGCCGGATGCACCGGCTGAGCGCGGCGATGTTCTCCGCCTCGGTCGCGTCCTTCCTGCCGGGGCGTTCGTCCCCGTCGAGGATGAGGGTGTCCCAGCCGAACAGCGCGGGCTGGTCGCCCACCGCCGCCTGCGTGTCGGACGACTTGCCGTCCTGCGTGGTGAAGGTGAAGCCGTAGGACAGGGCGTGCTGGTGGCCGAAGAGGATGCCGTTGCCCTGCTGGCGCATCAGGTAGGCGAACAGCGCGCGCGTGGCGCTCGTCGCCTTGTCGTCGACGATCCGCACGGGTATCGGCGCACCGGCCGGAGCCGCGGCGGGAGTTGCTGCCGAGGCCATCGGTATCCCCGCGCCCGCCACGGCGGCTGTGGCGCCGAGCAGGACGAACGAACGGCGGTTCACGGCAGGCTTGTGCATGGCTGTCTCCTTGGACGGGGCGGGTTTCACCATGAGAGGTCTTCACCACAAGGCCGTGCCGGTGGGCATGCCCGAACCTGGGCCTTGGGCGGTGCTGTGGTGCCGACGGTGCGCGGTGCTCAACGGGACATCGGTCGCCCGGGTCGGGATACCACCGGCACGCCGGTGAGGGCCGGACCAGGCCAGGCCCTCACCGGGGCAGGGTGGCTGCCGGTGCTACTTGCTCGCTCCTTGAGCGAAGCCGTTGTAGATGTAGCGCTGGAGAAAGAGGAACACCAACAGGGTGGGAAGGATGACGAGGATCGCGCCGGCCGAGATGGTCTCCCAGTGGGCGCCGAACGGGCCCTTGAACCGGAACAGCGCCGTGGACATCGTGCCGAGGTCTTCCGAGGGCATGTACAGGAAGGGGATGTAGAAGTCGTTGTACGTCGTGATGCCCTTGATGATGACCACGGTCGCGATCGCCGGCTTCAGCATCGGGAAGATGATCTTGCGGTAGATGGTGAAGGCGTTGGCGCCGTCGAGCCGGGCGGCCTCGTCCACCGAGATCGGAATACCGCGGATGAACTGGAGGAAGATGTAGATCGACACGATGTCGGTGCCCATGTAGAGCAGGATCGGCGCCCAGCGGGTGTCGAACAGCCCGAAGCTGTTGACCACTTGGAAGGTGGCGACCTGGGTGGTCACACCCGGCACCAGGGTGGCGATCAGGAACAGGGCCATGATCAGCTTCTTGAACCGGAAGTCGAACCGGTCGATCGCGTACGCCGTCATCGAGCCGATGATCACCGTGCCGGTGATCGAGAACAGCAGGATGAACGCCGTGTTCCCGAAGGCGGTGAGCATCTCGCCGTCGGAGAAGGCGGTCGCGTAGTTGTCGAAGTTCAGCCAGTCGTCCGGCAGGGCCAGCGCACCCTTGCCGTCCGCGACCTCCTCCGCCGACTTCAGCGAGGTCAGGAACACCACGGTGAGCGGGATGAGGACCACGAGGGATGCCGCGATCAGGATCAGATAGGTCAACGGGGTGGCGAGGCCGAGACGGCGACGGGGCGCGCGGGTGCTGGAGGCGGTGGTGCTCATACGATGTCGACCCTCTCGTCGGGCACGAGGCGGCGCTGAATCCAGGTGATCAGCAGGATGATCGCCAGCAGCACCACGGCGCAGGCGGAGGCCAGACCGGTCTTGTTGAACTGGAAGGCCAGCTTCACGGTCTGGATCACGAAGGTCGAGGTGCCGGTCGCCCCGCCGGTCATGATGTACGGGATCTCGAAGACCGAGAGCGAGCCTGAGATCGCCAGGATGACGCTCAGGCTGAGCACCGGCCGGATGCTCGGGGCGATGATGTGCCGGAACTGTTGCCAGCGGCTCGCCCCGTCGAGCTGGGCGGCCTCGTAGAGCTCACCGGGGATGGACTGGATCGCGCCCAGGAAGAGCACGAAGTTCAGTCCGGTGAACCGCCATACGGACACGCCCGCGAGCGAGGTGTTGGCGGACTCCGGGTCGCCGAGCCACGCGTGGTCGGGGTCGGCGCCGAACCACGACAGGACCGAGTCGAGGGTCCCGCCGTCCTGGAAGAAGTACAGGAAGACGAATCCGATGGCGACGCCGTTGACCAGGTAAGGGAAGAAGAGGATGCCCTTGAAGAGGTTCCTGAAGCGCAGGTCGAAGCTGAGGATCGTGGCGAAGTACAGGGCGATCACGATCTGTACGACGGATGCCGCCAGGTAGTACAGGCTCACCGCGAAGATCCGGAACATCTCCGGCCGGGTGAACACGTCGGTGTAGTTCTCGGCACCGACGAAGTTGCGGTCGGGGCTGACACCGTCCCAGTCGGTGAAGCTGTAATAGATCATGTTGCCCACGGGCACGTAGGTGAACGTCACCAGCAGTGCGAGCGGGGCGATGAGGAACAGCCACGGGGTGAGACGGCGCAATGGCTGGTGGCGCCAGGATCGACCGCCCGGCGCTCCGCGCTGGGCGCGATGCTTCGCAGGCCGGTCCTCCGGTGAGGTCCGTGCGGGCGGGGATGGGGTGGAAACGGTTCGGGGCATGTGAGGGCCAGGGCCTTTCGTCATCCGCTGAGCGCTGCGGCGCCGGGTCCCCGCCGCGGGGGCGGGGCGGTCGGGGGACCCGAGCGCGGAAAGGATCAGGAGCCTGCGTTCTGCCTGGCCTCGGACCAGCGCTGGTTCAGTTCATCGAAGTAGTCCTCCAGCGACCCGTCCTGGGCGCCGCGAGCGATGTCGATGAGCTTCTGGCGGTAGTCCTGCTTGTTGAGACCGATCTCCGAGGCCTCGTCGATCGCGTTGACCTCGGCCGTCTTCTCCTCCGAGCGCTCCACCATCTTGACATCGTTGTCAACGTACTCTTCCAGCGTTGACGGCAGTGCTGCCGACCTCAGGACGGAGACAGCGCCCTCCTTCTCGGAGTAGCCCGACTCCTCGGTGAACCAGTCGATCCAGGCCCGAGCGGCCTCCTTGTTGTCGGAGTGGATGTTGACGGCCTGCTGATAGTCGGAGACCAGGGTGGCGCAGAACTTTCCGCCGGCCTGGGCCGGAACCGGCATGAAGCCGATGTCGTCGGGGTTCTCTCCGGCGTCCTCGGCCGCCGCCCGCATCTGGTTGATCGCCCATGAGCCGAGCATCATGCTGCCGATCTCGCCCTTGGCCAGGAGCGTCTTGGAGCTCTCCCAGTTGGTGGTGCTCGGGTCCTTCTCGGACAGCTTCTGGTTGACGATCTCGTAGAGCAGGCTGTCCAGGGTGTTCAGATCGCTGCCCTTGGCCCACGGCTTGTCCATCTCGGCCAGCGCGTCCGACGCGGCACTGTTGCAACTGACCGACCCGACGCTGTTGGTCCACGGGCTGCTGAGCGGCCAGCCGTCCTTGAAGTTGGTGTAGTACGGCGTGGTGCCGGTCTTGTCCTTGACCGTCTTCAGGTCGTCCAGGAACTGCTGGGTGGTCGTCGGCCAGTCCGTGATCCCGGCCTCCTTCCACAGGGCCTTGTTGTAGACGAAGCCGTTGGCGGTGCCGAACGTGCCGATGCCGTACACCTTGCCGTCCACGTCGGTCTTGTCCGTGAACAGGTACTTCGACTTCATCGCCGCCGACTCGCCGAGCGGCGCGAAGAAGCTGGGATAGTCCCCCTTGGCGACCGCGGCGGGGATCAGCAGGACGTCACCGTAGTTCTCGGTGTTCATCCGGATCTTGACCTCACCCTCGTAGTCGGTGATGGCCTCGAACTTCACCTTCACGTTGGGGTAGGTCTTGTTGAACTCCGCCGCGTACTTCTTCATCGTGCCGTCCTGCACGAGGTCGGTACGGTTGGTCAGCACGGTGATGCTGCCGTCGGCGCTCTTCGGGTTCAGCGGCGCCACTGCGCTCTCGTCCGCGTCGGGCGTCCCCCCGCCACTGCATCCCGCGACCGTCAGCGCCGTGGTGACCAGCAGCGCCACGCTCAGAGATCTCTTCCCCATGTGCCCCACTCCTCCATTGGATTACGGCTCGGGCTCCGGTAGATGTCCGGCACTATGTCAGCCGCGATGTGAACCGGTAAAGCTTCATGAATGTCCGCGATACTTAATCGTTACCTGTTGCGCTGGCGAACGAAGATGGACCGCGCTCTGAGCTGTGCGTTTACTTTGGGTGTTGTTGACAATGAGGGGACTAGACCGGTTCATCTCCGTGGCGTTAGGTTGAGGGGTGACGTACCACCCACGACGTCTGAGCCGCCTTGCCAAGAGGAGCCGTACATGAAGGAAGTCGCCCAGCTCACGGAGAGTTGGACCCTGGGATACGACGGCAGCGCCCTGCCGGCCCGGGTGCCCGGCTGTGTCCACACCGATCTGCTCGCCGCCGGAGTGATCGACGACCCCTTCCTCGGCCAGAACGAGCGCGAGGTCGCCTGGGTCGGCCGCCGCGCGTGGACCTATCAGCGCCACCTCGACGCCGAGGACACCTCCGCGGACCGGCATGAGCGCACGGATCTGGTCTTCGACGGACTCGACACCGCCGCGGTCATCACCCTGGGCGGGCGGGAGCTCGGCCGCACCCGCAACATGCACCGCAGTCACCGCTTCGACGTGACCGGCCGCCACGGCGGCCTGCACGTCGAGTTCACCTCCGCCTACGACGAGGCCGAGAGCGTCCGCAGAATGATCGGCGAGCGGCCCAACGTCTATCCGGAACCCTTCCAGTACATCCGCAAGATGGCCAGCAGCTTCGGTTGGGACTGGGGCCCCACCCTGGTGACGGCCGGCATCTGGCGTCCGGTCCGGCTGGAGCGCTGGTCCACCGCCCGACTGGCGCAGGTGCGCCCGCTGGTCACCGTCGTCGACGGAACGGGGCGCGTCGAGGTACGCATCGACATCGAGCGCACGGAGCGGGGCGCGGGGCGCCGGCTGGAGGTCGAAGGCGCGATCGGCGGGGTGTGCGCTCATGGCGTGGTGGACGGCGATCACGCCGTCCTGACACTCGACGTCCCCGAGCCCGACCTGTGGTGGCCGCGCGGCTACGGCGCACAGACCCTGTACGACCTCAAGGTGACCCTGTCCGACGCGGTGGACGGCGGGCCGCTGGACTCCTGGCAGCGCCGGGTGGGTTTCCGCACCGTCGAGATCGACCGCTCCGCCGACGAACTGGGTACGGGCTTCACCCTCGTCGTCAACGGCGTCCGCCTCTTCACGCGCGGCGTGAACTGGATCCCCGACGACGTCTTCCCCTCCCGTGTCACCCCCGACCGCTACCGCACCCGGCTCGGTCAGGCCGTGGACGCCAATGTCGACCTGGTCCGAGTGTGGGGTGGCGGCATCTACGAGGACGAGGCGTTCTACAGCACCTGCGACGAGCTCGGCCTGATGGTCTGGCAGGACTTCCTGTTCGCCTGCGCCGCCTACCCCGAGGAGCAGCCCCTGCGCGGTGAGGTGGAGGCGGAGGCCCGCGACAACGTTGTCCGGCTCATGCCCCACCCCTCGCTGGTCCTGTGGAACGGCAACAACGAGAACCTCTGGGGCTTCCGCGACTGGGAGTGGGAACCGCAGCTGAACGGCGACTCCTGGGGGGAGGGCTACTACCTCGGCGTACTGCCCCGCATCGTGGCCGAACTCGACCCGACCCGGCCCTACACCGCGGGCAGCCCCTGGTCCGGCTCCTGGGACCACCATCCCAACGACACCGCCCACGGCACGCACCACTCCTGGGAGGTGTGGAACCGTCAGGACTACGCTGAATACCGGGCGAGTGTGCCCCGCTTCGTCGCCGAGTTCGGCTGGCAGGCGCCGCCCGCCCTGGCCACCCTGCGGCGGGCGCTCCCCGGGGAGCGACTCGCCCCCGACTCGCCCGGCATGCTGCACCACCAGAAGGCGGAGGACGGCAACGGCAAGCTGAACCGGGGCGTCGCCCGCCACTTCGCGCTGCCCGAGGACGACTTCGACCGCTGGCACTACCTCACCCAGCTCGTCCAGGCCCGAGCTGTCGCCGCCGGCATCGAACACTGGCGCTCGCACTGGCCGGTCTGCGCGGGGACGGTGGTGTGGCAGCTCAATGACTGCTGGCCGGTGAACTCCTGGGCCGCGATCGACGGCGACGGCCGCCTCAAGCCCCTCCACCACGAACTGCGCCGGGTCTATGCCGACCGCCTGCTAACCCTGCAGCCGGGCCTCGGCGGACCGACCCTCGCCGTGATCAACCAGGCCACCGAACCCTGGCAGGCCTCGGTGACCCTGCGCCGCCTCCAGGCGGACGGCACCGTGCTGGCCGAAGGGGTGATCGACGTGCACGTCGGAGTCTCGGCGGTCCACCGGCAGAACGTGCCGCAGGAGCTGGTCCCCGACGCGGCGTCCGCGAAGGAGTTCCTGGTCGCGGACGAGGGGGAGCTGCGCGCCCTGCACTTCCCGGTGCCCGACAAGGACTTCGCCTGGTCCGCACCCGAGTACGACGTGACCGTGGCCACTCCGACAGGTGTCGGCGACGGTAGTCTCGACATCGTGGTGACAGCACAAACACTCGTACGCGACCTCTACCTCCAGCCCGACCGACTCGGTCCGGACGCCGTCTGCGACACCGGGCTGCGGACGTTGTTGCCCGGAGAGCGGCTCAACCTGAAGGTCCGGGGTGCTGCCGAATCGGGCGCCAACGCCGTACGCGCGGCCCTCTTCTGCGTGGAACCGGTGTGAGCGCTCCCGCCGAACGCGTCACCATCAAGGATGTCGCCGCGGCGGCCGGCGTCTCCAAGGGCGCCGTGTCGCTGGCCTTCAACAACAAGCCGGGCGTTTCCGAGGCCACTCGGGCACGGATCTTCGCCGCTGCCCGGGACCTGGGCTGGGCGCCGAACTCATCCGCGCGCAGCCTGTCCCGGCAGGCGGTGGACACCATCGGACTGGCCATCTGCCGGCCCGCCCGGCTGCTGGGACTCGAGCCCTTCTACATGGAGTTCATCTCCGGCATCGAGAGCGTGCTGGCCGAACGTGACTGCTCGCTGCTCCTGCGTCTGGTCGGCTCTCTGGAGGAGGAGATCCAGCTTCAGGAGCGTTGGTGGAGGGAGCGCCAGATAGGAGGCTCGGTCCTGGTCGACCTCCGGCAGGACGATCCGCGTCTTGACCCGCTCAAGCGGCTGGGGCTGCCCGCGGTGGCCGTCGGCCATCCGAGCCTGACGGGTGGCTTCCCCTCGGTGTGGACCGACGACGCCACCGCGGTCGACGAGGCGGTCCGCTATCTGGCGGCTCTGGGGCACCGGCGCATCGCCCGCGTGGGCGGTCCGTCCGGACTCGGGCACAGCGGCATCCGGACGGAAGCGTTCGACAGGGTGGTGGCGGAACTCGGCCTGGACCGGGGTCTGCACATCGAGACCGGCTTCTCGGGCGAGGAAGGCGCGCGGGCGACACGCTCGCTCCTGCTTTCTTCCCCCCGCCCCACCGCCATCGTCTACGACAACGACATCATGGCTGTCGCGGGGCTCGGCGTTGCCACGGAGATGGGGCTCTCCGTACCTGACGAACTGTCGCTGCTGGCCTGGGACGACTCCCAGCTGTGCCGGCTGACCCACCCGACGCTGTCGGCGATGAGCCACGACGTCCACGCCTTCGGCGCCCAGGTCGCCCGGGTGCTGTTCGACGTCATCGCCGGAAAAGAGATCGTGTCCCAGCCCGTGGCGACGCCACAACTGATGCCACGCGGGTCGACCGCACCGCCTCGCTCTTAGAGCTCCTAACTCAATGCGGTGCGGAGGCGTCGCCAGCAGATGAGTGAGCAGGCCAGCTTGAGGAACGCTTCGTGGATGTCGTCGCGGATCTCCCAGCGGATGCGCAGGCGGCCGAACCAGTGCAGCAGGGCGATGGTCTGCTCGACCACCCACCGCTTGGTCCCCAGGCCGGAACCATGCTCGGTGCCGCGGCGTGCGATGACGGGCTTGATGCCCTTCGCCCAGACTTGGCGGCGGTAGCAGTCGTGGTCGTAGCCGCGGTCGGCATAGACCTCCCTCGGTCGCTGCCGGGGACGGCCGCGTTTGCCTCGGATCGGTGGGATGGCTGCCAGCAGTGGTATGAGTTGGGTGATGTCGTTGCGGTTGCCGCCGGTGAGCGTCACGGCCAGCGGGATGCCGCTCGCGTCGCAGATCACGTGGTGTTTGGAGCCCGCTCGGCCTCGGTCGACCGGGCTCCGGCCGGTTTTGGGCCGCCCTTGAGCGCCCGGATGTGGGAGCTGTCGATCACCGCCCGTGACATGTCCAGGCGGTCTGCGGCCCGAAGCTCGGCCAGCAGCACCTCGTGCAGCCGCTGCCACACCCCAGCGTTGTTCCAGTCCCGCAAGCGTCGCCAGCAGGTCATGCCTGAGCCGAAGCCCAGCTCAGCGGGCAACCACTCCCACCGGATGCCGGTGTAGAGCACGAACAGGATCCCGCACAGCACCTTGCGGTCATCCAGCGCCTTCCGCCCCGGATGCCGATGCCGGCGGTGTCGAACCGGCAGCAAAGGCTCGATCCTCACCCACAAGTCATCGTCAACCAGCCACGGTTGGGGATCGCGCTTCCTCACACGCAGATAACCGAACCACTCGGCTGGAGGACACGGGCGAACCTCATTCCGTTAGGAGCTCTTAGGGGCACGTCAAGGACGACGAGAGGGCCGAGGCGTTCCTGCCGCGGCCCTCTCGCGCTGCCCCTTGCATCACGGGGTCAGCGGGGAGGCACGGCGTACGGCTGGAACACCCGGCGGACCGAAACGCTTCTCACTCTGCGGTGGCTCCGGCGCTCTGCTCCAGCACATGCCGGCGGGCGGCGGCCGCCGCTCCGACGAGACCGGCGTCCCGCGCCAGCGCGGCCGGCCGCACCGCCAACTTCCGGGCGAAGTCCAGCACCGCGAAACTGCGCAGATGACGCCGGAGCGGCGTGAACAGGACGTCCCCGGCCTGCGCGACACCTCCGCCGATCACCGCCACCTCGATCTCCAGCAGCGTAGCGCTGCCTGCGATCGCGGCGGCAAGGGCGCGGGCGGACCGGTCGAACGCGGCGAGCGCGAGTTCGTCGCCGGCGCGCGCCGAGACGGCCACGGCAGCCGCCGTCGCGTCCTGACCGTTGGGCGGCGTCCAGCCCAGCCGCGCCGCGTACCGGGCGATGGCGGTACCGCTGGCGTACCCCTCGACGCAGCCACGGGCGCCGCACGCGCACGGCGGACCCGCCACGTCGACCGAGATGTGCCCGATGTGACCGGCGTTGCCGGAGGGGCCCGGATGCAGCTTGCCGTCCAGGATGAAGCCGCCCCCGACGCCGGTCGAGACCACCATGCACAGGGCGTTCGCGACTCCCGCAGCCGCCCCCTGCCAGTGCTCCGCGGCGGCCATCGCCACGGCATCGCCCAGCAGGACCGGCTCCACTCCGGCGAACATCATCGGGTGCGCCCGTACACATTCCACCAGCGGGAAAGCGCGCCAGGCCGGAATGTTGACGGGACTGACCGTGCCGTTCGCCGTATCCACGGGACCGGCGCTTGCTATGCCCATGCCCCGGACGGTGCCCCAGGCGGGGTGAACCGCGAGCGCATCGAGCACGGCGTCGACGGTGCCGGCCAGGCGTGAGGTCGACTCCCGGGCGGGAGTGGGCAGTTCGGCCCGCTCCAGGATGACGCCCGCGTCATCGATCAGCGCCCCCGCGATCTTCGTGCCGCCGATGTCGAGTGCTGCGTACACGTGTGTGCTCTCTTCTCTGGTTTACGTCTGGGTGTCGCCGGCCCGTGGATCCGGCCCGCGCGAACACGTATGGGAGACAACGTTGTCATCAGTTGGAGTCGAACGATGTCACGGGCGGTGGGCGGGTAGTCCGGTGCCCGCCACGAAAAGGGTTCCGGACCCCTCCGCGGTGACTTCACGGTCCGAGTCGGGAACGAAACAAGAGGACCCAGGGCGCAGGGAAAGCGCCTCCCCGCCCGGCCCACGCAGCACGGCCGATCCCGCAACGCACAGCGCGAGACGCGGTCCGGCGGCCGGTACGAGGGGGAGGGCCTCGCCGCCGAGCCGCGTCCGGTAGAGCGCGAACTCCTCCACCGGGCAGTCGAACACCTCGGTCCGGCCCGGGCCGACAACGGCCCTGGCATCTACGACGGGGACCTGGACCGCGGGGGCGGTGACCCGCAGCACCTCGGGAACATTCACCTCCTTCGTGGTCAGCCCCGCCCGTAGCACGTTGTCGGAAGCGGCCATGAGCTCCACGCCCAATCCCCGCACGTAGGCGTGGAGTCCGCCCGCCGGCATGAACAACGCGCCCCCAGCCGCAATGACCTGATGGTGCATCAAGAGCGACGCCACCAGGCCGACATCTCCCGGATGGTGCTCGGCCATGCCCACCACGGCTTCGTAGGCCGCCACATAGGGACCGGACTCTCCCGCTCGCACGGCACACGATCGCACCACGTCGGCGACGAGCGCTTCACGGTCCCCGTCCGGCCATTCGAGCAGGGCGCCCAGCGCCGCAGTCAGGGCCTCGTCGTCCTGGGTGTCTTCGCCGCGAAGGAGCTTCGACACGGCAGCCAGCCTGTCGATGCCTAGCCCGTCGAGGGCGGCGGCGGCCTCCTCGCGCGTGCGGAGTCCGGCGAGGACCTCGAAGTCGCCGAGTGCGTAGAGCAATTCCGGCTTCGGCCAGTCGTCGGCATACGTGCCCTTCCCGCCTCCGGCTGTCTGCGCGGCGAACGCCGCGGCGGCCCGGGCCCGGTCGGGGTGCACCTGGATGGACAGCGGCTGCTCGGCCGCGAGCACCTTGAGCAGGAAGGGAAGCCGGGGGCCGAACCGGGCGAGGCACTCCGCGCCGAGCTCCCGCTCCGGGTCTTCGGCCACCACGTCATCGAGTGTGCGTGCCTCGCCGTCACGTGTGATACCCGCGGGCCCGGCCGGGTGTGCGCCCATCCACAACTCCGCCTCGGGCCCTGGAGAGGGGGTAACGCGGCCCTGAAGTCGAGCCAGGGCGTCGTGGGAGCCCCAGGCGTAGGGCTTGATGATCGGTTGCAGTAGATCCACGCGGTTACGTTAGCTGCGGGTGGACGCTTCACCGCAACGGTCGTGCTTCTGTTATTAAACCGGTATAGCAGCGAAGAGTCTGTGCGGATCGATTTGCTCAGTTCTTTCATCGGATCCTCACCCGTATCGCCTGCCATGGTAGGGCAACGTAGGGGAAGTGAGGGCGGCGGGCAATAGCTCTAACGTGAACACAACCGGTTTAGTAAATTTTAGCTTTCCGGATGCTGTGCATCGCGCGTAGAAATGAAACTCGATGGACGCGTCTATTGACATGGTCGAAACATCAAGTGCTCTCATTGGGGTGCGGCGGCCGGGTGTCGGCCTCGGCCCGATCCTCACCAGCTGCAGGCACACCTCCACCTCGCCTGGCAGCTGGACGACGTTGTTACACATCCGTTCGAGATCCCCCGGGGAGAGACATGGCAGATCCACGGAGAAGCAAGGTGTGCAGCGCGCTCGCCGCGGCGGTGGCCGCCGCACTGGGCCTGCTGCTGGCAGTGATCGGCAGCCCGGCCGACAGGGCGGAGGCCGCGGTCACGGGCCTGCGGGTCACCAACGGCCGCCTGTACGAGGCCAACGGCAACCAGTTCGTGATGCGCGGCATCAACCACGCTCACGTCTGGTATCCGGGCGAGACCGGCTCGATCGCCGACATCGCGGACACGGGCGCCAACACCATACGGATCGTCCTGGGCAGCGGCGACCGGTGGACGAAGACGACCACTTCCGAGGTTTCGTCCCTGATCTCCCAGTGCAAGGCGAACCAGCTCATCTGCGTTCTGGAGGTGCACGACACCACGGGTTACGGCGAGGACTCCGCCGCGACGTCCATGGACAACGCGGCGAACTACTGGATCGGCGTGAAGAGCGCGCTGGCGGGCCAGGAGGACTACGTCGTCGTCAACATCGGCAACGAGCCCTACGGCAACACCAACTACACCGCCTGGACCGACGCCACCAAGAGCGCGATCGTCAAGCTGCGCAACGCCGGTATCAACAACGCCCTGATGGTGGACGCCCCCAACTGGGGCCAGGACTGGTCGAACACCATGCGGGACAACGCCGCGTCCGTCTTCGCCTCGGACCCGGACCGCAACACCATCTTCTCGATCCACATGTACGGCGTGTACGACACCGCCTCGGAGGTCCAGAGCTACCTCAACACCTTCGTCAACAACGGACTTCCCATCGTGGTGGGGGAGTTCGGCAACGCGCACAGTGACGGCGACCCCAACGAGGACGCGATCATGTCCACCGCGGAATCGCTCGGCGTGGGCTACATCGGCTGGTCATGGAGCGGCAACGGCAGTGGCGTCGAGTACCTGGACCTGGTCAACGACTTCAACGCCGGCTCCCTGACCACCTGGGGGCAGCGCCTGATCAACGGCGCGAACGGCATCGCCGCCACTTCGGACACCGCCACGATCTACGGCGGCGGCACCGGGGACGACGGCACCGCGCCGAACGGCTACCCGTACTGCGTCAACGGCAGTTCCTCGGACCCCGACGGTGACGGCTGGGGCTGGGAGAACAGCGCCTCCTGCGTCGTCCGGGGCAGTGCCGCGGACTTCTGAGACGCCTCACGCGTGCCGCCGGCCCTCAGTGCGGCTCGGCGGCACGCCGACGCCTGACCGAGATCGGCGGTCGTCGGCGTCCCACGGTCGGCGGGACCAGTAGCATGGCGTGTTTCTACTTGCCGTAGAAAATCACGTCATGACGTCCCATGCCGAGGCAGGCTGTACATGAGCGAACCGCAGATCGACTACGCGGCTGTCTTCCGGGCCCTGCCCGGCATGGTGGCGCTCCTGACGCCCGAGCTGGTGTACGTCGACGTCAACGAGGACTTCGAACGACTCGCCGGTCGCACCCGCGAGCAGCTGATGGGCCGCTACATCTTCGACGTCTTCCCCGAGAACCCCAATGATCCGGCCGCGGCCGGCATGCGGGAGACACGGGAATCCATGCTGCGTGCGGTGGCCACCGGCGAGCGCGACACCATGGCGGTGCTCCGCTACGACATCGAGGATCCTCAGCGGCCGGGCCACTGGCACGAGCACTTCTGGAGTCCGGTCAACGCGCCCGTCGTCGGCCCCGACGGACAGGTCGTGCTGCTCGTGCACCGAGTGGAGGAGGTGACCGAACTCCTTCGGGCGCGGGGCGGGCCGGGTGGCGACAGCCGGTCACGCGTGCTGGAGGCCGAGCTGTACACCCGCGCCCGGGAACTCCAGGAGGTCAACGAACGGCTGCGCAACGCGCATGCGCGCGAGCGCGAGGTCGCCCTGGCCCTTCAGGAGGCGCTGCTTCCCGCCCCCAGACCGCTGGGGCATCATCAGGCGGCCGTGCGCTACCGGCCCGCTGTCGGTGCCCTGAACGTGTGCGGTGACTGGTACGACCTGGTCGACCTGCCTGACGACTGCCTCGCGGTAGCGGTCGGCGACGTGGTCGGCCACGGCCTGGCGGCCGCATGCGTCATGGGGCAGCTGCGCAGCGCGCTGAGCGCCGCCACCCGGGTCGCCGACGGCCCGGCTCAGGCCCTGGAAGCCCTCGGTCTGTATGCCCGCTTTGTCGACGGCGCCGAGACGACCACGGTCGCGACGGCCTTCGTCGACTGGGACGACCGCACCATCACCTACAGCAGCGCCGGCCACCCACCGCCCGCTCTTCTGCACCCGGACGGCGCCGTGGGTTTCCTCGACGGGGCCACCGACCCGCCCCTTGGCGCCCGTGTCGAACACGCCCTCCGTCCTCAGGCCACGATGCCGTTCGTCCAGGGCGCTTCGCTGGTCCTCTACACCGACGGCCTGATCGAACGCCGCGGCGAGGACATCGACGTAGGCTTGGCCCGCCTGGCCGACTCCCTCACCCGCCACCGGCATGCCGACCCCGAGGCTTTGGCCGACGCGCTCTTGGCCGATCTGCTGCCCGTCGGTGGCAACACCGATGACACCGCTCTTGTCGTCATCCGCCTGTGATACGGCCCTCGCCCCGCGTGGCCGGCGTGCGGACGGCAACGGATCCGCCCTTGTGAACAGGTGCCGCGCGCACCTGCTCGTCACTTGCCGTTGAGCAGGGTACGGAAGGCGGCGTCCCAGTCGGCATCGCCGAGTTCAGTACCCGGCCTCACCAACTCGAAGGTCCGCATCAGCCAGTCCTGGAGCTCGGGCAGGCCGAGTTGGAAGAGGGCGGACGAGCCGCGCCCCCGCAGGCGCATCCGAACGACGGCACAACCTCTGTCCAGCGTCGGCCAGATCCGGACATCTCCCGTGCCGCTGGGTTGCAGCAGTCCATCGCGCAGCAGGTCACGGCTGATCTGCCACTGCACGGCCGTGTCTCCCCGAGGCCGGAAGGCGACGGTCACAAACAGGGGATCGGTGGGGTCGTACGAGATGTCGGCCCGCAGCGGGGTCTTGGACTTTCCCATCAGCCGATACACGTTCACCGTCAACGGATTCAGCCCGCGGGTCGCCGGGTACTTCTCGCTTGATTCGAACTGCTTGCCGCTCATGGGCCCCTCCGGCCGGGTACGGTGCTTCGGTCAGGTCTCGGCGTCGACGCCCCGCACCGTGCGGAACATCCGTCACTCGACTGGGAACCCGCGTCCGGAGAGATACACAGCGACAATGCCACCGTGGTCCGTACCCGTGCGCCCCGCATAGGCTGCCGTGTACCCCCGTCCGGCCGGTTCTCGCCTTCCGATGGCAATGCAGATAGCCCTGGGGGAGCAGGAACGCGAAGTACCGTGTGAAAGCGCCCTATTTCCAGCGGGCCTGTGTACGGATGGGGAGCAAAGAAGCGAATGCAGGCCTGAAGCCACGCGTGCCTGTGATCGCTGAACTCTGCCGAGCAGCCATCGGCGATCGAAGAAGGCATGGACCGCGGCCGGCACGGTGATTCACGGGGCGTGTGGGAGGCCGCGGCTACTGGCTGTAGGAGCGGATCAGGCGGGCCAGGTGTGTGCCGGCGAGGTCCAGCGGGGTCGTGGTGCGGGTGATCTGGGCGGTCATCTCGGCACCTTCGAAGGTACTGACGACGGTGTGGGCGAGGTCGCTCGCGGTGGTGTCGTCGAATCCGGCGGCCGTGAGTTTGTCGCGGACGATGCCGTGCCAGTTGGCGAAGGCGCGTTCAGCGGCGTCGCGGACCTGCGGAAGGCGGCGCGAGCTTTCCAGTGCCGTGGTGGTGACGGGGCAACCGTCCAGCCACTCGGAGTCGCGCAGGCCGGTGGCCAGTTCGCGGGCGCAGACGATCATCGCGTCCGCCGGGTCGTCCTCGCGTCCCATGGCGGTGCGCAGCAGGTCCGCGAACTCGCGGTCGCCGTGGCCGATCGCCTCGACGGCCAGCTCGACCTTGCCGCCCGGGAAGAAGTGGTACACCGAGCCCAGCGTGGCCTCGGCCTCCCGCGAGATGTCCTTGAGGCCTGTCCCCTCATAGCCCTGCCGCTGCATCAGCCGCGACGTGGCGCGGACGATGCGGTCCCGTGTGCCGACCTCGTGCTTGGCGCGCATGCGTCCCAGCGTACTGGATAGAGCGTTCGCTCTAGTCGTCTGCTACGGTCGCCGTAGTCTGAGTAGAACGTTCATTTTAGTAGCGGGGAGTCATCATGTCAGTAACGGGGAGTCGTCATGCCTGAGAATGCCGTCACCGTCATCGGCCTGGGCCCCATGGGCCGGGCGATGGCCGCCGCCTATCTCGACCGCGGGTACGAGGTGACCGTGTGGAACCGCACCGAGGCCCGTTCGGACGCGCTGGTTGCGCGCGGCGCCCGGTTGGCCGGCAACGTCGAAGGGGCCCTGCGCGCCAACGAACTGGTGGTGCTGAGCCTCACCGACTACGACGCCGTGTACGCGATCCTCGAACAGGCCCCGCAGGCTCTGACCGGGCGGACCCTGGTCAACCTCACCTCGGACACCCCGGCCAGGGCGCGGGAGGCCGCTGTGTGGCTCGCCGGACTCGGGGCCGTGCAGATCACCGGAGGCGTCCAGAGCCCGCCGTCGGGAATCGGCAGCGCGGACGCGGCGACGTACTACAGCGGCCCGGCCGACGCGGTCGCGAGGCACCGGGCAGCGCTTGAGGTGCTGACCGGCATCGAGTACCTGGGCGAGGACCCCGGTCTGGCGGCGCTGTACTACCAGATCGGCATCGACATGTTCTGGACCGGGCTCGTCGGCTACCTGCACGGCCAGGCGGTGGCCATGGCCAACGGCATCTCCGCCGAGGAGTTCCGCGAACACGCGGTGAAGAGCTTGGACTTCAAGTACTTCGTGGAGTTCTACGCTCCGCGCATCGACGCCGGGAACCATCAAGGCGACGCCGACAATCTGCGTATGGCCGTGGCCAGCCTGACGCATGTCCTGCAGACGGCAGAGGACTCGGGCGTCGACGCGTCCGTGCCGAGCGCGGTCCTTGACCTGTTCCGCCGCGGAGTCGCCGCGGGCCGCGAACGCGACAGCCTGACCAGTCTTGTGGAAGTGCTCCAGCGGTAGTTCGCCGAGCCTTGAATCCGCGCCGCCGCACCCGGTCCGGTCCGCGGTCCGGATGCGGCGCCGCGCGAGCGTCGGCGGCACGGCCCGCGGGACCCGCTCCAAGTCCTCGAGCGGGACACCGACGTGGCCCGTGGTCGGCCAGGACGCGAGTGGCGTTCGGGCCCTTGATTCACAGGTCCCGTACCTGTGACGGGACAGGTTCAGCGGCGCCGCGCTCTCGTGCCAGGCGCGTTGCTCCTGGCGCCGGCCGGCGTACGCGCGGGACCGGACGGCGGGCTCGCCCGAAACCCGGGTCAGCGGCGGGGATCGTAGGAAAGGGCCTTCACCTGCCGGAGGGTGGGAACGACTTCGACGGCCCGCACACCCGGGATCGCTCCGGCCCGGTCGGCCAGGTAGGCGAAGAGTTCCTCCGCCGATCGGCACAGCACGGACGCGACGACGTTGGCGTGGCCGCTGACCCCCGCGGCGAACCGCACCTCGCGGTGCCCGGCAAGGGCCCGTCCGACGGTGCGCAACTGCGTCGGCTCCACCGTCAGCCAGAGCACCGCCTCCGTGCCGTGCCCGAACGGCTCGTGGTCGAACTCGACGTCGAAATACAGCACTCCCGTCCCCCGGAGCCGGTCCACGCGCCGCTTGACGACGGGCTCCGTCTGACCGGTCGCCGCCCTCAGTTCGGTGATCGTCGCCCGCCCGTCGTGGCGCAGCAGCTCCAGCAGCTTCTCGTCGAGGCCGTCCAGCGTGACGGTTCCGGTGACGTCCTGGGGCGGAGGGAGCGTCAGGGCGGCTTCCTGAGCGGGGTCCAGGGCGCCGATCTCGTTGAGCGGGCCGAGCGGGCCGCCGTAGAAGTGGTGCAGGACGCAGTAGGCGTCGACGGAGGTGACGCGGCGGGTGCGGGGGATACGGTCCAGCAGCAACTCGTCGCGGTCTTCCCGACTGCGCGGCTTCATCGCGCACATCACCTCGGTGCCGCCGGACATCAGCCCGATGTAGGAGGTGTCAGGGCGGCGGGCGAGGGCGTCGGCCAGTGGCTCCGCCGCGTCTGGCGTGCAGCGCAGCCGCACGATCCAGTGGGTGCGGCCCAGGCGGGTGTGGTCGGCCAGGCCGAGCACCTTGAGCCGGGTCTCGGTCCGCAGCCGACGGTAGCGGCGGGCGATCGTCTGGTCGGAGACGCCGAGGACTTCGGCGATACGGCTGAAAGGTGCCCGGCCGTCCAGTTGCAGGGCCTGCAGCAGGCTCAGGTCGAGGGGATCGGGCCGGTAGGCCATGGACGTCTCTCCTTCGGTGCCGCGCCGCCGCGTGGTGCAGGTTCACACAGCGCGGCAGCACGCGGCGCCGCCGACACGCACCGGTGCCCTGCGCCTCGACGGGGCGTGGCCTTCTGGCAGGGCATCCAACGGGTCGGCCCTCTTGGTCCTGTCGGTCTTGTCAGTGGCTTGTCGTAGGGTCACGGCAGGAATTTCTCCCCCGTTTGCCGGAGTTCTCGTGCCGCACCCAGCTCGACTCGTGACCACCATCGCCGCTCCTTTGGCTTTCTCCCGAGCCGACGAGGCCCCGCACATCCAGTGCAGCACCGGAACACGGCTGCTGGTGCAGCGTGGTGACACGGAGCTGATCGTGCGGAGCCTTGAGCCGTCGGCCGCGGCCGAGGCCGTCCGCTTCGCCGCCCCCTGGCCGCGCCGGTACGGCTCCTGTGCCGTGTCGCCCGCCGGTGACCTCGCCGTCTTCGCCGGGCTCCACGCGCTGCAGGCCGTGGACCGGGCGGGGAAGGTGCGGTGGGAAATACCGCACTCCTGCTGGGCAGGCTGCGCGGGGCACGACGCTTTCACCGAGTACGCCGACCGGCGTGACCACCGGTACGTCGGCAGCGGCTCGGCCGCGTTCTCCGCCGACGGGACGCTGGTGTGGGCGCACATCCGCGGCTCCCTGACCAACGACCGAGGCCGTGGAGCAGACGAGTGGCTGGTCATCGCCTCCGAGGACGGCAGGGTGCTGGCCCGCGCCGCCACGCATACGGCAGCCGCGGGTTCCGTGCACGTTCCGCATCCGGACCCCGGCCAGATGGGCCTGGCCATCGGGGAAGGGCAGGACGGCGCCGCGGTGCGCTGGGCACGCTTCGACGGCCACACCGTCGCCATCGACAGCTTCGGCGACGAAGACCGTGTCCTGCTGGCGGCAAGTCCCAGCGGAGAACGCCTGCTCACCGTCACCCACGACCAGGACACCCTTGCTCTCCACCCGGTCGCCGACGGCACGGTCACAGCCGAGCTGGATGCGGCCGCGGTCCCCCGACACCCGGAGCTGGAAACCGAGCAGCCGGACATCTTCGAGGACAGCGAGGAACAGGCGTTCTTCGACTATGAAGGCGGCTTCCTCGACGAGGACACCGCCATCGTCGGGACAGTCGAGAGCGACGAGGAGTTCGGCACGGGCCGACACTGGCTCGTCGATGTCGCCCGAATGCGCCTGACCGGCCAACTCACCTACCCCTTCGAGGTACCCGGCCTGCCAAGGCCCCTCGGCGACGGAACCTGGTACACCGTGTCCTCCATCGAGTCCGCTCTTCATCTGTGGACCCTGTAACACCTGAACTCGGTGTGCTTCTTACGGTGCTTCAGCCGCGGCAGTGGTCCGCGGACTCGGTTCCGCAGCCTGTCGGCCGCCGCTGTCGGCGTGCGGAGCGGTGGGAGCGCCGCTCCGACCGGACGGGGCGTTGAGCAGCCAAGCCGCCAGTGCGGCGCCGATCAGCATGACAACACCCGAGAACAGCAGGCACAGTTGGAGTCCGTCCAGGAAGGACTGGGACAGCGCCTGCAGGGCCGGAGCGGTGGCACGGCCCAGCGGCAGAGCGGCGACGGCGCCCAGGCCGTCCGCGTCCACAGCGTCCACTACGCGGCTGCTCGTCGCCTCCGTCAGGCCGGCCCCGGCGAGGTGACCCGGCAGGGTGTCGACCGCCTCGCCGGTCAGCAGCGCCCCCAGGATGGCCGGCCCGAGGGCGCCGCCGACTTGCCGGAAGGCGTTGTTGCCGGCCGCCGCCATACCGGCCTGGTGGTGCGGCACCGAGGAGACGGCGGTGGCAGTGATGCACGGGAAGGCGAGTCCCAGGCCCAGGCCCAGCAGGGCCAGACGCCAGGCCAGGGAGTCGAAGGAGGTGTCGGCGCCCACGGTCGTCAGGGAGAACAGCGCCACGGCTGTGACGACCAGGCCACTGGTGATCAGCACACGAGCCGACAGGTACCGCATCAGTCGGCCCACCGCGGTGCCCAGGAGCATCGGCAACGCGGTTGTCACCAGTAGCCGCAGGCCCGCCTCCAGGGTGCTCAGTTGCTGCACCATGCCCAGGTAGAGGCTGAGGACGAAGAAGAAGCCGAGCAGCCCCAGGAAGCTGATCATGACGACCAGTGCGGAGCCGGTGAACGCGGCATTGCGGAAGAGCGACAGGTCCAGCATGGGGCTCGCACTCCGGCGTTCGACCAGCACGAACGCCACGGCGGAGCAGACCGCGACCGCCAGGGCCACGATCACGTCGGCCTCCGCGAACGAGGCAGCGCCGCCCTCGATGACGCCGTAGACCAGAGCGACGATCGCCACGGCGGCGGTGATCTGACCCGGCCAGTCCAGCTTCCGCTCGACGGGGGATCGGGACTCGGCCAGCACGAAAGCCGCGACCACCATGGTGATCAGGGACAGCGGGATGGGCAGCAGGTAGATCCACCGCCAGGCGGCGTGGTCGACGATGACACCCGCGATGAGCGGGCCCACGGCCAGCGAGCCCATCATCGACGTCGTCCACAGGCCGATGTACTTGCCGCGCTCCCGCGGGTCCGGGACGGCGTGGCTGATCAACGCCAGGGTCATGGGCAGCAGTGCGGCGGCACCCACGCCCGAGAGTGCCTGCCCGAGCCAGACCATCTCGACGGACTGCGCGGACAGGCCGACCACGGCCCCCAGCACACAGAAGGCCAGACCGGCTTGGAACACCTTCTTGCGTCCGTGCACCTCACCGAACACGCCCGCGCTCAGAATCAGCGCGGCCACCGGCAGGACGAACGCGTCGGAGACCCACGACAGATCGGCGGTCGACGCGCCCAGGGCCTGCTGGATCACCGGCAGGCTCACCGCGACCGTCGTCACCGGGAAGTAGCCGACGAACACCCCCAGACAGGCCATGACAAGCGTCGCCGTGCGCCGCTCCCGGCGCTGCTCCTCAACCACCACTGCCGCACTCACCCCAGGCTCCTTCGCGACCGCACGCCGGCCGCAATCGGTCGAACGACCCGGAACTATGCGGCGCGTCCGGAGACCTGGGCCAGCCAGAGGCCGTGAGAACCGAATTTCCGACAGAAGTCCTCTCCCCGACCCGAAAAAGTTCCGTCGTTCCGGAGGCTTGTCTGACCCGGCTCGACACTGGTCGCGGAACGCCCAGTGGTCGCGGCGGTTGGACGAGGACGGGCGATGGCGTGAACCGGTAGGCAGGGGACGGTCACCGTGGTCGCGATCCGTCTGTGGCTCAGCCCGAGGTGAAGCGCCCCGTTCAGAGGTCCTTGACGCCCGGGTAGTGGTGGCGCAGTTCGCTGAGAACGCGCTCGTCGACAGCCCTGACGTCCCATGAGGAGCTGTCGAATTCGGTCAGGACGAGCACCGGCTCGCCCCGCGCGAACCCGCGGGCTTGGGCGTCGATCAACTGGAGGAAGGGGGTCGTCAGCGACAACAGCGTCAACGTGTCCATGCCTGCGTCGGCGGAGCGTCTCTCCATCTCGACACAGCGGGGATCGACGATCTCGTCGAATTCGACTCGCCACGTCAGGTCGAGTCCGAAGCTGCCGAGTCGAACCAGCAGCTCAGCCAGGGTGACATAGTGCTTTCCGTGCCAGGCAGGGAACGTGATCCCCCGCATCCCCGCCCCTGCCTCGGCTGTATCGAGTGACATGCGCCCCCTTCGTTCAGCGAACACTGGGCCACGGCCCTCTACAGCTCACATGACCCATCGGACAGCCCCTAGCTGAGGCGGGCCAGCAAGTGGGCGTCGAGGAAGCCCCGCTCGGATGCCGGGTCGTGGAGCAGCCGGGCGAAGGTGACGAGCCCGGCTCCGGCCAGCAGCTCGGCGAACCGGTCCGCCGGCCAGCTGTAGGCGGGCGTCACCTTGTGGTCGAAGCGGACCGGGTCGGGCGCGTCGGTCGCGAAGAACGAGACCAGGATCAGGCCCCCTGGTGCCAGGACACGCGCCTGCTCGGCGAGCAGCGCGGGTAGCTCCCCAGGAGGGGTGTGGATCATCGAGTAGTGGGCGAGCACTCCGCCGAGCGCCCGGTCCTCGACTGGGAGGGCCTCCATCCGCGCCTCGTCGAACTGCAGCGTCGGATGGGCTCGCCGGGCGTGGTCGACCATGGCCGGGGAGAGGTCGAGCCCGAAGGCTTCCAGTCCCTCGTCGTGCAGCATGGCTGTCAGATGTCCGGGCCCGCAGCCGACGTCGGCCACCCTGGGGTTCCCCGTCTCACGCACCAGCTCGGCGAAGGTGCCGATCATGTTCCGCGCGAACGGCTGCCTCTCCAGTCGATTGGCGAACATCGACGCGTACAGCTCGACGACCCCGTCGTAGGCCGCCCTGGTCTCGTCCTGGTGTTCCACCACGGGAAAAAAGTTAACACCCCCACACGCAGCCGTACTTCGGCGGCCATGCCGATTCCCGCGCCGTCGTAGCGGACTCGCTCCCCCCAGCCCTGGCCACAGCAGTTCCCGGGTTGGATCACCAGTGCGCCTGTCCGAGTGCCTTCCGAACGTCCCGCGATCGAGAGACGCGCGGTGGGGGTATGTCCTTTCGCGCCAGATGGCCTTGGGAACCGTGAGGAGATCAGCTATGTACGCAGTAGTCCGGCGTTACGAAGGGGTGACTGATCCTGCCGAGGCGGGACGCCGGGTGGACGAGGGGTTCGTGCCTCTCCTCCGCCAAGTCTCCGGATTCGTGGCCTACTACTGGGTTGACGCCGGGGATGGAGTGATGGTCTCTACCAGCGTCTTCGAGGACCGAGCCGGGGCCGAGGAATCGAGCAAGAAGGCAGCGGCCTTCGTACGGGACAACCTCGCGTCACTGCTCCCCAACCCACCTCAGCTCACGGCCGGCCAGGTTGTTGCCGCTGGGTAGCGGCGCGGGCGAGGGCGTGCGGCACTGGGAGACGACGCAGGCGTCAAGCAGCTCGCCGCCGACGGCTTCCTCGTTCGCGAGCCTTTCGGGCAGATCTGCGGCGCCTGCTGCATCCGACCGTCTCCGAGCAGCGCGTCCCAGTGCAGGTCGTCTCACGTAGGCACCGGCGATGTCAGGGAGCAGGCTTGGGGTCGATCCACAAGGACTCGGAGACGGCGCAGAGTTCACCATCGGCCGTGGTCAGCGCCACGCCCATCATGTGCTTGCGGCCGGACTCCGACAGCAGCCAGGCGTACGAGATGTGCGGCTCACCCGCGACGACGGGGCGCAGCACCGTGCCGGTGAGGGCGGCGGTGACGGCGCCCGGGCGTTGGGTGCCGAGGAAATGGCCCGCCCAGTGGCCGGGGCAGTCCAGGGCGCCCCAGACAAGCGGGGTCGGGAGCAGGCCGTCCGGATCGGCGAAGGCGGGGGAGGGGGTCCAGGCGGAGGCCACCAGGTCGCGGTCCGGGACCGGGGCGCAGTACACCCGCAGTCCTCGGTCGGCGGTGCGCAGGCCGCAGCCGAAGCAGTCGACCACGCCTGACGGCGGCGCCGCTCGGAACTGCTCGGACGCGGCCGTCGCCTCGCCCCAGGAGGGTGCGGCCGGGGTGTCGAGCAGCAACTCGGCGGGATGCGCCGCGGCGAGGGGCCGCTCGACGTCGCCCAGCTCCACGCGCCCGTCCGTCGCTTCGGTGAGCCGCACGGGTGTCTCGACGGGCACCGGTCCGCGGAAGTTCACCCGTACCGTCTTCGCCCCTGACCGCTGGGCCAGCACACCGGCGATGTAGCCGCCGAAGGCAACCCCGGGATACCCGGAGTACAGCTCTGGCACCACGATCGCGTCACTCGTCGTCATGATCCCCACTTCACCACACCCGGACGGGCGACGCTGGCCAGTGGTGGCGAGGCGCGCGTGACGTGCCGGCGTGAGCGGCTCGGTGGCGTCTCATGGCCGCAGTCGGGTGGTCAGCCCCTGGAAGTAGCTGCGGTGCAGCGCCGTCAGATCAACCTGCGCGGGATCGAGCAGCCAGAGCAGATGTGCGCCTTCCAGGAACGCGGCCACCTCTGCGGCGAGGAGCGGCGGGTCGAGATCTGACCGGGCGGAACCGTCGGCCGCGGCCCGCGTGAACAGTGCCACGAGGTGGGTCCGCAGCGCCCGGCCACGGTCCCGGAACCAGGTGTGGAGCACGGAACCGGGCTGGAGGTTCTCCGCGGTGAGGGTGGTGTGCAGAGCGGCCAACTCCCGCTCGGTGGCGGCGGTGTGCTCGGCGTCCCGGATGAACCAGTCGAACGCCTCGGTGAGGCCGGGTTCGGCGTCCTGGGGGACGGACAGCCGTTCCAGGGCGCGCCGGTCGGCCTCCTCCAGGACGGCCCGGACGAGGCCGTCCTTGCTGCCGAAGTGGTGGATGAGAGCGGACGGGGTGGCGCCCGCACGCTCGGCGATCGCGGCCACGCCCGTACCGCGCACGCCTTGCTGCGCGAACAGTTCGATCGCCGCGTCCACCATCGCGCGACGGCGCTCGACGCCCCGCTTCTGCACCTGTCCCTTGACTCCGGCCATGGAGATCAGGGTGCCCGGGACCGGGGCACGGCGTCCAACTCGCGTACGTCGCGGAAATCGCATGCGGAGTCGGCCCCGGACCATTATCTTGAACGACCATGCAGGAAAATGAACTGGACCACACGAACCACCAGACCCTCGCGGGTCGAGAGCGGACCGTCCGCGTCGGCGAACTGGAGCTGTGGGCGGAGGAGTTCGGCTCCCCGGACCACCCGACGGTGCTGCTGGTGATGGGCGCGCAGGCGCAGGGCGTGCAGTGGAACGACGGATTCGTGACGCGCCTGGTCGACGGAGGCCGTCGGGTCATCCGGTACGACCACCGTGACGTCGGCCGCTCCTCCACCGTCGACTTCGCCACCCACCCCTACACCGTGGCCGACATGGCCGACGACGCGCTGGCCGTACTCGACGCGTTCGGGGTCGCACAAGCCCACGTGGTCGGCGCCTCCCTCGGCGGGCTCATCGCGCAACTTCTGGCCGTCAACCACCCGCACCGGCTGTTGACCCTGACCAGCCTGTCCTCCCAGCCCCTCGGCACGGACACCGCGGCGGCGGTGCAACGCGTCCTGGCGGGGGAAACGGCTATCCCCGGCGAACTGCCCCCGCCCGCATCGGAATTGCTGGCCGCGCTAGCCTCGTCGTTCCCCGAGCCGGGGGCGGGTGTGGAGGGCTACCTCGCCGCCCGGCTGCCGCTGTGGAAGGTGCTGCACGGTCCGGTACTGCCGTTCGACGAGGCCGAGTACCGCGCGATGGAGCGGCGGGTGTACGAGCGCGCCCGTGATCTCGGCGCCGGGCTCAACCACACCCTCGCCGGCGCCGCCGGTACGGGCGCCACGGCCGACCTGTCCCGCGTCACCGCACCGACCCTGGTCCTGCACGGCACCGAGGACCCCATGTTCCCGCCGGCGCACGCCGAGGCCACCGCCGTCGCTGTGCCCGGCGCCCGACTGGTCATGGCCGAGGGCATGGGCCACACCCTGCCCGCCGCATTGGACGCGCGCCTGGCCGACGAGATCCTGCGCCACACCGCCGCCGGGGCCAACAGCGAGGAGTCCGCACGGCGCTGATCACACCTGACCCGGCCGCGACGGCACTCCTGCTCTCGGCGCATGTTCTGCCGCATGCGGCGAGAGCGAGTGGCCGGCCCGGCCGGGCGCTTCCGCTGCTTGCCGGCCTGGCGCTCGCGAAACGCGGGGCCGGCCGGCCGACCGTGAACCTCCTGGTGTTCGGTTGCATCGGCAGTGTCCGCACAGCGCGATACACGACGCCGTTCGCTATGCGGCCGCGACGGCCCGCTCCTCGCTCGACCGGCCGGAGGAAGTCCTCCCCATCCCGTGATCGGGGGCGGCTCGGATGGCCCGCCCTGGTCGGCGCCCGCACCGGGGCGTAGGCCAGGGTTTCGGCCTGGCTGGGTCCTGCCGGTCAGGGGCGTTCGCCCAGCCTCTCCGAGGCTGGGGGTGTCACGGTGTGCTCGTGGATCAGCCGTAGCGCTCTCTCGCGGTCACGCCGGTCGAGGGCGTCAACGAGTGCTCGGTGGAGTTCGTGACGATCGGTGATGTGCTCGCCCAGCTGCTGCTCGGCGGTTGGCAGCACCGACAGGGTTTGGGACTCGATCAGGTCCAGCAGGTTGGTGTAGAGCGATCTGAGCAGCAGGTTCGGACTGATGGCGGCGATCGCTGTGTGCAGTCGCCAGTCGGCGTGGATGAAGGCGACCGGATCGACCGCCGCCACGGCCTCTTCCATAGAAGTGAGTTGGCGACGCAGCCCGGCGATGTCGGCCGGTGAGGCGTGCCAGAGGGCGTCTTCGATCAGCAGGGGATCGAGCGCGTCGCGGATGCGGACGGCGTCGGCCACGTCGTTCGCCTGGGCGTCCAGCGCCAGGACGGAGTTGCCGAGTCGGACCATAGGGGACTGTTCGGCGCTGAAGAGACCGCCGCCGGGGCCCGGCTTGACGGTGACCAGGCCGCGGGCCTGGAGCAGGCGCAGTGCTTCATTGAAGGTGCCCACGGACACTTCGCACAGGGTGCGCAGTTTCTCCTTGGTGCCCAGCCGGGATCCGGGTGGAACGCTCTCGACCAGCTCGGTGACGCGCTGCGCCGCCCGCTCGGCGCGGCCCGACGCCGTCGGCCGGGCCGAGCGGGCGGGTCGGGGACTGGGCCAACCGGAGCCATGCGTGGTGGCGGCGCCCACGCCACTGGCGCGCACGGGCTGGTCGGGGGGTGGGGTCACGGCAGCTCCGAAATCACCATGTTCATCAAATTCAATCAGCGCGGGGTCATTCCCGACTAGTTCACGCTAACGCAAGATCGGAATAATCATCATGCTGAATTTCCGTTGAGCGGACGAAAAAACCGCTGTCGTTTCGCTGCTCCCGGATGCTGACCGCGCAGTACGCGCGGGCCTACCCGCGCTCGCACAGCAACGTCGTCAAGCCGGGGCCCGACCGGCACCCACCTGAACAGGTTCCAGGGTTTCCAGACCGTCCAGCAGGGAGCAAAGCTCCTGGTGAATCGGGGCGGCGGGTCAGCCGATGCAGTATTCGGCACCGACCCAGACGCGCCGGATGTTGCGGTGGTGCCGGTGCGTGTAGCAGGAACTTTCCGTGATCCGGCTCCGAGCGAATTGGGTCGCCTGAACATTCGGCGCGATCTCGGTGGGACGCGGTCCGCTGCGTCCGTCCTTGCCTGGGAACCCGAAAAGGACATGGCTGGGCGCGGGATCCCCTGCGGGGACATGATGGGATCGTCCGGCCCGTGAGAGGCGGTGTGGCGCCATGAGCGAACGCGCTGAGCCCAGCGGTGGTCCGCTGGCAGAGGCGGCCGCCGCGCTGATCGACCGCCGGGGCGTCGTGATCGGCTGGTCCCAGGCCGCTGAGGAACTGCTGGAGCGTGGAGCCTCGCAGGTGGTGGGCCGGTCCGTAGTACGACTGATGGCCGATCCCCCTCCCACCGACGGCGGCACGTTGCCGGAGGGCGGCCAGGTCGATCTGCTCGACGGATCCGGACGAAGGGTCCCGGTCTGCTATCGGGCGGCCCGCTTGGACGGCACCGGGAAGACCCTGGTTCTGGCGCTGGCGGCCGAGCGCGCGTCGGAGAGTGACCGGGCCGAGGCCCTGACACGTGCCCTGCTCGCGCAGGACCACATCGGGCTCGTCTTCCGGGACACGGATCTCCAAGTGGTGCAGACCAATGTCGGGAACCGGATCTTCCCCGGGCCGCCGCTGCCCGCCGGCAGCAGACTCTCCGAGGTGATGAGCCCGCCCGACGCCGCTTCCACGGAGGCCGACCTGCGCCACGTGCTGAAGACCGGCGAGTCCTTCGCCGCACACGAGCACCGGGTCAGAGCGCTCCAACCGCCGCACGGGGACTGGGCGTTGTCGGTGTCCGCCGTACGCACGGAGGACACACACGGACGGCCCACGGGTGTCGCCGTCCTGCTCACCGACGCCACCGAGCACTGGCACGCGCGGCGCCGGGGCGAACTGCGGCATCGGGCGGCCGCGAGCATCGGGGGCACCCTGGACATCGGCCAAACGGCTCAGGAGATCGTCGACGCCCTCGTGCCGGACTTCGCCGACCTGGCCTGGGTCGATTTGGCCGACGCCGTGCTGCGGGGTGACGAACCGCCGAAGACGTTCGGCGGAGGGGACCTGCATCTGCGCCGGGCCGCGCTCCGCAGTGGTCAGGGCCCCTGGCCGCCCAATCTGGTCCAGATGGACGAGGCCATCCCGCCCCTCCCGGATCTGCCGTTGGTGCGCGCGCTTCAGGAAGGCTGCACGGTCGTGGTGGACCGGGACACCCTCGTGCGGGACGCGGGCGATTCGCCGCACATCCATCAGGCTGTCCCCGACGGCGGCCACTCACTGGCCGTGGCCCCGCTCTTCGCACGCGGACTGCTCCTCGGCGTGGTGGCGGTCTGGCGCACCGCTCAGCCCGAGCCGTTCGACGAGGGGGACGCGGCGGTGCTCGCCCAGGTGGCCGCGCACTCCGCTCTCGGGGTGGACAACGCCCGCCGCTACACCCGCGAGCACCGGGCCGCGGTGGCGCTTCAGCGGCGTCTGCTGCCGCAGGCGTCGACGTCCACTCCGGTGATGGAGACCGCGGGGCTGTACGAGCCGGCGGCGGGCGGGGCCGAGATCGGCGGGGACTGGTTCGACGCCATCGAACTCCCGTCGCTGCGGACCGCTCTCGTGGTCGGCGACGTGGTCGGACACGGTCTGCACGCCGCCGCCACCATGGGGCGGTTGCGTACGGCCGTCCAGACGCTGGCGGACCTGGAACTGTCGCCGGATGAACTGCTCACGCACCTCGACGGCCTGGTGGCGCGGCTGGCCGACGAGGCGGATCCGGCGCAGCGGGACCTGGTGGGTGCCACCTGCCTGGTGGCGGTGCACGACCCGGTCACCGCGCGCTGCACGATGGCCGCGGCCGGCCATCCGCAGCCGCTCCTGGCCGTCGAGGACGGCGGTGTGGAACAGGTCGCGGTGCCGCCCGGTCCGCCCCTGGGCGTGGGCGGCCTGCCGTTCGAGACGACCACGGTGGACATGCCCGCGGGCAGCGTCCTCGCCCTGTACACCGACGGACTGTTGCAGCGATACGGGGCGGACGTCGATCGGTTCGCCGGTGATCTGGCGGAGCGGCTGGGGCAGTTCCGCCGCTCCGGGAGCGATCTCCCGTCGCTGGCGCAGTCCCTCATGACGGCCTCCGACGGGCGTTCGTTCCGGGACGACGCGGCCCTCCTGCTCGCGTCCCCCTCGGCGCTGGCGGAGGACGCCGTCGCCTCCTGGGAATTTCCCGCGGAGCCCGCGGCGGTCGCCTCGGCGCGCGAGGCGGCGACGAGCAAGCTCGCCGACTGGGGGCTGGACGCCAACTCCTTCGTCACGGAGCTGGTGGTGAGCGAACTCGTCACCAACGCCGTCCGGTACGCGGGCGGGCCCGTAGGGCTGCGGCTGATCCGCGACGACGTTCTGTTCTGCGAGGTCACCGACCCGAGCAACACCCAGCCGCGTATGCGCCGTGCGCGCAGCACCGACGAGGGCGGCCGTGGGCTGTTCCTGGTGGCTCAGCTCAGCCGCAGGTGGGGGAGCAGGTACGGACCGAGCGGAAAAACCATATGGGTGGAGCAGGAGCTGTTGGTTTGAGTCACTGGCTGCCGTGGTGAGCCCAATAGAAGGCCCTTCAGCCCTGGAACTTCAAATTCACCCAAATTGACCATGATGATTATTTTGAAACTGCCACTGCTTCGGCGTGCGTAAGGGATCGCGACCGCCTCATCTTGCGACAGGCACAGCCGGGCATGGGCATGGGCATTCGGCCGCATCATGCTACGGCCGTGGAGGCAGCGAGAGGTACAGGCGAGTGCCCTGCGGCCGGTAGCCGACACGCTGGTACACGCGGCGCGAGCCGTCGCCGGAGCACTCCAGCCACACCGATCCGGCGCCCTGGGCGAACATCGCCTCGGTCAGCGCGGCGGTTACGGCGGTGGCGATGCCCTGGCCCCGGTGGGCGGGCCTGGTGCCGACGCCGGCCAGTTCGGCGGTGCCCTCGGCGAGCGGTGAGCAGGTGGCTCCGCCGGCGCAGTCGCCCTGCGGTCCGCGGACGAAGCGCACCGCTCCGCCCTCCTGCTGGATGCGCCGCAGCCGTGCCGCTCCGTCGGCGGAGGCGGCGAGGATGTCGCCGAACGCCTCGGCCAGTGCGGCGTCCAGCGCGGCGTACTCCTCGCCGGTGGCCGGGACCTCCACTCGGGGGGCGTCGCCCGGCTCGGGGACCGTCAGCCGGTCGCGGGTGCACACGAGGTACTCGTGCGTTGCCTCGGTCTGGAATCCCAAGGCGCGTAGGGCCGGCTCCACGGCGGGAGCGGCCTGGGGTGCGAACTCCAGGCGGGGCAGCAGCCCGCGCTCGCAAAACGCGTCGATCAGCGCCCGGACGTCCCGCTCGGTCGGATCCGCTCCGGGCAGCGGGGTGGCGTAGTTGAGGTAGGGGCTGTCGGTGTCCGGGTGGAAGCCCGCGACGAAACCGCCGGTGTCGACGACGACGGGTCGGCGGCGGAGGTTGGCGACGGCAAAACGCTGGACCTGCATGTCCATGGTGGTGGTGACCTCACGAAGTCAGGACGAGCCCACGACGAACTCGATGAGTTCAGGGCAGGAAGAAGCGGCGGTGCGTCAGGCACCGCATCATGGGGCCGCGATACGAAATCGTGCGTGGCAGGCTGTCGGCCGCCGCCGCTAAGGGGCGGGCCGTTCAGTGCCCACGGCGGCCGCTGCGGGACGCCGAGATCATTGGCTCTCGTTCCTCACCGTGAGAGTGCCTGCAGGGTCACAGACTGGGGTCACTTTGGCAGGCGCTGCGCAGCGGGGGCAAGGTGTTTTCCTGGAGCGGTGTTTTCCTGGAGCGGTGTTTTCACGGAGCGGTGTTTTCACGGAGCGGGCAGGACGTCAGGGGGCATCGGCGCGCCTTCCGCCAGCGGGCGTTGCCCGGACGCCGAGGTGTCGGCCTGCTGCAGCTGTGTCAGCAGCTGGTTCTGCCCGGCGAGGAGTTCGGTGAGGATGCGGCGGGCGGCGCGCAGGAGTTCGGCGACGTCGCCGCCGGCGAGCGCGTAGCTGACCGTGGAGCCTTCCCGGATCGACACAACGATGCCGGAGCGCCGTAGAACGGCGAGCTGCTGCGAGAGGCTGGAGGGCTCGATGTCGATGTCGGCGAGCAGGTCCCGTACCGGGACGGGCCCGTGCTGGAGCAGTTCCAGCACGCGGATGCGCACGGGGTGCCCGAGCATGCGGAAGAAGTCCGCCTTGGCCTGGTAGAGGGGGACGTGCATGGGTGCTCGCTCCCTGCCGGATGGGTCTGAGGGAAGGGGCCGCTGGCCGGCGGCGCCCACGAGGGGCGCTGACGCAACCGGTCCGGTCTGGTGGATGCCGATCCTTCTAGCCGGGGGTGGCGTGTGACCATGAAATGGGATCTTGTTGATGTGGCGACTTGAAGAAGTCTTCACATCATGGGCGCACGCCACCCCGGAGCAAGAGGGATCTAGACCTCCAACTGCTCCTCTACTTGCCTGAGTTGATGACGGGCCATCGCCAGGTTCGAGCGGGCCTTGTCGAGGACGACGTACAGGAACAGCCCGTTGCCGTTGCGGCCGGCCACCAGACGGATGAGGTGGTACTGGCTCTCGAGCGTGATCAGGATGTCCTCGATACGGCTCTTGATGCCCAGCTCTTGCATGGTGCGGACCTTGGCGCGGATGACGTCCGTGTTTCCGGCCGCCGCGACCGTCACGTCCAGATCCTTGCCCCCGCCCAACGTGCCCAGCGCCATTCCGCTGGTGTAATCGACCACCGCGGCCGCCATCGAGCCCTCGATGCCGGCCATCATCTCCTTCAGCGATACTTCAACGCTCGCCACGGAGCCTCCCCTTGTGAAGTCGGACGCGACGCGCCGGTACCACCCGGCACGCCGATTGGCCGGACCGTATGCGCGCTGCCACGGCACAGGGAGAAGCTCTTCGCGATTGACGGATGATGACTGAGTGGCGCTCGAAGAAGACCGTCTCTGCGTCACAACTGGCCGTGCCGCGACAAGAAGAGGTCCGGCGGGGCGGTGGGCAGGGGCCCGCCCCCGAAGATCAGAAGTGCACCTCGACGCACGGCCGGCCGCGCGACTGCAGGCCGCTGCTGGTGTGTTCCCCTCCCTCGGCGCAGAGCACGGACCCGTTGGGCAGGTCCCGGTTGACCGAAATGGTGAACCGCTGGTGGTAGCCCCAGAACTGGGTGGCGCTGTTCTGGTCGATCCCGCCGCCCCAGACGTGGAAGTGTCCGGTGAAGTCGCCGTTCCAGCTGGTCGAGACGCTGATCTTCTCCACCCGCAGGCTGCTGCCGGTCACGGAGATGCATGTCCGGTGGTTACAGCCGTTGACGGCCGGGACTCCGTTGCCCCGCCCGTGGAAGGCGTGGTCGTACACGTAATAGTGAGCGCAGACTCAGGAAGGCTCGACAAAGACCATCACCACGATAATCACCGGGAGGCTGACGATCATTACGCCGGCGCCGACTCCCACAGAAGCGTAGAACGCCTGGTCACCAGCTGTGTCCGCGAACCACCCGGCGGCGAGGCCGAGCACGAGAGAAATCAGTACCGCGATGAAGCCCAACAACTTGCGCCGTCGCTTTTCCTCGTTAGTACGGTGATTGTTCTGCTCTTGCTGCTGGTTGAGGGTGTTTGTGGACACGTTGACTCCGGCGGCTCGTGCGGATTGACGAGCGGAACTGGTACCACCACATCGGAGCTTTCGTAGCCGGATCGGGGAATCTTCTTGGCAAAGATTCTGACCGACCTACCGCAGTGTCCATCTCCTGCAGAATATCAACCGTTGCGGCGGCGGATGGAACATTCATGTCACGCCAGTGCCTCTCGGCGGAGCGGATGAGGTCGCCGCCGAGGCGTTGGAGGAAGCGGCCTGCGAGGGCAAGTCGGGCTCCGGCAGCGCTATGGGTTCCGAAGACTTCGGCGCCGCGCAGCGCGGTGACGGCGTGTTGCTGATTGGCGGCGACAATGGCCTCGACAGTCCGCAGGCCCGCGGTCTCGTCGAGGGGATACTGGAAGCGGCGGCCGGGTTCGTCGCGGCGCGCCGGATGAGTCCCTGCCCGACCGGCAGGTGGACTGCCTGAGAGATGGTCGCGGCGCTGACGTTCAGTTGCTGAGCCATCTCCAGGGCGGTGCAACTGCCGGTTTCGGAGGCGAACAGGCAGGCCATCACGCGGGCGGCGGTGCGCGGGAGGCCGGTTTAGGCGAGCGCTGTGGTCAAGACGGTGACCAGCGCGGCCGTTGCGTCGGAGTCGGGGCCGGGGTCCTTGATGGTCTGCCCCTTCGGCGCGGGCGGCTGGGGCCTGCGCCGGGCTCGGTGGGTGGTCGCGAGTTCTGCGCGGAAGCGGACGGGACCGCCGTTGCGCGCGACCTCACGGCTCACCGTCGAGGTGGGACGGTGAAGGCGCTTGGCGATGTCGGCGTAACTCCTGTGCTGTACCAGCCCGGCGGCGATCGGCTGGCGGTCTGCCCTGGTCAGCCTGCGCCCTGGCATCCGGTGCATAGCTGACCAGCCCGAGCAGCACGGTTTCAGGGAGACCGCCGTTGACTGGGATTTCGGCTCCTCCCCAACGTTCGGCAGGCGGCGCCAGGAGAGTTCCATGCGCGCCAGAGGCATCACCTATGACACCGGCTTCACCCGGGGCGGAAAGAGTTCCCGGCCCATGTTCGACCCCGAAGTGGTACAACACGAGATCCGTGTCATCGAAGACGACCTCCACTGCGACGCCGTACGTATCACCGGAGGCGACCCCGCACGGCTGGCCCTGGCGGCCCGGCACGCAGCCGACGCCGGGCTTGAGGTCTGGTTCCCCCGTTCCCTTGCGAACTGTCCGCCCAGGAACTGCTGCCCTACTTCGCCG
Organism: Streptomyces sp. NPDC043726; assembly: GCF_056436565.1. Lineage (NCBI taxonomy): Bacteria > Bacillati > Actinomycetota > Actinomycetes > Kitasatosporales > Streptomycetaceae > Streptomyces > Streptomyces sp. NPDC043726. The sequence goes on from NZ_JBWKCI010000002.1 coordinate 648,460, forward strand.
AGTGCGCCGATCGCGCCGAGGAGGTGAGAGCGGACGTCTTCGTCGCCGGCTGCGAGTTGAGCCTGTTCGCCGACGGTATCCTCCCCGGCCACGACAGCATCGCCAGGATCGAAGCCCTGATAAGCGGTGCCCCGGAGGAGACCACAGTGGCCGCGCTGGCCGAGGTTCCGGCCCGGCTGAACTCCTTACTGTCCGACATCGCGGCGAACGTCCGCTTCCGGTTCAGCGGCAAGATCACCTACGCCTCCGGAACGTCGGAACAGATCGACTGCGCGCCCTTCGACCTCGTCAGCGCTGACGCCTACGGCGATGCCAGCGATGCCTGCCGCCAGGGCCCGCGTGAGTACATGCGGCACGGCAAGCCACTCGCGGCGACCGAATTCGACAGCTGCACCTACCGAGGCGCCGCCGCACGCGGAGGCCTCGGCTGGTGGGACGTCGTCGACTCGCCCCGCGTCGGCGGCGAATACATCCGCGACGAAGACGAACAGGCCGGCTACCTCCGTCGTCAATTGGAGGTCTTCACCGAGGAAGGCGCGGACACCGCCTTTTGGTGCACCTTCGCCGCCTACACCTATCCGCACCACGAAGATCCTCGCTTCGACCTGGACATGGCCTCCTACGGAGTCTGCAAAGTCATGCCCGACGGCAGCCTGGCGCTGGAGCGTTCCTTCTACGCCATGGCCGCGCTTGTTTGTGAGGGCGGGTTGCCTGGCGCGCGCGACGTCAGTCCTCGGCGGCTACGACGCGGGTCACCTTGCCGTTCAGGCCGGCGTTGAGATATCCCGTCGCGTAGTCGTCGGAGAGGTACACGGCCAGTTCCAGCGGGGTGTCGAAGGTGTCGTCGGCGGGGTTGACGGTGATGTAACGCGCGGTGGGGCGCGTCACGTTGAGATCCTTCTCGGCACGCTTCAACAGAGCGGGAACGACGTCCCAGTCGAAATCGTCCAGGCTGAAAGGGTGTTTGCCGCTGCCTATCGTGCTGCTGATGATGCCCTTCTCCACGCCCCTGCCGGGGCGGTAGGTGTAGCTGTCGTACTTCGTTTCGCTGCCCTTGACCATGACGTCCACGCTCACGTACTCCGGATAGATGAGGACGTCGGCTGCGCGGTTGGTTCCGGTCGTGGCCTCGATCTCCGCGAGCGCCGTACGGATGCCGTCCGGGGTGAGCAGTCCGGTCTTCGTGTCGCCTGCGGTCGGCGAAGCCGAGTGGGACGCGGTGGGGGTGCTCGCCGCCGGGCCCGTCGTCGTGGCCGAGGAGGATCCGGGTGAGCCCGCCGACGGTTCACGATTCTGTTCGCCGCCGTCCGGCAGCAGGGCCCACACCAGCACTCCCGTCAGCACGGTGCCTACGACGGACGAAGCGATGGCGATCCTGTGTTTCGAACGGCCGCCGGGCCGGGACGGCGTCGGCCGCGTGGGGCTCGCCGGGGTCGGGCTCGGCGGACCGGGTGGGGCGCCGAAGTGAGCGGGTGGTGCGAAGCCGGCCGGCGGCGGCCCGAAACCGGCCGCGGGCGGGGGTGCGAACGATGCTGCGGCTGGGGGTGCCAGCGGGTATGACGTCGTCGGATGCGCTGTGTTGGGGCGGCCGGGGGAGGGGCTTGCGGCCGTGTTCCGGTCCTCGGCGGCCGTCGCGAGCATGTGGTCGGCTGCCGTCGCGTCCGGGCGCTGCGCCGGATCCTTGACGAGCATGGCGTTGAGGAAGCCGGTCAGTGGTCCGGAGCGCTGAGGCGGCGGGAGTTCCTCACTCAAGAGCGCCGCCAGCGTCGCGAGGGTGGTTGCCCTGCGCAGGGGATGATGCCCCTCGACCGCGACGTACAGCATCATCGCCAGCGACCACAGGTCCGATCCGGGGCCGCCCTCGCCGCCGGCGATGCGTTCGGGCGCCATGTAGTCCGGTGTGCCGATGAGGGAACCGGTCGCGGTCAGGACGGTCGACTCCCGGATCGCCGCGATGCCGAAGTCCGTCAGGACGGGACGCTGATCGGGTCGCAGCAGGACGTTGGCCGGCTTCACATCGCGGTGCTGGATGCCGGCATCGTGTGCGGCCCGCAGCGCGGCCAGCACCTCGCGGCCCAGGCGCGCGGCCGCCACCGGCGGCAAAGGCCCCTGTTCGAGTCGGTCCTGGAGCGACCCGCCGGTGACCAACTCCATGACGATCCACGGGTAGGCATGGTCCACGCCGTCGATGACGTGGTGGATGGTCACCACATTGGGGTGCTCGACACGGGCGAGCGCCCTTGCCTCACGCAACACCCGGGCCCGGAGCATGGCCGCGGCCGGCGGGTCGTATTCGGCCAGACCCGGATCCGACGGCCGGACCTCCTTGAGCGCCACCGCCCGGTCCAGGACCAGATCGCGCGCCCGCCACACCATGCCCATACCGCCGCCACCGAGCCGCGCCTCAAGCTCGAAGCGCCCGTCGATGACCCGTCTGCCGGATTCCCCGTCACTCATGGCGTGGAGCCTACGAGACGCCGGTGACACCCCCACCTCGAGGTCGCTTGCAGACTTGGCGGCAGGTTTACGGTCAGTGGCAGAACGCCCTGTCCAGGAGTGCGTCGACAGCGTCGTCAGGGTCACCGCGGAAGTCCGGCGTGAGCGCGACCGTGACCTGACGGCGTCCGTCCTCCGTGCCGAAGGACCACGCCTGATACGCCAGGGCATCACCGTCGTTGCCGTACACCCGAATTCCGTACGAGGTGTCCTTCCAGGTCAGCCCTAGCCTGTACCGCCTGCCTTCAACGGCCGGCGTCCTCATCGCGTCGAGCAGGTGCGCCGGGACGAGACGCTCGCCGAGCAGTGCGGCGACGAACCGATTGAGATCCCTGGTCGTGGAGATCATCTCGCCGCCCACACCCATGACCGAGGGATTCATCGCGGTGTAGTCGACGAGGCGGATCTCACCGTCCCGTTCGAGCGGCACATAGCCGTACGGATGCGGCTTGCCGATGCGCGCGGACGTTCCCGGCAGTGAGGTGTCGCGCAGTCGTAACGACGGTGGCGACGAACGTCTTCGTGATGCTGCCCGCCCGGAACGTTCCGGACGCCGGGACCGACCTCGTCGTACCCAGCTCGGCGACTCCGCTGGTGCCGCGCCACACGCCGTGCTCGTCACGCACCTCCATCAGCGCCCCCACCGCGCCGACAGCGACGACCTCGTCCAGCCGCTCCAGCAGCCCGGCGCGATCCGTCTCCCGAGGCGTCGCCGAGACGGCGGCCGAGGCCGCCATCACGCCCAAGGCCGTAACAGCAGTAACGATGAACTTGCGTACATGCTTCATTCCGCCCCCACCTCTGCGATCCGCCGTCACCCGTACTTCGTTCTGCACACCGATCTTGCTGGAGGGCGGTAGTGGCAGCGATGGGGCTCATGGGCGTATCTGTGCGGGAGCTATCCCCACTTCGGGTTCGCCCCGCACCAGGTGCCCGTGGACGCGTCCTGTTGGGTCACGGGTGCGGTGGTGTCCAAGAGGCCGCCTGGTCGCCTCGGTATGTTCGCCACGCGGTCCTGAGTGCTTCGAGCTCGGCTCGGGGAAAGTCCTCGCGCCACCTGCCGCGGTAGGCGTTCTCGCCGTACTTCCTCAGGACCTCGTCGAAACAATGGATCACGGCTCGGGCAAGGACGTCGATGTTCTGTCGGGTGGACCAGATCTCAGTCCCGGCGTTGTCGTGGTGATTGCCGTGGGCCAGTTCCAGGAGGCGGATCGACACGCTGCTGCCTTCCCGCCGGAAGATCCATCGGAAGGCGGTGGGCTCGGCCTCGAACTGCACTCGGCACTGGGTCTCGCCGACGATCAGCCTGCATACGGCCGTCAGGAGATCCTCGGGGGCGGCGGTGATGTAGGAAGCCGTGACTTCGGCTTCAGCCTCGTCGTCACTGACGACGCATTTGGCCCAACCACGTCCGGACAGGACCCAGACGAATCGCAACCGGGCCATCGTCGTACCTCTTCCAGTCCCGGGTTCCCTGCGCCGAGAACCGTGGGTCCCTCGCTCACATACAAGTCTGGAGGATGGTGAGACGGCTGACCAGGGGATGCTCTGGCACCGGGCCGCGCTCATCTAGCAGCTCACGGCGCCAGGAATGATCAACTCGGCCGCGTGTCGCGTCAGCCGACGGCGACGGCGACGGCGACGGGGCGCGGTCGTCGGGCGGCGGAGGGAGCCCCGAGTCGGCCTCGTCGTTGCCGGGCGTAGGAGCGGCCCCCACCGCGATCAGAGACCTGCTGGGCTGACGTCACGTCGTGTAGCGCCCTTCGCGGTTCACCGGTTGTGCGCGTCGAGAGCTGCGTCGATTGCCTCCAGGTGACGGAGCACAGGGCCGAAGGAGACCAGACCGCTGCCGGCGGCCCGTTCGCCCTGGGCGGCGGCGAGTTCTTCCCGGGCGCGGCGCAGGACGGGCAGGTGTCCCACCAGACAGGCGGCTTTGGCGAGTACGCCCCACAGGGCTTCCTGGAGGTGGTCGTGCGGAGGCCGTGGGACGGTGGACAGTGCCTGGTGTGCCTGTTCAGTGGCTCCTCGAGCGACGAGGAGCAGGGGGTTGAGCCATGACTGGTAGGGGCCGGCGTCGAGGCGGCTGAGTTCTGCCGTGTCCACGGGAGCGTCGTCCCGCATGACCGGGACGAGGGCGACGAGGGCGGCTGCGCCTTGAGCGAGGCCGGGCATGCCGCTGCCGGCGGTGTGTTTCAGGACGTGCTCGTACTGAGGGCGGGCAGCAGGCCAGCCGTCGGTCTCGCAGGTGCGCAGGGCCCGGTACCAGGCGGTGAAGACTTCTGCGAGGGGTCGTTCGTTGCGTTGGGCGAGCCGGTCGATCTGTTCGGCTTCTGCGTCCGCTTCGGTTAGGTCGCCGAGACCGGCCAGCGCCTGGAGACGGATGATGCGGCCGAGGATTTCGTGGCTGGGCATCTGGTGTTCGGCGGACAGCCGGGTGAGTTCGGCGCCGAGGACTTCGCGGCGGGCGGCCGATCCGCAGTGGGAGAACGCTTGCATGAAGGCCCCGTTGAGGGCGAACGCCAGGAGGGCGGGGTCGCCCAGGCCGCGGGCGAGCCGGACGGCTTCCTCGGCGGCCTGTTCGGCGCGGCGGCGCCAGGGTTCGGTGGTGCGCGGCTGGGCGGCGCGAGGGACGGGTGTGTCGGCGGCGGCGTCTCCGCGTGACTCGATCGCCATGACGGACAACAGCCGGGCCCGCAGCGCGGCCGGGCCCTGAGGGCCGAGTCGGGCGGCTGCACGGGCGGCGGCACGGGAGAGTTCACCGGCACTGTCGGGGTGATCAGCGCGGGTCCATACCGCAGGGACGTCGTAGGAGCCGATGATGCGGGCGGCCAGTTCGGTGTCGCCGCTCGTCTCGGCCGCCGCAACGAGGTCGCGGCGGTGCTGGTGTGCCTGTTCGAGGCCCTCGGGGCCGGTTACCGCGAGGTCGCGCAGCAGCCCGGCCGTGGCGTGGAGGCGGGCCTGCGAACGGGCGGGTACCGAGCGGTCCCAGGAGGCCGCGGCCCTCTCCCAGAGGCTGTCGGTGATCCCGGCCGGTTCGGTCCCGCAGTCAGTGGCGGTGTCGAGGATGCGGGTCTCGGCTCGGTCCAAGGCGCGGCCGGTTTGCGTGCCGCGCGGCGCGGCGAGGGCCGTACGGGCGTGGTTGAGGGTCTGCAGCGCTTCCGTGCGCTGCCCGGTTCGGGCGAGTGCGGTGGCGAGCAGCACCCAGCCGTCCTGTCTGCCGGGGTGGGCGGTCACGTGTGCGCGCAGGTCGGCGACAGCGTGGCCGGCGGCGCCGGTCGCGAGCAGGGCGTCGGCGCGCCGTTCGACGGCGTCGAGACGCAGCGCCTCGAGGCGGGCCTGTTCGGCGGCGGCCCACCTGGCGGCGGGGAAGTCGGCGAGCACCGGCCCGCGCCACAGGGCCAGGGCCTGGTCCCACAGGACGGCCGCGGCGGAGGGCGGTGTCGCGGCGGCGCGCGCGGCGGTGTCCTCGAACCGCCAGGCGTCCACCGCTTCACGGCCGGCGCGCAGGGCGTAGCCGGGGCCGTCGGTGACCAGCAGTTGGGCGGCCTGGCGGGCAGGGCGGTCGGGTTCCAGGCAGCGGCGCAGCCCGGCGACGAAGGTGCGCACCGCGCCCACGGCACCCGGCGCGGGTTCCTCGCCCCACAGGTCGGCCACCAACGTGCCCACCGGGACCACCCGGCCCCGGGCGATCAGCAGCCGTCCCAGGACCTCCCGGTGGCGGGGCGGGCCGAGCCGCAGGGGCGAGCCGTCGGCGTCGTGGGCGGTCACCGGTCCCAGCAGTCCGAACGTCACGCCCACGGACATGTCCTTTCGCACGCGGCACCGGTCGGGGCGTGCCGCGGGTTCACTCATCGATCGCTGATCCGGGGCCCGCAGTGTGGGTGACGTCCCGGACGGGGCGGACCGCCCAGGCCAGGGCGTTCTGAACGTCCACCCTGCCACGAACCCCAGGAACAGCTGTGACCGCTTTGACCATCCCCGGATTCACCATGCACCGCGTGAGCGTCGATGACGACGTGGCCCTGAACGCCGCCGTCGGCGGCAGCGGCACGCCGGTCGTCCTGCTGCACGGCTTCCCGCAGACCCATCTGATGTGGCGGCACGTCGCAGCGGACCTTGCCACCGACCACACCGTCATCTGCCCCGACCTGCGAGGCTACGGCGACAGCGACAAGCCCGCCGAGACGAGCCCCGACACCTACTCCAAGCGGACCATGGCCCGCGACGTCGTACGCCTGGCCGCAGAGCTGGGGCATGACCGCTTCACCCTGGCCGGGCACGACCGAGGCGCCCTGGTCGCCTTCCGCGCCGCGATGGACCACCCGGACACCGTCTCCCGGGCCCTGTTCCTGGACGTCCTGCCCGCCCTGGACATGTGGGACGCGCTGCGCGGCGTGAACGGAGCGGTCGGCTTTCACCTCTACCTGATGGCCCAGGCCCCAGGCCTGCCCGAGGAGATGATCCAGCAGGCCGCCGACACCTTCTTCGGCCACTTCCTCGACGCCTGGACCAAGGACCCGCACGCCATCCCCGCCGACGTCCGAGCCCACTACCTGGCCGCGTCCGCGGCCGCCGTGCCCTCCATCGTCGCCGACTACCGCGCCTCGGCCGGAGTCGACATCGACCACGACACCACCGACCGCGCGTCCGGCCACACGCTGGCCATCCCGGTCACCGTCCTGCAGCAGGACTGGGGCGCCGCCCTCGGCTACCACGCCCAGAGCCTGTGGAGCGCGTGGAGCGGCGATCTGCGCCACGCCACCGTTTCCTGCGGCCACTTCATGGCCGAGGAGGACCCGAAGCTGATCGCCGAAGAAATCCGCGCCCTCGCCGACCGCTGAGTCGGCCCCGGCACCGCCCGGGGCCCGGCAGCGTCGCGTCCGCCCGCCCGCTGCCGGGGCCCGGACAACGGGCGGCGCGAAAACCAGGCGACCCAGGCGTGCACGACGCCGCACGGACGTGTCGCGGGCCGGCCTCCTTCGGCGACTTCCGCGTAGCGCTGGCAGCCACCGTGACGACCGCTCGGATCAGCCGCGCACCCCGTGCGGCAGGACCTGGACGGTGTCGCCGACGGCCCGCTCGCCGGTCGCGTCCGAGGGCACGTTGACCAGGGCCCCGTCGACGGCCATCGCGGTGGAGCCGCCGCCGTCGAGGTTGAGGGCCTGGACGGCGCCCAGGGATCGCATGAACTGTGCGGCCTCGGCGAGGGTGAAGCCCTCGCTGACGCCGGGCTGCCGACCGTCGACGGTCACCAGCAGCAGCCTGCCGCTGCGGTCGATGCCGGCCAGCGTGCGGGGCTGGCGGACGTTGGACCACGCGAACCCGAAGGAGAGGTCGAGCGGGTCGAGCGTGCCCTCGGTGGCGGCGTCGATGTGGACCCGGCCGTTCTCGATCAGGGTGGGCGCCGCGCTGACGACGCTGTCCCGAGGGCCGAGTGCGAGCTGCCGCCCCTCGGCGTCCCGCACGACCTCGCGCAGCTGCAGCCGCCGACCCACCCCGGCGTGCTCGGTGAGCCAGGCGGCTGCCGTCCCGGTGCCCTGCAGGACGCTGCCGTCGGACGGCATGGAGCCGCCCCGGTCGCCACGGGAGACGACGACGCCGTGCTTGTCCAGAACGACCTGGATACCGGCGCCGGTCGGCAGCGGGGCCCCGAACGAGCCGGTGAACTTGACCAGGTCGTTCGCGAGGGAGCAGGTCAGATCCTGACGGGGCAGCTCGGTGGGTACGGCGCCCGGACGGCCGCAGTTGCGCACCTTGCCCGGCGTGCGGTTGATGCCCTCGACCGCGTGCGAGGCGGATCCGGCGCGCACGGTGACGCGGCTGGACAGGTCCGCGATGCGTACGCGCCGTCCGCCGTCCTCGAGAATCAGCGCGGCGCGCGAGCCGACCGCCATGGACTGCAACTCGCCGTCCACCACGGACAGTCCGGCCGTCGTGCCCTGAACTCCGTCCGCGTCGGAGGTGATGAAGAATCCGCCGTTGACCCCCACCAGGGACTCCAGCCGGGTGGCCACTGCGGAGGTCTTCTCCCGGTCGGCTGTGTTGCCGCCGTCGCTGGCCTCGACGGTGCCCTGCAGCCGGCTCGGATCGATCACGGCCACGTGGATGCGCTCCGCGTCGGCGCGTTGCCGCCCGTCGTAGCCCGTCCACTCCACGGACGTACGGAAGCCCGCAGCCGATATGGACGAGTTGAGCGTGCGCGCCTCGGCCTGGGTGGTGTACTGGCCGACCCTGACCTGCCAGCCCATCGTGCCGCGTGGTGTGTCCGCGTAGGAGTCCCAGGTCACCCGCTCCAGCCGGGGTGCGAACCCGGCCGCCTGCAACGTCTCGGCGGTGGCGTCGGCCCAGGACCGGTCACCGAGCGGGGCCCATGCGGCCGCGCCGGTGAGGCGGTTGACCGCGGGAGCCTGGACCGTGACCGTCCAGGAGCCTGCCGCCTCCGGGACGCTCAGCACGCCGGTGCGGACCTTGACTCCGGGAGCCAGGTGCTGCGTGGTCCACGAGATCGAGTCTCCGCTCACAGGGGCGGTGTGCCGCTCGCTCGCCGCCGCCGGCGGAGCGAACGCGATCAGGGCGAGCACGGTTCCCAACGTGAAGGCGCGTGCTGCCTTGCGCTGTCCACCGTGTCCGGTACGTGCGGGTGTCTCGGCAATCACAGACATACCTCTCCTGACCTCTGACCCGTGAGCGATCCGACGGCACATGGGTGCGGTGCCGTACCGTGCCAACTCAGGTTGCCCAGGACGGCGGTTGCGTGAAGCAGCGGGCATGAGCAGGGAAAGTCTTGCCGATATTCGGAGGGACCGAGGCGGCCACGCAGGGCAGCGGGGTGATCGGGCGGGAACTCGCCGCCGTAGTGATGTGACATGGATCACGGAGGACGCGGCGAGATCTTGGAATGTCTGACTCCGTTCAGCTGCTGCACCCGTTATGGGCTTTCCATGCCCAGGGAGCGCCGCGCGATGAGGCACGGCACGACCGTCCCCGACCAGCCGCACCGTCGCGGCCCCACCCCGCTCCCTCCTTCCCTCCCCGCACCACCCGCTCTGAAAGGTTCTCCTGCGCCATGCCACTGGCTCTCCTGGCCCTGGCTGCTGTCGCTTTCGGCATCGGCACCACCGAGTTCGCCACGATGGGACTGCTGCCCCAGATCGCTGACGGGATCGGCGTGTCCGTGCCGCAGGCCGGCAACGTCGTCTCCGCCTATGCGCTGGGTGTCGTCGTCGGTGCCCCGGTGCTGACCGGCATCGGCGCGCGCATACCCCACAAGCGGCTGCTGCTCCTGCTGTCCGGGCTGTTCGTCATCGGCAACGTCGCGTCCGCGCTCGCCCCCAACTTCGAGCTGCTCTTCGCCGCACGCTTCCTGGCCGGCCTGCCCCACGGAGCGCTCTTCGGCGTCGGCGCGGTCGTCGCCTCCCGCCTGGTCGCCCCCGACCGGGCCGCACGCGCGGTGTCGAGGATGTTCCTCGGGCTGACCGTCGCCAACATCGTCGGCGTTCCGGCCGGTACGGCCCTCGGACAGCAGCTGGGCTGGCGGTCCGCCTACGTCGCTGTCGCCGTCATCGGGCTCGTCGCCCTCGCCGCACTGGCCGCTTTCGTCCCCCACCAGCCCCGCTCGGAGCAGTCCGGTATCCGGCACGAACTGCGCGCCATGGGCAACCGGCAGGTGTTCATCGGCCTGGCCACGGCGGTCGTGGGCTTCGGCGGCTTCTTCGCCGTCTACAGCTACCTGGTCCCGATGCTGACCAACGTGACGGGCCTGTCCGACTCCTCGACCACGCTCGTCCTCGCGCTCTACGGCGTCGGCATGACGCTCGGCACCCTGGCTGCGGGTCCGCTCACGGACCGCGCCCTGCGCCCGACGCTGTACGCGGGGCTGGCTCTGCTGTCCTCGGCGCTGGTGGTGTTCTACTTCGCCGTGCACAGCACCGTGCCCGCCCTGATCACGATCACCTTCATCGGCGCGATGGGCGCCCTGATCACGACCCCCGTTCAGATGCTGCTGATGGCCAAGGCGAAGAACGCCCCGACCATGGCGGCGGCCTCCAACCACTCCGCGTTCAACCTGGCCAACGCGGGTGGCGCCTGGCTCGGCGGCCTGGCCATCTCCGCAGGCTGGGGCTGGGCCTCACCGGTCCTGGTCGGCGCGGCTCTCGGTGTGGCGGGGCTGGGGCTGGCGTTCATGGGCGGCCGTATGGACCGCAGTGAGCGACACTCCGAGGTGATCACATCGTCGGGCGCGCAGACCGAGCAGGTCGCCGCCGCCGCTCAGTCCCAGAGCGGATAGGACACGGTCCGTGCGAACTGTTCCGGCCGGCTGTCGGTGTAGACGAGCGTGATGCGGGAGTAGTGGGAGAGGTGGGGGCGCTTCTTCCACGGCTCCGGGCGGTCGAGCCGTACGGTCACCGGGTAGGCGTGGAAGCGGCCCGCCGCGCAGTAGGGCTTGCAGTCGTTGACCCAGTTCACGCCCTTGGCCTGCGCCGAGTCCGCGTCCCACTCGGACCAGCGCAGTGAGGCCAGGCGGCTGTTGCCGTCACCGCAGGCGAGCATGAAGTCGGTCGGGCGCACCTCGGGGTGCCAGAAGCAGTCGACGAGGACGGGCACCTCCGCGGGCTGCTGAGCGACCCGCGCGACAGGCTCCGGGGCCGACCGGGCCGCGGACGGTGCGCCTGTCGCGGTGGCGAGCGCGGCGAGCGCGAAGAATGTGACCGTCGTGGTGAGTACGCGCATGTGCATGGCCTGTTCCCCGCTGCCGCTCGCCGCCGGATGTGCTGCTCCGACGCTACGGCCGGGGACCCGATGGCACCACTCGAACGGCGTAGCGGGCCGCCGTCACCCCGAAGGGTCACGCACCGGCGGCCGCAGCGATATCAGCGGCCCTTGCGCACCCGGGCCGCCGCGCGTGCCTCCGCGACCTTGCGGGCCTCGGCGGACTTGCGGGACTCCTTCGCAGGACGGCCCGCACGGGAGCCGAGGCCGCGGAACGGGATGTTGCCGGTGGTGCTCTTCGTCGCGGTCGGCGGGCGCTTCGCACCGGTGATGGCGGTCAGCTGTGCCTCGCCGGAGCGCACCTGGGTGACCGTGGGCCGGATCCCGGCCTCGGACATCATCCGGTTCACATCGCGTCGCTGGTTGGGGGTGACCAGGGTGACCACGGTGCCGGACTCGCCGGCGCGTGCCGTGCGTCCGCCCCGGTGCAGGTAGTCCTTGGCGTCGGCGGGCGGGTCGACGTTGACGACGAGGTCGAGCGTGTCGATGTGAATGCCGCGTGCGGCGACATTGGTGGCCACCAGGACGGTGATCTCGCCGTCCTTGAACTGGCCGAGCGTGTGCGTGCGCTGCGGCTGTGACTTCCCGCTGTGCAGCGCACCGGCTCGTACGCCGCTGGCCCGCAGATGGCGGGTGAACTGGTCCACGCCGGCCTTGGTGTCCAGGAACATCAGCACCCGGCCGTCGCGGGCGGCGATCTCGGTCGCGGTCGCGTACTTGTCGGCGGCGTGGATGTTCAGCACGTGGTGTTCCATCGTGCTGACCGAACCGGCCGCCGGGTCGACCGAGACGGGGACCGGGTCGCGGAGGTAGTCGCGAACGAGCTGGTCCACGTTGCGGTCGAGCGTGGCGGAGAACAGCAGCCGCTGCCCGTCGGGCCGCACCTGGTCGAGGATCTCCGTGACCTGCGGCAGGAAGCCCAGGTCGCACATCTGGTCCGCTTCGTCGAGCACCGTGATCCGCACCTGGTCCAGATGGCAGTCCCGGCGGGACACCAGGTCGGTCAGCCGACCCGGCGTCGCGATCAGCACGTCGACACCGGCCCGCAGCAGCGCCTGCTGCCGGTTGATCGACAGCCCGCCGACCACCGTGCCCAGTCGCACGTTCAGCGTCCGCGCGTACGGCTCGAGCGCGTCACTCACCTGCTGCGCGAGCTCGCGGGTCGGCACCAGGACCAGGGCGAGCGGCCGCTTCGCGTCCGCCCGCAGCCCTGCCGTGCGCACGAGCAGCGCCAACCCGAACGCCAGCGTCTTGCCGGAGCCAGTCCGGGCACGGCCGAGGACGTCCCGGCCGTCCAGCGCGTTGGGCAGGGTGGCCGCCTGGATCGGGAAGGGCTCCGTCACGCCCAGGCCGGCCATGGCCTCGGTCAGCTTCGGCGGCAGGCCGAGTGCGTCGAAGGACGCGGCCGGAGGCAGAGCGGGGGACACGGGGCGAGACGTAGGCGGCTTCGCGCTCAAGGGGGACCTTTCTGATCGGGCGCCCCGGAACGGCGATGTCGAAGCGTGCCGACATTTTATCAGCGGGCCCCCTCTCGACTCCTCGTGCAGCTCAGCGCACCCGTGCGTCCGTGTGGGCCGTGATGTCCTCCACGCTGACGCCGGGTGCGGTCTCCACCAGGGCGAGACCGTGGTCGGTGACGTCGAGGACGCCCAGGTCGGTGATGATCCGGTGCACGCAACGCTCGCCGGTCAGGGGCAGGGTGCAGTCCTTGAGGATCTTCGGTGACCCGTCCTTGGCGGTGTGCTCCATGAGGACGATGACGCGGCGGGCGCCGTGCACCAGGTCCATCGCGCCGCCCATGCCCTTGACCATCTTCCCGGGGATCATCCAGTTCGCCAGGTCACCCTGCTCGGACACCTGCATGGCGCCCAGGACGGCGGTGTCGATGTGCCCGCCGCGGATCATGCCGAAGGACAGGGCCGAGTCGAAGAAGGCGGCCCCGGGCAGGACGGTGACCGTTTCCTTGCCCGCGTTGATCAGGTCGGGGTCGACCTCGTCCTCGGTGGGATAGGGGCCCGTACCGAGGATGCCGTTCTCGGAATGCAGCACCACCTGGACGCCCGGCGGCAGATGGCCGGGGATGAGGGTGGGCAGGCCGATGCCGAGATTGACGTAGGAGCCGCTGGTGAGTTCGGCGGCGGCGCGGGCGGCCATCTGGTCGCGTGTCCAGGCCATCAGGAACGTACCGTCCTCTTCTCGATCTGCTTGTCGGCGGCCTCGTCGGGGCTGAGGGCCACGATCCGCTGGACGTAGATGCCGGGCAGGTGCACGGCGTCGGGGGCCAGTTCGCCCGGCTCGACCAGTTCCTCGACCTCGGCGATGGTCACCTTGCCCGCCATGGCGGCCAGGGGGTTGAAGTTGGCGGCGGCCCTGCGGAAGCACAGGTTGCCGTGCCGGTCGCCGCGCCAGGCCCGTACGAGGGCGAAGTCGGTGGTGATGCCGTGCTCCAGGACGTGGGCGCGGCCGTGGAACTCGCGGGTCTCCTTGGGCGGCGAGGCGAGTGCGACCGAGCCGTCCGACGCGTACCGCCAGGGAAGGCCGCCGTGTGCCACCTGGGTGCCCACGCCGGCGGGCGTGTAGAAGCCGGGGATGCCGGCGCCGCCCGCGCGCAGCCGTTCGGCGAGGGTGCCTTGCGGGACGAGTTCCACTTCGAGTTCCCCGGCCAGGTACTGGCGGGCGAACTCCTTGTTCTCGCCGACGTAGGAGCCGGTGACGCGGGCGATCCGGCCGGCGGCGAGCAGGACGCCCAGGCCGCGGCCGTCCACGCCGCAGTTGTTGGAGACGACCTCGAGCCCCTGCGCGCCCTGCTCGTACAGGGCACGGACGAGGACTTCCGGTACGCCGCTGAGGCCGAAGCCGCCCACGGCGAGTGACGCGCCGTCGGGTACGTCGGCGACGGCCTCGGCGGCGCTGCTGCGGACCTTGTTCACGTGTGGGTGTGTCCTTCCAGGTGGGGGTGGCGGGGCTGTGGCGTCGACCAGCCGCTGTCGGCGACAAGGTGGGCGCCGGTGAGGTACGACGCCTCGTCGGAGGCGAGGAAGACGGCCGCGCTCATCACGCCGTCGGATGTCCCGGCGGGGGCGACGCTGTTGGCGCGGACGCCGTACGGCGCGCCCTCGGCCGCCAATTGCCGGGTCAGCGCGATCACCCGGCCCTCGGCGGCTCCGTACGCGGCGAGTCGGCCGGTCGGTCGACCGACCGTGAGCCAGCAGCCACGACTGGCGACCAGATGCGGCCAGGCCGCCCGGACAGTCAGCCACACTGCGTCCGGTGGGTCGGGAACGGCTGAGCTGGAGTCCTCGTACGACTGCCCGTCGATGTCTCCCCAGCAGACGATGTCGATGCCGCCGAAGGCGTCGACGGCCTCCGTCACCCAACAGCGCACCGACGCCTCGTTAGTGACGTCCAGCGGCCCGGGCGTGAGCGCCGTGCCGCCCTCGCGGGCGATCAGCCGCTGCGCCTCGACGGCCGCCTCGTGCGGCAGGTCACCGCCGACCACGAGCGCCCCCTCGGCCGCGAACCGCAGTGCCGCGGCCCGGCCCTGGCCGCGGGCCGTGCCGGGGATCAGCGCGATCTTGCCTTCCAGCCGCTTCACAAGGCTCTCTCGCGCAGCGCGTCGGAGACGGACTTCACGCCGCCGTGCGCGGTCATGCCGCCGTCGACCGGGATGTCGGCGCCGGTGATGAACGACGACTCGTCCGAGAGCAGGAACACCACCAGCGGGGCGACCTCGGCGACGGTGCCGGTGCGCCCCAAGGGTGTTTCGCGGATGTTGGCTTCGCGGAAGGCGGGGGTGGCGGAGGCGGTCATCTCGGTCTCGATGTAGCCGGGGTGGATCGTGTTGACGCGGATGCCGCGTGGTCCGAGTTCGAGTGCGGCCGTCCGGGAGAGTCCGCGCAGTCCCCACTTGCTGGCGGTGTAGGCCATCGGGTAGTGGGCGGTCAGGGCCGCGGAGGAGCCGACGTTGACGATCGAGGAGCCGGGCGGCATGAGCGGGGTGAGGTGCTGGATGCCCAGGAGGGGGCCGGTGACGTTGACCGAGTGGACGCGGTCGAAGTCCGCCGCCTGTACGTCGCCGAGGCGGGCGCGCCAGGTGATGCCCGCGTTGTTGACCAGGCCGTGTACCTGTCCGTACGACTCCTTGAGCTCGGCGGCGAGTTCGGCCCAGTCGTGTTCGCTGGTCACGTCCAGGCGGCGGCAGTTTCCGTCGGGTTGTACATCGGTGGCGATGACCCGGGCGCCTTCCCGGGTCAGGGCTTCCGCCTCGGCGGCGCCCTGGCCACGAGCCGCGCCGGTGATCACGACCACCTTGCCCAGCAGCCTTTTGGGGTGCAGGTCGTTCACGGCCGTTCCCGGGGCCGGCGCCGGCCGGCGGGCAGCGGCACGGGATCGGCGCCGGGGACGACGGTGTTGGACACGCTGCCGATCCCTTCCACGGTGAGGGTGACGGTGTCGCCGGGCCGCAGCGGCGGCGGAGTCCGCTCGCCGCGCAGGCCCCACAGTTCGGCGAGGCAGCCGCCGTTGCCGCAGGTGCCGGAGCCCAGGACGTCACCGGCGACCACCCGGGTGCCGCGCGAGGCGTACGCGACCATCTCCTCGAAGGTCCAGCTCATGTTGGACAGCAGGTCCCGGCCGACGACGTCGCCGTTGATCTCCGCGGTGAGCGCCAGGCGCAGGAGGCCGTCGGCGTCCCGGTACGGCTCCAGTTCGTCGGCGGTGACCAGGTAAGGACCGAGGGTGGTGGCCGTGTCCTTGCCCTTGCACGGGCCGAGGCCGACTCTCATCTCGGCGGCCTGGAGGTCCCTGGCCGACCAGTCGTTGAAGACGGTGTAGCCGACGATGTGGTCCCGGGCCTGCTCGAGAGTGAGATCACGTCCCTCCCGGCCGATGACCGCGCCGACTTCCAGTTCGAAGTCCAAGGCCGCGGAGCCCGGTGGGACGGGGATGTCGTCGTGCGGGCCGTACACGGCGTGCGGGTTGGTGAAGTAGAAGGTCGGCGCCGCGTACCACTGCTCGGGCACGCCGGTGGCGCCGTCCACGGAGCGTCGTACGCCCTCGACGTGCTCCTCGAAGGTGACGAAGTCCCGGACGGAGGTGGGCTGGAGCGGTGGCAGCAGCCGGACCTGTGACACATGCGGGCCGGGCGGTACGTCGAGTGCCGCCGCGCCCGCGGCGAGCAGGCCGGGCAGACCGTCGGATTCCGTCAGAAGGGTCGTCAGGGAGGTGACGCCGGGCAGCGGCAGGAGGGTGCCGTCGTCCTCCACGACGGCCACGCGGCGGCGATGGCGGTGTTCGTAGGCGGCGAATCGCATGGTGCGGCTCCGGGCAGGGTGGGGCCGAGGGCGCGGCGGGATTCAGTCAGGGCAGGTGACAGGGCCGGCCGCGCCCCCGGGGAGTGGAGGGCGGGAGATCAGACCGGAGGGGCGATGAAGACGCCGCGGTCGGGGTCGTTGAAGGACTCCTTGGCGACGAGTTCGTTCATGGGGTTGGCGGTGCCCCACTGGTCGGTGACCTCGGGCCGGGAGAAGTCGTAGACGTGCGGGTGCCAGGTGTCCTCGTCCAGGCACTCCAACTCCGTCGTGTACTCGACGGTGTTGCCGTGCGGGTCAAGGAAGTACGTGAAGGTGTTGTCGCCCGCCATGTGCCGGCCCGGTCCCCAGATCTTCTGGTACCCGGCGCGGATGACGCGGCCGGAGCCGCGCATGTACTCGTCGATGCCGCGCAGCTCGAAGGAGATGTGGTGCAGGGAGGTGTGCGGGCCCTTGGCCAGTGCCATGGAGTGGTGCTGGTTGGAGATGCGCATGAAGTGCATGACCTCGCCCATGTGCGGTGAGCTGAGGGTGTCGGAGAGGCGGAAGCCGAGGTGGCGCTCGTACCACTCGCGGGTGCGGTTGAGGTCGGGGGAGTTGAGGACCACGTGGCTGAGCTTGACCGGGATGGACTCCTTCTCCTCGATCTTGCGGTGCCGGCGTACCTCTACGTCGGCGGAGACCTCGAGGGTGCGTCCGTCGACGTCGAAGAAGCGGAAGCCGTAGCCGCCGCCGGGGGTGTCGACCCGGCCCGGGTGGGTGATCAACTGCACGCCCTCGGCGAGGAGTTGCTCGGCGAGCGTGTCCACGTCGGCGGCACTGGCGGCGCCGTAGGAGACGAGGTCGAGGCGCTTCTCGTCGGCCTTGCGCAGGCGTACGACGTACTGCTCGGGCGAGCCCTCGGCGGCGAGGAAGGAGATGCCCGAGTCCTCGGCGACCTGGGTCAGGCCCCAGACTCCGGCGTAGAAGTCGAGCTGTTTGTCGTAGTCCGGCACGGCGAGGTCGACGTGCCGCAGGTGGGTGAGCAGGCGCATGGGATCACTCCTGGACGAGGAGGGCGGAGGCGTTGCCGCCGCGAACGGCATGGAGGACGGAGTCGGGCAGGGCGGCCGCGCGCAGGGCGGCGACGGGGTCGTCGGTGCCCATGTCGAAGGGGAAGTCGGAGCCGAGCAGCACCCGGTCCGGGCCCGCGACCCGGATCAGCTCGCGCAGCACGTGCGGGTCGTGCACGAGGGAGTCGAAGTAGATCCGTTTGAGGTAACTGCTGGGCAGGTGGGCGCAGTTCGCTCCGGCGTCGGAGCGGGCGGACCAGGCGTGGTCGGAGCGGCCGATGTGGGTGGGCAGATAGCCGCCGCCGTGCGCGGCGATCAGCTTCAGGCCCGGATGCCGGTCCAGGACGCCGGAGAAGATCAGGTGCGAGAGGGCGACGGCGTTCTCCACCGGCTGGCCGACGGTGTTGGACAGGTACCACTGGTCCAGTCGCTCGTCGAGGGTGCAGCCGAAGGGGTGCAGGAAGACGATCGCGCCGGTTTCCGCGGCCCTGCTCCAGAAAGGTTCGTAGGCCGGTGCGGACAGTTCCCGCCCCGGTGCGTGGCTGGAGATCTCGACGCCCAGCAGGCCCTGGTCCAGGGCGTGTTCCAGCGCGCGCACCGCTTGGCAGGGGTGCTGCAGCGGTACCAGGCCGAGCCCGCGCAGCCGGTCCGGCGCGGCGGAACAGTGGGCCGCCGTGGCCTCGTTGGCGAGCCGGTACAGCTTCTCGGCGGTCTGTTCGTCGGCCCAGTAGTGGTAGTGCGACGGAGAGGGGCTGACCAGTTGGACGTCGACACCCTGGGCGTCCATCGCGGCCAGCCGGACGGCGGGGTCGGTCATCTTCGGGATGCGCTCGCGCACCATGGGCCCGCTCACGGCGAGGGCCGCGGGACCGTTGCGCCGGGCGTCCAGCTCCTTCGCCCGCGCCAGCCTGGCATGGCCGGCGACCAGGGCGTCGACCTCGGGCAGCAGCACGTGGGCGTGGACGTCGACGGTGGGGGAGGCGCTCACGGCAGCTCCCGCAGCATCGTCATCGTGCGGCCCATCAGGCCGGGGACGTCCGCGTCCCGGACGCCGTCCAGCTGCCACTGCCCGATCCGCACGGACGCCTCCACGACCGGGCGGACGCGGGCCACGCGCCGCTCGTAGTACGCCTGGAACAGCGCGTCGTCCCACGGCGCATCAGACGTGAGCAGCTCGGTGAGCACCCACGCGTCCTCCAGCGACAGTGCCGCGCCCTGGGCGAGCGTGGGCGGACAGCAGTGCGCGGCGTCGCCGATCAGCACGACCCGGCCGCGGTGCCAGGAGCCTTCCACCAGCATGCGGTCGAACCAGGTGTAGTTGACCTGTGCCGGGTCGGTGATGTGCTCGGTGATCTCCGGCCAGAAGCCCCCGTAGGCGGAGGCCAGGCGGCGCATTTCGTCGGCGTAGGAGGCGGGCGGGATCGAGGCACGGTCGCGGTTGGCCTCGACGACGTACGCGTACAGGGTGGCCTCGCCGGTGGGGCAGTAGCCGGCTATGTAGGCGGGGCCGCCGTAGGCGAGATCGGTGCGGACCACGCCGGCGGGGCGCGGGGCGGCGACGCGCCAGATGGCCATGCCCGTCGCTTCCGGCTTGTCGGTGATGCCGATCGCGGCCCGGGTGGCGGATCCGAGGCCGTCGGCGGCGATGACCAGGTCGTAGCGGCCCTCGCCGCCGTCGGAGAACCGTATCGACACGCCGTCCGCGTCCTGGTCGACGACCTCGGCGGTGGTGCCGAGGCGCACGGAGGCGCCGCTGGCCCGTACCGCGTCGATGAGGATCTGCTGGAGCCGCGGGCGCTGCATGCCGACGGTGGCGGGCAGGTCGTCGCCGCCCGTGCGCAGATCCCGGGCGACGTGCAGGACCGTGCCGTCGCGCGCGGTGATGCCGACCGAGCCGAAACCGAAGCCGGACGCCTTCACCTGGTCCCAGACACCGAGTTCACGCAGGACGCGCAACGCGTTGCCCTGCAGGGTGATACCGGAGCCGGCGGTGGCGTTCCAGTCGTCCTTGGCCTCGATCAGGTCCACCGCGAAGCCGGCGCGGCGCAGAAACACCGTCGCGGCGTTGCCGGCGGCACCACCACCGATCACCAGGACCGTGCGGGCAGTGTTCATGAGGGAACTCCCTGTTCCGTGTGCTACTTGACGGCGATCGCATGACGGGGGAACCGATCGCTGTGTGCTACTTGACGGCGATCGGATTGACGGGGGAGCCGACCGCACCGGTGATGGGCAAGGGCGCGGCGGTGAGCCAGAACTCGTACACGCGGTCCGCCGCGCAGTCCTCGGCCAGCGCCTCCAGGTCCCACATCTCGCCGATCAGCAGCCCGATGTTGGGGATGGCGACCTGGTGCAGCGGCTGGAAGGCGTGGTCGAACTCGTTCGGGCGGACCTCGAAGCCCCAGGTGTCCGTGGCGATCGCGGCGATCTCGGTCGAGTGCAGCCAGCCGGCCGTGGTGAACGACAGCCCCGGCGCGGGGCCGCCGGCGTAGTCGCCCCAGCCCTCGCGGCGTGCGCGGGCCAGCTGCCCGGTGCGGACCAGCACGATGTCGCCGCGGCCCACGGCGACCCCGTGCGCCTCGGCCGTCGCCGTCAGGTGCTCCTCCGTGATGGCGAACCCGTCCGGCAGCTCCCCGTCGGCGCGGAGCACCCGGCCGACGTCCAGCAGGACGCCCCGCCCCGCGACGTGGGGTGCCATGTGCTCGATGCCGGTGACGGCGTCGCCGTCGGAGGTGACGACCTTCTCGGCGGCCCGCCCGTTCCACGCCTTGCCGTGGTCGAAGATGTGGCCGAGCCCGTCCCACTGGGTGGAGCACTGCAGCGGCATCGCGATCACGTCGTCGGCGCCGCCGATACCGTGTGGGAAACCCTGGATGCCAAGAGCGGCGTCGGTGCCGGTGTCCAGCATGGTGTGCACCGGGTTGGTGCGCCGCCGCCAGCCCTTCTGCGGGCCGTTCATGTCGAACGCCTGCGACAGCGAGAAGCTG
This sequence comes from Streptomyces sp. NPDC043726, assembly GCF_056436565.1. Lineage (NCBI taxonomy): Bacteria > Bacillati > Actinomycetota > Actinomycetes > Kitasatosporales > Streptomycetaceae > Streptomyces > Streptomyces sp. NPDC043726. Next base: position 669,073 of record NZ_JBWKCI010000002.1, read on the forward strand.
ACGCCCCGTCGCACCAGGGCCGCGCCCGCACGGCGCTTGCCCTCGTCCAGGAAGTTGAGGGTGCCGAGCCGGTCGTCCTCGCCCCAGCGTCCCCAGTTGCGGTACGCCCCTGCGGCCTCGGCGATCGCGCCCTCGGGGTCCTGGCGGTTCACGCGGCGCCCTCCGCGACACAACGGGTGCGCTGGACGCCGAGACCGGTGACCGTGCCCTCCATGACGTCGCCGTCCCGCAGCAGCCGTCCCCAGTGCATGCCGTTGCCGGCCGGGCTGCCGGTCAGCACCAGGTCACCGGGGAGCAGGCGCGCGGTCTGGGAGGCGTACGACACCATGCGCGCGACCTTGAAGATCATGTCCTGGGTGGACTCGTCCTGCATGGTCTCGTCGTTGAGCTTCAGCGTCACGCGCAGGTCGTCCGGGTCGGCGATCGACTCGGCCGGCACGATCCACGGGCCGAGCGGGGTGAAGCCGGGCGCGTTCTTGCTGCGCAGCCAGTCGGTGCCGATCTGCGGCATGTCCCGGCGGAACACGGTGGTCCGGTCGGTGAGGTCGTTGGCGATGGTGTATCCGGCGATGTACCCCGGCGCGTCCTGCACCGGCACCTGGTAGGCCGGCTTGCCGATCACGACCGCCAACTCCAGCTCCCAGTCCGGCTGCTGCGCCCAGGAGGGCAGGACGACGTCGTCGTATGGGCCGGTGATCGCGGTGGGCAGGCCGATGAAGACGTACGGCAGGTCCTCGGCGGCGCGCCGGTCCATGATCTCGGCGGCCTCCGCGCGCCGTTCGCTCTCCGGCCGGTCGTCGTCGGGGGCGCGGTGGGCCACATGCAGGTCGATGACGTGCTGGCGGTAGTTGGCGCCCGACTGGAACACCTGGCGCGGTGCCACCGGCGCGTGCACGCGCAGTTCCGCGACGGCTGTGCGGGCCGGGCCGGTGTCGGTGGCCAGGGCGCGCAGCCGAGGCAGGGCGCTCTCCCAGTCGTCCAGCAGTTCCCGCACGGTCAGCCGGTCGTCGCCGAAGGCGTCCCGCAGGTCCAGAGCCTGGCCGTCCGGGGTGACGAGGGCGGGGAACCGCGGCCCGTCCGGGGCGGAGAGGGTGGCGAGGGCGAACGGTCCGGCGAAGAGCGCGGACGCGGGTTCGGGTTTCACGGACATGTCCTCCTGATTGCGGTGCGACTAATCTGGACCCGCCGCGCGCAATCAGGGAAATCGATTCTGTGGATGATCGGCATCCACCGCGTTGATGACCGCCCTCACGACAAGGGACCGACCCGTGAACCTGGCCAGCCTCGATCTCAACCTCGTCGTCGCCCTGCGCGCCCTGCTGGAGGAGCGGAACGTCACCCGGGCCGGACAGCGGGTGGGGCTGAGCCAGCCCGCGATGAGCGCGGCCCTGGCCCGGCTGCGCCGCCACTTCGACGACGACCTGCTCGCCCGCGTCGGCGGCCACTACGAGCTGACCGCGCTCGGCCAGGTGCTCCTGGACCGCACCTCCACCGCCTACGACGTCCTGGAACGCCTCTTCTCCAGCCAGGCCGACTTCGACCCGGCCAGGGAGACCCGCGAGTTCCGGCTGGTGGCCTCCGACTACGCCGTCGCCGTGTTCGGCGCCGAACTCGCCCGCGTGGTGCACGAAGAGGCCCCCGGCATCCGGCTCCGCTTCACCCAGACCCCGCCGACCGTCGTCGACGACACCGCGACCCTGCTGAGTGCCACCGACGGCCTGCTCATGCCGCACGGCGTGATCAGCGACTTCCCCTCCACCGACCTGTACGACGACCGCTGGGTGTTCATCGTGTCGCGCGACCACCCCGGCATCGAGGACCAGCTCACCCAGCGCGACCTGGCCCAGCTGCCATGGGTGACGTACCAGCGCACCTACGACGCCCCCGCTGTGCGGCAACTGGGCATGCTGGGCATCGAACCGCGCGTGGAGGTCTCCGTCGACGGCTTCCAGCTCCTGCCCCTGATGATCGCCGGCACCCGGCGCATCGCCCTCATCCAGGCACGGCTTGCACGGATGCTCACGCCCATCGCCGAGGTGCGGGTGCTGGAGCCGCCGTACGAGGCGGTGCCGCTGCGGGAAGCGCTGTGGTGGCACCCGGTGCACACCCATGACGCGGCCCACATCTGGCTGCGCGAGACGGCGGCGCGGGTCGGGGCCCGACTGCCCCGCGCGGGCGAGGAGTGACCCGATGAAGGCACCTCACCAGGAGTCGGTCCTCTCCCGTGCCGCCCGGATTCTCGAGGCGTTCAGCCAGGATGAGCCGGCGCTGACCGTCTCCGAGATCGCGCGCCGCACGGGACTGCACGTGGCCACGGCCTCCCGGCTCGTGGCCGAGCTGGTCGCCCACGGCTTCCTGGCCCGGGACGGCGATCGCAGGGTGCGCATCGGTGTCCGGCTGTGGGAGCTGGCCGTACGGGCCTCGCCCGCGCTGTCCCTGCGCGACGCGGCGATGCCGTTCATGGAGGGCGTGCACGACGTGGTGGGCCACCATGTGCAGCTGGGCGTCCTCGACGGCGACGAGGTGCTGTTCCTCGAACGCCTCTCGGCGCCGAACGCGGTGATCAACTACACCCGTATCGCCGGGCGGCTGCCCCTGTACGCCTCCTCCAGCGGCCTGGTGCTCCTCGCCCACTCCCCGGCGGACCTCAAGGAACGACTGCTCACCGGCCCGCTCACCGCCTTCACGCCGGCCACCCCGGCCACGCCCACCCGGCTGCGCGCCTGCTTGGCCGACGTCCGGCAGCAGGGGTACGCCTACTGCCCCGGCTACGTCCACGAGGAAGCGCTCGGCGTGGCCGCTCCAGTGCGGGGCGCGGGCGGCCAGGTGGTGGCGGCACTGTCGGTCATCGTCCCCAACGACGCGGGCGCGCAGGCGGTCGTTCCCGTGGTGCGCACGGCCGCGCGAGGCGTGTCTCGCGCGCTCGGCGCGCCCACCGGGCAGGCAGGGACCGGTATGTGACGGGGCGTGGCAGCAGCGCGAAGTTCCTCTCTCACTCAGTGAGAATCCCGTCGCCCCGTGGCGGCGGCCACGCGCATCCTGCCTGCATTCCACAGACGGGAGGCGACAACGTGGTCGCACACAACCTGCTGCCCGCGACTCTCCGGCCCACCCCCACCCTCTCCTTGCGGGTCCGCGCCAAGGACGCCGTCGCGGACGGCGTCGTGTCCCTGACCCTCGACCACCCCGACGGCGCTCGGCTGCCGGACTGGACACCGGGGGCACACCTCGATCTCGTGCTGCCGAACGGGACCACCCGGCAGTACTCCCTGTGCGGCGACCGGTGGGACCCGTACACCTACCGCATCGCCGTCCTGCGCGAGCCCGCCGGACGCGGGGGATCGGCCTACGTGCACGACCGGCTGACGCCCGGTGACCGGGTGGGTGTCGGCGGGACGCACAACCACTTCCCGCTCGCTCCGGCCGACCGCTACCTGTTCATCGCGGGCGGCATCGGGATCACCCCGCTGCTGCCGATGATCCAGCAGGCCGAACTGGTCGGCGCTAACTGGCAGTTGCTCTACGGAGGCCGTACCCGCGCCTCCATGGCGTTCCGCGCGGACCTCACGCACATGTACGGCGACCGTGTGCACCTCCACCCCCAGGACGAGTACGGCTTGCCGGACCTGGCCGCGTGGCTCGGCGAGCCGTTCCCCGGCATGAAGGTGTACTGCTGCGGGCCGGCTCCGCTCCTGGCCGCCGTCCAGGAGGCCTGCGCGCCGTGGCCCGACCACAGTCTCCGTACCGAACGGTTCAGCGCCGCCGACCGGTCCGAGCCCGTGCGCCGGACCCCGTTCGAGGTGGAACTGCGGCGCACCGGAACGACGGTGACCGTCACCCCGGACCTCTCCGTGCTGCACGCCGTGCGCCGGGCCGGCGCCGAGGTGCTGTCCTCCTGCGAGCAGGGAACCTGCGGTACCTGTCTCGTCCCGGTGCTGGAGGGAACCCCCGACCACCGGGACTCGGTGCTGGCCGACCACGAACGCGCGGCAGGCGACTGCATGCTGCCCTGCGTGTCCCGCGCCCACTCCGACCGCCTGGTCCTGGACCTCTGAAGCATCCGCGACCGGCACACGTGTGCCCCGAGACCGCGGCAGCCCGTCCTCACTCGTCCAAGTTTCCCTCTGCTGAACCCCGGCGACTCAGCCTGACGCGCCCTGAGCCCCTGAGCCGTCAGCCCCTGGGCCTTGAGCCCCTACGCCCTGAGTCTCCCTGTCCCGAGCCGCCTTTCATGGAGCCGCCATGACCGAGAAAGCAGCCGTACCCGCGCCGACACCGATCAGCGACGCAGACCCCTTCGCCACTGAGCACCTGGCACAACCCGAGCCCCTGCACCGGCAGTTGCGCGAGGCCGGCCCCGTCGTCCGCCTGTCCTGCTACGACGACGTGTACGCCCTGCCCCGCTACCAGGAAGTGCACGCCGCCCTCGTCGACTGGCAGGCCTTCCAGTCCGGCGCCGGAGTCGGTCTGGCCAACTTCCGCCACGACAAGCCGTGGCGCCCACCGAGCCTGCTGCTGGAGGCCGACCCGCCCCACCACGACGCCCCGCGCCGAGTATTGCGCGAGATCCTCGCCCCCCTCGCTCTGCGCCGACTGCGCGAGCAGTGGCAGAGCGCCGCGGAAGAACTCGTCGAGACGGTACTGGCCGAGCAGGGAAGGGAGTTCGACGCCTTCGAGTTCCTGGCGAAAGCCTTCCCCTTGCGGGTCTTCCCCCACGCCGTCGGTCTCGGCCCGCACGGACGGGAGAACCTGCTGCCCTACGGCAACATGGCCTTCAACGCCTTCGGGCCCCGCAACGCCCTGGTCCAGGCCGACGCGCACCGCGTAGGGGAGCTGTCGGCATGGGTGAACGCCCAGTGCGCCCGCGAGGCACTGAGCGAGGACGGCTTCGGTGCCCGGATCTGGGCCGCCGCCGACCGCGGTGACCTCACCCACGCCCAGGCGCCCCTCGTGGTCCGCTCGCTGCTCACCGCCGGCGTCGACACCACCGTGCACGGACTGGCCGCCGCGCTGTACGCCCTCGCCACCCACCCTGAGGAGTGGCAGCGGCTGCGCGCCCGCCCGGAGTTGGCGCGGGTGGCCTTCGACGAGGCGGTGCGCTGGCAGTCACCGGTGCAGACGTTCTTCCGCACCGCCACCAGCGACGTCGACATCGCCGGGACCCGCATCCCGGAGGGCGGCAAGATCCTCATGTTCCTCGGTGCCGCCAACCGGGACCCGGAGCGCTGGCCGGACCCCGACCGCTTCGACCTCACCCGTGACCCCTCGGGACATGTCGGTTTCGGCATGGGCATCCACCAGTGCGTCGGCCAGCATGTGGCGCGTCTGGAGGCCGAGGCCCTGCTCACCGCCCTCGCCCGCCGCGCCGGACACCTCGAACTCGTCGGCGAGCCGAGGCGACACCTCAACAACACCCTGCGCTCCTGGGCCTCGCTTCCGGTGCGCATCCGGACGGCGAGCTGACCTCGGGAACCCCGGCACCCTTCCCTCCATCGAAAGGACCTGACTCCATGCCCCAGTACGTACGCGGTGTTGTCGCCCGCGCCAAGGGCGAACCGGTACGCGTCGAGACGGTCGTCGTACCCGACCCCGGCCCGGGTGAGGCGGTGGTGACCGTGCAGGCGTGCGGCGTCTGCCACACCGACCTGCACTACCGCGACGGCGGCATCAACGACGACTTCCCCTTCCTCCTCGGCCACGAGGCGGCGGGTGTGGTCGAGCAGGTCGGCGACGGCGTGACCGATGTGGCCCCGGGTGACTTCGTCGTCCTGAACTGGCGTGCCGTGTGCGGCCGTTGTCGCGCCTGCAGCCGCGGGCGCCCGCAGTACTGCTTCGACACCCATAACGCGCGGCAGAGGATGACCCTCACCGACGGCACCGAGCTCTCACCGGCCCTGGGCATCGGCGCCTTCGCCGAGAAGACGCTCGTCGCCGCAGGGCAGTGCACCAAGGTCGACCCGGCCGCCTCTCCCGCCGCCGCGGGCCTGCTCGGCTGCGGGGTGATGGCGGGTATCGGCGCGGCGATCAACACCGGAGGAGTCGGCAGGGGCGACACCGTGGCCGTCATCGGTTGCGGTGGGGTGGGCGATGCGGCCGTGATGGGCGCGCGGCTGGCGGGCGCGGCGAAGGTCATCGCCGTAGACATCGACGATCGCAAGCTGACCACCGCCAAGGCCCTGGGCGCGACGCACACGGTCAACTCCCGTACGGCGGATCCGGTCGAAGCTGTTCGTGACCTCACCGGAGGGTTCGGCGCCGACGTCGTGATCGAGGCCGTGGGACGCCCTGAGACGTACCGGCAGGCGTTCTACGCCCGCGACCTGGCCGGCACCGTCGTCCTGGTCGGCGTGCCCACGCCGGAGATGCGACTGGAGCTGCCGCTGCTGGACGTCTTCGGCCGGGGCGGGGCGCTGAAGTCCTCCTGGTACGGCGACTGCCTGCCCTCCCGTGACTTCCCCCTGCTCATCGACCTCTACCTCCAGGGCCGCCTGGACCTGGACGCCTTCGTGAGCGAGACAATCGCCCTGGACGAGGTTGAGGACGCCTTCGCCCGCATGCACAAGGGCGACGTCCTGCGTTCGGTGGTGATCCTCTGATGGCAGGGCTGCGCATCGAACGGCTCGTCACCTCGGGCGACTTCACGCTGGACGGCGGTCGCTGGGAGGTGGACAACAACGTCTGGATCGTGGGTGACGATCACGAAGTGGTGGTGATCGACGCCGCCCACGACGCCGACGCCATCGCCGAGGCTGTAGGCGACCGCAGGCTCACGGCCATTGTGTGCACCCACGCCCACAACGACCACGTCAACGCCGCCCCGGCGCTCGCCGCCGCCACCGGCGCGCCCGTCCTGCTCCACCTGGACGACCGGCTGCTGTGGAAGCACACCCACCCCGACCGCGACCCCGACGGGTACCTCTCCGACCAACAGCGCATCGACGTCGCCGGCACACACCTGCGCGTCCTCCACACGCCCGGACACACTCCGGGAGCCATCTGCCTCCACCTCGCCGATTCAGGGACCCTCTTCACCGGCGACACCCTGTTCGCGGGCGGCCCGGGAGCGACCGGACGGTCCTACTCGCACTTCCCCACCATCATCCGCTCGATCCGCGACCGCCTGCTGGTGCTGCCGCCCGCCACCGTGGTCCGCACCGGGCACGGCCCGGACACCACCATCGGCGCCGAGGCGCCGCACCTTCAGGCATGGATCGCACGGGGCCACTGAGCCGGAAGGCCCGGCCCCTCGGTTCCCTGCCGGTGTCCGTCCCGCCGGCAGGGACCTCAGGGGCGAGGCGTGGCCGCCGCCATGGTGGACCGGCGTACGACCAGTTCGGGCCGGAGAACGACGTGGACGTGCTCGTGGGCGCTGCCGTGCGGTGCCGTGTCCTCGATGAGCAGGCGGCCGGCCTGCCGCCCCATCGCGGTGGCCGGCCGTCGCACCGAGGTCAACGGCACCACGGCGGACGCGGCGAAGTCGATGTCGTCGTAGCCGATGACCGCGATGTCGTCCGGCACCCGCAGGCCGGCCTCGTACAGCGCCTGCAGCACGCCCAGGGCCAGCAGGTCGTTGGCGCAGAACACGGCCGTCGGGCGGTCAGGCAGGCCGAGGATGCGGTGCCCGGCGTCCCGGCCGGCGTGGACGGTGAGGGCCGGGGAGGGCAGCTCCCGCAGCGCTGTCGCCGCGACGCCCGCCTCGGCCAGGGCGGCGAGGGCTCCCGCGCGGCGGTCCCGGATCTGCTGGAGGCGGTCGGGGCCGCTGACGTAGACGAGGGAGCGGTGCCCGCGCTCGACGAGATGGCGGACCGCCGCATGGCCTCCCGCAGTGTCGTCGATCCCGACGGAGCAGGTGCCGGGCTGTGGGGCGTTCTGGTCGGCCATGACGTAGGGGACGGCGTTGCGGCGGAAGGCTGCCGCGGTGCGTCCCGCGCCCTGGGCGGAGGTGAGGACCGCGCCGCGGACCTGGTGCGAGGTGATCAGCGACAGGTGCCGTGCCGCCTGGGCGGGTTCATGGGTTCCGGTGCAGACCATGACGCCCAAGTCTGCTTCCTGGGCGGCCTGTTCGACGCCGCAGGCGAGCGCGGCGAAGAAGGGGTTGGCGAGGTCGTGGACCAGGACGGCGAGGACGCGGGAGGTCCAGCCGCGCAAGGGGCGGGCGCCCTCGGCGCGGACATAGCCCAGCGAGTCGATCACCGCGAGCACCCGCGACCGGGTGGTCTCGGCCACGATCTCCGGGCGGTTGAGCACGTTGGAGACGGTGCCGAGAGACACCCCGGCCTCGCGCGCCACGTCCTTGATGCCGATGCGGGGGACCCGGGACCGGCCGCGGTCGGGACCCGACGGGGCGGCGAGGCCCACGCGGGTGCGACGGGCGGCGGACACACCGGGCATCTGTCGTTCCATGGGCTAACGGACCAGCGGCGCGGCGGTGCTGGCGCGCACGACGAGGCGCGGCGTCATCGTGGTCCGCATGGCTCTGTCCCGCCGGCCCTCCACCCGCTCGATGAGCATCCGGGCGGCGGAGGAGCCCATGGTGTGCCCGGCCTGGTCGACGCTGCTCAGCTGAACGGGGGCGAGCGCGGCGAGGGCGGTGTTGTTGTAGCCGACGAGGGACAGGTCCTCCGGGATGCGCAGGCCCAGTTCATGGGCGGCACGGTAGATGCCCAGGGCGGCGACGTCGGCGCCGGTCATGACGGCGGTCGGCCGCTGTTCGGCCGTCAGCAGGGTCATGCCGGCTTTGAAGCCGCCTTCGTCGGAGTAGGCGGCCTGGTGGACCCGGGCGTACTCGGCCAGGCCGTGGCGCCGCATCGCGGCGAGGTAGCCCTCGGTCAGCACGGTCTCGGGTGGACGTTTCCAGCGGTTGGCCTTGGTTCCCTGGGCGGAGACCAGAGCGATGTGGCGGTGGCCGAGCTCCACCAGGTGGTCCACGACCAGGCCGGCGCCGACGTCGTCGGCGTCCACGACCGAGTCGTGGGTGTCGTCGGCGTCATGGTGGCCGATGACGACGGTGGGCGTCGAGGCCGCCGTGGCCAGCACCTCGTCGCGTGCGGTGCCCGGTGCGATGAGGATCAGCCCGTCCATCTGACGGTCCACCAGGGCGCGGACAGTCTTGGCCTGTTCGTCGGGATCGAAGCCGGCCGCGCCGATGAGCACGGTGTACTCGCTGTGGCGGAGTTCGTCGCGGATGCCGTCGAGGATGTCCGCGAAGAACGCGTTGCGGACGTTGTCCAGCAGCACACCGATCGTGTACGTCCGCCCGCGCATCCCCCGTGCCGCGGCGTGCGGGCGGTAGCCCAACTCGGCGATCGCCGCCTGGACCTTCTCCCGCATGGCCGGGCTGACGCCGTAGGCGTTGCGCAGCACCTTGGAGACGGCGGCGACGGACACACCGGCGTGCCGGGCGACATCCGTGATGGTCAGGCGTTTGCTGCGTCGAGGCTCCTCGGCCCGCTCCATCGTCCACGCTCCGCTTCTTGTCGGCCTAGGTGTAACGGTCTACACGCTCACCCTGGGGTGTCGTCAAGTCGTCCACTGCATCACTGCTCCGTTACAGCGCTGTGTCTTGACGGCGACCCCGGAGGGATGCAGGGTGTTGCCCACTCGACGTAGAGAACGTTCTACAAATTCTCTCTCCGCCGCCGAGCCTGCCGCTCGCCATGGCGCCGTTTCCCCGCCGCATGCCTTCCCGCCAGAACCCTGGGAGTCTTCCGTGTCCTTCCCCATGCCACCCGCCCGCCGTACGCGACTGAGCCTGCTCACCGCCGCCACCGCCTCCCTCACCCTCCTGGCCACCGCGTGCGGGGGCACCGGCGGCGGCGCTTCGGCCGCGCCGGAGGAGTTCAGCTACCTCAGCGTCACCGAGAACACCACCGTCAAGACCGCGCTGACGACGCTGTCGAAGGGAGCGTGCAAGACGGCGAACAGCGCCCTGCCGCTGAAGGTGGAGACCGTCCCGCAGGCGAGCCTGGACCAGAAGCTGCAGCTGCTGGCCGGACAGAACGCGCTGCCGGTGCAGTTCGCTGCGGGCAACGCCCCCGCGCTCACCCAGCAGCTGGCCAAGTCGGGCAAGGTCGCCGACCTGGAGGCCAAGCTGAAGAGCCTGGGCGTCCTGGACCAGCTGGAGCCGGCCGCCGTCTCCACCATCAAGGCGCTGTACGGCGGCGAACTGCGGGTGCTGCCGTACGAGTACAACATCGAGGGGATCTTCTACAACAAGCAGCTCTTCGAAAAGCACGGCCTGAAGGTCCCCGGCACCTGGCAGGAACTGCAGTCCGCCGCAGCGAAGCTGGAGGCCAAGGGCGTCCAGCCGTTCTCCGCGTCCGGCCAGCAGGGCTGGCCCATAACCCGCCTGATCAGCGGCTACCTCTACCGCAGCCTCGGCCCCGACGCGCTGGAGAAGGTGGCCGACGGCACCGCGAAGCTGACCGACCCCGAGTACGTCAAGGCCGCCGAGGAGGTCGCCGAGCTCGGCGCGAAGGGCTACTTCGGCAAGGGCGTCGGCTCCATCGACTACGACACCGCGATGAACCAGTTCCTGACCGGCAAGGCCGCCATGTTCTACATGGGCAGCTGGGCGCTGGCGAACATCTCCGACGAACAGCAGAACAAGATCGGCGCCGACACCGTCGGCTTCATGCCGTTCCCCGCCGTCGCCGACGGCAAGGGCTCGATCGACCAGTACCCCTCCAACGTCGGACTCGGCATCACCCTGGGCGCCAAGTCCTTCGACGCCAAGACGGGGGACTGGGTCTCCTGCATCGCGCGGAACTACGGCAGCACCGCGCTCAAGGACCACGGCTCCATCTCCGGCTTCAAGGTCAACGACGAGGTGAAGGACGCCAACGCGGTCACCACCCAGGTCCGCGACACCATCAGCGCCTCCGAGCGCAACGTGCTGTGGTTCGAGGCCCTGTTCAGCACCAAGGCCACCACCGTCAGCCAGACCAACGCCGCGAGCCTCGTCGGCGGCAGCATGAGCCCGCAGGACTTCATGAAGACGGTCCAGGACGCGCTGGCCGCCCAGTGACCGGCCGGGGGCGGCCACCGGCCACCGGGCCCGCGCAGTGGTGGACCGGGCGCGGCTACCGGCCACCTGGCCCGCGCAGTGATCGGCCGGGCGCGGCCACCGGCCACCTGGCCCACCCCGCGCCGCGCGTGAGCCGCCCCCGGTCCCGCCCGGCAGGGCCCACCAGAGGCATCTGCCCCGGCAGGTCTGTTCAACGCAAACGAAGTGGACCCCATCCATGCACCGCGTACTCGGTGACCGCAGGGCCGTCGCGCTCCTGCTCGGTCCCGCCCTCCTCGTCTACTCACTGATCATGCTGGTCCCGATGGTGTGGTCGCTCGGGTACTCCTTCACCCAGGGCAACACCATCGACGGCTTCACCGGCAACGGCGTCGCCAACTTCTCCCGGCTGCTGGACGACCCGGCCGTCCGGGACGCCCTGTGGTTCACCCTGAAATACGCCGTGATCGTCACCGCCGGGCAGGTCGTCGCCGGCTACCTGCTGGCCCTGCTGTACGTGTTCTTCCTCAAGCGGGCCTCGGCGCTGATCCGCACCCTGGTGTTCTTCCCCGTGGTCCTGCCCACCGTCGCGGTCGGCCTGCTCTTCCAGAAGCTCTTCCAGGTCGCCCCGCAGACCGGACCGGTCAACTCGCTGCTGAACGCGGTGGGGCTGGACTCGGTCGACTTCTTCGGCAGCGCCGGCAGCGCCTTCTGGGTGCTGATCGTGATGGACATCTGGCGCTCGATGGGCTTCTACGCCGTCCTGCTCTTCGCCGGTCTCGTCGACATCCCCGACGAGGTCCTGGAGTCCGCCCGGCTGGACGGTGCCACCGGCCTGAGGCTGATCCGCCACATCGTGCTGCCGCTGTCCCTGCCGGTGCTCATGTCGTCGCTGATCTTCAGCATCAACGGCACCCTGAAGGTCTTCGACTCGATCGTGGCCCTCACCAACGGCGGACCCGGCAACGGCACCACCCCGCTGACCCTGTACATGTTCCAGACGTCGTTCACCTACAGCGACTACGGCTACGGCAGCACCATCGCGCTGCTGCTGACCGTGGTGTGCCTGCTGGTGAGCCTGGTCGTCTACCGCGTGTCGCGGCGCGACCTCACGGAGGGCTGACCGCCATGGCCATCAACACCCTTGCGAAGACCTCCGCGAGCCGCCCGGGCCGCAAGCCGGCCGCGCGCGATCGCCGTACCAGGCGACCGCGCCGGGGCAGCCGGCTGTGGGTGAAAGCCGTCGTCGGCCTGCTCCTGGTCGTCGAGATCTACCCGCTGCTCTGGATGCTGCTGACCTCGCTGAAGTCCAACGACGACTACCTCAACAACTCCACCTGGAGCCTGCCCACCACCTGGGAATGGGGCAACTACACCGAGGCGTGGACGACCGGGCACATCGGCCTGTACGTGCAGAACAGCCTGCTGGCCGTGATCCCCGCCCTGGCCTTGATGCTGCTGCTGGGCACCGCGGCGGGCTTCGCCCTGCAGATCATGGTGTGGAAGGGCCGCAGCCTCACCCTGCTGGTCTTCCTCGCGGGCATGATGGTGCCGCCCCAGATGATCCTGCTGCCGCTGTTCACGGTCTACTTCCAGACCGGTCTGTCCGGCACCCTGTGGCCGCTGATCCTCACCTACACCGGCACCGGCCTGCCCCTGACCGTCTTCATGATGGCCACCTACTACCGCACCGTCCCCCGGGAGCTGTTCGAGGCGGCCACGATCGACGGCGCCGGCATCCTGCGCGCCTTCTGGACCATCAGCGTCCCCCTCGTCCGCAACGCCCTGCTCACCGTCGGGCTGGTGCAGTTCTTCTTCATCTGGAACGACCTGCTGATCGCGCTGACCTTCACCAACGACCAGGACCTGCGCACCATCCAGGTCGGCCTGCTCAACTTCACCGGCGACTTCGGCGCCACCCAGTACGGCCCGCTGTTCGCCACCATCTGCATCAACGTCTTCGGCACCCTGCTGATCTACCTGTTCCTCAACCAGAAGGTCATGAAGGGCCTCACCTCGGGAGCGGTCAAGGGCTGACCCCGGCCCGCCACCTCGCCGACCCCTCCCGCGCCCGCAGCGAAAGGTTCCACTTGCACCTCCCTCAGCCCTCCCCGGTGTCCTTCGAACACCTCCCGGACGGCCTAGGCATCGGCGTCCCCGCACCCCGCCTGACGTGGCGACTGCCGCCAGGCTGCGGCATCCAGGAGGCCTACGAACTCGAACTCGTCCGCGACGGCGGTACGACCCGGCGCACCGGCCGCGTGCCAGGGCCGGACCAGGTACTCGTCGCCTGGCCGGTCGAGCCGCTGACCTCACGTGAACGGGTCGCCGTCCGCGTCCGCGTCTGGTCCCCGGGCGACGCCGAGCCCTCGGCCTGGAGCGAGCCCGCGATCGTCGAGGCCGGGCTCCTCGACCCCGCCGACTGGCAGGCGGTGCCCGTCCGGGCGGGCTGGGACGAAGACCCCGACGCCACCCGCCGACCCGCCCGCATCCGCAGGGACTTCCGCCTGGAGCGGCCGGTCTCACGCGCTCGACTGTACGTATCGGCCCACGGCCTGTACGAGGCGGAGATCAACGGCCGACGGGTCGGCGACGAAGCGCTCGCCCCGGGCTGGACGGTCTACCCGCACCGCCTGCGCTACCGCACCCACGACGTCACCGGCCACCTCACCGAGGGCGCCAACACCATCGGCGCGTGGCTCGGGGACGGCTGGTACCGCGGCAAGTACGGCTTCGACGGCGGCACCCGCAACATCTACGGCACCGACCAGTCCCTCCTCGCCCAACTGGAGATCACCTACGACGACGGCACCACCATGGTCCTCGCCACCGACGGAACCTGGACCGCCGCGCCCAGCCCCATCCTGACCAGCGGCCTCTATGAGGGGGAGACCTACGACGCACGGCTCGACGATCCCGGTTGGTCCGCTCCGGGCCATGCCGGGTCCGGCGACTGGGGGCCGGTACGCGTCACCGAACGGGACCCCGCCACCCTCGTCGCGCCCTCGGGCCCGCCGGTGCGCTGCACCCAGGAAGTCCTCCCGGTCGCCGTCACCAGGCTCGACGACGGCCGCCACCTGCTGGACTTCGGGCAGAACCTGGTCGGACGGCTCCGTCTGACCGTCGACGGCCCCATGGGTACGCGGATCACGCTCCGGCACGCCGAAGTCCTGCAGAACGGCGAACTGGCCACCAGGCCGCTCCGGGAGGCGCACGCCACCGACCACGTGATCCTCTCCGGAGGTGGCCCGCTGACCTGGGAGCCTCGCTTCACCCTCCACGGCTTCCGCTACGCCGAGATCACCGGCTGGCCCGGCCGGCTCGCACCGCACGATGTGACGGCCCGCGTCTACCACACCGACATGCACCGCACCGGGTGGTTCGAATGCAGCGACCCGATGATCAACCGCCTGCACGAGAACGTCGTGTGGAGCATGCGCGGCAACTTCGTCGACATCCCGACCGACTGCCCCCAGCGCGACGAACGCCTCGGCTGGACCGGCGACATCCAGGTCTTCGCCCCCACCGCGGCCTTCCTGTACGACTGCGCGGGCATGCTGGACTCCTGGCTCACCGACGTCGGCCTGGAGCAACTGCCCGACGGCACGATCCCCTGGTACGTCCCGGTCATCCCGGGAGAACCGACGTGGACGCCGATCCAGCCCGGCGCCGCCTGGGGAGACGTGGCCACCCTCACCCCCTGGACGCTCTACCAGCGCTTCGGCGACATCGAGCTGCTGCGCCGCCACTACCCCATGGCCACGGCATGGGTGGACCTGGTGGAGCGCCTCGCCGGTCCCAGCAGGCTGTGGGACACCGGCTTCCAGCTGGGGGACTGGCTGGACCCGGCGGCACCGCCGGACGACCCGGGGGCCGGCCGTACCGACCGCTACCTCGTCGCCACCGCCTACTTCGCCCACTCGGCCCGCCATCTCGCCCTGGCGGCAGCCGAGTTGAGGGAGGGCCGGGACGCCGAGCGGTACGCGGCGCTGGCCGACGAGGTCGCCGACGCCTTCCGCCGCCGGTACGTCACCGACTCCGGCCGGATGACCAGTGACAGTTCCACCGCCTACGCACTCGCCCTGGTCTTCGGACTGCTCACCCCACAGCAACGGCGGCAGGCCGGCGACCGCCTGGCCCAGCTGGTCCTCGCCGACGACGCCCGGATCGCCACCGGCTTCGTCGGCACGCCACTGATCTGCGACGCGTTGACCGGCACCGGCCATCTGGAGGTCGCCTACCGTCTGTTGACCCAGACCGAGTGCCCCTCCTGGCTGTATCCCGTGACGATGGGCGCCACGACCATCTGGGAGCGCTGGGACAGCATGCGCCCCGACGGCACGCTCAACCCCGGCGGCATGACCTCCTTCAACCACTACGCCCTCGGCGCGGTCGCCGACTGGCTGCACCGCACCGTCGGCGGCATCACCGCCGAGGCTCCCGGCTACCGCGAGATCGTGTTCCGGCCACGACCGGGCGGAGGCATCACCTGGGCCCGCACCCGGCACGAAACGCCGTACGGAACAGCCTCACTGGCATGGGAGGCCACCGGAACGGGACTGATCGCGCGGATCGAAGTCCCCGACGGCTGCCGGGCGACGGCCGAGCTGCCCGGCTGCCCGCCGGTTTCGCTGGGAGCGGGCAGGCACGTCCTCGACTCGGCGCAGGCGACTGCCGGAGCCGCCTGACAGACGCGACTGCAGATAGATGAAAAGCCCGACGCATTTCCTCCTGGAGGAAATGCGTCGGCGTTCGTTTATCCATCGTATGGATGCCAGTCATTCACGGCCTCAATGGTGAGCCGTTCGCCGTGGCTTTCAATTGAATTTTCAGTGTGCGATTTCAAAGTCGCAGGATTAGTAGACGCTGGTCAGGGCCGGTTGATAAGGAAGATGCTGCTGATGGGTTGACCCGGCTGAAAACAGACCCTAGCTTTATTGCACATTGAATTGCGTGCTCGCATTCGCTCGCCGTGGGACGCGGCGGCGGCTGTTTTCGAAAGCAGCGGCAATTCCCCCATGCTGGGGCCGGCCGTGAACCTGACCCCTCGGCCGGCCCCCCTCCCCACCCCGCGACTGCCCCTTGGGCTGCCGCCCCGTCCGTCCGGAGAGCCGCTGTGAACAGACGTACCTTCCTCTCGGCCGCCACCTTCACCGCCCTGGCCATGAGCATGGCCCCGGCGATGCGCGACGAGGCGAGCGCCGCCTCGGGCACCACCCCGCGGCAGCGAGCAGACGCCCTGCTCGCCCGCATGTCGCCCGCCGAGAAGGAGGCCCTGATCCGCTGCGACTTCGCAGCCGTCGCCCACCTGGGCATTCCTGCGCTCGCCATGGCCGACGCCTCGGCCGGGTTGCGGGGCGAACAGGGCGTCACCGCCTTCCCCGTGCCGGTCGCTCAGGCCGCGTCCTTCGACGAGGACCTGGCAGCTCGCATCGGTCGCGCCATCGGCGCCGAAGGCCGCGGCAAGGGCTACAACAACCTCCTCGGTCCCACCGTCGACCTCACCCGCACCTGGCACTTCGGCCGCCAGGCCGAAGCCATGGGGGAGGACCCGCTGCTGGCCGGCCGCCTCGGCGCTGCCCTCACCGTCGGCATGCAGAGCCACCACGTGGCGGCAACCGTCAAGCACTTCGCCGCCTACACCCAGGAGACCAACCGCTTCTTCACCGACACCAAGGTCTCCGACCGTGCCCTGCACGAGATCTACCAGGCGCCGTTCCGACGCGTCGTCGCCGCCGCGCCGGCCACCTCCGTGATGATGGCCTACCCCAGGATCAACGGCACCTTCGCCACCGAACACCCCGCCCTGTTCGACGACTTGAAGAACCGGATCGGCCTCGAGGGCTACACCGTGCCGGACTTCTGGGCAGGCGCCGACCAGGTCGCCGCCGCCCGCGCAGGCATGGACCTCGCCGGCCTCGGACCCGGCGCCGTAAAAATCCCCGCGGGCGCCCTCACCGGCGGCGCGATACCCGCCACCCGTCTCGACGACGCCGCCCGCCGCATCCTCCTCACGATGTTCGCAGCCGGTCTCTTCGACCACCCCGTGCCGCACCCGGCCGACGACGTCAGCACCGATGACCACCAAAGCCTCGCCCACGAAGCCGCCGTCGCCTCCACCGTGCTGCTCCACAACCGCTCCGCCGCGCTGCCCCTGCCCGCGTCGCTGAAGTCGCTGGCCGTCATCGGCCCCGCCGGCACCGACGTCCTGCCCGGCGTCTCCGGATCCACCTACGTCGACCCCGGCACCTGGACCACCCCGCTGGCAGCGATCCGCGCCCGCGCGGGCGCCTCGGTCAAGGTCACCCACGCACAAGGCACCAAGGGTGACGTCCCCCTCACCACCATCCCCGCCGCAGTCCTGCGCACCAGCACCGGCACGACCGGCCTGACCGGCACCTACTACGCGGGCGCCGACCCCACCGGCACACCCCTCGCCACCCGCACCGACGCGACCGTCGACTTCACGGCCGCCCCCGTCGACGGCCTGCCCGGCGTCTGGTCCGCGAAGTGGACCGGCACCCTCACCCCGAACACCACGGGCCTGCACCGCTTCTCCCTGCTGCCCGCCGGAACCACCACACTCAAGATCAACGGCAGCACGGTCGTCTCCGGCACCCGCCAGATGCGCCGCTTCTTCCTCGGCCCCTACGACTATCCCCTCCAGGGCACCGCGGAACTGACCGCCGGCCGGCCCGTCACCGTGGAGCTGACCTACACCAACGCCACCGCGGAATCCGGCACCTGCGGCCTCACCCTCGGCTGGCAGCCCGACTCACTCATCCCCGCCGCGGTGGCCTCAGCCCGCGCGGCCGACGCCGCGGTCGTCGTCGTCAACCGGGTCGCCGGTGAAGCGATGGACCACGAGCGCCTCGACCTTCCCGGCGACCAGAACCGGCTCATCTCCGCCGTGGCCGCCGCCAACCCCCGTACGATCGTCGTCCTGAACACCGACGGCCCCGTCGCCACCCCCTGGCTCGACGACGTGGAAGCCGTGATCCAGGCCTGGTACGGAGGCCGCGGCATGGGCACCGCCCTCGCCGCCGTCCTCTTCGGCGACGCCGATCCCGGCGGCCGCCTGCCCGTCACCTTCCCCGCCGACGCCGGACAGGGACCGGGCACCACGACGGCCACCTACCCCGGCACGAACGGGACCGTCTCCTACGACGAGGGCATCGCCGTCGGATACCGCTACTACGACGCCAAGGGCCAGCAACCCCGCTTCCCCTTCGGCCACGGGCAGTCCTACACCACCTTCGCCCACGGCTCCGTCGAAGCCGCCTACGACCCGGCGGCCCAGCGCATCACGCTCAGCGTCACGGTCACCAACACCGGCCGACGCCAGGGCACCGACGTCGTCCAGGTGTACGCCACCCTTCCGGCAGCGGCGCAGGCCGAACCGCGTCGCCTCGTCGCCTTCCAGAAGGTCACCCTCCCCGCATCGGGTTCCAAGCGGCTCACCCTCACCATCCCCGCGCAGGACCTCACCGTCTGGCAGTCGGGCACCTGGACGCTCGTGCCCGGCCGCTACACCATCGCGACCGCACGCTCATCCCGCAGTCTGACCACGCAGCGGGCCCTGACCATCAGCTGACCCCGCTTCAGCCCCTCCGCTCACGCCCCCCACAGCCGGGGCGTGAGCGCACCACCCCTGCACCCGCCGGCCCGCCCCCGACGGTGAGCCGCACCTTGTCCTCCGGAGCCCGCCCGTGCCTGTCACCCCGCGCCATGCCCGCTCAGCAGTCGCCCTCAGTTGCGCATCCGCGCTGCTGGCCGGTTGTTCCCTCCTCGACGCATCCGAGGGGCGGATCACGGAGATCACCGTCCTGGCCAACGTCACCGACAAGTCCTCCGTCAACAGCGTCGTCACGGCCTTCCAGCGGCAGAACCCCGACATTCAGGTCAGCGTGACCTTCGCCGACACCAACACCCTGCAACGGGAACTGCCCGCCAGGCTCAGAGAAGGCAAGGGGCCGGATGTCTTCACCGTCTGGCCGGGCAGCGGCAACCCGGCCTCCGTCACGGCACTCGAACGCGACAACGTCCTGGAGGAAGTCAGCCTGCGCACCTTCAACCGGGCGATGCCGGAAGGCGTCAGGCCGGTGACCGAGGTGCTGGGCATCACCTACGCGGTGCCGATGAGCTTCAGCGCGATCGGCGCGATCTACTCCGAGCGCACGCTGGACGAGATCGGCGGTTCCGTCCCCACCACCTGGAGCGAGCTGATCGACCTGTGCGGCACCGCACGCGCACATGGCAAGACGCTGTTCGCCCTGGGCAACGCCACCCCCTGGGTGACCCAGCTCATCGCCTACGCCCTGGTCGCGACCAGCGTGTATGAGGAAGAGCCGGACTTCGACGAGCAGATGGCCGAACGCAAGCGGACCTTCGCCGAGTCCGGGTGGCGGACCGCGCTGGAGAAGTACCTGACGATGAAGGACCACGGCTGCTTCAGCCCCGAGCCACTCAACACCTCCTACGAGGACGCCCTGGACCAGGTCGTGGACGGCCGGGCGGTGGGCGTGGTGCAGGTCGCCAGCACACTCTCCGTGCTCCGGGCCGCCGATCCCGACCTCGATCTGCGCATGACCGCGCTACCGGCCACCGACGACCCCGAGGAAACCCGGATGCCCGGAGCCGTGTCAGCCGCCTACGGGCTCAACGCCGACAGCCCGCACCGAGAGGCCGCGCTCACCTTCGTCGATTTCCTCGGATCGGAAGAAGGCCAGAACCTGTACAACCGCTCCGGAGCCACCCTGCCCGCCATTCCCAACGCCTCCTTCACCGTCGACCCCGCCGTCGAGGAAGTCGCCGAACGCCAGAAAGCCGGCACCACCGTCCCATTCATGGACCAGCGCTGGCCCAACTCCGAAGTGCAGCAGACCCACTTCGCCCAGATCAAGGCCCTTTTCGCGGGCACGACGAGCATCGATGAGGCACTGGCGGCGCTGGACCGCGCCTATCGGGAACGCACCTGACGGTACTGCGCGCCTGCGATCATGAAGTCGGGCCGCACCCTTCCTGGGGCGTCCCACTTCTTGGCAAGGGGGATTCCATGACCGCACGCGACGCGGTGCCGGGACTGGCCGCCAATCCGTCCGCACCCGCCGACGTTCTTCTTCGCATCGTGCCGCCCGAGCACGACTGGGACATCGTCACCCGGCTCGTCTGGCGCAAGTCGCTGCCGGCCGAGGTGGGGGAGGCCCTGGTCACCCACCCCGACCGCCGGGTGCGTTCCGCTCTGGCCGACAGCTGGGTCGCCGACCCCGCACTGCGGGCCAGGCTCCTGGACGGCCCGGACTCGGACGCCATCCTCGTCGCCTGCGGCCCGTTCCCCTACCGTGCGACCGTCGAACCACTGCCGGACAAGGCGTACGAGCGGCTGCTGAGCCACGAGCGGGACGTCGTCCGGCACGAGACTGTCATGTCCGCCCACGTCCCCCCGCACGTCCTGGTGCCGCTGGCCACGCACGAGGACCCGTTGTTCCGGCTGGCCGCGTGCCGCCGGGTGTGGGCCGAACTCGGCGACGCCGTACGGGCCGGCCTGCTCGACGACCCGGACCGCCGGGTCCGCCAGGCCGCAGCGCTGCACGTCATGCACGAGGACGCCGAGCGAACCGCCTGGCTCGTCGAGGCGCTCACGGACCAGTGGCAGCTCGGTGATGTGCTCGAATCCGGTCTGCTCACCCGGGAGTTGGCCGAACGCCTGATGGCCGACGGCAACCAGCTGGCCCGGCTCGCCCTCAACCCGACGTTCCCCGCGGACTTCGCGGCCCGGCTGGCAGCCCACGAGGATCCACGGGTACGGCTCGCGGTCTCCGCACGACCTGAACTGACGGATGATCAGCGTGCCGCTATCGACTGGACAGTGGCGCCCGAAGACCGACTGGACGTCTTGCAGTGGGTGTGGCGCTCACGCGAGGACGAGGAACTGCTGCGCCGCTGCGCGCACTCGGCCCACACCTGGCTGCGGCGCACCGCCGCGCTCTGCGCGCACCTGCCCGAGGACTGCGTGCGACTCCTGGCCGAGGACGAGGATTTCGCCGTACGACTGCTGCTCGCCGAGTGGCATCCGAAGGCACCGCCGGAGCTGCTGTACGACCTGTATCTGCACGGCACACACCGAGCCGTCGCCATGCTCGTCACCCGGCCGCAATTCCCCTCGGCCGGGCTCGCCGCCCGCTGCGCCGACGCGGAGAATCCCCGCGAACGAGCCCTCGCCCTGCGCGACCCGGACGCCTCGGCGTCCCTGGTCGAGCGGCTCAGCCGGGACGCAGACCTGATCGTGCGCCAAGCGGCGGCCTACGATCCCAGACTTCCCGTACCGAGACTGCTCGAACTGCTCGACGACCCGGACCTGGACGTCGTGGCAGCCGCCAACCCCGCGCTGCCCGTAGCGGAGATGAGGGCCCTGCTCGACCGGGCGGGGGTGCCGGCGGCCCGTGTCCCGGCCGCGAAGCAGGAGGAGCCACGCTGAGCTCGTCCGAGTCGTCACGAGCGCCAGGAACGCGTGCCGCAGCGGACGGGCTCGCCCGGTGTCAATCGGCGGTGGGCTGGTGCGGGGAGCGGAGCACGAGCAGGGTGATCTCGCTGGGGGCGAAGATACGGAACGGCGGGCCCCAGAAGCCGGTGCCGCGGCTGGTGTAGAGGAGTGTGCGGGTGCCGTGGTGGCTCAGGCCGGCGACGGCGGGCTGGTCCAGGCGGACCAGGTAGTGGAACGGCCAGATCTGGCCGCCGTGGGTGTGGCCGGACAGCTGGAGGTCAACGCCTGCGGCGGCCGCGCGGCCGACGAACGCGGGCTGGTGGGCCAGGAGCATGACGGGGAGGTCCGGATCCACGCCGTCCAGAGCACCGGCGAGGTGGGCACGGTGGCCGGCCAGGCCGGACGCTTCGGCGGTGACGTCGTCCACGCCTGCGACTACGAGCGTGTCGCCGCCCCGCTCGAGCAGCACGTGGCGGTTGCGCAAGGGCTCCCAGCCCAACTCGTCCATCAGGTCGACCCAGCCCTGGGCCTCGCTGTAGTACTCGTGGTTCCCGGTGACGTAGACACGGCCGCTGGTCGCCTGCACGGTGCCCAGGGGGGCGGCCTGGGCGCGGCGGCGTTCGGCCGTGCCGTCCGCGATGTCGCCGGTGTGGCAGACCAGATCCGCCTCAAGGGTGTTCACGGTCTCGCAGACCCGCGCCGACCAGCGGGCGCGGTCCAGGGGGCCGTAATGGGTATCGGTGATGAGGACGACGCGCGTGCCGTCCAACCCGGCTCCCAGCCGGGGAAGGTGTACGTCGAGTCGGCGCACGCGGGGTATGCGGCGGGCCTCGGCGTATCCCCAGGCGAGCAGCACCGCGGCTACGCCGAGGACGGCCCAGGTGACGATGCGGGCCCGGTCCTGGCCGTCGCCGACGCCTGCCACGGCCAGGGCGAGCCGCAGCAGGACGCCGAGCAGAACCGACCAGGTGAACAGGACCCAGATGCTGCCCAGCAGGGCGTCACCTGTGATGGCCGCCCAGTCCTGCTGGCGCCGCCCGTGCCCGCGCACCATGGCGAGCGGCATGCCGATCATGCCGGCGGCGAACAGGGCGGTCCCCGCCAGCACGACCGGCAGGGGCCAGTGCTGGCCCGTGTGCAGCAGGACCCAGCAGGGCACGGCCCACAGCAACACAGGGGCGACCAGGGGCAGGAAGCGCATCAATCGGTGCAGCCTGCTCTGCCCTGCCGCTCGCGCTTCGCCCTCGACGGGCCGGGCGTTGTCGGTGTCGGTCACGCTTCTCCTCCAGAGGTGCTGTCCGAGAATCATGCCTCCAGCGGCGGCGGATGGTGGACGGCACCGTCGTATCGGCGACCCCAGACGGCGAGCCATGTCGCGGAATCCGCCTGCTGAGCATGGACAACCGCTGCCGACCGCGATGACAAGATCTGCTGAGGCTGCCCATAGGGTGTGCCGCATGCCTGCCACGATGAGTTCCACCAAATCCCGCGCCGCGCTGAGCACATCGGCACGTGTCTCCGCCGAGATGCTGCTGGTTCTTGTAATGGTCGCGGTGTCCCTCTGGCTGCTCGACCGGATGTGGTCGGTGGTCTGGCCGCTCATCGTGGCTCTGCTCCTCACCACGCTGACCTGGCCTCCGACACGTTTCCTCCGCTCGCGAGGGTGGCGTCCGGCCCTGGCCGCGTCGCTGGTGACCCTGATGTTCCTGCTCGTGGCCGCCGGTGTCGTGGCGCTGATCGCGGTTCCGGTGGCGTCCCAGTCCGGTGACCTGACCGACGGTGTGGTCGAGGGTGTGCAGAGGCTGCGGGAGTGGGCCGCCGGGCCGCCGCTGAACATCGGGGACGCTCAGATCGACAAGGCCTTCGACAGTGCGGTCGAGCGGGCCCAGGACGGTCTGGGCACCGCCGTAGGTGCCCTGGTCACGGGAGTGAGCAGTGTCGTCAACGGCGTGATCACCGCTGTGCTGGCCCTGTTCTTGATGTTCTTCTTCCTCAAGGACGGACCGCGGTTCCTGCCCTGGCTCGCCCGCCAGCTGCCCGGCCGGCTCTCCGTCGACGTCCCCACCGTCGCCGCGCGCAGCTGGGACACCCTGGGTTCGTTCGTCCGGTCGCAGGCTGCCGTCGGTCTCCTCGACGCCGTGTGCATCGGGGTCGGCCTCTGGATACTCGACGTGCCGCTGGTGCTGCCGCTGGCGGTGCTGACCTTCGTCACCGCGTTCGTACCGATCGTGGGCGCGCTGTTCGCCGGCTTCGTGGCGGTCCTCATCGCACTGGTCTCCAACGGCCTGTCCGACGCGCTGATCGTGCTGGCCATCATCGTGGTCGTGCAACAGCTTGAGGGGAACGTGTTCCAGCCCATGATCCAGAGCCGCGGGCTCGGCCTGCACGCGGCGGTGATCCTCCTGGCGGTGACCCTGGGCGGAAACCTGGCGGGCATCGTCGGCAGCCTCCTCGCCGTCCCGATCACCGCCCTGATCGCGGTGGTCTGGAACTACGTGCGCGAGCAGCTGAGCGAGCCGCCCGCGGAGCCGGGGAGCGACGAACCACTCCCTGGCGCCGCGGTCCCGTCCTGACGTCCGCTGTGGCGCCGCGAGGTTCTGACCGGGCGGCGCCCTGGCCGTCCGTCAAGGGTCGCGAAACCAGCCTTCGTCAGCCGCCGAGGTGGCGGGGCGTCGAACTTGGTCACGGGGCATCGAAAACAGTCACGGTCAGCGCCTTGTCCCACCGAGCGGCGGCCAGGTCGTCGCGGCGGATCATGAATTTCGTGTAGTACTCCGCGTAGACCCGTCCTTGACCGGCGAGTGGCATCCATTCGCTCGCCAGCCGGAACGCGTCCTCGTCCAGATAGGAAAACCATTCTCCCTCAGCGAGGGTCTTCGCCGTGATATTGCCGACTGTCGCCTCGTCATCGGCGTACCCGCCGATGGTGAGGTAGGCGCCGGACGACCAGAGGCCGTAGGCCAGAGACCGAAGTTCCCCCAGGTGCGGCAGTTCCTGCTCCATGTAGCGGGCCAGCCGCTGCTGGAAGGCGGACATGTCGTCCCACTCGAGATCCTCCCAGAACTCGTGCCAGTCCTCGTCCTCGCCCTCCTCGAGCCAGAGGGGCAGATCGGCTCTGAGCTCGGCGCAGACGTCGTTCCGCTCGCCGACACATGCGGAGTCGGGGGGCTCCGCGACCACGGTTTCGGTGCCGTCCGGTACATACACGACTCGCGCGTACTGTCCCGGATCGGCCCGCGCTGCGCCGAAGTCCATCTCTTGGTGAACGAAGAAGAGCAGCGTCCCGTCCGCCGGCAGGTCGAAGCCGTCGACCCTCGGCAGCGCCCCGCAATCGACGGAGAGAAGCAACGGCAACGGAATGTCCCCGGCGGCCGGCCACTTCATGCCCACCGGCAGCCGGGGCAACCCACCGATGTGCCCGACGGGAGAACCATCGCCACGCCCGGACAAACCGATCGCCAATCGAAGGTGCTGCCTGAACCTGTTGATCTCGTCCTCCGGGATGCCCAGCTCAAGCGCTGCCCGACGAAACTCGCCCTGATGATCCATGCCCGAGAAGATAGACCCTCTTCAACTCGACCCCGCCAGCGTGGCGTTGGTGGGCATGGGCTGTACATGTGTCGGGGCGCTGGTCCGCACCGCGTCCGCCGCCCCGACACAGGCCTCAGCCCGGATTCGCCTCCCAGGACAGCGCGTCGCGCAGATTGGCACGTGCGTCGGCCGGCAGCAGATGGCCGTCCCGTACGGCACGCGTGTCGGCGCCGATGACCCGGGCGACATAGCCGGTGTGCGTGGGGTACAGACGGTCGAGCTGCGCGGTGGTGAACGGTACGTGCGTTCCGAACAGCACGCAGAAGCTCTCTCCCGTGTTGTCCCCGGTGTTCAGCGCCCTGGGGACCTCCACCTGGGACAACCGGACACCGCCGAGGGCGATTCCATGGGCGTCGCGGGCCTTGGTGCCGTCCGCGGCGAACCGGAGAGCGGGTGCCGACGGCGGTAGTACACCCCGCTTCACCCATCGCTCGAGGTGGCTGTAGGCGGCGGCGATCACATGGTGCAGTGGCACCTCGCTGAACGGCGGACGGTCGCAGGTGAACTCCGGTGCGGCACCGAGGTCGCGGGTGAGCAACGGTGCGCGGTAGGCCTGTCCGAAGCGGCCGGAGTGCGCGGCACCGGCCACCTCCCAGCGCCGGTAGTGATCGCTGTCGGGCCGTCGGACAGGGGTGCGCACGTCGGTCTCCGAGAGCACGTGGAACACCGGCTCGCCGCCCGCACGCATGGGTGCCGGGCCCACGACGAAGCCGTAGCCGTCGAACACCGGCTCTGTCTGCGGCAGCACGTGGTCGTAGTACACCGACATCCGGCCCGCCGACTGCGAGGCGCCGATTCCCAGGACCGACTTCGCGCGGAGGGGGCCCAGCAGTCTCCCGGTGCCCGCGCGCAGGGCCCGGGCTGCCTGTGCGTACACGTCATAGGACAGTTCGTCGGCCATGAACCTTCCGCGCCCGGTCACGTCGAGGCTGCCGTAGCGGGCAGGGCTCCAGGATTTGAGCTGGTCCACGCCGACGCGCTGCGCGGACACCCCGACCCAGACCTGTCCGGCCCGCGTGATCTGGTCGGGCGCCCACAGAGCGTCCAGGTCGTAGCCTGCGGTGACGTTCTGCCACTCGGTCAGAACGGTGCCGTCGAACCGCGCCGGGTCGGCGGGCCTGCGTACCACGATCCGGGTGGTGTACGGCACGTCCTCGGCGAGCCGTACACCGGTCGGACCGTAGGCGTCTGCCCGGCCGGAGAGCAGGAATTCCTGCTCGACATAGCCTGCTTCGGCCAGACCAGGGGCGGAAAGCCAGGGATAGGTGTCTCCAGCGTCCGGTGCTTTCGGGTAACCCGGTACGGTCCCGGGCACCGGCCCTTCCACAGCCGGTGTCTCAGCCCCGGCCTGCGGAGCCCGCGACGGGGCCGCCGCTGACACACCGGTGCCCGCGACGACGACGGCCATGGTTGCCACGACCAGTCTCAAGGTGGTTCGCCACGCTCTCAAGGGCTTGTCCCTCTCCACGTTCTCCCACCGGCGGGCGGCGCCCGCCGTCCCACGCCACGGTGTCCCTCAGACCACCGGCGCGCACCGGCAGGATCACCAGCCTTGACGATGGCCAGGGCCGGCACTTGGAGAGGTCTACGCCCTGCCGCACGCGCCCGCGCCGCGGCGGCATCCTCGATGAGATGCCGCCGCTGCAGGGATTCCCTGTGTGAGCCGCAACGCCTCCCGGCTCAACCGCCGTTCAGTCGCAGCAATCGCAGCAGCACTTGCACGGATTGCAGCAGCCCCCGCCCCCGCAGCAACCGTCCCCCGAATCGCCACCGGAACCACCGGACCCCCGGCCGCCCCCGCCCGAACCACCGGACGAACCGCCCGAGTTGCCGCCGCCCGACCCGCCGAACCAGCCGTCGCCCCCACCGTCCCGGCCGGAACCGTCCTGACGCGAGCCGCCGCGATTGCCCTCGCCGAACTGCGGGGGCTCTATCTCGTCCGGGCCCTCGCCCTCGTCGCAGGTGCAGCAACTGGCGCACAACCTGCAGTCGCGGCACAACTGCCGCCACTGGCCGCACCGCCGGCACTCACCGTCCGAGGGCCGGCCCGACGCCATGGTGGCGCCCTCCGGGTCCGTGCTCGTCAGCGCCCCGACGCCGCAGGCCGTTCCCGTCCCCGCGGAAGGTTCCGTCGCGGTACGGCGTCCCAGCCAGGGAAGCACGCGCGGCGCCCGTGCCTGCGGGCGGTGCCGGTGGTGACGATGGCGGGGGTCGAAGGCACGGTCGACGGCCCGCTCCAGCTCACCGCCCAGCAGCGCCCGTACGAGCCGCCCGTCGACGAACTCGGCGTCGGACAGGGCGAGCCGGATCCCATGGACCGCGTCGTCGCACAGCCGGCGCACCTCGGTGGGGTCCGCGCCGGTCACGGTGATCGGGTTCCACGCGCCCTTCGCCTCGTCCGCGTCCAAGTCCTCCACCGCGTCGAGCAGATGAGCCAGCCTGCCGAACAGCCGGCCGGCCTCAGCCAGCGGCTCCGCGTTCGCAGGGCGGCCGGCGAGCACGGCAGTGTGCGCGAAGGCGGCGGCGGTCGCCGTCTCCGTCGGTTCCGTGACCGTCAGAAGCGAGTCGCCGCGACCGGTCAACCGCTCGATCTCCGACTGCCGTTCGACCGCGCCGAGCAGGACGGCGGTGTCGAAGCCGAGCCGTGCACCACCCGCGGCACCCGCACGGTCCCAGCCCCGGGCGATCCGCCGCGCCGCCAACGTCACCGGACGGCGGCCCAACACACCATCACCGTCGGCCACATGGTCACGCACCTTCGCGGCCGCCAGCACCAGCGACACCGTCGCCGCCAGCCGGGCGCCCTCACCCTGCGCCACATCCGCCGACCGCATCCCGCGCAGCGGACACGGACCAGCGCCCCGCCGCCAGTCGCCGGTGCGCTCCGACTGCGCCTCGGTCAGCACCGAGACGATCAGACCGTCGTAGTTGGTGGCCACCCGCGCGAACTGCCCGTACTCGCCGCGCAGCGCCAGGCACAGCCCGCACAGATGCGCCATCCACTCGGTGCGCATGCCCTCGCCCAGGCGATGACGGCATGGCCTGATGATTCCGAACAACGAAGCTCTCCCCCGTACGCACAACTGCCAGGACACAGCCGGACGGCGGCGCAGCACCTGAGGCACGACCACGCGGAACAGGACCGCCCGTCACCCGACGGGCGACATGCTAAAGCCTGACCGTACAAGCGTTTGCCCTGCGGTCCTGCTCGGAGACGCGCTGCCTCAAGCGGACGACGCTGTTTTCGCTGTGGGGGTTCCCGACAGGCCGGCGGCGGTACCGGCCTGTCAGGGGCACCGCCGGTCAGGCAAGGTGCTTCGTGAAGAACTCGTCGAGCCTGTCGAAGGGGATGAGGTCCTTGCGGTCGTACAGGTCGACGTGGTCCGCGCCCGGGACGATGACGAGGTCGACGGTGTCGGGGGCCATCGCCCGAACGTCCTCGGAGTAGTAGCGGGAGTGCGCGTCGGCGCCGGCCACCAGGAGGGCCTTGCGGGGCGCCAGCATGTCGATGTTCGTCATCAGCCGGAAGGCGAAGAACGACATCGGCGTGGTCGCGGTCCACGCGGTGGTGGAGTTGATCGAGCGCGGATGGTATCCGCGCTCGGTGCGGTAGTAGTCGAAGAAGATCGCCGTGACCGGGTCGGCGTCCGCCGGGAGGGACTTGGGCAGGACGCGGTTCGCGGGGGCGACGTTGCCGTTCTCGTCGAACGGGACCTCGTGGGAGAGGCGCGCGTAGGTGCCGTTCTCCGCGTCGGTCCAGCGCTGCCGACTGAGGTGGTCCACGACCTTCTGGCGCTGCTCACGCGTGTAGTAGTCCTCGTGGCCGCGGGACATGCTGCGCGACATGTCGTACATCGAGGCGGTGGCGACCGCCTTGATACGGCTGTCCGCGGCCGCCGCGGTGAGCGCCATGCCGCTCAGGCCGCAGACGGCCTGCGCGCCGATCCGCTCGCGGTCGACGAACCTCTGCAGACCGAGGAAGTCGACGGCGGCGCTGTAGTCCTCGGTGTAGATGTCGGGCGAGGCCACGTCGCGTACCGAGCCGCCGCTCTCCCCGGTGAAGGAAGGGTCGAAGGCCAGGGCGACGTAGCCGCGGCGGGCGAACTCGTTGGCGTAGAGCCCCGAGGACTGTTCCTTGACCGCGCCGAACGGTCCGCTGACCACGAGCGCGGGCAGCTTGCCCTTGGTGTTCCTCGGGACGTAGAGGTCCGCGGCGACTTCGATGCCGTAGCGGTTCTTGAACCGCACCGCGGTCCGCTTGACGTTCTTGTCCAGCGAGAAGGTGTAGCCGCCCTTCGCCTTGCCCTGTCCCGTGGCGCCCGAGGCGGGGCCGCTCTCCGCGGCGAAGGAGGGCAGAGCCGTGACGGAGGCGGCGGTGGCGGCGCCGGTGGCGGCGATCAGTCCGAGCGCTTTGCGACGTTCCATGGAGAACACCTCATGTTTGATCGGTGGAGGGAGGGGCGCGCCGCGGCCGGTGATGTCGTGACCGAGGCGCGATTGCAGAAAACCGCCTCTGCGCCAGGCGTGGCAGGTCGGGTTTATGGGGGGTACCGGCTCGACCCCCACGCGCACGGTGTGAGGCGTGGCAGCGTCGAAGGCACGGCACACGGGAGCGCTGTCTACGCTCCGGTCATGCCTGTGGAGTTGCTGCCTGGTGAGCGCAGATCGAGGCCTACGGGACCTTTCACCGAGGTGCCCCCGCGCTCGGAGCTTGAGCGTCCTACTCCGCGAAGCGCAGGGGCTGCTCCTCGATGGGCAGTGTGCGGGGCCTGCGGTACCCACGCCAGTTCACTCATCGCGCTCACTCCCGTCATCGCGTCCCCGAGGACGCCGATGCATCCGGTGGTGAACTCATACCTGGGTACTGGTCGTGAGCCCGGGGGACGGCCTGGTCGACGTTGAACCCGCTGACGCAGTGAGGGAACCCGGATAGCCCTGGAGTCCCTCGTGGCCAGGGGACAGGTCAGGCGCAGCAGTCGCATCCGGGGCGGCAGCCGCAGGTGTCCGTCTCGGCGTCGGCGGACGACGCCGCGACCGTCGGTGCGCAGCAGCCCTTGCCCTGCCAGGCGTCGCGCCCCTCTTTCACCGCGATGGCCGCGATGACGAGCGCGGCGAACGGGTCGGCCCAGGACCAGCCGAGTGTGGCGTTCAGGACCAGGCCCACGAGAAGGACGGCGGACAGGTAGGTGCACAGCAGGGTCTGCTTGGAGTCGGCTACGGCGGAAGCGGAGCCGAGTTCGCGGCCGGCCTTGCGCTGGGCGGCGGAGAGGAACGGCATGATCGCCAGCGACAGCGCGGCGATGACGATGCCAGGGACCGACCGCTCCGCCTCGCCGGAGCCGGTCAGCGCGCGGACGGCGTCGAGGGTGACGTACGCGGCGAGTGCCAGGAAGGACACCGCGATGATCCGCAGGGTGGTCTTCTCCCGGGCCTCGCGCACGGCGTGATCGCGGGCGGAGAACTGCCAGGCGACCGCGGCGGCGGAGGAGACCTCGATGACCGAGTCCAGGCCGAAGCCGATCAGGGCCGTGGAGGAGGCGATCGTCCCGGCGGTGAGGGCGACGACTGCCTCGATGGCGTTGTAGGTGATGGTCGCGGCCACCAGCAGGCGTATCCGTCGGGCGAGCGCTTCGCGGCGGGCCGGGGACGGTCCGGGGGAGAGGGATATCTCGGCGGTCATAGTCAGCAGCAGCCCTTTGTTTCGGCGTCCGGGCAGGTGCGGTCGGTCTCCACGGCCACGACGGCGGTGCGCAGGTCGTCCAAGGCGTGGCCGAGGCGGTCGTCGGCGAGTTCGTAGCGAGTGCGGCGGCCGTCGGGGACGGCCACGACCAGGCCGCAGTCGCGCAGGCACGCGAGGTGATTCGACAGCCGGGTCCGCGAGATGCCGAGAGCGTTGGCGAGGTCGGCCGGATAGGCGGGGGCATCGCCCAGGGCGATCAGGATGCGGCAGCGGATCGGGTCGGCGAGCGCGCGGCCGAACCGGGCCAGCACCTCGATGTCGGAGGCAGCAGTCAGCACACCACGATAGTACATGGAATCCTGAATTCAGGAAATCCTGAATCATTGTAACGCCTGCTACATTCATCACCGTGACGAAGCGGGAGGACTCTGTGCGTTGGCTGATCCTGTTGATCAAGCTGCCTGCCGACCCGTCCCGGCACCGGGTGGCGGTGTGGCGGGAGCTGCGCAAGGTCGGGGCCCTCTCGCTGGGTCAGGGGATATGGGCCGTCCCGGAGGTGCCGGTCTTCGCCGACGGGGTCCGGCGCGCCCTCGAACTCACCGACGGCGCTGGCGGCCAGGGCATCACGCTCCAGGCCACGGGCCGCTCCGCCGATGACGCGGCTCGCTTCCGGGAGCTATTCACGACCGCCCGCTCAGCGG
Source organism: Streptomyces sp. NPDC043726 (assembly GCF_056436565.1). Lineage (NCBI taxonomy): Bacteria > Bacillati > Actinomycetota > Actinomycetes > Kitasatosporales > Streptomycetaceae > Streptomyces > Streptomyces sp. NPDC043726. The sequence continues at coordinate 700,533 of NZ_JBWKCI010000002.1, forward strand.
ACTGGGCCGAGTTCCTCGCCGACTGCGCGAAGTTCGAGGCGGAGATCGCCAAAGAGATCCGGATCGGCAAGTTCACCCTCGCTGAGCTGGAGGAGGAGGAGCAGAGCCTTGAGCGCCTGCGCCGCTGGCACCGCGACCTCACCGCCCGGGACGTCTTCGGCGCTCCCGAGGCCGCCGAGGCGGCAGCGCGGCTGAAGCAGTGCACCACCGAGTGCGAGGACTACGCCGAGCGCGTCTTCGCTGCCCTCCACACCAACAGCGAGGACCCTGCATGACCAGCCCCGCCCCCCACCCCATAGCCCAGGCGGCTCCGAGGCAGGCGATGTGGCCCCTGTACGCGGCTGGGTTCACCACAGCGTTCGGCGCACACGGCATCGCCGCCAACCTCGGCGGATTCACCGAAGACGCGGTCACCTCCCTGCTCGTCCTGGGCGGACTGCTCGCCCTCTACGACGGCGCAGAGGTCCTCCTCAAGCCCGTCTTCGGCTCGCTGGCCGACCGGATCGGCGGTAAGCCGGTCCTCCTCGGCGGCCTGATCGCCTTTGCCGCCGCGTCCGCCCTGTACGCGGTCGCCGACAGCCCCGGCTGGCTGTGGGCCGCCCGCCTCGGCCAGGGCGCCGCCGCCTCTGCCTTCTCTCCCTCGGCGTCCGCGATGGTCGCCCGCCTCAACCCCTCGGCCAAGCGCGGGCGCGCATTCGGCAGTTACGGCTTCTACAAGTCCATCGGCTACACCCTCGGACCGCTCCTCGGTGGGTTGCTGGTCTGGGCCGGCGGTCTGCGCCTCCTCTTCACCGTGATGGCCCTGTGTGCCGCCGCTGTCGCCCTGTGGGCCGCGCTAGCCGTGCCGGCGGTGCCGCCGCTGCCCCGCAAGCGGCAGACGGTCGCCGACCTCGCCCGCCGCCTGGCCGACCGCTCCTTCCTCGCTCCGACCGCGGCCCTCGCCGCCGCCACCGCCGCGCTCTCCGTCGGCGTGGGCTTCCTGCCCGTTACGGGGGCGGCGGCCGGGCTCGGCACCGTCGCCACCGGCGCCGCGGTCTCCGTCCTCGCCGCCACCGCCGCCGTCGTTCAGCCGAAGGCCGGCCGCGCCCTCGACGCCGGACGCCTCACCATCCGCTCCGGCCTGCTCACCGGCCTCCTCGTCACCGCCGCCGGCCTTGCCGCAGCGATGTTGCCGGGTCTCGCCGGGATCCTGCTGGCCGCCGCCCTCATCGGTGCCGGCACCGGCCTGATCACCCCGCTCGGTTTCGCCGCCCTGGCCGCATCCACCCCCGAGGAACGGATGGGGCAGACCATGGGCTCAGCGGAACTCGGCCGCGAACTCGGCGACGCCGGAGGTCCCCTCCTGGTCGCCGGCGTTGCCACTGTCGCCACTCTCACCACCGGCTACGCCGCCCTCGCGGCCCTCCTCGCCGCGGGCCCTCTGATCTCCCTGGCCCGCCGCCCGCGTACAGCCCCCGCGCCGAACTGAGCCTGAGACATCCGAGAGAGCAGGGCGATCTGCAAAAAGTCTGCCGGCCGATGGGCCGGACCTCCGGCTGGCGTCCGGCACCCGCGGGCGCCGGTCGGGGGCGGCGACCCAGGCCTTCGTGGCCGCCGATGACCATGGTTTCGCCGATGAACTCCGCCGGCGTAGTTCGGCAACCATGTTGATGGGTTCCAAGAGGCTGCGGCCGTAGCGGCCGAGCGACGGGACTACGAGGATGTCGCCGGCGTCGCCACCGAGGAGATCACCCTCCCCGCCCGCGACCCGCCGCCGGTGAGCTCTGGCTCGATCACCTCGATCGCCAACCTCCTGCGCGATCACCTCGATCGCCGGCCTCCACGGCGTTCTACCGGGAGCCTTTTGGAACCGCATCCCCGGCCTGCGGGGCCGGTCGCCACCGGGTACGCAGGCGCCGGCTGTTCAACCAAACGTGGCTGGGTGTTTCGGCTGCCGCGGTGGTGTGCCCGCCGGCCGACCCGGGATGCTCGCCCGGTCTCGCCACACCCCATCTGGCTGGTGTGTCGTCGACGGCCGGCTACCCGGACTTCATCGACCACCAGTTGGGCACCAACGAGGTCCAGGCGAAGTACGTCCCGGGCTCGGCGACCGCCTTCCAGCCCCAGGCGTACGTGGAGGCGGGACCAACCAGCCGCCCACCGCGTCCTTCACGCACTCCTGCACCAACCTCGCGTGCACCTTCACCGACACCAGCAGCGATGCTGACGGCACGATTGCAAGCCGCAGCTGGGACCTGGGCAACGGCCAGACCTCGAGCGCGACGAATCCGAGCGTCACCAACGCGTCGGCAGGCACCTATCCGGTGACCCTGACCGTGACGGACAACGGCGGTGCCCCGCACACCACGACCAAGAACGTCACCGTCACCGCGGGCGGCGGAGGAGGTCCGGCCAATGTCAGCATCAACGATGTGCTGGCCAACGAACCGGGCAGCAGCACCGCGGACGAAGGCGTCGAGATCGTGAACACGGGCGGCCCGGCGATCGACATCGGGGGCTGGACCATCCGGGACGGGACGTCAGTGCGCCGCACCTTCGCGCCGAGGAAGACATTGCAGCCCGGCAAGGCGATCACTGTGTTCGGTGGAGCCTCCGCCGTCCCCGGTGGCATCGCGGCTGTGCCGACGAGCACCGGCGGCCTCAACCTCTCCAACAGCGGTGGTCAGGTGATCCTCCAGAATTCGGCCGGTGCGACAGTCCAGTCGATGAGCTACTCCTCGGGCCTGTCGAACACCGATGGCGTGTCCGCCAACCGCAGTCCCGACGGCTCCATGTCCGGAGCCTGGGTCAAGCACGACACGATCAGTACGCTGCCACGGTCGCTGGGCCAGCGCGCCAGCGGCACGACCTACTGACTGCAACTACTCACGCCCGGACACGATCTTGCATAGGAGGGCGCACTCGGCACATCAGTCACGCTGACTGACGTGTCCTCAGCTGAAGCCCGATCGTGGGCTTCAGCTGACGATTCTGATCAGCCGCTCAGTTCGGCTGGTCGGTGGACTCCGTTGCCTGGACGGGAGTGACTGCCAGGCTGGCGAGGAGCTTCAGGCGCTCTTCGGAGGTGGAGTCCGGTTCAGCGGTGTAAAGGCTCAGGTCGTGCACGGCGCGGTCCGACACGGGCAAGGCCACGGACTGGTACGTCAGTTCCAGCAGGCCGACCTCGGGATGCTGCAGCCGCTTGATGCCGTCGTGGCGGATACGGACGTCGTGCGCGGCCCACATCGTGCGGAAGTCGGCGCTGAGCGTGGACAGTTCACCGATCAGCTCGCGAAGCGCCCGGTCTTGCGGCTCACGGCCGGCTTCGGCGCGCAGCAACGCGACCGTGGCGGCGGCGCCGGCCTCCCAGTCGACGAAGAACTCGTGTGAGCCGGGGTCGAGGAAGTGGTAGCGGGCGAAGTTGGGCCGGCCGCGTCTGTCGGCGGTGCGGCTGTCGAACATCGGCGCGTGCAGGGCCCGGCCGAGCGGATTGTGGGCGATGACGTCCAGGCGGCCGTTGCGCACGAAGGCGGCGGACATCGTGATGGACCCGAGCAGCCACTGGATGCGGGGCGGGACTTCGACGTCTTTGCGGCGGGACGGGGCGCGGCGCGCGGACCGGGCGGCGCGGGCCAGATCGAACAGATAGGTGCGCTCGTCGTCGTCCAACTGCAAGGCACCGGCGACCGCGGCCAGGACGTCTTCGGACACTCCGCTGATGTGGCCCTTCTCCAGCCGGGTGTACCACTCGGTGCTCACCCCGGCCAGCACGGCGACCTCTTCACGCCGCAGTCCCGGGACCCGGCGTCGCCCGCTGGTGGGCAGTCCGGCCTGCTCGGGGGTGATCTTCGCGCGGCGGCTGGCGAGAAAGTCCCGGATCTCGGCACGGTGATCGCTGGGGTCGTCCATGCCATCCACGGTAGCCAGCGAAGGGCGGCAAGGGAGGTCGAGCTTGTACCCCCGATAAACACGACCTTCTCCACCTGCGCCGAAGCCGGTCTCCTGGGACACGTACCCCGATCACGACCCCCGGAGATGCACCTTGAGTACGCGAGGAGGAACCCTCCACGCCCCCGCCGAAGCACGGCCCGCGCGGTCTCGGCCGACGGCACCCGCCCGGCTTCCGCTCGTCGTGTACGTGCTCGCACTGGGCACTTTCCTGATGGGCACCACCGAGTTCGTCGTGGCCGGCCTGCTGCCCGAGATCGCGGCAGACTTGCAGGTCAGCGTCGCCCGGACCGGGCTTTTGATCACGGTCTTCGCCATCGGGATGATCGTCGGCGCGCCCTTGATGGCCATGCTCACGCTGCGGCTGCTCACGCGGCTGACCCTGATGCTCGCCCTGGGCGTGTTCGCCGCGGGTCACGTCGCCGTCGCCGTCGGCTCCAGCTTCACCGTGCTGCTCGCGGCCCGCTTCCTCACCGCGATCGCCACCGGCGCGTTCTGGGCGGTGGCCAACGTGGCGGCCACTCGGGCCGCGGGCCCGGCCGCCGGAGCCCGAGCCCTCGGTCTCGTCGGGGCCGGCGCCATGCTCGCCAACGTCGTCGGCGTACCGCTGGGCGCGTTCGCCGGCCAACTCATGGGCTGGCGCGGCCCGTTCTGGGCCCTGGCTGCCCTCTCCGCCGCGGCCGTACCGCTGATCGCCCGTACCGTCCCGCACGACCGCCGAGCCCCGTATGCGGGATCCGTCCGCTCCGAGCTGACCGCGCTGCGCCGAGGCCGCCTGTGGCTGGTGCTGGCCGCCTGCGCCACCACCACGGGAGGCGTCCTGGCCGCGTACTCCTACATCGCGCCGCTGCTGACCGACCGCACCGGACTGGCCGCCGGTCTGGTGCCGCTGGTCCTCACCGGCTTCGGCCTCGGTGCCCTCGTCGGCTCGATCGTCGGCGGCCGTCTGGGGGACCGCCGCCCTCACTCGGTGACTCTCGCCGCCGCCGCAGGCGCGGCCCTCCTGCTGCTCGCGATCGTCGTGCTGGCCGGCTCCGCCCCGGCCACGGTGGCCCTGGTCGCCCTGCTCGGCTTCTTCGGCCTCGGCGCCAACCCGGTCCTGATGGCGCTGGCCGTCCGCTACGCCGGTACGGCACCCACGCTGGCCTCCGCCCTGACCGTCTCGGCGTTCAACCTCGGCACCGCTCTCGGCTCCTCGCTCGCCGGCCAGGCCCTCGACTCCGGCATGGGCTCCACCGGCCCCGCCGTGGTCGGCACCGCCATCGCCGCACTGACCCTGATCCCCACCACCGCCCTCGCCCTCGACCGCCACCGGCGAACCGCGGAGCCCGGCTCGGCGGACCTTCCGAGTGCGCCCTTCGACCGCGCCGATCAAGCTTGAGACCGGCCAGTACGCGCACTCGCCCAGGAACCATTGGCCAGCACCACCCGCACCCCACGATTCCCGCACTGGAGAACACCTCATGCGCGCAACCCTCATGTACGGCGCCGGCGACGTCCGCGTGGAGAACGTCCCGGACCCGGTCATCAAGCACCCGACCGATGCCCTGGTCCGGATCACCGCCTCCTGCGTCTGCGGCAGCGACCTGCACCCGTACGCCTCGATGAAAACCGAGGACGGTCCCGCCCGGATGGGGCACGAGTTCATCGGCGTCGTCGAGGACACCGGCTCGGAGGTGACCACCCTCCGGCGCGGCGACCTGGTCGTCGCCCCGTTCGCGATCTCCGACAACACCTGCCCGTTCTGCCGCGAGGGCCTGCACACCTCCTGCGCCCACCCGCAGGCCAACTTCTGGGACGGCGAGGCGGAAGAGGGCGGCCAGGCCGAGGCCATCCGTGTCCCGCTCGCCGACGGAACCCTGGTCAAGCTGCCCGCCGCTGCGGACTCCGCCCTCATCCCGTCCCTGCTGACCCTCTCCGACGTCTTCGGCACCGGCTACCACGCCGCGGTCGCGGGCGGCGTCAGCGAACGCACCCGCGTCACCGTGATCGGCGACGGTGCCGTAGGACTGCTGGCGGTCCTCTCGGCCAGGCGGCTCGGCGCACAGCAGATCATCCTCATGGGCCGGCACGAGGCGCGCACCGACCTGGGCCGCGCGTTCGGCGCCACCGATGTGGTCGCCGCCCGTGGAGAGGAAGGCATCGAAGCCGTCCGTGAGCTGACCGGCGGGCACGGCACGCACGTGGTCCTGGAAGCGGTCGGCCACATGCCCGCCTACGAGCAGGCCCTCGGCGTGGTCCGCCCCGGCGGCGTGATCAGCCGCGTCGGCGTGCCCCAGTACGAGGACGCCCCCATCGGCTTCGGCAGCCTGTTCCGCCACAACATCCGCCTCGCCGGCGGCCCCGCACCCGTCCGCGCCTACATCGAGGAACTGATGCCCGACATCCTCGACGGCACCATCGAGCCGGGGCGGGTCTTCGACGCCACGACCGACCTCGAAGGGGTCCCGGGCGGTTACCGGGACATGGCCGACCGCAAGAGCCTGAAGGTCCTGATCAAGCCCTGACCCACGAATGCTGCAAGGCAGCTCAGGCCGGGTCGGCGGGCAGAGCCGAGTAGGGGTGGACGTCGATCCGCATGGGCGGCTCGGCGAGGAGGCCGATGATCTCGTCCCGCAGCTCATCGGCGAGCGGGCTGTTCTCGTAGGCGTCCTTCGCCTCGGGGCTGCGGAACACTTCCATGTTCCACAGCACGTCCGGGTCGGCGTCCTCGCGCGCGATGATGTAGCGGTCGGAGGCTCCCGACTTCTCCATCCCTTCGGTGGCCAGGGCGAACAGCTTGTCGCCGAGTCCGGGCTTGGCGCGCATCTTGATGATGTACGCGGGCTGGTCCTGCAGTGCCATGTCTGCTCCTTCTCATCCGCGTCAGGGCTGTTCGGCGCGAGCCGCTTCGCTAGGACTGGAACGTCGTTCCACAACCAGATTGGAACAACGTTCCAGTCATGTCAAACTGGACGCGTGACACCACAGACGCGCAAGAAGCCCGAGCGCCGCACCACCGCACTCACCCGCGAGCGGATCGTCGAGGCGGCTGTCGACCTGCTGGACGCGGCAGGGGAGAGTGGGCTGACCTTCCGAGCGCTGAGTGAACGCCTGGCCACCGGTCCGGGGGCGATCTACTGGCACGTGGCCAACAAGAGTGAGTTGCTGGCAGAGGCGACGGACCGCGCGGTCACCCTCGCGCTGGCCGCCGCGCCGCGGGGCGGGCTGCACGCCGTCAGCCTCGGCCTCTTCGACGCGATCGAGAGGCATCCGTGGCTCGCCCCCCAGCTCACCGCTCAGCTCTCGCACAGCCCTTCGGGCCCGGTGGCGACCCGCATCTTCGAGACCGTCGGCCGGCAGGTGGCGTCGCTGGACGTGCCCGCGAGCCGCTGGTTCACCGCGACGTCCGCACTCATGCACTACATCCTCGGCGCCGCCGGCCAGAACGCCGCGAACCTCGAACGCGCCCGCGGCATCGGCCCGGAGGCCGACCGCAGCGCTTACCTCGACACCGTCGCACAGGCATGGAAACAGCTCAGCCCCGAGGACTACCCCTTCACCCGGGCGGTCGCGGACCAGGGGCTCGAGCACGACGACCGCGAGCAGTTCCTCGCCGGCGTCGACCTCATCGTCGCGGGCGTCACACTCCGCCCGCCCGGCGCGTAGCCGGCCTTCTCTCGACGCGGTCAGGCAGGCGTCAGGGCGGACTCGGGTGGCCGCGCGGCGGTCGCCCGGGGTCGCCCGCGAACCGCCCGCCACGGAGGTCCCCGACGTGGCTCCGGCAGTCGTATCGTTCTGGGTGATTTATGGTGACTCAAGGAGTATGCCCCTACCGGAGGTGCAAGGATGCGCGCCGCGGCAGCGATCGTCTCCCGGGCTGTCAGCGTGACGCTCATCGTCGCGACAGCGGCTTGTGACCAGGGCGGGGCGGAGTCGTCGAAACCCCGCTACGGCGACTGTTCGGTCACGGGTGAATACGGGGAGTTCGAGCTGTCACCCCTGACCGAGGGCGCTCTCACGGTCAAGACGACCCTGCCGGCCCCCGGCTGGTGGAACGGCACCACACCGCAGACCGTGAAGAGCGGCTACGAGTACTGCATGGCCGCCAACATCGCCTACCGGTCCGGACTGGACCGCGTTCAGGTGGAGAACGCGCCCTTCCCCGAGGTGGTGTCGGGCCGGACCAAGGACTTCGACCTGGCCCTGGCGCAGATCACGATCACCCCGGAGCGGCGCAAGGTCGCCGAGTTCTCCCCGCCCTACCTCTCCTCGACCCTGGGCGTGCTGATCAGGGACGGCGAGAACATCAATGAAGACAACATCCGGGACGTCCGTATCGGAGTGGCCGAGGGCACTACGGGCGATCAGTTCGTCGAGGAGCGTCTCAAGCCGACCCAGCCCGTCACCGCCTTCGCCAACGACCCGGAGATGGTCACGGCGCTGGAGGAGGGCCGGATCGACGCCGTCGTCCATGACACGACCATTCTGCTGGCGTACCCCGAGGAGCAGGAGCACCAGGTGCGCCTCGTGGGCCAGTACCGCACTGACCAGGGTTACGGCGCCCTGTACCCGATGGGGTCGCGCAACCGTGGCGAACTGGACCGGATCATCAGGCAGCTGATCGACGACGGGACACTCACCAAACTGTCGGCCGTCTATCTCGGGGCCGCTTTCGGCGAGGACCCGGCCAAGATCCCCTACCTCACGGTCCCGGACAGCTCCTGACCCTCCGGGCGTACGCAGCTCAAGGCCGGTCCCCGTCCTGCCTCACAGGTCCGCCATCAGGAGATCGCCGAGATCTCCGGCGGCTTCGGCGTCGAGTGCCAGCTCAGCCCAGATGATCTTGCCTCGGTCGGTGTACCGGGTGCCCCAGCGGCGGGACAGCTGCGCGACCAGGAACAGACCTCGGCCCCCCTCGTCGGTGAGGGTCGCGCGGCGCAGGTGCGGGGAGGTGCTGGTGCCGTCGGCGACCTCGCAGATCAGGCTGTCCCGGTCGTGCAGCAGGCGCAGACTGATGGGGGTCTTGCCGTACCGGATGGCGTTCGTCACCAGTTCGCTGAGGATCAGCTCGGTGGTGAAGTCGGCCCCGACGAGCCCCCAGGATTGCAGTTTGCGGGTGGCCTCGGCGCGGATGCGGGGCACGGCCGCGGGGTCGTGGGGCACGTCCCACTCGGCGACCTGTTCCGGGTCGAGGAGCCGGGTGCGTGCCACGAGCAGGGCGACATCGTCATGCGATCTGGTGCGCAGCATCGCGTCGAGTACGGCCGTGCAGGTGTCGTCGGGGGTGGCGCCGTCCGTGGCGGCGAGCGCCTGCCCCAGCATGCCGAGCCCCGTGTCGATGTCGCGCCCTCGGGCCTCGATCAGGCCGTCGGTGTAGAGGACGAGGCGGCTGTTGGCGGCCAGCTGCAGTTCGGCCGTCTCGACCGGCAGGCCTCCTCCCGCGCCCAGGGGTGGGGCGACGGGGATGTCGGGGAAGGTCACGGAGCCGTCGGGGGAGACCAGTGCCGGACCGGGATGACCGGCCCGGGCGAGAACACACTGCCCGGAGACCGGATCGTAGACCGCGTACAGACAGGTGGCGCCGGTGACGGCATCGGTCTTGCCCTGGGCTGCCGAGTCCTCGTCGATCCGGCTGATCAGGTCGTCCAGGCGTACGAGAAGCTCGTCCGGGGACATGTCCAGGGCGGCGAAGTTGTGCACCGCGGTCCTCAGGCGACCCATCGTCGCGGCGGCGTGCAGACCGTGTCCGACGACGTCACCGACCACCAGGGCCACCCGGGCACCCGGCAGCGGGATGACGTCGTACCAGTCGCCGCCCACCCCCGCTTGGGCCGGCAGGTAGCGGTGACCGACCTCCAGGGCGGACAGCTCGGGCAGCGCGCCGGGCAGCAGGCTGCGCTGGAGCGTGACGGCCGTGGTGTGCTCGCGGGTGTAGCGGCGCGCGTTGTCGATGCATACGGCCGCCCGCGCGGCGAGTTCTTCGGCGGGGGAGAGGTCGTCCGACTCGAAGGGGTCCTGCTCCAGACGCCAGAACTGCACCACGCCGAGCAACTGGCCCCGGGCCTTGAGCGGCACCGAGATCATGGAGTGGACGCCGAAGTCGATGATCTTCTGGGACTGCTCGGGGTCCTGGGCCCGCCAGCCGTCGGCCGTGGCGAGGTGCGCCACCAGGACCGGCCGGCCGGTGGTCATGCCGATGGCCACGGGGTTGCCGGGCACGTAGTGCCTGGGCGTTCCGACAGGCTGAAAGGGCATCTCCTCCCGGATGCCCGCGGCGGCGATGCGGCGCATGTCCAGACGCACACCCGTCGGTTCGTCGCCGAGCAGCACGGGCTCCACCAGCTCGACGGTGGCGAAGTCGGCGAAGCGCGGGACCGCCACTTCGGTCAGCTCCTCGGCGGTTCGTGTGATGTCGAGGGTGGTGCCGATCCGGGTGCTGGCCTCGTAGAGCAGTTGCAGGCGCCCGCCGGCCAGGTCCGCCCGGCCCGCGAGGGCTCGCAGTTCCGTGGTGTCCCGCAGGGTGGCCACGCTGCCGCCCTTGGGACCTACCGGCCGCACGTTGACCGCGAGGAGGATGTCCCCGGCGAGGAAGACCTTGTCCGTGGCCGCCCGGCCCGACCTCAGCAGTGCGGCCAGGTCCTCGCTCAGCCCGAGTCCGGTGACCGGCCTGCCCTCGGCCTTGGGCGGCAGTGCGAGCAGCCGGCGGGCCTCGTCGTTGGCCAGCAGCAGCGTTCCGTCACCGTCCAGGATGATCACGCCTTCCCGGACCGCGTGCAGCACCGCGTCGTGGTGCTCGTACATGCGGGTCATCTCCTCCGGCCCCAGACCCCGCGTCTGGCGTCGCAGGCGCCCGCTGACCAGGGCCGAACCGCCCGCGGCCAGCAGTAGCGCGACCCCGCCGGCGGCGAAGATCACCGGCAGCTGGTGCTCCACCACACTGGTCACCTTGTCCACCGTGACCCCCACGGTGACGAGGCCGACCGCGGTCCCTTTCTCGTCGAAGACGGCCACCGTGGAGTCGACCGCCTTGCCCAGGCTGCTGTCGAACGTGGTCTGGTGCGGCTCGCCTTCGAGTGCCTCGTCGTAGGAGGTGGAGACGTGCTTGCCGATCTGGTCCGGGTCCGGGTGCGTCCACCGGAAGCCGAAGGGACTCAGTGCCACGACGTAGTCGACGTCAGTCCGCTCGCGTACCGCTTCGGCATGTGGCTGCAGTGCGGCCGTCGGGTCATCGCTCTGCATCGCCTCGGCGGTGCCCGGCGCGTTCGCGAACGACTCGGCGGCCACCAGGGACCGGTCGGCGGCCTCCTGGATCGCGCGGTTGCGGTCTTGGATCACCAGCGCCACCACGGCCGTGGCGATGAGCAGCAGTACGACCGCCAGCTGCAGCAGGAAGACCTGACCGGCGACGCTGCGCGGCTTCAGCCACGACAGCCCACCTCGGCCGGCCGCACCGTGACGGGCCCGCTGAGTGCCGGATTCCGGCGGCACCGCCTTCGGCGGCATCCGGTCGCCCCGCTGGCTCGCCGGGGCACTTCGCCCAACATTGCCCATTTTCTCAGTATCAGTGACCGCCCCGACGGGCGCGGCTCAGAACCGGCCGCCTGCCGGTGGAGGGCAGCGGCGTCCTGGTGCCCTGCTCGGCCAGGGCACGACGGGCCGCTGTGATCATGAGGGAAAAATGCCGCGCCCGTTTCCGCCCCGCTCCCTACACTCCCCATACACGTCCGGCCCCAAGTGGCCGGTGCGTGCTACGTGTTCCGAGTTCAAATGCGAGGGGAGACCGGCAGTGCGTACCGCCATCGCTGTCGTCGCCCCCTGGGCACGGTTCGACGTGATCCTCGTGTCTTCGTGAGCCCGGTGCCCGCCGCGCGGCCGGCACTGGAGATCCCGGTCGAAGACCGTCGCTGAGCCCTGCCCCGCCCCCGTCCGGCCGTCCTGGCCCGTCGCGGGCCGCCGCAGGGCGCGTTCCTCGGGCTTCGTCCGCCCCATCGCGCTGCCTCTTCACCACTCACGACACACATGGAAGGGCCTCAAGGCCGTGCGTACCGACCTCACACTCCGCGCGCTTCACACCGTCCGCAACCTTGGCATCCTCGCCCACGTGGACGCCGGCAAGACCACCGTGACCGAGCGGATCCTGTTCCTGACCGGCGCCGTTCACAAGCGGGGCGAGGTGCACGAGGGCACCACCGTCACCGACTTCGACTCCCAGGAACGCGACCGGGGCATCACCATCTTCGCTGCGGCGGTCAGCTGCGACTGGGACGGACACCGGATCAACCTCATCGACACCCCCGGCCACGTGGACTTCGCCGACGAGGTGACGCGCTCGCTGCGTGTCCTCGACGGCGCGGTGGCGGTGTTCGACGCCGTCGCCGGCGTCGAACCGCAGAGCGAGGCGGTGTGGCGGGAGGCCGACCGGCACGGGGTTCCGCGCTTGGCGTTCGTGAACAAGATGGACCGCGCGGGCGCCGACCTGGACACGGCGGTCGCGTCGATCCGGGAACGGCTCGGCGTCACGCCCTTGGTGGTGCAGGTGCCCATCGGCCGCGAGGAGGGGTTCGAGGGCATCGTCGACCTGGTCCGGATGCGGGCTGTGGTGTGGCCCGGCAACACCGGCGTGTTGGAGGAACGCCGGGTGCCCGAGGACCTGCGCGCCGAGGCGCTGCGGCGCCGGCGGGCGCTGGACGAGGCCGTCGCCGAACTGCACCCGCGGGCGCTGGAGGAGTACTGCGCCGACGGCGCGGTCTCGGAGACGACACTGCGCTCGGCGCTGCGCGATCTGACCCGCACGGGTGAGGCCGTGGTGGTGCTCTGTGGTTCGGCGTACCGCAACCGCGGCATCGAGCCGCTGCTGGAGGCCGTGGTGGCCTACCTGCCCTCGCCCGCGGACGTGCCCGCCGTGCGCGGCACGATCGACGGAACCGAGCAGGAACGGGCCGCCGATCCCGCCGCGCCCCTGGCCGCGCTGGCCTTCAAGGTGCAGGCGGCGCCCACCGGCCGGATGACGTACCTGCGGATCTATTCGGGTGTACTGCGAAAGGGGGACACCGTGCTGGACATGGGCGTGCGGCGCACCGAACGGGTCGCCCGGATCCTGCGGGTGCAGGCCGACCGGCACACCGAGACGAGCGTCGCCATGGCCGGGGACATCGTCGCCGTGATCGGTCCGAAGTCCGCGCGTGCCGGTACGACTCTGTGCACCCCCTTGGCACCGCTCGTGCTGGAACCGCCCGGCACCGCCGACCCGGTGGTGTCGGTGGCCGTCGAGGCCCGCCTCGGCCAGGACACCGACCGGCTGGCCTCGGCGCTGGCCCGGCTGGCGGAGGAGGATCCGTCGCTGGTGGTGCGGACCGATCCGGAGACCGGCCAGACCCTGCTGTCGGGCCTGGGCGAGCTGCACCTGGAGGTGGCGGTGGAGAAGCTGCGCCGCAACCGGGGCCTGGAGGTCTCGGTGGGCCGCCCGCAGGTGTCGTACCGGGAGACCGTGGTCCGCGGGGCGACGGGGCTGGTGTACCGGCACGTCAAGCAGGACGGCGGAGCCGGGCAGTTCGCCCATGTGGTGCTGGACGTCGAGCCGTCGGACGCCGCGGAGGGCTTCGCGTTCGCTTCGACGGTGGTCGGCGGCCGGGTGCCGCGGGAGTTCGTCCGCGCGGTCGAGGCCGGCTGCCGGGACGCGCTGACGGAGGGTCCGCTGGGCGGTCATCCGGTGACCGGCGTGAAGGTCACCCTCGTCGACGGCGCCACGCACACCAAGGACTCCTCGGAGCTCGCGTTCCGCGCCGCCGGCCGGCTCGGTCTGCGTCAAGCCCTGCGGGCCTGCGTGGTGCGGCTGCTGGAGCCGGTCGCGGAGGTGACGGTGACCGTGCCGGACGACTCCGTGGGGGCGGTTCTGGGCGACCTGGCGGCGCGTCGCGGACGGGTGTCGGCGTCGACGACGCGCGGCGGTACGGCGGTCGTGACCGCCACGGTGCCGCTGGCCGAACTGTTCGGCTACGCCTCCCGCCTGCGCGGACGCACCCAGGGCCGGGGCACGTTCAGCACCCGTCCGGCTGGCTACGCGGAGGTTCCGCAGGGCCTGACGGCGGAGGTGACGGCACGGTAGCCCGTCGTTGAGTGGGCCCCGCACTCCCAGGGGTGCGGGGCCCACGCGAGCGCGAGCGCAATGAGGTCCCGGGATGCAGGGCCGTGACCAACGGGCAGAGGTCACGCAAGCGCCGGGTTGCAACCGCTGCGCAGGGGGAGACGATGGTACGGAGAAGCAGTGGCAGCGCCGCAGGCGGGCCCGTAAGCCCCCGTCGCTCACCACGTGCCCGTGAACTTTGGGATATCTCATGGCTGAAGCGAACGATCCGCTCGACTCGTGGACCTCTCGTCTGCTCCTGCTGGGCGACGGCATCTCGCCGGAGGCCGCCCGCACGTTCGTGCACGATCTCTACACCCACGCCCAGGCAGACCTCGACGAAGAACGGAATGAGGCCGACTTCGAACGAGATGAATGAAGCAGACGGGCAGCCGCGCTTCTCGCCGGGTTCCATGTACGTGTCCCAGGGCGCCTGACGAGAGCTGACCTTCGCGACTGCTGACCAACCGCCGGTTCCGCGGCACCTGGAAGAGCAGAGCAGTCAGCGGCAAGAACAGCGGCAGTCCGTGAGGGCGAAGCATGGCCCTGGATCCGCGCCTACGGCGGCTACGCAAGTGGTTCCGCTCGCCTCTGAGTTCCTGACGTACGTCGGTCCACGGGTCCCGCCCGTCTCGGCGTCGCCGTCCGTAGCCCGTATGGCCAGCTCAGCCCTGCGAACGAGACGATCGCAGCGGACCTCGTGTGCAGTTCGGCTCCGTTCTCACGAGTGATCGACAGCAAACTGACCTCCTCTTGTTAGAGATTTACGAAATCGACGCGAGATCTTGCGTTCACTTGAGGTGGGTGGTTGAGTGTGCCGCACCCCACAACGCATCCGCCGTCCGGTGGTGGGGTGACCTTCCACGTTCATGCCCGAAGGGGACCACCCATGAGAAGTGCCAGGTTCCGCCGTACTCGCCGCGCCAGCGCGGTCGCCCTCGTCTCCGCGCTCACGCTGACCGCGCTCGCCGCCTGCGGCACGAGCAGCAGCGACAACGACGGTGGTGCTTCCGAGGGAGGCGGCTCGTCGGATCCGTCCGCCCCGCTGGATCCGAAGACGAAGGTGACGATCACCATCGACTGCATGCCGCCGACGGCGAAGGCGGCCGAGCTCAAGGAGTGGAAGGAGGACGTCAAGGAGTTCAACAAGACCTACCCGAACGTCACCATCGAGGGCCGCTCCACCCCGGGCCAGTGCCTGGAGCCGCCGCGCTTCACCGCGATGCTGAAGGCCAAGTCCCAGCCGGACGTCTTCTACACGTACTTCACCGACCTGCCCCAGGTTCTCGACCACGACGGCGCAGAGGACATCACCGCGTACGTCAACGACAAGACCGTCCCGGCGCTGAAGGACATCGACCCGAACGTGCTCGGCACGCTCAAGCAGGACGGCAAGCTCTACGGCCTGCCCACCAGCAACTACACGATGGGCCTGCTGGTCAACCGCAAGCTCTTCAAGGACGCCGGCCTCGACCCCGACGCCCCGCCGCGCACCTGGGCGGAGGTCCGCACCGCGGCGAAGAAGATCGCCGACCTGGGCGACGGCATCGCCGGATTCGGCGAGTACAGCGCGGGCAACACCGGCGGCTGGCACTTCACCGCGCAGATGTACAGCATCGGCGGCGAGATCGTGGACGCGAGCGGCAAGAAGGCCGCGTTCAACGACGAGCTGGGCAAGCAGGTCGCCGAGAACCTGCACGCCATGCGCTGGCAGGACGACAGCATGGGCAAGACCCAGCTGCTGAAGTGGGGCGACCTGCAGAAGCAGATCGCCACCGACAAGCTCGGCATGTTCCTTGCCGCGCCCGACGACATCGCCTACATGGCCCAGCAACTGGGCGCGAAGTACGAGAACTTCGGCATGGGGCCGATACCCGGCGAGAAGGCCACGCTGGCCGGCGGCAACAGCTACATGATCAAGAAGGGCATCTCGTCCGACAAGGTCAAGGCCGCGATCGCCTGGCTGAACTTCAAGAACCTCACTGTGGGCAAGGGCCAGTTCGACTGGGCGCGCACCAAGGCGGACGGGCTGCCGGTCGGTGTTCCGCAGCCCAACTTCTGGCTGAACGAGTCCAAGGCGCAGGACGACGCGGCCCGTGCCGAGCACGCCACGATGCCGGTGGAGAACTTCAAGACGTTCATGGACAACCCCGTCGCGGGCAAGGCCGAGCCGCCCAAGGCGCAGGAGATCTACAAGGTCCTCGACAACGTCATGTCCGGCATCCTCACCAACGAGGACGCCGACATCGACAAGCTCCTCAGCACCGCGGAGTCGCAGGTCAACCAGATCCTGGCCAACCAGTGACCGGACGGGCGGGGCGGCGTGAGGAGCCGCCCCGCCCCGCGGCCCGGCCCCCGCAACAGACACGGCACATCAGTACCGAGGAGCATCGATGTCGGCCCCCAGCCTGACCCAGAGCACGGCGGGACCTCCCCGCCCCACCCAGCCGCGCGAGACCTCCCGCGCGACCTCCGGCGGATCCTTCGCCAAGCACCTGCGGCGGAACCTGACGGCTCACGGCTTCCTCATCGGCGCGGTCCTCTGCTTCGCCTTCTTCTCCTGGTATCCCATGGTCAGGGAGTTCCTCCTGGCCTTCCAGAAGACGGAGGGCGGCGAGGTCACATGGGTCGGCCTGGACAACCTGGAGACGGTCTTCAACGACCCCGCCTTCTGGCAGGCATGGCGCAACACGCTGCTGTTCACCGTCCTGGCACTCGTCCTCGGGTTCGCGGTGCCGTTCGTCGTCGCGATCGTCATCAACGAGTTCCACCACGGCAAGGGCTACCTGCGGCTGCTGGTCTACCTGCCGGTGATGCTGCCGCCGGTCGCCTCCGTGCTGCTCTTCAAGTACCTCTACGACCCCGGCTACGGGCTCCTCAACGAGATGCTCGGCTTCTTCGGCCTGCCGGAACAGCAGTGGCTGCAGGACTCGGACCTGTCGATGCTCTCCGTCGTCATCGCCTCCACCTGGATGAACATGGGCGGCGCCGCGCTCATCTACCTCGCCGCGCTCCAGGGCATCCCCGGCGAGCTGTACGAGGCGGCCGAACTCGACGGGGCCGGCCTGTTCCGCAAGATCTGGTACGTCACCATCCCGCAGACCCGGCTGATCCTGTCGCTGATGCTGCTCATGCAGATCATCGCGACGATGCAGGTCTTCGTCGAACCCTTCCTGCTGACCGGCGGTGCCGGACCGGAGGGCTCCACCACGACGGTCGTCTACCTGATCTACCAGTACGCCTTCAACTTCAACAACTACGGTGCCGCGGCGGCCCTCGGCCTGCTCCTGCTCGTACTCCTCGCCGGATTCTCGGCGGCGTACGTCAAGCTCAGCCGCGCCGAGAACGAGTAGGCCAGGAGAGAGACATGTCCACGCGTACGCTCATCTCGCCGGCCCAACTCGCCCGGCCCCGCGGCAAAGCCGTGTACTGGACCGTTTTCACCGTGGTCGTCGGCGGCTTCACGCTGGTCTTCCTCGGACCGCTGTACTGGCTGATCTCCAGCGGCTTCAAGGACGCGCAGGAAGTGATCCAGACCCCGCCGACGCTGGTGCCCGAGACCTTCGAGCCCGACAACTACCAGCAGGCCTGGGACGTCATGGACCTCGCCGGACTGCTGGGCAACACCCTCTACTACGCGTTCGGCGCACTCGCCTTCCAACTCGTCCTGGACGTGGCGGCCGCCTACTCGCTGTCCAAGCTCCGCCCGATCTTCGGCAAGGCGATCCTGGGCATGATGCTGGCGACGCTGATGATCCCCGCGACGGTGCTCGTCGTACCGCAGTACCTGACGGTCCTGGACGTGCCGATTTTCGAGCGGAACCTGCTGAACACCCCGTGGGCGATCTGGCTGCCCTCGGTGACGAACGCCTTCAACATCTTCCTGCTGAAGCGGTTCTTCGACTCGATCCCCAAGGAACTCCTGGACGCCGCCTCGATGGACGGAGCCAGCCCGATGCGCACCCTGTGGTCGATCGTGCTGCCCATCTCCCGGCCCATCCTCGGCGTGGTGTCGATCTTCGCGGTGGTCGGGGTCTGGAAAGACTTCCTGTGGCCCATGCTCACCCTGCCCGACCCGGCCAAGCAGACCCTGAACGTCGGGATCTACTCCCTGTCCAACGGCGTACCGGTGAACGTGCTGATCGCCGCGCTGACGATCGCCTCCCTGCCCACCCTGCTGATCTTCCTGCTCTTCCAGCGGAACATCATGAGCGGCCTCACCGCGGGCGGCCTGAAGGGCTGACCGCCCCCGCCCCGTCCCACACCCACGAAGCCTTCGCCGCCGGCCCGTCCGACGCCCCGCCATCCGGGCCGGCGGCGAAGATCCACCCTGCCCGAAAGGACCGCCCCGTGGCAGCCCCCACCCCGCACCGCACCGACGACTGGTGGCGCGACGCCGTCATCTACCAGGTGTACCCGCGCAGTTTCGCCGACGGAGACGGCGACGGCACCGGGGATCTCGCGGGCGTGCGCGCCCGTCTGCCCTACCTCGCACAACTCGGCGTCGACGCCGTCTGGTTCACCCCCTGGTACCTCTCGCCGCTGGTCGACGGCGGCTACGACGTGGCCGACTACCGCACCATCGACCCCGCCTTCGGCACCCTGGCGGAGGCCGAGAAGCTGATCTCCGAGGCCCGCGAACTCGGCATCCGGACCATCGTCGACATCGTCCCCAACCACGTCTCCGACCAGCACCCCTGGTTCCGGGCCGCACTCGCCGCCGGCCCCGGCAGTCCGGAACGGGAACTGTTCCACTTCCGGCCGGGACGCGGGACCAACGGTGAACTGCCGCCCAACGACTGGCCGTCGCAGTTCGCCGGTTCCACCTGGACCCGCGTTGCCGACGGCGAGTGGTACCTGCACCTGTTCACCCCCGAGCAGCCCGACCTCAACTGGGCCCACCCGGCCGTCCGCCAGGAGCACGAGGACGTCCTGCGCTTCTGGTTCGAACGCGGAGTGGCCGGCGTACGCATCGACTCCGCCGCCCTGCTCACCAAGGACCCCGCCCTGCCCGACTACGTGGAGGGCGTCGACCCGTCCCCGTTCATCGACCAGGACGACATCCACGACATCTACCGCTCCTGGCGGGCCGTCGCCGACGAGTACGGCGGCATCTTCGTCGGCGAGGTGTGGCTGCCCGACGCCGAACGCTTCGCCCGCTACCTGCGCCCCGACGAGCTGCACACGGCGTTCAACTTCAACTTCCTGGCCTGCCCCTGGGACGCGCGGCGGCTGCGCCGCTCCATCGACGACACCCTCGCCGAGCACGCCCCCGTCGGAGCCCCGGCCACCTGGGTGCTGTGCAACCACGACGTGACCCGCACGGTGACCCGCTACGGCCGCGCGGACACCGCCTTCGACTTCGCCGACAAGCGCTTCGGCACCCCCACCGACCTGGACCTCGGCACCCGCCGCGCCCGCGCGGCCGCCCTGCTCACCCTCGCTTTGCCCGGCTCCGTCTACCTCTACCAGGGCGAGGAACTGGGCCTGCCCGAGGCGGACATCCCGCTGGACCGCATCGAGGATCCGATGCACTTCCGCTCCGGCGGCACGGATCCCGGCCGCGACGGCTGCCGTGTGCCCTTGCCCTGGCAGGCCGAGGCACCGTCCTTCGGTTTCGGGGCCCAGGCCGCCGAGCCCTGGCTGCCGCAGCCCGCCGACTGGGCGCGCTACGCGGTCGACCGGCAGAGCGACGACCCGGACTCGATGCTCACCCTCTACCGTCAGGCCCTGCACCTGCGCCGCACCGGGTCCGGCTTCGGCGACGGCCCGATGACCTGGCTGAGCGCCCCCGACGATGTCCTCGCCTTCAGCCGAACGGACGGCCTGGTCTGCGTCGTCAACCTCTCCGACTCACCCGCCGCCCTCCCGCCGTACGAGCGCCTCCTCCTCGCCAGCGGCCCGCTGCACGCCGACCACACGCTGCCGAAGGACACCGCCGTGTGGCTGCGCGCCTGACCCGCGCCGCTGTGTGGCCGCGCGCCTGACCCGCGCCGTCGTGTGGCTGCGCGCCCCACCCTCCGACCGCCCTGTCCGCACCACGCGGGCAGGGCACCGCACCCGGCACCGCCTGCCCTCCCTGCGCCACGTCCTCCTTCCCTCCCCGACAGAAGCGAGCCCCGATGTCCCCACGTCGCGCCCGCACCACCGCAAGAACCGGCGCCCTCGCCGGCGCCCTTCTCCTCCTGGGTACCGCGTTCGACGCCACGGCCGCCTCCGCCGAGCCGCCCGCCGCGCGGACCCAGCCCGTGGTCACGCGCGCTGCCCTCGATCCCGGGCTCGTCGCCGGACGCGGCGCCGCAGTGCCCTTCGACGAACAGGAAGCGGAGAACGCCACGACGAACGGCCGGATCATCGGCCCGGACCGCACCGCCTACACCCTCGCCTCCGAGGCATCGGGGCGCACGGCGGTGCAGCTCATGCCCGGCCAGCACGTCGAGTTCGTCCTGCCCCGCGCCGCGAACGCCCTCACCGTGCGCTACAGCATCCCCGACGCCCCCCAGGGCGGCGGCATCACGGCGCCCCTCGACGTCAGCGTCGACGGCCGGCACCGCAAGACGATGACGCTCACGTCGCAGTACTCCTGGCTGTACAACCAGTACCCGTTCACCAACGATCCGCAGGCCGACCTCCTGCACCCCGACTGGTGGATCACCGAGTGCGCCTGCGTCCCGGCCGACACCACACCGGCACCGCAGATCACCAAGCCCTTCCGCCCGACCCACTTCTACGACGAGCAGCGCCTGCTCCTCGGCCGTACCTACGGCGCGGGCGAGCGCGTACGGCTGACGGTGCCGGCGGGCAGCCGGGCGGCCTGGACCGTGATCGATCTGCTCGACTCCGAACTGGTCGCGCCACCGCGTGCCGTCCGCGGCGGCGTCGACATCCGCGCCTTCGGGGCCGACCCCACCGGCCGGCGCGATGCCGCGCCCGCCATCGAGCGCGCCATCACCGTCGCCCGCCGCACCGACCGGCCCGTCTACCTGGCGCCCGGCACGTATCAGGTCAACCGGCACATCGTCGTCGACGACGTGACGATCACCGGGGCCGGAAGCTGGCACACGATCCTCAAGGGCCGCCAGGTCGCCCTGGAGCAGCCCGCGCCCGACGGCTCACGCCACACCGGAGTCGGCCTGTACGGCAAGAGCGCGGCGAGCGGCGGCAGCCGCAATGTGCACCTGTCCGGCTTCGCCATCGAGGGCGACGTCCGCGAGCGGATCGACGACGACCAGGTCAACGCCATCGGCGGCGCGATGAGCGACTCCACCGTTCGCGGTCTGTACCTGCACCGCACCAAGGTGGGGCTGTGGTTCGACGGCCCCATGTCGAACGTCGAGGTCACCGACAATGTCATCACCGACCAGATCGCCGACGGGCTGAACTTCCACACCGGCGTGACCGGTTCACTCGTCCACAACAACTTCGTCCGCAACACCGGCGACGACGCTCTGGCCATGTGGTCGCAGACCACCGCCGACGCGGACAACGTCATCTCCCGCAACACCGTCCAGTCCCCGACCCTCGCCAACGGCATCGCCGTCTACGGCGGCCGGGACAACACCGTCAGCGGCAACCTCGTGGCCGACCCCGTCCGCGAGGGCAGCGCCCTGCACGCGGGCGCCCGCTTCGGCGCCGAGCCGTTCACCGGCACGCTCCGCTTCACCGACAACACCACCGTGCGGGCCGGCACCTTCGAGCTGAACTGGAAGATCGGCCTCGGCGCACTGTGGCTGTATGCCCTGGACAAGAGCATCGACGCCGACGTACAGGTCACCGGCGACCACTACCTCGACTCCACCTACAACGCGATCATGCTGGTCAGCGAGTACGGGGTGAAGGACCAGTACGGCATCCCGGCGGTCCACTTCAAGGACATCCGGGTCGACGGCACCGGCACGTCGGTGGTCAGTGCCCGGGTGAAGGGGTCCGCGACCTTCGAGAACGTGGACGCCCGCAACGTCGGTGCCGTCGGGGTGAACAACTGCGGCTCGTTCAACTTCCCGCCGACCGGGTCGGAGTTCTCCCTCACCGACCGCGGCGGCAACGACGGCGGCTGGCTCACCGACCGGCTGCTGCCCAACACCATCACCTGCGACGACCGGCCCCCGGTGGTGCCGCCGCCGGCCCCGTCCCCCTGGTGACAGGGACCCTGCAGGGTCCTCGCCCCGCGTACGGGCTTGCGCTCGTTTACGCGGGGCGGACAACCATGAACGGCGTGCTGGGGGCAGGTGAGGTTCGCCGGGCGGCGAGAAAGGAAGTGAGACGGCCGCAACAACTTGCGGGTTTTGCGTTACGCTTGCATACATGACGCGACGACTGGCCCAGGTGGCGAAGAAGGTGGGGGTCAGCGAGGCCACGGTCAGCCGTGTCCTCAATGGCAAGCCCGGTGTCTCCGAGGCGACACGGCAGTCCGTGCTCACGGCGCTGGACGTGCTCGGATACGAGCGCCCGACGCAGCTGCGCGGTGAGCGCGCCCGGCTGGTCGGCCTGGTGCTGCCCGAACTGCAGAACCCGATTTTCCCCGCCTTCGCGGAGATCATCGGCGGTGCGCTGGCGCAGCAGGGGCTCACCCCGGTGCTCTGCACACAGACCAAGGGCGGGGTGGCCGAGGCCGACTACGTCGACCTGCTGCTCCAGCAGCAGGTCTCCGGCGTGGTCTTCGCCGGCGGTCTGTTCGCGCAGGCCGACGCGCCGCACGAGCACTACCACCTGCTGGCGGAGCGGAAGGTGCCGGTCGTCCTGGTCAACGCGTCGATCGAGGGCCTGGACTTCCCGTGCGTCGCCTGCGACGACGCGGTCGCCGTCGAGCAGGCCTGGCGCCACCTGGCCTCGCTCGGCCACGAACGGATCGGGCTGGTCGTCGGCCCCGCCGACCATGTGCCCTCGCGCCGCAAGCTGGACGCCGCCCGGGTGGCCGCGAAGGCCATGGGGATGGCGCTGCCCGAGGAGTTCGTGCAGCGGTCCATCTTCTCGCTGGAGGGCGGACAGGCCGCGACGGCGCGGCTGCTGGAGCAGGGCGTCACCGGCATCGTCTGCGGCAGCGACCCGCTCGCGCTCGGTGCCATCAGGGCCGCCCGCCGGCGCGGGCTCGCCGTCCCCGCGGACGTGTCGGTCGTGGGCTTCGACGACTCGGCGTTCATGACGTGCACCGAGCCGCCGCTGTCGACCGTGCGCCAGCCCATCGAGGCGATGGGCCGCGCGGCGGTGGACCTGCTGTGCGCCCAGATCCAGGGCTCCCACTCCCACCCCGGCGAGCTCCTGTTCGAGCCCGAGCTCGTCGTCCGCGGGTCGACCGCGCCGCCCCCGGCGCGCTGACCGTGCCCGCCTGACCGGCCCCCCGCTTCTAGTCCTCGGCGCCGGTAGCAAAGCCGCTCAACACGGCTTTGCTACCGGCGCCGTTGGCATTTCCGGGCCTGCTGACTGTCATGACCCGGACGGAACCGTTGACAAACTCGTCACACAGTAGAAACCTCTCACTCCAGCGATGCAAACAAGTCACAAAGTTGCTCAAGAATTTGGCTTTGCGTCGCAGTTCCTTGTCGGAGTCATGTTGGGCTCCCGGCGCATGACCTTGTCAGCTCGCTCACCGGGCCCTGCACGGATGTCCATGTCCAGGCGGCCCGGCAGGCGGAGCCGGGGACGTGCCGCGCCCACATCGCGGAAGGGCCACCATGAGAGGCACACGCACGGGCAGGCGATGGGGGGTCGGTCTGCTGGCAGCGGGCCTGCTCGCCGTCGGGCTGCTGCCCGTCCCCGCACACGCGGCGGACGACGATCCCAACCTCGCGCTCGGCAGAGCGGCGACGGCCGGCGGAGCGCACGGCGGCTACCCGGCCACGAACGTCACCGACGGCAGCCAGCAGTCGTACTGGGAGGGCCCGGCGGGCTCCTTCCCCCAGTGGGTGCAGGTGGACCTGGGCTCCCAGGTGGGCCTGGACCGCGTCGCACTGAAACTTCCCACCGGCTGGGAGCAGCGCTCCCAGTCCCTGTCCGTCCTCGGCAGCGCCAACGGCGACTCCTTCACCACGCTCGCCGCAGCCCAGGCCCGCACGTTCGCCCCGTCCCAGGCGAACACCGTCACCATCGACCTGCCCTCCGCCACCGCCCGCTACGTCCGGGTGCAGGTGGCCTCCAACTCGGGCTGGAACGCGGCTCAGTTGTCCGAGCTGGAGATCTACGGCGAAGGAGGCGCCGTCGACCCGCCCCCGCAGGGCACCAACCTGGCGCGGAACAAGCCGATCGAGGCGACCTCCTCGACGCAGAACTACGTGGCGACCAACGCCAACGACGACAGCCTCACCACCTACTGGGAGTCGGCGGGCTTCCCCTCGAACCTGACCGTGAAGCTCGGCGCCGACGCGGACATCGAGGCCGTGGCCGTCAAGCTGAACCCGGATCAGATCTGGGCGGCACGCAAGCAGTCCCTGGAGGTCCTGGGACGCGCACAGGGCGCCTCCGCCTTCACCACACTCAAAGCCCGCGCTGAGTACTCCTTCAGCCCGTCAACGGGCCAGAACTCCGTCGTGATCCCGGTGACTGGCCGTGTCGCGGACGTGCGACTGGCTTTCCACTCCAACACCGGCGCCCCTGGCGCGCAGGTCGCCGAGTTCCAGGTGATCGGCACGTCCGCCCCGCACCCCGACTTCGTCGTCACCGACCTGACCTGGTCCCCGGCTTCCCCGTCCGAGAAGGACGAGGTGACGGTGGACGCCACCGTCCGTAACGCAGGGACCGCGAACGCCCCCGCGACGACGGTGAACGTCAGCGTCGAGGGCGCCGTCGCGGGCTCCGCTCCGGTTGCCGCCCTCCCTGCCGGATCGTCCGCCACCGTCTCCGTCCCCGTCGGCAAGCGCCCCACCGGCTCCTACACCGTCTCCGCCGCCGTCGACCCGACCGACACCGTCGCCGAGCTGGACAACACCAACAACAGCCGGACGGCCGACAGGAAGCTGACCGTCTCCCAGGCACCGGGCCCGGACCTGAGGGTCACCGGCATCACCAGCAACCCCGCCTCGCCCGCGGTCGGTTCGAACGTCTCCTTCACCGTGGCCGTCAACAACCGCGGCACCACGGCCGTCCCCACCGGCACCGTCACCCGCCTCACCGTCGGCGACACCACCCTCCAGGGCACGGCCGGCACCATCGCCGCCGGCGACACGGCCACCGTCACCATCGACGGCACCTGGAAGGCCACCAGCGGCGGCGCCACCCTGACCGCCACGGCCGACGCCACCCAGACGGTCACCGAGACCGACGAGAACAACAACGTCTTCGCCCGCTCCATCGTCGTAGGACGCGGCGCCGCCGTCCCCTACACCGAGTACGAGGCCGAGGACGGCACCTACGACGGAACCCTCCTGACCGCCGACAAGCAGCGCACCTTCGGGCACACCAACTTCGCCACCGAGTCCTCCGGCCGCAAGTCGGTACGGCTCGACGCCACCGGCGACCACGTGGAGTTCACCTCCACCAGCGCCGCCAACTCCATCGTGGTGCGCAACTCCATCCCGGACGCGGCCGGCGGCGGCGGACGCGAGGCCACGCTCAGCCTGTACGCCGACGGCCGGTTCGTCCGCAAGCTGACGCTCTCGTCCAAGCACAGCTGGCTGTACGGCAGCACCGACGATCCCGAGGGCCTGACCAACAACCCGGGCGGTGACGCCCGACGGCTCTTCGACGAGTCCCACGCGCTGCTGACCGAGACCTACCCGGCGGGCACGAAGTTCCGTCTGCAGCGGGACGCGGGCGACTCCGCCGCCTTCTACATCGTCGATCTGGTCGACCTGGAGCAGGTCGCGGCCCCGGCCGCCAAGCCTGCCACCTGCGCCTCCATCACCGAGTACGGGGCCGTGCCCAACGACGGCATTGATGACGCCGACGCCATCCAGCGCGCCGTCACCGCCGACCAGAAGGGCGAGATCGACTGCGTCTGGATCCCGGCCGGCCAGTGGCGGCAGGAGAAGAAGATCCTGACCGACGACCCGCAGAACCGGGGCCAGTACAACCAGGTCGGCATCCGGGACGTCACCGTCCGCGGCGCCGGCATGTGGCACTCGCAGCTGTACTCGCTGACCCCGCCGCACCAGGCCGGCGGCATCAACCACCCGCACGAGGGCAACTTCGGCTTCGACATCGACGACAACACCAAGATCTCCGACATCGCCATCTTCGGCTCCGGCACCATCCGCGGCGGCGACGGGGGAGCGGAGGGCGGCGTCGCCCTCAACGGCCGCTTCGGCAAGGACACCAAGATCACCAACGTGTGGATCGAGCACGCCAACGTCGGTGCCTGGGTCGGCCGCGACTACTCCAACATCCCCGAGCTGTGGGGGCCCGGCGACCGGGTCGAGTTCAGCGGCGTCCGCATCCGCAACACCTACGCCGACGGCGTCAACTTCGCCAACGGCACCCGCAACTCCACCGTCTACAACTCCTCGTTCCGCAACACCGGCGACGACGCCCTGGCCGTATGGGCCAGCAAGTACGTCAAGGACACCTCGGTCGACATCGGCCACGACAACCACTTCCGCAACAACACCATCCAGCTGCCCTGGCGCGCCAACGGCATCGCCGTGTACGGCGGTTACGGCAACACCATCGAGAACAACCTGGTCTCCGACACCATGAACTACCCGGGGATCATGCTCGCCACCGACCACGACCCGCTGCCCTTCTCCGGACAGACCCTCATCGCCAACAACGGCCTCTACCGCACGGGCGGGGCGTTCTGGAACGAGGACCAGGAGTTCGGCGCGATCACGCTCTTCGCGCAAGGACCCAACATCCCCGGGGTCACCATCCGCGACACCGACATCCACGACTCGACCTATGACGGCATCCAGTTCAAGACGGGTGGCGGCGCGATGCCGGACGTGAAGGTCAGCAACGTCCGCATCGACAAGTCGGTCAACGGCTGCGGCGTCCTCGCCATGAGCGGCGCCCGCGGCAGCGCCACCCTCACCGACGTCACCATCACCAACTCGGCCGAGGAAGACGTCTGCGTCGAGCCCGGTTCGCAGTTCGTCATCAACCGCACCTGACATCCACCGCTTGCGCGGAACGATCCGAAGAGCGAGGACAGATGAGAACCCCCACGAGAAGATCCCGGTGCCTGAGCGCCGTGATCGCGATCAGCCTGCTGGCGCTGGGCGGACCCGTGATGTCCGCCCAGGCCGCCGGCGGACCGAACATCGCGCTCGGCGACACCGCGTCGGCGAGCAGCTCCCACGCCGAGTACGGCGCCGGAAACATCACCGACGGCAACCAGGGGACGTACTGGCAGAGTTCCGGATCGAACCTGCCCCAGTGGGTGCAGGCCGACCTCGGTACCGCCACCCGCGTGGACGAGGTCGTCCTCAAGCTGCCCGCGGGCTGGGAGAGCCGCAACCAGACCCTCTCCGTCCAGGGCAGTGCCGACGGCACCAGCTTCAGCACCCTCAAGAGCTCCGCCACCTACACCTTCACCCCGGGTGCGGCCAACACCGTCACGGTGTCGTTCCCGGCCACCCAGACACGGTTCGTCCGCGTCGACATCACCGCCAACACCGGCTGGCAGGCGGCCCAGCTCTCCGAGCTCGAGGTGCACGCGGCCGACGGCGGCTCCGCCAACCTCGCCGCCGGGCGCACCCTGACCGCCAGTAGCCACACCGAGGTGTACGCGGCGGGCAACGCCAACGACGGCAACCGGGCCAGCTACTGGGAGAGCTCCAACAACGCGTTCCCGCAGTGGCTCCAGGCCGACCTCGGCAGCTCCCGGGCCGTCAACCGGGTCGTGCTGAAGATCCCGGCCGGCTGGGGGAGCCGCAGCCAGACCCTGAAGATCCAGGGCAGCACCAACGGCACCAGCTTCACCGACCTGACGTCCTCGCAGGCCCACGCCTTCAACGCCGCCAACGACAACACCGCGACCATCACCCTGGACGCGGCCACGACCCGCTACGTCCGCGTCCTGGTCACCGCCAACACCGTCCAGCCCGCCGCCCAGATATCCGAGCTGGAGATCTACGGCCCGGCGACCGGCGACACCGAGGCCCCCACCGCGCCCTCGGAGCTGGCCTACACCCAGCCCGCCGCCGGCCAGATCCGCCTGACCTGGAAGGCCGCGAGCGACAACACGGGCGTCACCGCGTACGACATCTACGCCAACGGCGACCTGCTGACCAGCGTCGCCGGAAACGTCACCGTCTTCACCGACAACCGCCCGGCCAACCAGACCGTGTCCTACCGCGTACGAGCCAGGGACGCGGCCGGCAACCAGTCCGGCGACTCCAACACCGTCACCCGGGTAGGCGACGCCGGTGACACCCAGGCCCCGACCGCCCCGTCGAACCTCGCGTTCACCGAGGCCGAGCCGGGCAAGGTCAAGCTCACCTGGACCGCCTCGAGTGACAACGTCGGCGTGAGCGGCTACGACATCTACGCCAACAACGTCCTGCGCGAGAGCGTCGCCGGCAACGTCACCACCTACACCGACACCCAGCCGACGACCAGCACCGTCACCTACGTCGTACGGGCCAAGGACGCGGCCGGCAACAAGTCGGGCGACAGCAACAGCGTCACCCGCAACGGCAGCGGCGGCACCGGCTCCAACCTCGCCGTGGGCAAGCCGATCGAGGCGTCCTCCACGGTGCACACCTTCGTCGCCGCCAACGCCAACGACAACAGCACCTCCACCTACTGGGAGGGCGCCGGCGGCAGCTACCCCCAGACCCTCACCGTCAAGCTGGGCGCCAACGCCGACCTGGAACGGCTCGTGCTCAAGCTGAACCCGGACGCGGCCTGGTCCGCCCGCTCCCAGACGATCGAGGTCCTCGGCCGGGAACAGAAGGCCACCGCCTTCACCACCCTCGTGGCCGCGAAGAGCTACGACTTCAGCCCCGGCAGCGCCAACACCGTCACCATCCCGGTCACGGACCGGGTGGCCGACGTACGGCTGAGGTTCACCGCCAACACCGGCGCCCCGGCGGGCCAGCTCGCCGAGTTCCAGGTCGTCGGCGTGCCCGCGCCCAACCCGGACCTCGTCGTCACGGGTCTGACCACGTCACCGGCCGCACCGGTGGAGTCGGACGCCATCACGGTTGGCGCCACCGTCCGCAACGACGGCCCGGCGACCGCACCGGCGAGCAAGGTCGCGGTGCGCCTGGGCGGCACCAAGGTCGCCACCGCCGACGTCGGCGCCCTCGCATCCGGCGCCCAGAGCACGGTCCAGGCCTCCATCGGGGCCCGCGACGCGGGCTCCTACGAGCTCAGCGCGGTCGCGGACGAGCCGAACGACGTCGTCGAGCAGAACGAGACCAACAACACCTACACCAGGCCCACCGCCCTGGTGGTCAAGCCGGTCGCCAGCTCCGACCTGGTCGCCGGAACCGTGACCACCAGCCCCTCCAGCCCCAGCGCGGGCGACACCGTCACCTTCAAGGTGCCGGTGAAGAACCAGGGGACCGAGGCCAGCGCCTCGGGCAGCCACGCGGTCACCCTCACGCTGACCGACGACAGCGGGGCCACGATCAAGACCCTGACGGGCGCCCACACCGGTGTCATCGCCGCCGGTGCCACCGCTGAGGTGAGCCTCGGCTCCTGGACCGCGGCCAACGGCTCCTACACGGTGAAGACCGTCATCGCCGCCGACGCCAACGAAGTGCCGGTCAAGCGGGAGAACAACACCTCCACCCAGCCGCTGTTCGTCGGCCGCGGCGCCAACATGCCGTACACCACCTACGAGGCGGAGGACGCCACCGTCGGCGGCGGCGCGAAGGTGGTCGGCCCCAACCGGACCATCGGCGACATCGCCGGTGAGGCCTCCGGCCGCAAGGCCGTGACCCTCGACGCGACCGGAGAGTACGTCGAGTTCACCACCCGCGCCGAGACGAACACCCTCGTCACCCGTTTCTCCATCCCCGACGCAGCGGGCGGCGGAGGCATCAACTCCACCATCAACGTCTACGTCGACGGCGTCTTCAAGAAGGCCCTCCCGCTGACGTCGAAGTACGCCTGGCTGTACGGGGCGGAGGCCTCGCCCGGCAACGACCCGGGCTCGGGCGCGCCCCGGCACATCTACGACGAGGCGCACCTCATGCTGGGCGAAACCGTCCCGGCCGGCAGCAAGATCCGCCTGCAGAAGGACGCCGCCAACGGCGCCGCCCACTACGCCTTCGACTTCATCGACCTGGAGAAGGTCGCCCCGGTCGCCAACCCGGACCCGGCGGCTTACGCGGTCCCGGCCGGCTTCACCCACCAGGACGTGCAGAACGCGCTCGACCGGGTCCGCATGGACACCACCGGCCACCTCGTCGGCGTCTACCTGCCGCCCGGCGACTACCAGACGTCGAGCAAGTTCCAGGTGTACGGCAAGGCCGTCAAGGTCGTCGGCGCCGGACCCTGGTACACCAAGTTCCACGCCCCCTCCACGCAGGACAACACCGACGTCGGCTTCCGCGCCGAGGCGGCCGCGAAGGGCTCCCTGTTCAAGGGTTTCGCCTACTTCGGCAACTACACCTCGCGCATCGACGGACCGGGCAAGGTGTTCGACTTCGCCAACGTGTCGGACATCGTCATCGACGACATCTGGAACGAGCACATGGTGTGCCTGTACTGGGGCGCCAACACCGACCGGATGACGATCCGCAACTCCCGGATCCGGAACATGTTCGCCGACGGCGTCAACATGACCAACGGCTCCACGGACAACCTCGTCTCCAACAACGACGCCCGGGCCACCGGCGACGACAGCTTCGCGCTGTTCTCGGCGATCGACGCGGGCGGCGCGGACATGAAGAACAACGTCTACGAGAACCTCACCACCACGCTGACCTGGCGGGCCGCGGGCATCGCCGTGTACGGCGGCTACCACAACACCTTCCGCAACATCCACATCGCCGACACGCTCGTGTACTCCGGCATCACCATCTCGTCGCTGGACTTCGGCTACCCGATGAACGGCTTCGGCACCGACCCCACGACCTTCGAGAACATCTCGATCGTCCGGGCGGGCGGCCACTTCTGGGGCAACCAGACCTTCCCCGGAATCTGGCTGTTCTCGGCCTCGAAGGTGTTCCAGGGCATCCGCATCAACAACGTGGACATCGTCTCGCCCACGTACAGCGGCATCATGTTCCAGACGAAGTACAACGGCAGCCAGCCGGAGAACCCCGTCAAGGACACGATCCTCTCCGACATCTCCATCACCGGTGCCAAGCGCAGCGGTGACGCCTGGGACGCCAAGTCCGGCATCGGCATCTGGGCCAACGAGATGCCCGAACCCGGTCAGGGCCCGGCGGTCGGTGAGGCGACCATCAACTGCCTGCGGATGAGCGACAACGACGAGAACATCCGCAACACCACCACCACGTTCAAACTGAACATCAACCCCTGCTGACACCCACACCGCGACCGGGACCAGCGCCTGCCACCGAGGCAGACGCTGGTCCCTCGCGTGTCCGCGCCCGCCGGAGAGGCGATCAGCCCACGCAGGCGCGGGCGAAGTCCGCGGAGGCGGTGAAGCACTGCTCGACGTCTTCGTCCGGCAGGCCCGCCCAGGCGTGGTCGGCGCCGGGCACGGGACGGAAGTCGACGTGCGCGCCTGCCTCGCGCAGGGCCGCGGCGAGCTGTTCGCCCTGGGCCAGGGGGATGAGGGTGTCGTCGGTGCCGTGGAGGATGAGGAACGGCGGCGCGCCGGTGGTGACATGGGTGACCGGGCTGGCGGCGCGGGCTCGGTCGGGGGCTGCTGTGACGGCCGCGCCGATCAGCAGGGCCTCGCGGGTGGTGGGGTCGGCGGGGTCGTAGGCGCCGGGGCGGGACTGGGCGGGCAGTGTGGTCAGGTCGGTGGGCCCGTACCAGGCGACGCAGCCGCTCACCGGCGTGGTCAGGGCCAGCAGGGCGGCCAGGTGGGCCCCGGCGGATTCGCCCCAGGTCACGGTCCTGGCGGTGTCCAGGCCGAGTTCGTCGGCGCGGGCGTTGAGCCAGGCCATGGCGGCCGTGACGTCCTCCAGCTGCGCGGGGTAGATGGCTTCGCCGGTGAGGCGATAGTCGAGGCTGGCGACGGCGAACCCGGTCCGGGCGAGGCAGGCGAAGGGGCTGGGACTCCAGTGCCTGAAGCGCGGACCCATCTCCGTGCGGGTGCCGGTGCGCCAGCCGCCGCCATGGATGTAGACGATGACCGGCAGGGGGCCTTGCGGCTCCTCGGGCAGCCACAGGTCGAGTTCCAGAGGGCGGAAACCGCCGACGGGAGCCGAGTAGACGGCGCCGCGCAGCAGGCGTACCCCCGGGGCGGGGTGCGCGGCGGACGGGAGCGGCAGTTCGGCGGGCGCGGGTGAGGCGAGCAGGGCGGCGAGTTCGGGCGGCAGGGGCATGGGGGCTCTTTCCGAACGAGACGGGCTGAAGACAGGGGACACCGCCGGGCGAGGTGCGGTCGGTGGCGGGGCGCAGGTCAATGCGGTGCGGACGGCAGGCAGGTGCAGCGGGGGGTCTGCTCCGGGTCGGCCGGGTGCGGGGGTTGAGGAGGCGTCGGCTTGGCGCGGCGGCTGGCCATCCGTTCGCCGAGTGCGGTGGCCGCGCTCTCTCCGAGGCCGATGCCCAGCAGGCCGGTCAGCCCGAGCAGGGCCGGCGCGGGGGCGTGGATGCCGACGACCCCGTAGAGGGTGCCCATCACCAGCCCAGCGGCGAGGGAGATCACGAGGCGGCGGCCGTACGAGGTAGCCCGGGTCCGGTGTGCGGCCGTCACAGCTTCTCCAGGAGGCTCTGCCCGAGCAGTATGCCGAGCAGGCCGGCCAGTGCGACGGGTGGGGGAGCGGGGGCTTTGACGCGCAGTGCCGCGTACAGGACGCCGACCAGGGTTCCGGCCAGCAGCGCTTGTACGTATGCCACGTGGTCAGCCTTCGGTGCGCCACTTGTGGTCGGGCAGGAAGCGTACGTCGTACTCCTGCGGGACGGTGCCGAACTTCTGCGGCTCGGGCACGTACGGCTTTGCCGGCAGCCCGAGTTCCTCGGTGGGTGTGCCGAGGTTCTCGAAGAACCGCTCGAAGGTCCCGCCCGGGCCCGCGGCGACACCGACGATCCGGCTGTGGTGGCGCTCGATGCGGTAGGCGTGCGGGCAGTTCTTGGGGACGAACCCGAAGTCGCCCGCGGTGAGCAGCTTTTCGTACTGCTCGCCCTGGAGGTCCTCGACGAAGAGGCGGACCGCGCCGTCGGTGACGTAGAAGACCTCGTGGGTGTCGGCGTGGGAGTGGGCGGGGATGAGGTCGCCCTTGGGGCCTTCGACGGTGAAGAAGTTGAAGGCGTTCTCGGTCTGCTCGCCGCCGGCGTAGACGGTGACCAGGTCGGTGAACAGGTGGGCGCGGTCGCCCATGCCCTTCTCGATGAAGTACGGCTTGCCCGGCTCGGCGGGGATGTGCGAGCGGGACCGGTAGCGGGTGGCGAACTCCATGGTCATGGGAAACCTCCGGCA
This sequence comes from Streptomyces sp. NPDC043726, assembly GCF_056436565.1. Classification (NCBI taxonomy): domain Bacteria; kingdom Bacillati; phylum Actinomycetota; class Actinomycetes; order Kitasatosporales; family Streptomycetaceae; genus Streptomyces; species Streptomyces sp. NPDC043726. Next base: position 734,006 of record NZ_JBWKCI010000002.1, read on the forward strand.
CAACGGGAAACGGGAATGTCAGGCTACCTGACGTTTAGGGTTTGTGGGGCTCTCCGCGGTGAATCCGCGCCGCCGGATCGGGGTCGCGGGCGGGCTGTCGCTATGCTCGGGCATCCCGTCCCACCGAGGAGCCATGACCACGCCCGCGCCGAACCTGCCCCAGCTGCTCACCGAGGCCAAGCGGTGGTTCGACGACGCGTTGCTGGCCAGCATGGAGGCCGCGGGCGAGCAGCCGGTGACGGTCGCCCAGGCAGCCGTCTTCGCCACCCTGGACGAGCAGGGCACCACGATCTCCGAACTCGCCCGGCGGATCGGCGTCACCCGGCAGACCGTCCACCAAGCCGTCCACGGCCTCATCGGCATGGGACTGCTGGAGCAGGTCCCCGACCCGGCGTCCGCCCGCAGCCGCCTGATCCGCCCCACCGCCGAAGGCGCACGCGTCCACCGACGCGCCCAGGCGGCGCTCGCCGTGATCGAGCAGGTCCTCGCCGACCGCATCGGTACGGCCGCCGTCGCAGCGCTGCGTGAGGCCCTGACCGAGCCGTGGGGGGAGCCCCCCTTGGTGGAGGCTCCCTGAGCGACACGCTCACCGATTCTGCGCCGGCCAGGGAACGCTGAAGGTGTGAGTCCCGCAGCCGCACATGTGGAGCCGGCTCCGGGCAGGTGGATGTCGGCCTCGGTGCCCGGTGGTGTCTCGACGGTCAATGAGAAGCCGTCGCCGCGTATGCGCCACATTCCGGCGATGTACCGGGTCATGTTCGGCCAGGTCATGAGGGCCGGACCACTTCGGCGGACGGAGCCGCCACCGGGCTGAGTGCGGAGGGCCCGGCCGGGGCCGGGCTCCGGAATTCGTGCCGTGGTCGGTTTGCGCGCAGCATGGAAGACACGGCTCCCGACAGGCGTCCCGAGGGCGTGCTGGGAAGGGATCTTCGGCATGGGTGCGGACGAGCCGATCCCGGACGCGGATCGCCGGGCAGGGGTGCTGCCGCCGGGCGGGCTGCTTGACCTGCTCGGAGTGGCCGCGGTGGTGGTGGACACCAGCGGCCGGATCGTCTTCTGGAGCCCGCAGGCCGACGAGGTGTTCGGCTACAGCGCGCAGGAGGCTCTGGGCCAGTACGCGGGGCGGCTGATGGTGCACGAGGAGCACCGCGATCTGGTGATCAGGCTGTTCGCCGAGGTGATGGGAAGCGGGGCAAGCTGGGCCGGGGCCTTCCCGATCCGGCACAAGGACGGCAGCACGCGCCTGGTGGAGTTCCGCAACATGCGGCTCCTGGACGACCTCGGCGACGTCTACGCCCTGGGCATCGCCGCCGATCAGTCCAGGCTGCAGCGGGTCGAGACCGATGTTGCCCTGTCCGAGCGACTGGTTTCCCAGGCGCCCATCGGTATCGCTCTGCTGGACACCAGCCTGCGCTACCTCCTGATCAACGCCGCCCTGGAGCACATCAACGGCATACCCGCCGCCGACCACCTCGGCCGCCACCCCCGCGACATCCTGCCGCACATTGACATGGACACCATCGAGTCCGCTCTTCGGCAGGTGCTCCTCACCGGCACCCCGCTCATCGACCAGTACACCGTCGGCCGCACCCCGGCCGACCCGGACCACGACCACGCCTGGTCGGTGTCGTGCTACCGGCTCGAAAGCCCCAGCGGACGGGTGATCGGCGCGGCGATCACCGTCATCGATGTCACCGAGCGCCACGAGGCGGCGCTCGAAGCCGATCGTGCCCGGCGCCGCGTCGCCTTGATAGCGGACGCGTCCGCCCGGATCGGCACCACCCTGGAGGTGGAGAAGACGGCCAAGGAACTGGTGGAGGTGAGCGTGCCGGTCCTGGCGGACATGGCCGCCGTGGACGTCCTCGACGCTGTGCTCGCCTTCCGCCGCGCCGGGGACTCCCATGAGGGCCCCGAACTCTTCCGTGCGCTGGCCGTCGCCTCCGCCGACCCCAGGGAGGAGGTCCTCGCCGCCGCCGACAAGGTCGGCGATCTCACCATGTATGCGGGGGACCGGCTGATCACCCAGTGCGTCCACACGGGGCGGCCCGTCGTCGTGGCCCACACCGGACCGGACGATCTGCAGCGCGTCGCCGGCAACCCCGAGTCCGCGGCGGCCTTCGCCCGGGCCGGCGTTCACTCCTATCTCGCGGTGCCGTTGATCGCCCGCAACGAGGTTCTCGGCGCATTCGACCTGATACGCACAGGCAACCCGCTTCCGTTCGACGACAACGACGTCGTCCTCGCCGTCGAACTGGCCGCCCGCGCTGCCGTGGCCATCGACAACGCCCGCTGGCACCAGAGCGTGCGCAACACCGCCGAGACCCTGCAACGCAGTCTCCTGCCGGGCCGGCCGCCCAGCCTCGTCGGGCTGGAGGTCGCGTCGTACTACCAGCCCGCCCAGGCCTCGCAGGAGATCGGCGGCGACTGGTACGACGTCATCCCTCTCGGGGACGACAAGACCGCCCTCGTCGTCGGTGACGTGATGGGCAACGGCATCGACGCCGCCGCCACCATGGGGCGCCTGCGCACCGCCACCTGCGCCTACGCCGACCTCAACCTTCCCCCGGATGAGGTCCTCCTCCACCTCGACAAGATCACACAAGGGCTCGAGCACTACATCGCCACCTGCCTCTACGCGGTCTACGACCCCCACCGGCGCCAGTGCCACATAGCCAACGCCGGACATCTCCCGCCCGTCCTCGACCCCACCGGACGGCCCCCCGAACTGCTCGACCTGCCCACGGGCGCCCCCCTCGGCGTCGGCGGCATCGCCTTCCGCACCACCTCCTTCACCCTTCACCCGGGGGACCGGCTCCTCCTCTACACCGACGGTCTCGTCGAAACCCGCCATCACCCCATCGACGAGCGCCTGGACACCCTGCTGCGCACCCTCGGCCAACAGCGCCGCCCCTTGGAGACCACCTGTCAGTGGCTGCTGCGCGCCCTGCGGCATCCGGACGACCACGACGACGTCGCACTCCTCGTCGCAGAGACCACGGCAATGCCTCCTGCCTGACACCCCGTCGCAACCGCACGGCCGACTCCACACCTCGGTGGCGAGCACTTCGGCTTCTCCTGGGCGGCGCCGGCCCAGCTCCGATGCATCCGCCACCGAGGCGCAAGGCGGCCCTCTTGTCGGCGCGACTCAGCTACCGTGCCCGGCCATCGCCTCCCGGTGGCTTCGCACCAGGGCCGCGTACGCCTTCGCGCTCGGCTTCGGGTGGCGCTGGAAGGTCTCGCGGTCGACCGTGTGCAGGCCGAGCTGGGCGCCGTATCCGAAGATCCACTCGAAGTTGTCCATGAGCGTCCAGTGGCAGTAGCCCAGGACGGGCGTGCCCGCGCTCACCTCGGCCGCGAGTTCCTGGACGGCGGCGGGGATGAAGTCGGCCCGCTGGGTGTCGTCCGGCGTCTGGATGCCGTGCTCGGTGACGAGGACCGGCACCTGGGAGACCTCGTGGGCGTAGCGCACCGCACCGGCGAGCGAGCCGGGCGCGATGACGGTGCCCATGCCGTTGCGCGGTCCGTCGACGGCCACTTCGCCGTCGGGACCGTGGACGATCCGCTCGTAGTTCTGCACGCCGATGAAGTCGTCCTGGCGTGCCTCGCGCAGCCAGTGGTCGTACACCGCGGCGCGCTTGGCGTCCCGGTGCTCCTCGCCGCCGGGGTGGGCCACTTCGTCGGCGATGGCGATCGAGACGCCGACGGGGAGGTCGGCGCGGCGGGCCTTGACCGCCTCACGGGCCGCGCGGTGGGCGCGGGTGAACGCCGCCTGGAAGTCGTCCTGGAGGTGGGCCGGGATGACGTTCGCACTGGCGTAGGTGTCACTGCCGGCGGCGCGTGCGGCGGCGGCCAGCATCTCGTTCTTGAGCGCCTCGGCCTCGGGCGGAAGTTTCGCACCGGCCTGGAGCAGTTGCTCGAGGTTGGGTTCGTTGAGGGTGACGGCGTACGCGATGCGGTCGCCGAAGCGCGCCATGACGCGGTCGCACTGCTCGGCGAAGCGGGCCGGGGCGTCGGCCGCGGTCCAGGAGCCGTCGGCGGCGAACCAGTGCGGCGCGGTGAAGTGGTTGAACGTCACGATGGGCGCGAGACCGCGCTCGAGGCAGCCGTCGACCCGGCGTTCGTAGTGGTCGAGGGCCTCCTGGTCGACGACGCCGTGCTCGGGTTCGATGCGGGCCCATTCGACGGAGAACCGGAAGGCGTTGAGACCGAGCCCGGCGGCCAGGTCGAGGTCGCTCGCCCAGTGCTCGTAGCCGCGGCAGGCCACTCCGCTCGGCTCTCGGAACAGGGAGGGGGTGGTGTGCTCCAGGAACCAGGTGTCGCTGGCGCGGTTGTCGCCCTCGTTCTGGTGTCCCGCGGTGGCGACGCCCCACAGGAAGGTGTCGGGCAGGCTGATGTGTGTCATAGGGGTTCCTTGCGCTGAACAGGTGCTGAAAGGTGTGCGGTGCAGGGGGTGTGCTGCCGAGCCGGGCGGGTGTTACTCCGTGGCTGCGGGCAGCGGGGTGTAGAAGGCGTGACGGCCGGGGCCGACTTCCCTGTGCTCCGCACCCGGCAGGTCGACCAGGGCGGTGACGTGGGGCGGCACGAGGAGGTCGACGTGGAGCGTGTTCCCGACGATGCGCCAGGCCGTCTCGGCCCGGCCGTAGGGGGTGTCGTGCTGTGCCTCGGCCCAGGTGATGCCGCCGCCCGGGCGGGGGCGGACGAGGAGGCGGCGGTAGCCGGGCTCGGCGGGTGCCAGGCCGGCGACGGTTCGGTGGATCCAGTCGGCCACCGCGCCGAGGGCGTAGTGGTTGAAGGAGGTCATCTCGCCGGGGTTGACGCTGCCGTCGGCCAGCATGCTGTCCCAGCGTTCCCACACGGTGGTGGCACCCATGTCGACCTGGTAGAGCCATGACGGGCAGGACCGCTGGGTGAGCAGGCGGTAGGCGGTGTCCACATGTCCGGTCCGGGTCAGCGCGTCGCACACCAGGGGAGTGCCGAGGAAACCTGTGCCGATGCGGTGCCCGCCCTCGGCCACCAGGTCCGCCAGCCGGCGTCCGGCCGCCGCGCGTTCGGCGTCGTCATCGAGGAGCCGGAAGCACAGGGCCAGGGCGTAGGCGGTCTGTGTCTCCTCCGTCAGGCGCCCGCCGCCGGTGTGGAAACGGGCGCGGAAGGCGTCGCGGACGGCGTCGGCCAGGGCGTGGCGGCGCACGGCCTCGCTCTTGTCGTCCAGGACCTCGGCGGTGCGGGCCAGCAGCCGGGCGACGTGCGCGAAGTACGCGGTGGCGACCAGGGCGGACGAGGTCATCACGCGTCCGGGGTCGTCCGCCGGGGCGGTCGGGTCCAGCCAGTCGCCGAACTGGAAGCCCTCGCCCCAGATCCGCTCCGGTCCGGCGAGGCGCTCGACGGCGTCGACCCAGGCCCGCATGGACGGGTACTGGGCACGCAGCACGTCGGTGTCGCCGTAGCGCTCGTACAGCACCCACGGGACGATGACGGCCGCGTCGCACCAGCCGGCCATCGGCGGGTTGCCGGGCGGCAGGGGCACCGGGGTGATGACGGGGATGTCGGGGCTGAACACCGGCGGTATTCCGCGTTCGTCCGCCTGCTGGTCGGCGGCGAGGTCGCGCAGCCAGGAGCGCAGGAAGTCGCGGACGTCGTAGAGGAAGGCGGCGGTGGGGGCGAAGACCTGGACGTCGCCGGTCCAGCCGAGCCTTTCGTCGCGCTGCGGGCAGTCGGTGGGCACGTCGAGGAAGTTGCCGCGCATGCCCCACACCACGTTCTCGTGCAGGCGGTTCAGGGAGGCGTCGGAGCAGGAGAACCAGCCGGTGCGCCGCAGGTCGCTGTGGAGGACCTCGGCGGTGACGTCGGCGGGATCGAGGACGCCGGGCCAGCCCTCGATGTCGGCGTAGCGAAAGCCGTGGAAGGTGAAGCGGGGCTCCCACTGTTCGCCCGCCGGGTCGCCGCGCAGGACGTAGCGGTCGGTGGCGGTGGCGTGCCGCAGGGGACGGGTGCAGAGGTCGCCGTCCTGGAGGACTTCGGCGTGGCGGAGGGTGACGGTACGGCCGGCCGCGCCGCGGACGCGGATGCGCAGCCGTCCGACGAGGTTCTGGCCGAAGTCGAGGACCGTACGGCCGGTGGGGGACGTGGTCACGGTGACGGGGGCGACGCTCTCGGTGCGGCGCACCGGCGGGCTGTCCGCCGAGAAGAGTGCGGCGGTGTCGAAGTCGAGGACGTCGACCGGCTGCCAGGCCGAGTCGTCGAAGCCGGCCTCGCTGAAGCCTTGCTGTTCGCGGCGGGCGTCGTACTCCTCGCCCTCGTACAGGCCGGCGGCGAGGATCGGGCCCGGGCTCCAGCGCCAGTCGTCCCCGGTGGTCACGGTGTCGGCGGTGCCGTCGGCGTACTCGATGCGCAGTTCGGCGAGCAGTCCGGTGCGTTCGCCGTAGATGTCCCTAGTGCCGCCGTTGAATCCGAGCAGCCCCCGGTACCAGCCGTCGGCCAGGTGGGCGCCCCAGGCGTTGGCGCCCTCGCGGAGCAGGGGGGTGACGTCGAAGGACTGGTAGCGGTGGCGATGGCGGTAACTCGTCCAGCCGGGTGCCAGGACGTGGTCGCCGACGGGGGTGCCGTTGAGCTCCAGTTCGTAGACGCCGAGCGCGGTGACCAGGAGCCGGGCCGACCGCACGGGCGCCCGCGCCGTGAACTCCGCGCGCAGCAGCGCGGCCGGGCGGGGTCCTTCGGCGGGGGCGTCGAGGCGGGGGCTGACGACGTGTGCGGTCCAGTGGTGGTGCATGGCGGCCTTTCTCAGCGCCGGAGGTGAGCAGGCACGATCATGCGGCGAATACTTAGTGATTACTAGGTGTTCAGCTGTGTGACCTGTGTCACGGTCGTGAGGGTATGTCAAGAGCATGACAAAAAGCCACGCCCGTGCGCCGAAGGCGCCGGTGGAGGGGTGGGCTACAGCCCCTGCCCGTCCGTGGAAATGGCCCTCAGGAGGCGGTCGAGGTGGGCGCGCATGACGGCGACGAGGTCGAAGGAGCGCCCTCCGGCCAGCCACTGCTGCATCAGTCCGGCGTCCAGGGCGGCGCATTCCCGGGCGATGCTCTCGTGGTCCAGTTCGGGCAGCAGCTCGCCGTTGCGGCTGCCGGTCCGCAGCCGGTCGGCGAGCTCCGCCACGCCCTTCTCCTGCCAGGTGGTGAAGTGTGTGTGGGCCGGATGGTCGGGCGCGGTGGCCTCGGCGGTGAGGACGACGGCGAGTTCGACCATGCCGGGCATGGTCAGTGTCTCGGTGGTGTCCTCCAGGTGGCAGCGGAAGGCGTCCCGCACCGAGTCCGAGACGCGCTCCCACCGGATGTCCATGCGCTCGTGCCAGAACTCGACCACCGCGAGCAGCAGCTGCTGCTTGTCGCGGAAGTAGTGCAGGAGTCCGGCGTCGGTGACCCCGGCGTCGCGCGCGATGCGGGCCAGCGAGGTCTTCCGGTAGCCGTCCTGGCCGAAGCGGAGCAGGGCCGCCTCCAGGATCTGCGTCCGCCGTGCCCGGCCCGCCGTGTAGTGGCCGCGCGGCCCCCTGGGTGTCGCCATGCCAGAACAGTACCGGTGGCGCGCGGGGCGGTGATCGGCCACCGACCGCCTGTGAGTGCACTGTGTGACGTGGGTCATATCTCAGACACCTAGCGAGCACTAGGTGTTCGGGTCATCATCGACGTCACGCGATGACGGGTTGCCGCGTAGTCACCTCCACGTGAGATGCGCGTTACGAAAGACCCTCCCTCCTGCGTACACCCCCCGCGCTTCTCTCCCCTCCCTCGGCACCTCCGTGAAAGGAGGGCTGGCATGACGCCGCTGTCATCAAGCCCCTCAGTCGACCGCACAGCCAAGGCCCCCGTGGACGGGCGGTGGACTCCCCGCCTCGTGCTGCTGCTGATCGCACTCGCCTGGCCGACCCAGCTGCTGGCAGCCGGCGGCATCCTCGGCGCCAACGCCACCGCCGGCGTCGCACAGGCCTTCCACACCACCCAGGTGGTCTGGTTCGGACTGACCCTCACGCTGGTGTCCACCCTGCTCACCCCCTTTGTGATCAAGCTGGGAGACCTCTACGGCAAGAAGCGCGTCATGCTGGCCATGACCGCCCTGGGCGCACTCGGCGAAGCCCTCGCCGCCCTCGCCGGCAGCTTCTGGCTCGTGCTCGCGGGCCGGGCCGTGGCCGGGTGCTACGGGCCGTTCGGCGCCCTGTCGTTCGCAGCGATACGCGACGTCTTCCCGCCCCGGCTGGTCAAGCCCGCCAGCGGCATCATGGGCAGCAGCGTCGGCCTGGTCGCCCTCTTCTCACCCTTCCTCGCCGGCTGGCTCGTCGACCACTGGGGCTACCGCGGTGTGCTGTGGTTCCTCGCCGCCGCCACCGCTCTCGCCTTCGCCCTCATCGCGTTCCTGGTCCCGGAGACACCGCGGCACGCCTCCGAGTCCGGCTTCGACTGGCTGGGCGGCCTCGTCCTCGGCGGCGGCCTGACCTCCGTGGTCTACGCCGTCGGCCAGGCGCAGAGCTGGGGCTGGACGGACCTGCGGACGCTCGGCTGGCTCCTGGCCGGCGCCATCGCCCTGACCGCGTTCTTCTTCGTGGAGCGCGCCAGCGACCACCCCATCCTCGACCTCGGCGTGCTGCGCCGCCGCCCGGTCGCCCTCGCCCTCACCGCGGGCGGCCTCGCCCAGACCGTCGCCTTCACGATGCCCGGCCTGGCCATCCTGCTCGCCCTCTATCCCCACATCCCCGGCGTCTCGGCCGGCCTGGGCTGGACGGCACACCACAACGCCGTCGTCAGCGTCAGCTGGAACCTCGTGATGTTCGGCACCGGCCTGCTCATCAGCCGCTTCCTGCGCCAGTTCGACGTGCGCAGAATCTGGTGCGTCGGCCTGGTGGTGATGGCCATCGGCTACGGCGTTGTCGGCGCCTTCCACGGCAATGAACTCCAGCTCATGGTCACCTCGTGCATCGCCAACGTCGGCGCGGGCATCGTCGTCGCCGGAGCCCCCGCCCTCGTGGTCGGCGTGGTCTCCCGCGACGAGCAGGGCCTGGGCAGCGGCATGCTCAACATGCTCATCAGCCTGTTCGGAGCCCTCGTCACCGCCGGCGCCTACGCCATCCTCGCCGCGGACAGCACGGTCGTCGACGGCACCGCCTTCTACCTGGACACCGGCTACACCTGGATCTTCTGGCTCGGGTCCCTGGTCACCGTAGTGGCCCTGCTGCTGTCCCTGTTCATCCCGCCCCTGCGCGACCCGGAGCACGAGGACACCCGGCCCGCAGAACCGCAACCGGTCTGACCGACAAGAAGCTGCCCCCGCGGTGCACACCGCGGGGGCAGCGGGTCCGTCCGGGTCCGGTCAGTCCAGCGGTTCGATCCAGATGTTGCGGTAGCGGACCTTGCTGCCGTGGTCCTGGAGGCGGATGGCGCCCGCCGTCGCCGTCTCCGGCGCACCGCCGCCGGTGGGGGAGGCGATGGCGACATCGTCGTGCACGGTCTTGCCGTTCCACACCAAGCTCACCCGTGCGTCGGCGGTCTTGTTGCCCGCTTCGTCGTAACGGGCCGCGCGGAAGACGATGTCGTACGACTGCCAGCGCTCCGGTGGCAGCGCCGCGTTGACGTCCGCCGCCTTGCGGCTGTAGATCGACGCGGCCTCGTTGTTCGCCAGGTTGGTGACGCCGTACGAGTCCAGGATCTGGATCTCATAGCGGTCCTGGAGGTAGACGCCACTGTTGGCGCGGTCCTGGCCCGTCACGTCCGGCGGCAGGTTCGGCAGCCGGAACTCCACGTGCAGCCGGAAGTCGCGATAGGCGGTCTTGGTGCGCAGATCGCCGCAGCAGACCTCCATGCCGCCGTCCGCCAGCAGCGGCCACTGGGCCGCCCGGCCCGAGGTGTGCTGCCACAGCGAGCGGTCCTCGCCGTCGAACAGGGTGACGCGCTCACCGGACTTGTGGACCGTGATGAGGTCCAGGTTGACGTGCCCGTCGTCGCCGGCGTCGTGGCGGTAGGCGATGGTGTTGGTCCCGGCTCGCAGGGTGAGCCTCTCCGTCTGGGTGGACCAGGTCTCCCAGTCGCCGGTGCTGAGCAGCCGGGCCTGTTTCACCTTCTCGCCGTTGACCGCCACGCTGATCGCCTTGGTCCCGGCGAACGGGTTGGGGCCGTTGGAGTAGCGCAGCCCCACGTCGTACGAGCCGCTTTTGGGGACCTTGACGCTGAACGTCGTCGTCGCGCCTTGCGTGCCGTAGCCGTCGACGAACGACGCGCCCGAGAAGCCGCCGTGGTCGGTGTTGGTACCGGCCCCGCCGCCGAGCGCGGCCTCCTCCGCCTCGTACAGCGTCTTCGGTGGTTGGGCGCTGGTGAGGTTGTTCAGCGTGTACCAGGCCTCGGTGCTCCACAGCGACTCGCCCGCGGCAGAGCTGAAGGGGCGTGGCGAGCGGACATGGACGACGTGTCCGGGCTTGAGGCCCGCGATGGCGAGCCGCACCTTCTTGCCGTTGCGGGACAGCGACGCGGAGCGGACCGTGAGGGGCTCCTCGTCCACCTTGGGGCCGCCGTAGGCCGGGGTGGGGACGTAGCGCCACTGCTTTACCCGGTAGCGTTCCGCCAGTTCGGCGGCGGTCTCCTGGGACAGCGGCTGCGTGTACTCCAGCTCGAATCCGCCGTCGACGGCCCGCATGGACAGGATGTCGAACGCGTTCCCGTCGTTGGGCGTGAGCTTTTGCAGGCCGTACGTCAGCTTGCCCTCCTGCCCCCAGTTGCCGCCCGCGCCGAGTCCACCGGCGTAGATGGCGCCGTCCGGTCCGCGGCTGATACGGGTGACGCCGGCCTCCAGGCCCTGCGTGTGGCGGAAGACGGCGCCCTGATACTGGCCCTTGACCTTCTCCAGATACGCCCGCTGCAGTCCGCCGTAGGTGACGTCACCGAACAGCATCTGGCCGGCGTAGCGGCCCTTGGTGACGTAGATCGGGGTGCTGGGGGAGTTGGCGATCTCGTTCTGCGGGAGCCACAGGACGGGCTGGGTGACGGGGTTCGCGTCGAACGGGCCGTCAGGGTTGGTGTAGTGGTTGAAGAAGCGGTCCTGCTTGACGTGCACCAGCTTGGAGGCCGGCAGCCAGCCGCCCTGGTTGTCGGTGACGAAGAGGTCGCCTCCGGGGCCGAAGCCGATGCCGTTGGGGGTGCGCAGACCGCCCGCGACGTAGGAGACCTTGCCGGTCTTGCGGTTGACCTTGATGGTGGTGCCCCGGTTGGCCGCGGGCTGCGGATCGGTGGTGGCGCCGCCGTAGTTGATGGCCACGGAGAGGTTGAGGTAGAAGAAGCCGTCCCGGTAGAGCAGTCCGAACGCGAACTCGTGGAAGTTGCCGCCGTACGGCCAGGTGGCCACGGTGCGCGTGTCGTCGATGACGTCGTCGCCGTCGGTGTCCGTCAGCTCGGTGAGCTCGTGCTTCTGCGAGACGTAGAGCTTTCCGCCGACGTACTTGATGCCCATGGGCTCCTTCAGCCCGGACGCGATCTTCTTCGCGGTCACCTTGTCGGGGCCGGTGGCGCCGGTGACGTTGTCCAGCAGGTACACCTCGCCCGCCGTGGTCTGCGAGCCGCCCCAAGTGGTCACCGCCAAGCGGTTGTCGGGCAGCCAGTCCATCGCGGTGACCTGCGGCTCGAAGCCATCGGGACGCAGATTCGTCAGGTCGTAGTCGGGGTGGACCTCGGTCAGCGGCAGACCGTCGCCCGGGGTGTCGAAGGCGCCCTCGCACTCCTTGCGTCCGGGCGCCGTCACGCGGACCACGTCCGCCTCCGTGCTGAGCACCGAGTTGGGCACCAGCGCGAAGTCGGGGGCCCCGGGCGGCTGCCAGGCCAGGGTGACCTGCTGCCCGCCGCCGCGCTCGAAGTGGTCGATGCGCAGCGAGTGGTAGCCGGCGGTCAGTTCGACCGTCCCGTCCTTGGGCTCCGCGCCGTGCAGCCCGTCGTGATCGATGACGAGCCGGTCGTCGATCAGCAGTTGTGAGCCGTCGTCACTGGTGAGCCGGAACGTGTACGTGCCGTCCTGCGGCACGTTGATGTTGGCGGTGACCTGGCTGACGAAGTTGGACTCGAAGCCGAAGTCCTCGGCGGTGGAGAAGTCGATGGTCGGCTTCAGCTTGTCGACGTTGGGGGTCTGGCCAGGCTTGAGCGTGCAGAGCTCGTCGAGCGGGACCTGCACGTCGAAGACGCGCAGCGTGACCCCGGGTTCCTGCGGGGGGAGTTCGGCGGCGGCCTGCCGCGGATTCGCGCTCGCCGGGCCGGTGGTCAGGCTCAAGGCTGCGGTGCAGCAGACCAGGGTGGCTGTCAGGGTACGGCGCAGACCGCGTCTTCGCCGGGGCCGAGTGCTCATGCGTTCTCCTCACGGCTCGTACCGCGTACGGAGCCGAGCTGCGGGTGTCGGGTGCAGCGGGGGTGGAGCGAATGCCGTGGCGCGCGGGACACGTTAGGAGACTTCTTCCGCGGCGTCCATATCTTTGTACACATGCAGTACAAAGAGTGGGTCTGACGGGACGAAGTGCCGGGGTGGGGACGACTCTCCCCGGAAGTGATGGACCGTCAGCTTGTAAGCCTGACAACGACCTTGTTGTCGTGCAGCCTGTGCCCGCGCACATGTACCGCTCGTCCGGTTGTGCACCGGCCTCCTGACGGCACGCTCTGCTGGACGGTGCATCGGAGGGCTGGTGCCATGACCGCCATGTCTGCTGCATCTCCTGCTGCACCTCCCGTCGCACCACGCACTCGTGCCCGCACGAAACCTCCTGCCTTCTCCTCACCAGGGAGGCGTCTTTCGTGAGCGCCACGGACGGTCAGTCCCTCGCTGCGATGGTTTTCCTCGTCTTCGTCGCGGTGTCCTTGTTGCTGTGCGGGCTGGCCGCGGCGGACTTGGACGAACCCGAGCACTTCTACGCGGGCGGCGGCGCCGCATTCGGCCCGGTCGGCAGCGGACTCGCTGTCGCGGGTGACTATGTCTCGGCCGCGACCCTGCTCAGCACCACCGGCGCGGTCGCGCTCGACGGTGCCGACGGCATTCTGTTCGCCGTCGCGACGGTGGCCTCCCTGTGGCTCGTCATGCGCGTCATGGGCGAACGCCTGCGCCGCCGGGGCGTGTTCACTCTCGGGGACTTCGTCGCGGACCGGCTCGGTCACCGCTCGGCGGGCCGTGCCCTCGGCGTCGCCGCCCTCGTGGTGCTCGCCCCGCTGCTCCTGGTGCAGTTGTCGACCGCGGGACACATCATGGCGGCCATGTTCGGCCTGCCCGACGGTGCGCTCACCGGGTGCACCATCGGCAGCGGCGCGCTGATGATCAGCTACGCGGCGTTCGGCGGGATGCGCGGGACCGGCTACATACAGATCCTCAAGGTCGGTGTGGTCCTGGTCGCCACCCTGCTGCTCGCCGGACTCGTCCTCGCACGCCACGGCTGGTCGCCGTCGGCTCTCCTCGAGGCGGCGGGAGACGAATCGGGAGCCGGAGGAGCCTTCTTCGTCCCCGGACAGCACTTCGGGGACTCTCTCGTAGGCCGACTCGACCTGATCGGCTTCGCCGCGACGCTGCTGCTCGGCGCCGCGTGCCTGCCGCATCTCACCATGCGGCTGCACCCGCTGCGCGACGCCCGTACGGCCCGCCGGGCCATCGGATGGGCCGTGGGCCCGGTCGCGCTGGTGTGCCTGGGAGTTGTGGTGGCCGGGCTCGGTGCCTGTGCCCTGCTCGGCCGGGAGACGGTGCGCGCCGCCGATCCCGGGGGCGCGACCGCATTGCTGATGGTGACGGGCGCTCTGGATCCGACGGTGGGCGGCACCCGGCACAGCATGCTGTTCGCGGTCGTTGCCTGCGCGGTCTTCGCCACCACGCTCGCGGCTGTCGCGGGCATCACGCTTGCGGCAGCGGCCGGCCTGGTGAGGGACTTCAGCACCCGGCCCGGCAGCGGGGACGCGAACCGGCCGGCCGGCGCCGAAGTCCGCAGGGCCAGAATCTACGTCGTGCTGTTCGGAGCCGCCGCCGTCGTCCTGGCCGTCCTGCTCCGCGACCGCGGCACCCTCACGCTGATCTCGCTGTCCCTGGCCGCCAGCGCATCGGTGCTCGCACCGATCATGTTGTACGCGCTGTTCCTGCCCGGGTACACGGCCACCGGAGTTCGGTGGACCGTGTTCGGAACCCTGTTATTGATCGTGGCGCTCATGGCGTTCTCGCCCGCGGTGTCCGGCGCGCCCACCGCGCTGTTCCCGGACCGCGATTTCCATCTGTTCCCCTTGCAGACCCCGGGTTTGCTCACCATCCCCGTCGGGTTCCTGCTCGGCCTCATCGGCAGAGACCGCACCCGCTCTGCGCGAACGGTCCGGGGCAGGGAACCGTCGGGCGCGGGCCCGGCTGATGAGCGTTCCTGGTCGTGGAGGGCTCCTGCGAAGTGAGCGGGGCAGCGGCCTGGTCCTCCCGTCCCTTTGCGAACGGCTACGTGCCAGGAGCCCGGTACCGGACTTGCTCGGCTTGACGTAGAGCGGCGATCGTTTCATCGACGGTCAGGAGAACAGTCGTCTCGAAGGAGCTGAGTGCGCCGCCTCCGCTGATCGCCAGGGCGACTGAGGCCATGGACACGTTGTCCGGGGCTTCCCACAGGTTGTAGCCGTCGTGGGTGCCGAAGGCATACCAGAAGCCGTGGAGCTTCCCGCCGACGGACTCGATGTACGACTGAGCGGCCTTCGCGCGGTCTTCGGGGTGGCCGATCAGCCTCGCCCAGGTCTCTGGTGTGTAGCTGAACCTCGATAGATAGAGCGGCACCATGTCTCCCTTCCAATCCGTCCAGGGATGCCCCATTGGGGGCGGGCACGTGTCGGAGAGGGCCCGCATGTCCCCCGAACGGCCGGAGACGATGACCTGGTCGGCCAGGAGCGGTACGGGGCTCGTTGGGGATTGCCTACCGCGCGGCAGTGCGAAGGAGATCTGGCTCGGCCCGCACAGCACTCCGCTCCAGGCAGGTACGAGGGTGCCCGTGTGTCGGAGATGTGTCGAGCGACTACCGCACGAGGACGCGATCTGTCCCTTGCAGCGCTCCCTGGCAGGATGGCTGCTGGCCTACCCATGGGTTTCATGCCCATGTGATCACGGAGACTCCATGTCATAGCAGTGTCAGCGCTTGAAGGAGTCCTTGGCCCTCTCTTTCGTGCCCCGCATCTTGCCTCGGGCTTCGAGGGCGGCACCCTTTGCCGCGAGGGTGTCCTTGTGCAGGGCGTGGGCCACCTTTCGCACGGTCTTTCCTGCAACCTGTTCGGCCTTCGCTTTGACTTTCTCTCCGGTACTCATCTCAGTGCCTCCGCGCTCACTGGCCGAGTGCCCTTGAACCAGGAAAAGAACCCTGACCAGGCGGTGTCGCAGCTCGAAGAACACCAGGTCGTCGCCGCCGACACACGGGGCGGCGGACTGAGACAACGAACCCGCTCGGGCCACTTTGACGCGGCACGAGGCGCACGCCGGTCAGGGGACGGGCTGTTGGACTTCCGTGTCCATGGTGAGGAAGAACGTCAGTTCCGGACGGTCCCATGGCACGGCCGGCGGCTGTGCCGGTGCAGTGCCGCTCGGCACCGCCCCGACGCTGCGGTAGAAGCCCTCGGCCGGAGGGTGCGAGACCACCCGGACGTGGGTCAGGCCCGCGGTGCGCGCCTCGGCCAGCATGTGCGCGACGAGCAGTCGGCCGATGCCCCGTCCTTGCGCACGGTCGGCGACGAACAGCAGGTCGAGTTCGGCGGGGGCGAGGAGCAGGGAGTAGAAGCCGAGGACGCCGCCCTGCTCGTCGCCGGAATCGACGGCCACGAAGACGGGGTGGGCGGCGAGGTAGTCGGGACCCACCCGGTACCCCGCGACCATCGCCGCGTACTGCCCTTCGTACGCGCGCGAGCCTCGCACGAGACGGGTGAGCGCCTTGGCGTCCCGGGTGACAGCACGCCGGATCGTGACGGGCCCGCTCCCGGGTGTAATGCGTCGCATTACATAGAGGGTATTACGCGTGTCGCCGGCGCTTCCACCGGGCCCGGTGGAAGGCAGGCAGGTGGACAGCAGAACCGCATCCTGTACCGGTCAGGGTCGGCGTCGAGGGTACTGGAGGCGACCACCAGTCACCCTCGCCGCCCTCGGCCCTCGCTGACCCGGTCGCTCATGTGCGGTACCAGGTCGTGTTCCCGCCGCCGTGCGGCCCGCTCCGCGACCAGAGATGACGACGCTGCGGATCGTGGTCGTTGATCTCAGCGGAACAGCTGCGGCAAACGCACCTTAGCGACCCGACCGCTTCGCCGGTCCGCCGTTGTTCGGCGGCGTGGTCACGCAGTGGGACACTCGCCGCTCAGAGGTCAGTCCTGTACAAGGGCGTTGTCAGTGCCGACCTTTAGGGTCTCAAGCGCGCGGTCGGCTTCCGGGGGTTCCAGCTCTGTAGGGAATGGTTGCATCCCCGGCCTGTCTGGGGGCGGCCCGGAGAATCGTCCGGGACCTAACCGACGGTCGGGCTTCGTCGATGGCCAGCGGATGACCTGCCAGAGCCGACCGCGCACGGCCCCTTCTCCCCGCTGGTGGCAGATGCACGCTTGCAACGCGTACAACTCGTGCCGGCGGCCGCCCACCGCCCGCCCTAAATCTGGCCTCGCCACCAATGCACGTCCTGGCTGTCAGCCGGGATCACCTCGGCTCTGGCCAGGATCTTCCGGTCGAGGGCCCAGACGAGGGCCCGTAGCTCGCGCGCGCTCTTCCTCGGCAGGGCGTGAAGCACGGCTTCGAGGTGGCCGCGAAAGTCGTCGCCGTAGCAGCCGCATTCCAGGATGCCGCAGTCAGGACCCACAAAGGGGTCCGTGAGTTGTCTGAGAGGGCCGTGGGCCAGGGCCGTCCAGTGCCAGAACGCTTCCTCCGTGGCTTCGGGCCAGAAGCGGGTTCGCTCAAGCCGACGCAGGTCAGCTGTGCAGGATCCTGAGAGGCGGTCAATGAACGGGTACCGTCGCGGCCTCGGCCGGCGAGCAGGAATGTCACCCCGCAGGGATGAGGGGCGCCTACGCGGCATGGCCCCTTCGGTTGTCGGTCATGAGGTCAAGGTACGGAACGACGGGTTCTGTGACCAGCGGTTATTCCGCCGACCGTCGCCCTGCGCTGACGAATCACCCGGTACTTGAGCCCTTGAAGTCCGGCGCCGTCGGGGTGGGAAACCTTCAGGCGGTGAGTGGGCCATGGTGGAGCCCTTCGCGGGGGCCGGTGTTCAGGGGGTGACGATCGGGAAGCCCGGGTCGGGCTGGGTGACGTAGGAGAGGAGGCGGGTCAGGAGGGCGGGGTCGCCGTCGGTGGTGATGCCGTCGAGGCCCTTGCCCGCGAGGATGCCCAGCAGTTGCGGCCGGGTCAGGGTGAGGGTGAGCCCGGCGGGGGTGCGGGGCGCGCCGCTGAGGGGGCGGTGGGTCAGGGCGCCGTTGTGGAGGGTGAGGCGGAGGCGGGTGTCCTCGTCGGTGAGGACGAGGTCGACGGTGAGGTCCTCGTGCCAGGCGCGCGGGCCGTCGATTCGGACGGCGAGGGAGTCGAGAAGCATGCCGGTGGTCAGCGCCACCACCATCTCGGGGTTGGCGGCGTCGAGGAGGGCGGGGTTCTCTCCGTGGCGCAGTTCCATGGCGGAGGTGAGGTAGAAGTTGCGCCAGGGTCCGTTCTCCGCGCCGTGGCCGAGCCGGTCGTAGACCCCCGCCAGGGTCTCCTTGGCCTCGGTGTCGCCGGGGTCGGCGAAGACGAGATGGTTGAGGAGGGTGGCGGCGAAGCGGAGGTCACCTTGCTCGATGTAGGCGCGGGCCTTGGTGAGCGCCTCGCGGGGGCCGCCGGCGAGGTCGACGTAGCGCTTGGCGAGTTCGACGGGCGGGTGCTCCCAGAGGGTGGCGGCGTTGCCGTTGAACCAGCCGAGGTAGCGCTGGTAGATCGCCTTCACGTTGTGGTTCAGGGAGCCGTAGTAGCCGCGTGCGTGCCAGGAATTCTCCAGGGCGGGCGGGAGCCGCAGCTCCTCGGCGATCTCCGGGCCGGTCAGGCCGCTGTTGAGCAGGCGCAGGGTCTGGTCGTGCATGTACGCGTAGAGGTCGCGCTGCTCGGAGAGGAAGCGCACGACGTTGTCGTGGCCCCAGGTGGGCCAGTGGTGGGAGGCGAAGGCGACGTCGTAGCGCCCGTCGAAGAGTTCGATCGCCTCGTCGAGGTAGCGGGACCAGATACGTGAGTCGCGGACGACGGCGCCGCGCAGGGTCAGGATGTTGTGCATGTTGTGCGTGGCGTTCTCCGCCAGGCACAGCGCCCGCCGGTCCGGGAAGAGGAAGTTCATCTCGGACGGGGCCTCGGTGCCGGGGGTGAGCTGGAAGACGATCCGTACCCCGTCAACCGTCTCCTCCTGCCCGGTCGCGGTGATGTCCACGGTGGGCGGGATGAGCGTGATGGTGCCGGTGGACGTGGTCATGCCGAGGCCTGCGCCGATCTGGCCGTCGGGGGCCTTGGGCAGCCGGTCGCCGTACATGAAGACGGCGCGGCGGGTCATGGCGTTGCCGGCGTAGACGTTCTCGCTGACCGCGTGCTCCAGGAACCCGGCGGGAGCGAGGACCGGCACACCCTCCTCGGTGCCGTGCGGCAGTACGCCGCGGGCGCCGCCGAAGTGGTCGCCGTGCGAGTGGGTGTAGATCAGGCCGGTGACGGGGCGGTCGCCGCGGTGCTCGCGGTAGAGGGCGAGTGCGGCGGCGGCGGTCTCGGCGGAGATGAGCGGGTCGATGACGATCACGCCGCGATCGCTCTCGACGAGCGTCATGTTGGAGAGGTCGAAGCCGCGGACCTGGTAGATCCCCTCGGTGACCTCGTAAAGTCCCTGCTTCGAGGCGAGTTGGGCCTGGCGCCACAGGCTGGGGTTCGCCGTGTCGGGGCACTCGTCCTTGAGGAAGCCGTAGGCGTCGTTGTCCCACACGACGCGACCGTCCGCCGCCTGGACCACACCGGGGATCAGCGCGCCGATGAAACCGCGGTCTGCGTTGTCGAAGTCGGTGGTGTCCTCGAAGGGGAGGGCGCTCATCTGCTGCTCCGTTCTACGGCGGTGCGGTCGGCTCCATCTCAGCACCGGATGGCGGTATGCGCATTTTGTTACGAATGACTGTTCCGGCCTGCCCTCAGGGCCGTTGCCGGCCGGCGGTTCGGCGGTGCACCAGGTCCCGTCCCTGTCGCGGCGGAGGGGCGATGACCTCGGCCTGCCGTGCGGCCTGGAAGTGGACCAACAGCAGGGACAGGCGGCGTCGAGGGCGAGGGACCTGCCGGAGATCAGCCCGGGCCAGCGGGTGCGGGCCCCCGTGGAGACGGTGGTGCCCGGAGCAGGAAGAGAGCCAATAGTGGGCCCTGTTCTGGAGCCGCTACACGTGAGTTGGCGAACGGGGATGATCAGCGCGGCGGCATGCGGGCCGGCGCGACGGAGGTCAGCCGGCATGAGCTGGAGTTGAGCGCTCGGTGCAGCGTGCGGAGCGGCGCCGCTCCAACGTCAACTCCCTGATTGGTCTAGGCCTGAACTGGTCTACACCCTTGACTGGTACAGACCAACGCGGTTGAGTGTTCCGCAGACAGCCCCCCACCACGGCCGCCCCACGCCATGTCCGGTCCACCGGTGCGTGCGGAGCGGGCTCCGCTGCGTCCTGCTCCGGCGTACGGCCGTGCCCTGCAAAGGAGTTGACAACGTGTCGAGACGCCGTGTCGCCGCAGTCCTGGCCACCCTCGCCCTCGCCGGCACCGCCCCGGTGCTTCTCCCCGCCACTAACGCCGCCGCCGCGGCCTGCTCCAGCTACCCCAGTTGGGTGGCCGGACGGTCGTACAACGCCGGTGACATCGTCCGCTACACCGACGGCAAGGCATACATCGCCGAGCACGCCAACCCGGGTTACGACCCCATCATCAGCACCTGGTACTGGGAGCCGTACGCCTGTGACAGCGGGCCGGGTACGCCCAACGCGCGCTTCGTCGTGACGGAGGCGCAGTTCAACCAGATGTTCCCCAACCGGAATTCCTTCTACAGCTACAGCGGGCTCACCGCCGCCCTCAGCGCCTACCCCGGGTTCGCGAACACCGGCAGCGACACCGTGAAGAAGCAGGAGGCCGCGGCCTTCCTCGCCAACGTCAGTCACGAGACCGGCGGTCTGGTGCACGTGGTGGAGCAGAACACCGCCAACTACCCGCACTACTGCGACTGGAGTCGCCCGTACGGCTGCCCGGCCGGACAGGCCGCCTACTACGGACGCGGCCCGATCCAGCTGAGCTGGAACTTCAACTACAAGGCCGCGGGCGACGCGCTCGGCATCGATCTGCTGGGCAACCCGTGGCTGGTGCAGAACGACTCGGCCGTCGCCTGGAAGACCGCCCTGTGGTACTGGAACACCCAGACCGGCCCCGGCACCATGACCCCGCACAACGCGATGGTCAACCAGGCCGGTTTCGGCCAGACGATCCGCAGCATCAACGGCTCCCTGGAATGCGACGGCAAGAATCCGGCGCAGGTCCAGAGCCGCGTGAACAACTATCAGCGGTTCACGCAGATCCTCGGCACGTCGCCTGGCGGCAACCTCTACTGCTGATAGTGGCACCCTGGCTGCGGCGTCATGCGGGATGTCATGGCCCTGATTGGCTGGGCCACGGCATCCCGTAGGCGCCCCGCCGTCGACGCGCTCGTCAGGGTGTGGCGATGCCAAACGGCCGGTCCGTCAGGGGCAGGACTGCCCGCCGATGCCCTGGGAGTCGGCCTGTTGCGCGACGGCCCGGCGGGCCGGATCGGTGAAGTTCCGTTCGACCGAGTCCTGCAGGAGGGACAACTGTCCGCGTACGGAGGGTTGTTGCTCTGGCGGCAAGGCCTGGAGCAGTCCGTCGAGCATGGCGCGGAGCCTGCGGCAGACCTGGACGGACGCGCGTCCGTAGTCGAGGATCTCGCAGAGGGCCAGCTGAAGGTAGTTGTCCCAGTTGCGGCCCGGCAGCACGAGCCGAGCCGTGCCCTGGCCGTCGGCCAGCACGTAACGGCCGGGCAGGGGTGTCCTGCCCACCGTGTGCAGGAGCCTCTCGATGTAGTTGGTCACCTGGACGGCCGTGGTGGGGTCGTTCACGGCCGGGGACAGCGCCCGGATGGCGATGTCGACGAGGACCCGCATGGCGAAAGCTGGGTCTTGTTCGATGGTGCGTTCGGCCCCAAGGGCGATGAGACCGGTCACCTGCACCGGGTCCGGTTCGGAGGTGCCCCCGTGCACCTCCACCATGACGGTGCCGGGCGGAACGAAGTCCCCCACCAGCCGGGTGACGACGAAGACACAGTCGTGTCGCGCCGCCTCCGCGATCAGGCCGGGCACATTGAAGGCCTGGACGGCGCCTCCCCGCTCGGTACGGATACGCATCCGTACCCCTTCGGGCGGCAGGGTCAGGGACTGGGCTTCACGGGGAGCCGCGCCCCGGATGGCGGCCGCGTCGCTCGTGAAGACGGACTCTCCCATGCCCGCGACGAGCTCGGCGATGGCCACGGGCCGCAGACTGTGGGTGAACCGGTTGAGGTAGACGAGCAGGAGCACGAGGCTCACGGCCACCGCCGCGCCCGCCAGGGTGACCCCGAGGTCGGGGACCGAGTCGGATTCGACGCTGCGCAGCAGGGAGAAGGCGAACGCGAAGGTCCCCGTGAAGGTGGCCAGCACGGCCTTCTGCAGCCGGTCGCGGTACCACAGCCGCATGTAGCGGGGCGAGAGTGTGCCCGTGGCCTGCTGCACGACCAGCACGCCGATGGTGACGACGAAACCGAGCAATGCCACCATCGCGCCCACGATGGCGGTGAGCACCCCGGTCGCGGTCGTGGCGGAATAGTGCCAGCCACCCGGCATCCACTCCGCGTTGTCGGCGGCAAGGGCGAGCTCGGCGAGCAGGACGCCCAGGACAAGGCCGAGCAGCGGCAGGATCCACAGGCTGGCCTTGATGTACTGCCGCAGCCGGAATCTGGCAGCCCAGGACGTCATGACACCCACGTCACGCCCCTTCACCGAAAAGCCAGGTGCTCGAGCCACGCCAGGGAGCCGGCTTCGCCATCGGGACGATCATCACCTCACGCTAGGCCGATTTCCGCACCGGCGCAGCGGCAGGCACCGCTGTCACCTCGTGCGATGGCCTTGCCAGGACGGACCGGCACCGGCGGCCTAAGCTGATCGGGTGTCGCCCCGTTCGTGTGATCGGCCGCGTGCGTCAGCCCTGCCTGCGGCCGACCAGGGCTGAAAGGGGTCCGCGATGGACGACTACCCCCAGATCGAGGACCACGGCCTGATCGGTGATCTGCAGACAGCGGCCCTGGTGACGATCGACGCGACGATCGACTGGTTCTGCTGTCCGCGCTTCGACTCGCCCAGCGTCTTCGGCGCTCTCCTCGACCGGACCAAGGGCGGCCACTTCACGGTACGGCCGGCGGCGGACACGTACACCACCAAACAGCTCTACCACCCCGACACCGCCGTCCTGGTGACCCGCTTCATGACCGAGGCCGGGGCGGGGGAGGTCGTCGACTTCATGCCGGTGACCGGCACGACCGCGACCGACCGGCACCGTCTGGTGCGCATGCTGCGCTGCGTACGCGGCAGCATGACGTTCCAAGGAGAGATCGCCCCGCGCTTCGACTACGGCCGTAAGCCGCACGAGCTGCACCTGACCGAGCACGGGGCCGTGTTCACGTCCGAGGACCTGAGCCTGGCAGTCCACGCCGTCCGGGAGCCGCAGGACCAGCGGTTGCTGAACATCCTCTCGGCCGACGACACCGATGTGCGCTTCTCCTTGACCCTGCAGGCGGGACAGCAGCGCGGTCTGATCATGGAATCCGCTCCGGACGGTCCCCCGCAGGAGATCCGCGTGGAGGAGTTCGACCGTCTCTTCCACCAGACGGTCCGTTACTGGCGCTCCTGGCTGGGCCAGTCCACCTACACCGGCCGCTGGCGGGAGGCGGTGGAGCGCTCGGCCATCGCGCTGAAGCTCATGACGTACGCGCCGACCGGCGCCCTGGTCGCCGCCCCCACGACGGGACTTCCCGAGCAGCTGGGCGGAGAGCGCAACTGGGACTACCGCTTCACCTGGATCCGCGACGCGTCGTTCTCGGTGTACGCCCTGCTCGGCCTGGGGTTCCGGGAAGAGGCTTCCGCGTTCATCAACTGGCTGCACGAACGGGTCAAGGAGAAGGTGGGTCAGGACAACGGGTCCGGGCCGCTGAACATCATGTACCGGGTCGACGGTTCCGCCGACCTGGTCGAGGAGACCCTGGATCACTGGGAGGGCTATCGCGGCTCCGCCCCGGTCCGGATCGGCAACGGGGCGGCCAACCAGCTCCAGTTGGACATCTACGGCGAGGCGCTGGACAGCATCTACTTCGCGCACGAGCACGGCATGCACCTCGACCACGGCGGCTGGAAGGCCCTGCACACCCTGCTCGGCTGGCTGGTCGACCACTGGGATCAGCCCGGCGAAGGGCTCTGGGAGACCCGCGGCGGCCGCAAGGACTTCACCTACGGGCGCGTGATGTCCTGGGTGGCCTTCGATCGCGCTCTGCGGATGGCTCAGGACGACGGCCGTCCCGCGGCCGGCGGGCGCTGGGTCGAGGCGCGGGACGCGATCTACGAGCAGGTGCTCGACCGGGGCTGGGACCCCACCAAGCAGGCCTTCGTGCAGCACTACGGCGACGACGTGCTCGACTCCGCGCTGTTGCGCATGCCGACGGTGGGCTTCATCATGCCGGACGACCCGATGTGGAAGACCACCCTGAACGCGATGGAGAGCGAGCTGGTCAGCGACAGCCTGGTCTACCGCTACAACCCGGAGGCGTCCCCCGACGGGCTGCGCGGCTCCGAGGGCACCTTCTCCCTGTGCACGTTCATGTACGTCGACGCCTTGGCCCGGGCCGGACGCCTCGACATGGCCCGGCTGGTCCTGGAGAAGATGCTCACCTACGCCAACCACCTGGGGCTGTACTCCGAGGAGATCGACCTGACGGGACGGCAGTTGGGCAACTTCCCGCAGGCCTTCACCCATCTGGCGCTGATCGATGCGGCGATCACCCTGGACGCGATGCTCCGCGAGGACCGGCGGACCCACGCCTGACGCGGGGCGAGCCGCAGCGAGCGCAGCGTCCGTCACGGCGGGGGAGAGGCGGGTGCGGGTCCGAGGAGCACGACCGTGTCCCGTTCCTGGGGGGTGCTCCGGCGCGTCTCGGTGACGGGATCGAACTCGCGTCGGCCGTCGTCGCCCTGGCCTCCCTCGTCTTCCTCTGTGCGTGGGTAGTAGGCGCTACCGCTTCCTCCAAAACGCCATCAGGTCCGCAAGGGCCCTGATGATGTCAGGCCGGAAAGCGCAGCGTCCGCGCAGGCTGCGGCACCCCCCTCACACCGAGGGTACGTCGTGAACAACCGGCCCAAGCGCCCATCACGCATGGTGAAACGAGGCGAGGCCCCCAAGCGCTCTAATCGCAATCACCAGTGAAAGCAAGCGAGTTGAGGCGCCGGTTTCATATGCCCGGCGGCAGGGGGTCGCCGGGCGGGGGAGAGGTAGAGCGGTCAAGAGGGTTTGAGGGCATCGGCGAATCCAGCAGGACGTCGACTGCGACCGTTGGTTCGGTCTCGACGAGCGGCACCGGGGCTGGATTAGTGCACCTTCTTCGGCTTCTTCGGCGGCTTCACTTTCTTCTCCGCGTCGACCTGGGACTGTCCGCTCTCGGCCACGACCGAGGCCGCTTCGATGACTGCGGGTGCGGCAAGCGCGCCGCAGAGCGCGAAACCGCACACGGCTACGGCGGTGCGCTTGCGAATGGCGGCTTCCATGGTGCATCACCTGACTTGAATCGAATTGCACCTCATATCCCACGCTTCCCCTTACAGCCTCGCCGAGTCAAGGGGTAATGGCCGTACGGAAAGTTGAACCCGTCAACCAGTCGAATAGT
Source organism: Streptomyces sp. NPDC043726 (assembly GCF_056436565.1). Taxonomy (NCBI): domain Bacteria; kingdom Bacillati; phylum Actinomycetota; class Actinomycetes; order Kitasatosporales; family Streptomycetaceae; genus Streptomyces; species Streptomyces sp. NPDC043726. Next base: position 758,961 of record NZ_JBWKCI010000002.1, read on the forward strand.
TGAAGGCCGAATCACGACCAATCTATTCCGTAAGTCGACTTATGGGCCACGCAAGGGGCGCCAATTCCGCATGCACGAAGAGGGGAGAGACATTGCGGCTGTCGGAAATTCTGGGGCGGCGGGACCACGACGGCTGCCTCGCGAAGGCCACGCCGAGGGGGACCAGGAGATGGTGGAAGCCAGCGTGGCGGCCATGATTTCCCCGGCCGACAGGAGCGTCAAGGGGTGAGAGAGCGTCATCCGCCGGTGGCGAAGCCGGGGAACAGGGTCATGCCGCCGTCGACGTACAGGGTGGTTCCCACCACGTAGTCCATGAGGTCGGAGGCGAGGGCCACGACGGCGTGGGCGATGTCCTCGGGGTCGCCGATCCGGTCGTAGGGGATGAGCCTGAGCAGGTCCTTCCGCGCCTCGGGGGTCTCCCAGGCCGTCCGGTTGATCGGCGTCTTGATGGCGCCCGGGGCGACCGCGTTCACGCGGATCCTCTCCGGCGCGAGCTCCTGGGCCAGGGTTTGCATCATCATGTGCACGCCGCCCTTGGAGGACGCGTAGTTGACGTGACCCGCCCAGGGGATGAGCTGGTGCACCGAACTCATGCAGATGATCTTCCCGGCGGAACAGGACACCTCGGGCACCACGCCCCGGCGCCGGAACTCCTTGGTCGCCTCGCGGGCGCACAGGAACTGACCGGTGAGATTGACGTCCAGGACCTTCTGCCACTGCGCGAGCGTCATCTCGGTGACCGGGGAGTCGCGCTGCAGGCCGGCGTTGGCCACGAGCACGTCGATCGTGCCGAACTCCTCGACCATCCGGTCCATCATGGCGATGACCTGGTCCTCCTGGGACACATCGGCCTCGTACGCCGCCGAGCGCACTCCGAACGAGGCGATCTCCCCGGCCACCTCCTCAGCGGCCTCTCGCCCCGCCACGTAGTTGACGACCACGTCGGCCCCGGCCCGGCCCAGAGCGATCGCCGTGGCTTTGCCGATGCCCGAGTTGGCGCCGGTGACCAGCGCCTTCTGGCCGTGCAGCAAACGCGCCGGGATCACGCCCTGCGGCGCGCCCACAGTGGAATCCATGCGGTACTGCCTCCTTGCTGCGGCGGTGCCCTGGGCCGGCTCGGCCGGGCAGGGTCACGCAATCACCCGATGGGGCGGCCGGCATCCCTTCCGAAATCGCTTTGGGCCGTTGCGCCGACAACTTTCGTCCGGACAGACCAACGTCCCTCTGTCGCCGTCAACCGAGCCGGTTCACGAGGTGGTCCCCCACGCGCAGCGCGTTGGCGATGGCCGTCAAGGACGGGTTGACCGCGCCGATGCTCGGGAAGAAGCTCGTGTCGACGACGTACAGGTTGTCCAGGTCATGTGCCTTGCAGTTCACATCCAGCGCCGAGTCGGCTGGGTCGGTGCCGAAGCGTACGGTGCCCGCCTGGTGCGCCGTCGCCCCGATGGGCATGCCCTTGTGCAGATAGATGCTGTGGGACAGCAGATGGTGCTCGTGCATGCCCAAGTGGCCCAGCATGCCCTGGAGTTTGTGCCTCAGCCGCTTCAGGCCCTCGATGTTGTTCTTCTCATCGAGCGTGAGCCGGATACGACCGTCACCGTCGAGGGTGACCCGGTTGTCCGCCAGCGGCAGGTCCTCACCGCACAGCCAGAAGTCGACGGCGTGATGGGCCAGTACCTCGAACGGCATGTCGGGTGCCACCGCACCGGCCCACCGGGGAGCCTCGGCGTGGATCTGCTCGGCGTCCGACTTGCCCAGCATCTGGATGCCGCCCAGCGGGAAGTCCCAGTCGTCCGCGCCGAGATACCAGTCGTGCAGGGCCAGGGTCTTCTGGAACTGGGCGTCGTTGGGCTCCTTCGACACGGCCATCAGGGCCAGGTTGTTGTGCCGCATGTAGAACCGGCCCACCACATCGGACCTGTTGGCAAGGCCACGGGGGTGGTGCTCGTTCGCCGAGGCCAGCAACAGCGCCGCGGAGTTGACCGCCCCGCAGGAGACGACCACCACATCCGCGGTGAACCGGACTTCCGAGCCGTCGGGCAGCCGGCCCACCACCGCGCTGACCCTGCGCCCACCCTCATCGGTCTCCAGCCGCACTACCTGGGTGTGCGTGACCAGCTCGACATTGGGGTGCTCCAGAGCGGGCTCGACACAGATCACCTCCGCGTCGGACTTGCCGCGCACCAGACACGGAAAGCCGTCGACCCGGTTGCAGCGGATGCAGACGCTGGAGCGGGCGGGGCGCCCCCCGTTCTCCTGGCTCAGGTTGACGCCGATCGGCAGGTGGAAGGGGTGCAGGCCACGCTTTTCCAGATCGTCGCTCAACTGCTGAATCCGCGGCTCGTGTTCCACGGGCGGATGGGCGTACTGCGCACTCACCGGGCCCTCGCAGGGATCCTCACCGTGCCGGCCGTGGACGCGGTAGAGATGCTCGGCCTGCGTGTAGTAGGGCTCCAGATCCTCGTAGCGGATCGGCCAGGCGGGAGAGACACCGCCGTGATGCCGCAGCTCGCCGAAGTCCTCGGGGCGCAGCCGGAACAGGGCCGCGCCGAAGAACTTGGTGTTTCCGCCGACGTAGTAGTTGACCTCGGGCGGGAACTCGGTGCCGCTCTTGTCGAGCCAGAACTCCGGTGCCCGGTACTTGCCTTTGACGAACACGGCCGTGGAGTCCCAGTTGTCGCGCTCGCGCGGCAGATAGCCGCCGCGCTCGACCAGAAGGACGCGTTTGCCCGACGGGGCGAGGCGATGGGCGAGCGTGCCGCCGCCGGCTCCGGTGCCGATGATGACGACGTCGTAGTGCGGGGCGTCACCCACGGCGACCACCGTTCCTGGATCATGGCCCCGACCTGGTGTCAGGCACCTGCACACCCCCTGGGCGCGCGGCTCAGCAGCCCACCCTCCCGAAGCTAACCGCCTTCTGTGCGGGCGGCGACCGGAGCGGCCCGCCCGGGGCGCGCACCGTCCATCACAGGATTGCGATGGGGTTCACGGGCGACCCGGTGGCTCCGGCCAGCCGCAGCGGAGCGACCACACACAGAAAGCTCCAGCGGCCGGCCTGCACACAGTGGGGGAGCAGATCCTCGAACTGCAGATAGTCCATGAGGTGGATGCCCAAGGCATGGATGGCCAGGACGTGGACGGGGAAGGCGACGTCCGGCACCGCGCTGGGCGCGGTGTCATTGTTGCCGTCGCCGCCCAGGACCGCGACCTCACGCTCGGCCAGGAACTCCACGGCCATGGGATGCAGACCCGCCCGCGCCTCGGCGCTGTGCCAAGGCCCGAGTTCCGTGCGCCGCAGACGATGTCCCACCCTGACGCAGAGCACGTCTCCCGGCCCGACGCGGACTCCCTGGGCGGCCTCGGCAGCCCTCAGATCGTCCGCGATCACCTGGTCGCCCGGTTCGAGCCACGGCACGCCGCGCAGCCGGGGGATGTCCAGCAGCACGCCCCGGCCGGCGATGCCGTTCTCGACCAGGTCGAGGGAGAGCTGCCCGGCGCCGTCAGCCGTCACGGAGGTCGCGGGCAGCCCGCCGTAGAGCTCTCCGTCGAACAGCACGTGACACAGGGCATCGAGGTGGCTGTCCGTGTCGCCGTGCACGTTCATGGCGAAGCGGTCCGTGGCGAAGTGCAGGTCATCCGAGCCGAGATCGTCCGGGCTCGGTCCGGTCATCCGATGCACCGCCGGTTCGGGTGCATCGGGGCCGCGCTCGGTTTCGATCGCCGCCGCCAGCGACACCGTACGCCCGAAGCGCACTTCCGCGGCGGCCGCCGCCACCCGCTCGGGAGTCAGGTGACGCAGCGTGCCACACCGGCCGCCCGCCGTCCCCGGCGCTGCCCGGCCCCGTAGCCGCTCGTAGAGCGCCCGGAAATCGGTCGCACTCATCTCGCTCGCTGTCGGCTCCACGGACGGTGTCACGTATCCCCCCAGGGGCTCAGTCCCCACCGCAGCACGTGGGTCGCGCCCGGCTTCAGCACGGTGAGGTCCGTGCCGCTGCGGAAGGCGTCCGGCGGGCAGGGCATCGCCTCCACGGCGATCCCTCGGCGCCGCCGCTCGGGTTCGGCCAGGGTGTCGCCGGTGTACACCTGCACCCACCGGGTGCCCTCACCGAGCCAGACGTCGACGCCGTGCGGGCCGCATGACCGGCAGCCATCTTGGTGCGGTTGGCCGCGGAGTGGAACTCGTCCGCGTCCCGGTACGCCCAGCCCAGGCGTCGAGCGAGAAGACGCCCCACCGTCGACTTCCCCACTCCTGCCACGCCGATGACGAGCACCAGCCGCGGCAGCGCCCGGGTCGCAGTGTCGGCTGCCACGCGAGGCCGTCCCGAGCCTCAGTCCCGCATCGGTCCGGGAGCCACGCACAGCGCCCAGATGACGAGTGCGTCCAGGGCGATGAACACCAGCGCCCACCACGGCTGGTGGGGAAGCCACATGAAGTTGGCGATCATGCTGAGTCCGGCCAGCAGCACGCCGACGATCCTGGCCCACACGGCGCCTTTGAACAGGGCGAACCCGGCGAGCATGATGACGATGCCGAGGATGAGATGGACCCAGCCCCAGCCGGTCAGGCTGAACTCGAAGACGTAGTTGCGCGTCGCCAGGAACACGTCGTCCTCGGCGATGGCCGCGATGCCTCCGAGCAGCGTCATGATGCCGCTGAAGATCATGACGACGGCGGCGAACACCAGCAGGCCGCTGCCGTGTGCATGCCCTTGCCGACCCGCGGCTTGCGTGTGGGATGTCATGTCAGGCGCCTCCTCGTCAGGCCTCGAGCGTCAGCGTCCGCCGGACCCGATACCTCCCATCTGACCCCGGATGATCTCGCGACGCACGTCGGCCGGAGGGGAAGGTGCGCGCGCCGCGGCACCTGGCGTGGAGGAAGGGCCTTCTTCCCAGGTCGACGGCATGTGGTCGGCGCCGGGGTGAGGAGCGGGGCAGGACGGCGTCTCCTGGCGCGATCCGCGCCGGCCACACCCACCGCCGCTCGGCCGGACCTGCTGCGCGGTGGTTGCGGCCGGACCCGCTGAGCGGTGGCTGGGGCGGTCAGGGGCGGGGCGGACCCTCGCGGCGTTCGACGCGCGACTTGAGGGCTCGGCATGCTTCGGCAGGGCGTCGGCGATGGACCGGTCGAAGGCGGCGAGGCTGAGAGGGTGTTCGCCACAGGGCGTCGTGCCGCAGAGGATGCCCCGCTCGGCACCGCGACCGGCAGCCTCATCCGCCGGGACGGTGCTCCGCGATCCAGGCGCGCCCGGCGGTGTGGGCGCGGTCGAGCGGGGTGAGCAGGGGGCCGTCGGCGGGGACGACGGCGTCGGCGTCGAGGTGGTCGGTCATCCTCTCCCACTGATGGTGTGACGATCGACGCCGCAGGCAAGTCCCCAGCACGGGCCTGCCCCAGCGCCAGTGGACGTACGGCCCCGCATCGCGGGCATCCTCGGCGGAGCGCCGTACGGCTGCCGGTCTTCGTCGACCTCGTCAGCCGGCGCTTGGGCCGCGCGGTGGCGGGCCGGTGCCGGGGAAGTGTCATTGGCCGGGTGAGGATCTGGGTGCTCGCAGGTCGTGTTGTGTGGGCGTGCCCTGTCGGGACAGTGCCGTCAGCGCGGCTGTCGTCATCGCGGTGGTTGCCGTGGGCAGGGCGAGGGGGAGGTGCGGGGCGAATTCCGGGGAGTGGTTGGGGGGTAGCGCCGCCAGGCGTTCCGGGACGGTCTCGCCGCTGGTGGCCGCCCATTGGCGGGGGCCGACGACCCCGACCATCCAGTAGCCGAGCGCGATCCCCGCGCAGCCGTGGACGTCCCGCCCCGCGTCCCCGTAGAGGGCGAAGTCCTCGGTGGCCATCGACGGCGCCCACGGCATGAGCCGCTCGGTGCCCAGTGCGTCCCGGTGCGCCTCGCGTACCGCCCCGGTCAGATCGGGGTCCGGCAGGGTGACCGGCGAGCGTGAGACCACCGTGATGTCGGGATCGGTCGGGCAGCCGGAGGCGGCCGACTCGGCCCGCACGATCCGTTCCACGGCGGCCACGAGACGGTCCAGCCCCGCGGAGGTCAGCGCGCGCACGGTGATGCCGAGTGACGCGCTCTCGGGCACGACGTTGCTGTGCGTGCCCGCGCGGAGCGAGCCCACCGTGACGGTGGCCTGTTCCGCGGGAGCGCACTCCCGGGACACGATCTGCTGCAGCCGCAGGACGACCGCGGCGGCCGCCACCACGGGATCCACGCTCAGGTGCGGCGCACCGGCATGCCCGCCCCTGCCGTGCAGCGTGACGTCCAGGCTCGCGCTGCCCGCGAGGACCGGCTGGCCGTAGCCGTGCGCCACCATCCCGCCGAGCAAAGGTGCCGTGTGCTGTGCGAGGACCGTGTCGGGGCGACCGAACCGGGAGTACAGGCCGTCGGCGAGCATGGCGCGCGCACCGGTCAGGGTTTCCTCGGCGGGCTGGCCGACGACGACCACGGTGCCGCGCCAGTCCCGCGGGGAGCGCGCGAGCAGCGTGGCGGCCCCGAGGAGCGCGGCCGTGTGCAGGTCATGGCCGCACGCGTGCATGTGGGGCCCCTGCGCGGCGTAGGGCAGGCCGGTGCGCTCGCGCAGGGGCAGGGCGTCCAGTTCGGTCCGCAGGTAGACGCGTGGTCCGGGGCCGTTGACCAGGACGCCGACCACGCCGTGTCCTCCTACGCCGCGGGTGGTCGAGTAGCCCGCCGCCGTCAGCGCGTCGGCGAGTCGTGCCGCGGTTCGCGCTTCCTCGCCGGACGGCTCGGGGTGTTGGTGCAGGTCCATCGCGAAGACGGTCAGGGGACGCAGCAGTGCGTCCAACTGCCGCAGCAAGGGGGTGTGGCTGCCGGAAGGGAGGGTCGCCGCGGAGGTCATGCCGCCATGGTGCGGTGGGAGGGCCGTGGCCGGCCGTCAGCTCGCTGGCACATCGCTGGCACATCCCTGGCACATCGATCGCATGCCGGTGGCGGAGTGCTGTCGGACGGCCCGCAGGGGGTCGTAGCGCCGGTGTTCGGGTGTTGCGGCGGCAGTGCTTTGTCAGCGCACCGCACGTGGATCCGTCAGTGGCGCCCGGTCCAATGAAGTTGTCAACCACCCCGGGAACGGCCCGGGGGGATGCGTTCAACGGGAGTGACCATGGCAGACAAGTCGACCCTCGCCGCCCTCGCCGACGAGATCCTGGAGCTGGAGTCGGAGACCTTCGAGATCTCGGACTACTCGGACGCCAGCGAAGTCGTGCTCGCCGGTTCCACGAGCTGCTCCTCCACCTCGACCTGCTCCTCCACCACCAGCACCACCTCCTGCAGCGCCTGATCCCGGGCCCGCACGCCCCGGCGTCCGTCCTGACCGGATGCCGGGGCGTGCCCGTCACGGGAACGGATGCGGGATCCGCCGGATCTCGTGCTCGGCCAGATCCTTGGCGCGCAGCCCGCCTCGGTGGGCCGCGGTGCGCAGCCGGGGCATGAGCAGCGCGCGTTGACGCGTCCAGCCGAAGTCGATCGGCAGCAGCCCCGGCGCCAGCACACAGACCGTCCGCAGCTCCATGCGCTCCTGCTCCGGCGTGGTCTGGTCCACGACGATCACGTCCAGGCCGGCGCCGGTCAACTCGTCGCGGCACAAAGCCACGTCGTCCATCAGGTTTCCGGTGCGCGGGCGGCGGGAGGATTCCCACGACGCGTAGATCCGCTCCGGCGGCAGCACCGCCCGCGGCTCGTGGTACGGCTTGACGTGCACGGCCGTCTCGGGCAGGCCGTACAGCTGTGCGTGGTCCTTCAGATGCAGCACCTTGGTGAAGTCGGCCGCCATCGCCTCCAGTTCACCGCGCCGCTCCGCCACCTGGCCGGGAAGGTGCGGAATGTACGTCAGCACCTCCGACAGTGCTCCTTCCAGCGCGGCGGTCGGGTCGAGCGAGGCACCGGCGCCGAAGGAGTGCAGCCCCGGCCCGCCGTCGCGGCGCACGGCCAGGGCGGTGACCACGGGCACCGCGAGGTCGATGCGATTGTCGAAGGCGTGCACGTCGTAGCCCTGGAGTCCGGCCCGGTCGATCATGGCGCGGACCGTGGGATCGCCGACCGCCGCGAGGTCGATCTCCGTCAGGGGAGTTCCGCCGTACCAGGCGAGCAGGAAGGCGTCCCGCTCGATCAGTTCGAGGAGGCCGCCGAGGACCGCCTCCTCCAGGCAGCTGCCGATGGCGCAGCCGTTGGAGCACTCGAAGACGAAGTTGTCCGCGGCGAGTCCCGCGCTGTAGTGGACCAGCCGGGCGGGAACCAGTACCGGTCGCTCGTCGCGCAGGGAGTAGCCCCACACCCAGGGGATCGGGCGGTCGGGGTCGAAGGGATCGACGAGCGGGTCGTCGCGATAGGTCTCCGGGGCGTAGAAGCCGCAGTCGGCGGGGTCGAGCGCGCCCTGGCCGAGGCTGTTGTACGACGCCGTCAACAGCTCGGTGGCGCGTCGCCGGTGCGTTCCGGCGTACCGCTCGAGCCCTTCGAGGAAGGCCAGGTCGCGGCTGGCGGAGAAACCGTTGGCCTGCCCGCTCCACGTGACGTCGGTCAGACCGGCGTAGCCGCGCATGAACACGCTGCCCGCGACCGGGGCCGTGGTGGGAGAGGTCACGTTGAGCCAGGTGCCACTGCCGAGCAGGCCCGTGACGGGGTTTGCCAGGGCGGCCGGCGCGAGGGGGTAGGACGACGCCGGGCGGAGCCGATAGGAGCCGGGGGAGGGTTTCGGGCGCGGGGTGAGCCGGAGTCGGGCCGCTTCCGGGGTGTCCGTTCCGCGGGTGGCGCAGTGCGGGCACAGCGGGTCTGCGTACAGCGGGAAGGTCTTGGTGGTCAAAGTCGCCACGTCCAGGCAGGACACCTGCGGCAGCGACCGGTCGGCGGGTGTCGCACCGGGCGGCACGGCGTCGCCGGAGTCGAGGACGGCCTGGTGCAGCAGGTGTACGGCGTCGGTGAGGAATGTGGGTTGGGCGGGCCAGGGCAGGGCGAGGGTGCGGGGGTGGCCGGTCTCCAGGGCGTCGCGCTCGGTGCGTGAGCGCAGTCGTTGCCAGCGCATCGCCAGGCAGGTGCCGCAGGCTTGGCGGTCCGGGGCGCCGCCCCAGGGACCCACCAGGACCTGACGTGCGCTCAGGTGCACGGTTGCGGCCGGTCGTTCGGACGCCCACGGGTCGCCGCTCGGCCCGCCCAGTACGTCGCGTGCCCCGAGCGGCACCACTTCGGGCGCCTTGCCGGGCGGGCGTCTCCTGGCCAGTTCCCGGCGCAGGTGCTGCCGCGCCTGCTCCAGCGGCAGCCCGTCGGTCGTCGGTGTCATGGGCGGCTGCTCCAGCGGAAGGTCCTCAGGGCGATGGCGGCGCACACCAAGGTGAATACGGCCAGCGCGCCGCAGTCCGCCGCGATGTCCGCGAGACTCCCGCTGCCCGACAGGGAGTTGGTGACGGCGTCGTTGAAGTAGCGCAGCGGCAGCGCCAGGGAGAGCGTCTGGAGCCACGACGGCATCATGTCCAGTGGCAGGAACGAGCCGGACAGGAACGCCATGGGCACCATCAGGAAGTTCGCGATGGCGGCGACCGACTCCGGGGTGTCGGCGTACGAGCCGATGATCACCCCCATCGTCAGGAACGCGGTGATGCCGAGCAGCAGGACGGGCAGCGCCAGGGGCCAACGGGCGTCCGGTTCCAGGCCGAACGGTGGCAGCAGTGCCACGGAGACGAAGACCACCGCCTGGACGACTCCGACGGCGAGCGCCAGGACGTAGCGTGAGGCGAGGACCGTGGGCAGGCTCGTCGGCGTCAGGCGGATCAGACGCAGCAGATCGTCGCGGCGCCACTGCATCAGCGTGAACGCGATCCCGAACACGGCCGCGTTGCCCACACCCCAGGACATCACTCCGGGCGCGATGTAGGAGATGTAGGGGCGGCCCGTCTCCTCCAGGTCCTGGCCGCTGAAGATCAGCCCGAAGACGACCAGGAAGACCAGCGGGAAGGCGAAGGTGAAGAAGAGGGTGGAGGCGTCCCGGACCTGGGCCCGGTAGCCGGCGGAGGTCAGTGCCGCGTAGGCGCTCATGGCCGGTGCTCCGTGTTCTTGGCGGGCTGGGCGTGCGGATGGGCTTCTTCGGCGGATCGGGTCGGCGAGGTGAGCTGGAGGTAGACGTCCTCCAGGGAGGCCGTGCGGGTCTGTACGCCGTCCAGGCCCGCCCCCGCGTCGAGTGCGGACAGGACCTGACCGGAGCGCCGTGTCTCCAACACGAGGCTGCCGCCCCGCACTTCGGCGTGGTCGACGGCGGGCAGCGCTGTCGCCTCGGCGAGCGTCATGCGGTCCGGCGGCAGGAGCACGGAGGTGGGCGCGTCGGCGGCGGCGACCAGCCCGCGCGGTGTGTCCAGGGCGGCGACCCGGCCCGCGACCATAATCGCCACGCGGTCGCACAGGGCTTCCGCCTCGTCCAGGTGATGGGTGGTGTAGACGATCGTGCGGCCCGCGGCCTTGAGGCCGCGCAGTACGCCCCACAGATCCCGGCGCGCCTGCGGGTCCAGCGCGGCCGTCGGCTCGTCAAGGAAGAGCAGTTCGGGATCGTGGACCAGGGCGGAGGCGATGGCCAGCCGCTGACGCTGGCCGCCGGAGAGGTGCTCCACCCGGGTGTCCCGCTGATCCGTCAGCCCGACCGTCTGAAGTGTTCGGTCCACCGCCGCCCGGTCCGCCCGGTAGAGGGCGGCCACCGTCGCCAGGTGCTCATGGGCCTTCTGCCGTACGAAGAACGCCGAGGACTGGGTCTGGACGCCCATGCGCGGCAGCAGCGCGACGTTGCGCGGCCAGGGTGCGCCGCCGAGGACCTGGACGCCCCCGGAGTCGGCGCGGCGCAGGCCTTCCATGATCTCCAACAGGGTGGTCTTGCCCGCCCCGTTGGGCCCGAGCAGGCCGAAGAACTCGCCTCGGCCGATCCGCAGGGACACCCCGTCCAGCGCCTGTCGCGTGCCGTAGCGCTTGTTCACCCCCTCGACGGTGATGGCCGTGCCCGCGAAAGGGGTGCCGGAGTCCGCCGGCACGGTTTCCGTCTCCGTCATCAACAGCTCCTCGGGGCAGGCAGGTCAGGGGATCAGCAGAGCGATCGCGGTGGTGACGGCACCGGCCACGAGCAGACCGACCAGAACGGCCGAGCCGATCCCGTATGCCAGGTAGAGCCTTCGCGCGCGGCGCGGGTAGGCGGCCGCGGCCTGCCGGTCGCGCAGCCGCAGTCTCAGGTAGCGGGCGCTCTCGGGCGCGTAGCCGGACACACCCAGCGTGTGGGCGAGCATCGTGTAGCCGTCGAGCGGCGGCAGGGGCAACAGGTTGACCAGCGCCTGCGCGCTGCCCAGCAGGAGCAGGGCGGACAGTACCCGGCGGGTGGGATCGTCCGGTTCCAGCGCCGCCCACCACAGGGCGAAGGGCAGCAGGAACAGCAGGTTGGCGAAGGCGCCGGCGGCGCCGATGGTGAGCTGGTGGCGTCGGCGGGCGAGGAAGCGGTAGTTCTCCACCCGGCAGTACATGATCGCCACGGGCAGTCGCCAGCGCAGGCCGATCTCGCTGACGGTGCCGCCGTGGTGGCGGGCCGCGATGCCGTGCGCGAGTTCATGGCTGGCGGTGCTCAGCCACAGCAGGGTGAACACGGCGAGCAGCGCGACCGGTTGGCCGAAGAGCCACCCGGTGTCGCTCAGCAGCGTGCCGGCCGAGGCGGCCAGTACGGCCTCCATGGTCAGACAGAGCGCCAGCAGCGGCAGCAGCACGCCTGGGCGCAGCAGTGGGCGCAGCATGCCGTGCAGGCGCGTGGTGGTGGCCTGGGCGTCGGCGACCAGGCGCAGACTGCCGCGCAGGAGGGTGCCGGTGAAGGGTGGTCCGGGGGGAGCGGACGGCGCTTCGCGGGCCGGTGCGCCGGCCAGCAGCCGCTTGGCGCCCAGCAGGCCCAGCAACTGGCGCCAGTTGGCCTCGCCCAGCCGCCGTCCGAAGGCGACCGCGTAGTCGGCTCCGATCTCCTCCAGGTCGCGCGCCCCGTCCAGCCGGGAGATGAGGAAGTACTCCTTCGGGCCCACCTCGAAGGAGGCGCCGTCCAGCGGGTCCTTGATGAGGTGGACGGTGGCGGGGCCGCGCAGCAGCGGTGGGCTGAGCAGGATCTCCGGCCGCAGCCTGGGCCGGTACGAGCCGATCTCGGCCGTGTCGGGCGTCATGAGGCGGCCTCGGCGTTCGTGTCGGTGCCGGGGCGCAGGACCCGGCCCAGGATGTGCGAGAGGTAGGCCTCGTCGCGGATGGTCACATGCAGCCGGTTGTTGGTCATGTGCATGTACGGGGAGAGCAGCAGGGGCAGGGCGACGGCGGGGTCGGTGACCCGTTCGTCACGGGTCCCGTCCCAGGAGCGGAACACCAGCTCCCCCGCCTCGGCCAGCGCCACCGCCCGCCCGCGCAGTTCGAGGCAGTGCGCCGCCCAGCCGCGCAGGAAGGCGGGCAGCCGGTCGAGCCGTTTGGTGGCGACGGCCCGGCGGATCTCGGCGAAGCGGCGGCCCAGCCGCGGGGCGAGTTCGGCGTAACTGCGGTCGTACTCGGTGGAGCCGATGAACCCGGTGTCCGGGAACGCCTTGTGCCAGAACGCGTAGTAACGGTCCAGATAGTCGGCGAGTTCACCGTCGTCGGGCAGGAAGCAGCCCGCCATGACCATCATCAACTGGGCGGAGGTGCCCAGCAGTACGGTCCGCAGGTGCAGGTTCATCGTGCCGAGCGCCTCGATGACGAGGTCGCTGGAGTGCGCGAAGTGCCACTCCGCCAGGGCGACGCCCGCGGGCCCGCCGTACTTGCCGTACTCGGGCTCGTAAGGCTCGTAGGACTGGGAGTTGTTGGGCCGCAGTCGCATCCGGCCGTCCTCGCCCATGAAGTCCCCGCGTTCGCCCTCGGGGAACTCGATCTCGAAGAGGGCGTTGTAGAACTCGTTGAGGAACCCGGAGTCCACCTCGTACAGCGCGGGCCTGGAGCGCAGGAAGGCTGCGATGGCCGTTTCGGCCCGGTGGCGCACCTCGGCCGTGGCCTCCTCGGACGCGGGCCGCAGACGCAGCCTGACGTGGGGGCCTTCCAGCCAGTAGTTGATGAAGAAGTGCCCGGCGAGCAGACCGTCGTCGGTCAGCTCCGCGATCAGCGGGCCGACACAGTTCACCAGCAGGGGCTGGGGGTTGGCGGCGTAGAAGATGTGGATGGCCTGCCACGCGCCGGGGGAGGGGGTCAGCTCGGACATGGGGCGGCCTCCTGGGTGCGAGGGATGTGGGTGAAGGTCTCCACGGACAGCTCCGCCACATGGCTGCCCCGCTCGGAGACGACGTGCAGGCCGTCCTCGGCCGGGAGCATCTCGCGCAGTTCCACCCGGTCGTCGGGGGACTTGACCAGCGACTCGAACGCGGCCAGGGACAGCGGGCTGTCGAAGTCGACGTACTGCGGTTTGGCGCCCGCGCCGCCGTGCGGGCCGGTGGAGACGGTGGCGAAGACCCGCGCCGGCAGATCGTGCTCACGGCGCCAGCGGCGCCAGGCCAGGAACACGTCGACCTCCGGGGAGCCGGCGGGCAGCGCGGGCAGCGAGGCCGCGGTGGTGGACCACGAGCGGCGGGCGAGGACCAGGTTGCGGTGGCGCACCCGAGGGCGGCGGGTCACGCCCTGGTGGGCTGGGCCGTGCGGGACTCCGGCCCACACATCCAGCGGCGCCAGTGAGGTGGGTGACATCAGCAGCAGGGTGCGTGCCGTCTCGGGCAGGGCGAGCGGTACCAGGTAACCCAGGTACACGGGGATGACCTCGCGGTCCAGGCGTTCCGAGCGCAGCACCAGCCGGTCCGTGCCCGTGTCGTGCTCCAGGCGCAGGTCGGCGAGGGGGATGCGCTGGTCCTCGGGGACGGAACTCGCCTCCCCGGGGCACACGATCTGGTAGTCGGTCAGCCGTCCGTGCAGGTTGAGGTTGCTGGTGACGGGACCGCCGGTGACCTCGGCGAGAACCGCTCCGGGCGGGGTGAGTTCTCGGGTCTGCTCACGCAGCGGACCGGACAGGCCGGGCCCGTGCGGGTGATCCCAGACGTGGGTGAAGCGGCTGAAGGGGAACGACACACCACCGTAGGAGCGGTTGAGCACGATCAGCGGCTCGCCGGCTTCCTCGGTCAGTTGCAGATGGTGGCTGTGCGGGGTGAACGGGGCTGCGAGGCCGTCCAGTTCGGCTGCCACCTCGTCGATGTGCTCGTGCGGCAGTTCCAGGTCGCCGGGGCCGGAGTGCGCCGCCCACAGGGCGCGCATGCGGTCGATGAACGCCCGCCGTCCCCGGTCCAGGGTCCTGAGTTCCGCCAGCCCCAGCCAGTTCTCCTCCGGTACGTACTCGCCGCGTGCGTCGAAGGGGACGCGCTTGGCGGTGAAGGACAGGTACTGGTCGAAGAAGTCCTCGTGGAAGTCGTGCACCAGGCCCAGCAGATCCTCGCACCGGCCGCCGCGGCCGTAGCGGGCGAGGAAGAAGCCCTTGAACGTCACGCGCTGCGCGAGGGTCAGGTCGAACGCGGGCAGGATCCGCTCCACCGAGCGCAGCGCGCCGCCGTCCGTGCCGGTCCAGGTGCCCAGGCCGACCGAGACGCCGGCGCCGGCGTCCACGTCCTCGTACGCCAGCGTCTGCGGCAGGGACACCTCGTCGGCGCCCAGCAGCCGCTGTGCCTGCTCCAGGCAGGCGCGCACTCCGCTGAGCAGCATGGTGCGTCCGGGCGTGTCCGCGTCGGGGTAGGACTCCAAAAGCGCCGCGGCGTTGCCGAGTTCGCCGTTCAGCGCGTGTGCCCAGGGCCGGTCCAGTGTGCTGAGGCTGTCCCGGAAGGCGGCCAGCGGGTCGGAGGTGTGCACGTCGGTGTCCAGGCAGGGCACCCGCAGCATGCCGAGTTGCAGGAGCGCGGCGACGTACGTTTCGCACAGGTCGGCGTCCGCCCCGTGCTCGGCGCACAGCCAGTCGACCACCTCCCGGTAGCGCAGGTCCCGTTCGCCCAGCAGGGCGATGAGCCGGTCCAGGGTGCCGCTGCGCCGCAGGTAGAACAGGCGGTCCTTGACCGCGTCGAAGGTGACGGCCGCGTCGTCGTCGCCCGCGGTCACCCAGCGGCGCACGTAGCGCACGCGGCGGTCGTCGCCGACCCACCCGGACGCCAGTCGCACCGGGAGGTCGGCGCGCAAGGAGGGGGAGGCGAGGATCAGTTCGGCCAGCCGGGCCAGCGCGACCACGTTCAGCCGTACCCGGCCCCGCCATGGTGTGTCCAGGCGCAGTCGCGGGTCGGCGCCGTCGCCGAACTCGCCGAGCGCGACACCGGTGAACGTGCTGAAAGGGCTGGTCTTGCACGCCGTGCGGTAGACGTAGGACAGCACGGAGCGTTCCACTTTGCGCTGGCGTTTGTCGGGCCGGTCCTTGGGGCCGAGGCGCAGATAGGGGCCGAGCCGCGCTTCGAGGGTCGGCGTGGCGAGCAGCAGCCCGTGCCGCAGCCGGTCCTCCACCAACAGGGCGCGCAACGCCGTGCGGGTGCGGGCCAGTTCGTCGCTGAGCAGGTCGGTGCCGGCGTCGAGCAGGCCGGTCAGCGCGCGGCGGTCCTCCAGCCACCGCGTGGTGCGCCGGGCCACGGCCGGGTCCAGTTCGGTCAGCAGATCGAGGGCGGGGGAGGGGCGGGTGGGGAGCCGGTTGTTGAACACGTCGCGGCGCAGGGTGAGCAGCAGGCGGCGCGCGGCTCCGCCCGCGGGGTGGGCCCGGTCGACCGCGGGCAGCAACGCGTGCAGCAGGTCGCTGAGTTCGCTGCCCCGGTCGGTCAGGTCCCGCTCGGCGGCGAGGACTTGGTCGGCCCAGCGGGCGGAGGCCGGGCAGCGCAGGTCGCGTACGGCTTCGACGGGCAGGCCGGCCACCCGCAGGAGGAATCGGCGGCCGGGCTGCCAGCTGGTGGTGGGTGTCACGGCGGATTCCCCCGGTCAGACGAGCTCGGAGCGGAAGTCGGCGGGCTGCGGGCGCTCGTGGCCGAGCAGCATGATCAGCAGGGGTGCCTCACCGGTGCCGTCCAGGCCCAGCTCCTCGATGTAGGAGATGTTGTCGAAGCCGAGGGCGACACCGGCGCCGAGTCCCAGGGCGGACGCGGCGGTGTAGAAGGTCTGGGCGATGGCCCCGACGGTGGCGTTGACGAGCCGGTAGCCCCGGTCGCCGACGGCGTCCAGGACCGCGGTGGTGCGCAGGGTCGGCACCAGGACGGCCCCGGCCTGTTCGAGGTTGTAGTTGGACAGGAAGTAGTTGTCCTGGAGGAAGGTGCCGCGCGGGCCGGGCACCACCGGATGCAGGGCGTGGCTCTCGGGCTCGTAGGCGTAGGCGCCCGGCTCGATGCCCTCGACGTGGTTGACGAAGGCGTACAACCGGCTCAGCCGCGGGCCGTCCGCGGGTTCCGCGTCGCTGCCGAGGCGGGTCGCCGCGCAGGCCGCGAGCGTGGTGGCGAGGTCCTCGGCGGCCGTCGGCACGCTCGCGTCGAACCGGCCGAAGCTGCTGCGGCGCGCGCGCAGCGCGGCCCGCACACTCACAGCCGGGAACGCCGCGGGAGGCAGGGCGAGCGGGTCCCCGGTACTGGCGGGCGCGCCGGGCGCGCAGGCGTCGAGCGCGCCCGGAGCGGGCCGGTCGGCGGCGTGCTCGGCCGTCGCCCGGTGGATGCGCCGCAGCGTGTCGAACTCCAGCACCCTGCGCGACCGTTCGGAGTCCTTGCGGACCACGGCCGCACCGCACGGAGTGTCGGTGGTACGGCGATTGCCGCTCGGCGGTGCCGCCCAGCGCAGGGGGACGACGGCGAAGAGCCCTTCCTCCTCCCCGACACCCAGCAGGCGGCCAAGGCGCGCCTCGTCGAACCAGAAAGCGGGCGCCAGTGACAGGCCGCGGGCCCGCGCCCACATGCGCCAGGTCTGCAGCAGCGCCCCGACGTCCATGGTCACGGCGTGGAAGGAGAAGCTGTTGTACTTGAACGCGTTCTGCCAGTACTTGACACCCAGCACCAGGTACTGGTCGGTCGTCTCGCCGTGACGCCCCAGGGCCGCGCTCACCTCCCCGCTGATGTCGCCGGCCAGGAGCCGGCGCATCGCGTGATGGGGCGGGGAGTAGTGGTGGACGCCGGGGGTGAGCGGTGCGGACGGCCCGGCGATCCAGTACACGCTCACCGGGTACAGGCCCCCGCCGGAGGCGGTGCCCCGGGACCAGTTGGCGTGGGTGTAGTGGGGGAGAGCCGCGAGGTCGGTGTTGGCCTGCACGCCGAGCCGGCGGCCGGTCAGCCCGTAGGAGTCCAGCAGCATCCCGGACAGCAGGGCCAGCGAGAACCGCTGGTCCTCGGCCGGTTCGACCTTGTCCAGGCAACCGGCCGCGAGCGTGGCATCGGCCGGGTAGGGCGCGTCGGGCAGCGGGAAGGTCTCGGCACCCGGGTAGTGCTTGGTCTTGCGCGGCCGGTCCGCCCAGTCGGGCACGAAGTCGGCCGGCTCCATCGGGATGCGGCCGCGGTGCATGATGGCCGTCGCGTACTCATGGGCGTAGGCCACGGGACCTCCTCTGCTGTGGCATGGGGTGCGATGGGGTGGGGGCGGTCAGGGGAAGGGATGCGGGGCCGCGTTGAGGTCGGCCGCCGTCAGATCCCCCTCCCGCAGGCCCGCCTCGCGCAGCGCCGTCCGCAGCCGGGGCATGCCCAGGGCACGCTGACGCGACCAGCCGAAGTCGATCGGCAGCAGTCCGGGCACCAGCACGCTGAAGGTGTGCAGTCCCAGGCGTCTCTGTTCGGGCAGGGTCTGGTCGACGACCACCACGTCGAAGCCGGAGGCGGTCACGGCCTCGACGCAGCGCTCCAGGTCCTCGCGCAGGTCGCCGGAGACGGGGTCGCCGGAGGCGTCGGGCCACGCCAGGTCCGCCACGGCGAGCGGCGGGGCCGCGGGCGACGCGCGCAGCAGGAAGTCGGCGTGGACGCCCATCTCCGGGACTCCGTACATCAGCGGGTGGTCGTGCAGGGCCGTGACCTTGGAGAAGTCCGCCGCCATGGCCCGTAGTCGGGCTTCGTCGCGTTCGGTCCTGCCCGCGAGGTTGACGGCGTCGGTGGCGATCTCGCAGAGCGCCGCGTCCAGGGCGGACTCGGGGTCGAGTCCGGCGCCCGCGCCGAAGCACATCCGGCCCGTCCCGCCGTCGAGCCGCTCGGCGACCGCGGTGACGACGGGGATCGGAAACGTGATGCGGGTGTCGAAGAACCGTGCCCGGTAGCCGTACATCGCCAGCCGGTCGACCATGTGGCGGGTGGCGGGGCGGGCACTGGTCGCCGGGTCGATCTCCGGCAGGGACTGCCGTCCGTACCAGGTGAGGAGGAAGGCGTCCCGCTCGACGACTTCCATCAGGCCGAAGTAGACGGCCTCCTCGGCGCAGCCGCCCGAGGCGCAGCCGTTGGAGCTCTCCTGCACGAACCGGTTCTCCAGACCGGGGGCGTGGTAGTAGGTGAGGATCTCGGGTACCAGCTTCGGCGTGCCGTCCCGCAGGGAGTGGCCCCACACCCAGGGGATCACCCGGTCCGGTGCGAACGGCACGACACGGGGGTTGGCCTCATGGAAGGCGGGAGAGTAGAGCCCGACGTGCCGCGGGTCGACGGCGTCCGCCCCGAACTCCTCCAGCGTGCCGTACACCGTCGTGAGCTTCGCGCGGGAGCGCATGCCCGCGTACCGCTCCAGGCCCTCCAGCACGCCGATGCGGGCGCTGGTGCCGAACGAGGCCGCGTGCCCGCCCCAGAACGTCTCCCGCAGGTAGTCACCGGACCGCATGGAGAAGCAGCCGATCGCCGCCGACGTCGACGTGGACGACACGTCGAGGACGACCGAGGGACCGAGCGCTCCGCACACCGGGTTCGCGAAGGCGGCGACGTCGATGTCGTACGCGTCGATGCCCCGCACCCGGAAGGAGCCCGGTTCGTGCTTCGGTGCCGAGGCCAGCGTGAGGGCGGCACCCGTGGCCGAGTCGGGCACCGGCGAGGCACACACCGGGCACTGCGGGTCGGGAACCAACGGGTAGTGACGCACCGTCAGGGACCGCAGATCCAGCACGGCGACGTCCGGGAACGGCTCCCGCACGCGGTGCGCGGCCACCCGTACGACCAAGGCGGCCAGGGCGTCCGCGGCGAACGCGACGGCGTACGGCCATGGTCCGGCCTCCAGCGTCGAGCCGCCCAGTTCGAGTGCGTCCCGCAGGGCCACGGAGCGCACCGCCTGCCAGCGCCTGGCCAGACAGTGCGGGCAGGGCGAGGTGTCATGGGTGACCGGACCGACGATCGCCTGCCCGGCGTACAGGTGCACCGGTACTGGGCGCGCTGCACTGGTGGGGGCGTCGGAAGGAGCGTCGGCGAAAGTGTCGGTAAAGGCGTCGGCGAAGCCCAGGCCGCGCACCGGCGCCTGGATGCCGGTGTGTCCCTGCCGGTCCAGAGCCGCGCGGAGCAGTCCCGCCATGAGGCGGACCGCGCTCGGGTCGGCGGTGTCCGCCGACCCGGTTGCCGCCTGTGCCGCGGGTGTGCCGGTGGTGAGGCTAGGCGGCATGCCCGGCCTCCGCGGTGAGCAGGACGCGCACCACGTGGATGCCCGCGCGTTCCAGGTCCGCCGAACCCGCGGGGACGAGCAGGGCGTCACGGCCCTGCTCGCCGAGCCGGAGCAGTACGTCCGCCCACTGCGCCGGGGGCGTCCGCCCGGCCGTCACGGTGCCGTTCACCGGCAGGGACCGGGGATCGAGGTCACTGAGCAGGGGACTGGCGAAGGCGGTGTCCTCGTCCAGGGACTGCTGCTCCGACTGGACTTGCGCGAGAAGGTCGCGCAGGGCGTGGGAGAGCGCGGCCGTGAAGGCCAGGTCGGCCCCCAGCGCCCAGCGGGGACCGGACCGGGCCAGCGCCACGGCCACCCCGGAGTACTCCCGCTCACCGAGGTCGAGGAGTTCCACGTCGACACCGAGGGTGGAGGCGGAGCGCAGCAGGAAGGTGAGTTCGGGATCGACGTCGTCGGGTACGTCGACGCCGCGCGCCGTGGCACCGCGGACCGTCCGTGGCAGCGCGTCGAGGGCGAGGGCGGACAGCGTGCCGTCGGCGGCGGCGTCGGCCACGCTCGCCCCCGCCCGCAGGCCGGCGCTCGTCGCCTCGAACAGCCGCGCGTGGTTGTCGGTGCCGAAGGGCCGCACCGCTGCCGTCGGCACCAGGAAGCGTTCCTTGGTGAGCAGGGACGTCGCGGCGACCCAGCCGCCGGCCGTGCTCTCACCACCGGTACCGGTGAAGACGGCGAGGTCGGCCGGTGCCAGGCGGACACCCCGCTCCGGCGCGACGGCAGGCCTGGTGGGCACGACATGTTCCGCATAGCACTCGGCGGCCCGGTGAAGCGCGCGCAGCCGGGCCCCGGCCACGTGGTGGACATCGGCGGCGGCGATGCGGCGCGGCCGTCCATGACCGAGCCCGAGTTCGACGACGCTGAGCTTCAGGGGCGTCTGGGTGATGTCCTCGTCGTCGAAGCGCGTGAACACGCCACTGTGCGGGCGCAGCAGGAGCGAGCGGCGGTTGAGCTCCTCGACGAGGGCGTCCGCGGCACGGGCCGTGTCGACGGTGGGCAGTTCCAAGGCGGTGTCCGCGGTGGCGAGGTCCACCTCGGGTGGTTCCGCCGTGGTGCTCTCGGCGCACCATGGGCAGCGCGGGTGGGGCAGCAGCGGTTCGGCGACCACGTCCAGTGACTCCGTGTCCTGGATGATCACCTGCCCGGCCGTCTCGGCGGGCAGCGCTCCGGTCGCCATCCGGAACACCTCGTAGCCGAGCAGATTGCCGAGCATCGCCGACTGCGGACGCCCCGGCCGCTCGCCGGGCGGCGGCGCGGAGCAGCCCGGCACGACGAGGGAACTCCACAGATCGGCGGCGGCAGCGGACCCGTCGTTCGCGCCCAGCCGCAGCACCGCGCACGCCCAGCATCCGGCCGTCTGCGCGGACACCGACGGGCCGACGACCGCGAGCCGTCCGAACGACCAGGCCGGCAGGAGCGTGCGGCCCGTCGGCACCCCGGAACGCAGCAGGTCGAGCACCACGCGCGAGCCTCCAGAGGCGCCGGTGACCACGACGACGTCGTATCCGTCGAGCGCGGCCCAGGTCAGCGGTGCGTCCTCAGCCAATTCGCCGATGTCGACAGGACAGCCGTCGGCAGCGGCGGCCGCCGCCTCCTCGTCGATCTCCACGCGGTCGAGTCCGGGCAGGACGCCGAGGGCGCCGCCGCCGTTGCGGATCAGGCTCAACGCGCACCAGCGCGCCACGAGATCGGTGCCGATCACGGCCACGTGGGTGTCACGGAACCGCTGGAAGCGCCGTGCGGCGTCGTCGGCGTAGTGGTCGGCGTAGGCGATCTGGGGCGCATAGCGGCGGGCCGCGGCGGCCGAGGGTTCCGGCGCCTCGGCGACATCGTCCGCGGGCCGCGAGGGTACGTCACGGGCGAACCCCCGCTCGTAGAGCGTGCCGACGAGTTCGCCGACCATGGCGCGCTGCCGTTCACCGAAGCCCTCGCAGATCTCGGCGACCGTGTGCTCGCCGTTGAGGTGCGGGACGAGCAGGGTGGCGAAGCGATACGCCGATCGGGCCGTCAGCCGGAAGCCGCCGTCGGCGTTGTGGAAGAGGACCCCGTCGGGAGTCTCGGTGAACAGGACGTCGCGCCGGATGCGCGGGCGCGACGCCGCGACGGCCTCGTACCGTGCGGACTGCATGCGGGACACCTTCCGGGGAGACGATGGGGGCTGTGGGGGAGGGGTTCCGGGGAGACGATGGGGACTGTGGGGGTGGGGGCCGCGGGGCGGCCGCGGTCAGCCGGCCGACGACGCGGGGCGCACGCCCGGTCTCGGCAGGGCGGTGACCTGCCGAGACCGGGCGGCGACCCGCCGGCGCGCGTAGACGCTGAGCAGGGCGTGGATGCGGTACGGCTTGGGCGGGCCCTCTTCGAGCAGCCCGGCGTCCGCCAGTTGTTCCAGTAACTCCTCCGGAAAGCGGCGTGGGCCGGCGCTGACCGTGCCGCGTTGCTGCTCGCTGGCCAGGAGCAGGAACGCCTCGCTCAGCTCCGGGCTCAGCCGCCGCAGGGCGCCGTCGAAGACCCGGCCCACGGACATGAGCGGTGCGTCGGCCAGTGAGAGACGCGCCGGCGGATCGGCGGCCAACCACTCCACGCAGTCACCGATGCCGAGTTTGGGCCGGGTCAGCAGCCGTGCGGCGGCGATCCGCAGACCGAGCGGGAAGTGCCCGCACACGTCGGCCAGTTGGCGTGCCGCGCCGGGTTCGGCGGCGACCCGGTCCGTGCCGAGGGTGGCGACGAGCAGGTGGTAGGCCTCCTCGTCGTCGAACGTGTCCAGGCGCAGGACGAGACCGCCGTGCGTGGCGATCAGACTGGCCAGGCGCCGTCTGCTGGTGATCACGACGACTCCTTCGGCGGCGGAGGGGAGCAGGGCCCGGACCTGCTCCGCGTCGGCCGCGTCGTCGAGGATGAGGAGTCGGCGTCCGGCCGGGCCGGAGGGCGGCAGTTGGTCGCGGGCCTCGTCGGCGCTGACGGGCTCGCCGTCCGAGGCTGTCAAGGCGAGGGTGAAGCAGCCGCCGGGGAAGGCGTCCTGGGCGAGATGAGCCGCTTGCATGGCGAGGGCGGTCTTGCCGATGCCCGGGGCCCCGGAGATCACCACCGGGCCCGGTTCCGGGCCCTTGGAGGTCAACGCGCGGTGTAGGGCGGCGAGTTGCCTGGCGCGACCGGTGAAGCAGGGGACCGGCGGGATCGTCGGCGGCGGCGCGGACGGGGCCGTGGCGAGTTCCGGGAGCGGTGGGCTGCCGGTCTCCGTGGAGGCGAGGGGCGCCAGTGTGGGCGCCGGGAGGGCGGACGGTTGGGGCGCTGGATCGGGTGCCGAGAGGGCCGACGCTTCGTGGGCCGGTTCGGGCGCCTGGAGGGCCGACGGTTCGGGCGCCGCGGGCGCGGTGGACGGGAGAGCAGCGCGGGGGAGTGCCGGGAGGACGGTCCGTGCGAGTGCTCCGGGCTCCGCTGACGGCCCGGTCGACGGAGCCCGTCCGGTGAGAGCGGGCCGCGGACGCCGGTCCGGTGAAGCGCCGAGGTCCTCGCCGCGCAAGATGGACAGTTCCAGTCGCTGGAGCGGTGCGCCCGGGTCGATCCCGAACTCTTCCTTGAGGCGTTCCTTGACGGCCCTGATCTCCGCGAGTGCCTCGGTTTGGCGGCCCGTTCGGTAGAGGGCCTCGACGAGTTGCTCGGAGAAGCGTTCGCGTTCAGGGTGGCGCCGGGCCGCGTCCCGCACCTCGGCCAGGACCTCACGGCATCGTCCCCGGGCCAGCTCCAGGTCGCACAGGCGCTCGAGCACGCTCAGCCGCTCTTCGGTGAGCCGGGGCGCCTCGTCGCGATGGAGCAGGTGCGAGGAGACGTTCGCCAGCACGGGCCCGTGCCACAGGGCGAGCGCTTCCTGGAGGATGCGGCGCTCCGTGTCCGTGTCCCGAGCGGCGCCGGCGGAGGCGACCAGGTCGCGGAAGCGGAGGAGGTCCAGGGTTTCGCGGTCCATCCGCATGCGATAGCCGCCGGGTACGGCCTCGATCGTGTCGTTGGCGATGCCGTATTTCGCGAAGATCCTGCGGAGACGAAGTACGCAGCTCTGCAGGGCCGCGCGGGCTGTCGCGGGCGGCTCCGTGTCCCAGACCGCGCGCAGCAGGTAGTCGGTAGAGACGACCGAGCTCGAGTGGATGAGCAGGGCTGCGAGCAGACTTGTCGGTTTGGACGGCTGTAGCACGACGGCCTCGTCGCCATCGCTGATGCTGAGCAGTCCTAATAATAGGAACCGCATCTTACTTATCGCTCCGTTGTGTGAACTCCCGGTCCGCGGGCGATGGCTGATCGAGCTGACGTCCTGGCCCGGAGAGAGAAGGGGTGTAAATACTGCGGGAGGATTGCCGATTATTCGCGACGGTGAGCACTTGAAGGCGTGCGTAAAGGGGATTGCTCCGCCGCGGGATTGCGCCGACCCCGACCGGAGACTTCACGTCAATTGCTGACTCATACTTTAGTGGCGAGATGCGGCCACGTCGACGCCCATCTGTTTGCAAGGGGCGGGCGTGCGTGGCGGATGGCTACGGATTTCGTGAATGCCGGTTTTGTTCGATATGCCCGTTTGAGTGTCTATTCGCTGCCGCGGCGGTGGACGAGGGGTGAGAGGAATCCCTGGTGGAGGTCTCGTTGGCTCCCTTGGGCGCCCAGTGACGGCTACCGGCGGGACCGCTACCGGGGGGCTGGTGTGATGCCGAATTGTCCCCAGTTCTCCAGGCGGCCTTGAGCGTCTCTCATTTATGTGGCGAAATTTGGCAGTGTCGCGATCAGGGTTTCGCGTCGGAGCCGATCTTCTGCTGACGTGTTGCGTGGGTCGTGCGCGTCGACCCGGGTGAGTCGCCTGCGCTGCGGCAGTGCGTCCGGGCGTATTCGCTCAAGGAGGACATGAAAGTGTCCGTTGAGGGTTTTTTGTAGGCCTGCATCCATGGGAGTCGCCCCGGCTGAAATTCACTCTGTCGCCTGCATTCTGAGTGGGTCGCAAGACGCCGGCGCGTGAATGGCCGGAACCGTGCGGCGAACGCGGCGGGGTCTTCTGGCGCGGGGTCCCGGGGTTCGCTCGGTGGGGTGCAGGTTCGGCCGCACCCGCACCGGTCGGCAAGGAGACCGTCCGTCAGCTTCCGACCGGCGCTGTGAGGTACTCGTGGGCTCCACCGACTCCCGTACGCCCGACCACGCCGCCGACCGTGCCGATCTTGCCGCCGACCGGTCCGTGCTCCGGCTCGCCGGGCTGCTGACGCCCAAGAGCCCCCGCCCTGAGTGCTGTTCGGTCAAGACCCGAAACTTTGGGAGCCGCGGCCATGGTCCCCCGCCGTTCCGCACGCGGCCCACTCCTCCCGAGGCCCTTGAGACACGCTCCCGTACAGTGATCTAGCAGATTCCCTGGTCCTGGCCTGTACCGCACACCGGCCCCTCGTCATCGTCGAGGGAGACGAGGAAGACGAGGACGGCGGCCAGGAAGATCACCGCGCCGACGCGCCAGAGCCATTCGGCGCGATTCCGCCCAGGCTTGCCGCGCTCGTCGCCTCCCTCGCTGATCATGATCCCCCCGAGATGGAGCACGCTGCCGAAGGCCGCCTGCCTTGCCGATGGCCTGTGCCGAGAAGGTCCTGCCTCACTCAGACGCCAGATGAGGCACACTTGGTTTCGAGCGGATACGACTCCCCACCAGAACAGCCCCCGCTGGGCCTGGAGCTGCAGCGGTGCCGGTGGCACCGTGAAACCCGGCAGCTGTTTGCCGGATCGGCAACATCATTGGCAGAGCGGAGCCCCGGTCGGCGACGGTGGGTCCGTGACCGAGAACCTTGAAACGGCAACGCCTGTGTCAGACACCCCTTTGCCTGCCGACGGATACGTCGGCGATCCTTTGGTGCGCGCGGAATGGGACAGCCGGTACACAGAGCGCCAACAGCTGTGGAGCGGCCGGCCCAACGGCGCACTCGTCGCCGAGGTCGCCGGCCTCACGCCTGGGCGGGTCCTCGACGTCGGCTGCGGTGAGGGCGCGGACGCGGTCTGGCTCGCGCGGGGCGGCTGGGACGTGACCGCGCTGGAGGTCTCCGGCGTGGCGCTGGAGCGGGCGGCCGGGCACGCGCGGGACGCTGGTGTCGCCATTCGGTGGGTCCATGCCACGCTCACCGAAGCCGCGCTCCCGCCGGCTTCCTTCGACCTTGTCTCCGCGCAGTACCCGGCCCTGCTGCGAACCCCCGACGCCGCGGCCGAGCGGGCGCTGCTCGCCGCCGTCGCGCCGGGCGGCGTCCTGCTGCTGGTGCATCACGCGGGGATGGACACGCAGCAGGCGCACGACAGCGGCTTCGATCCGGCGGACTACGTCTGGCCCTCGATGGTTGCCGAGTTGCTCGACGACGACTGGGTGACAGAGGTGAATGAGCAGCGGCCGCGCGTGGCACCCGAGGGCGGGGCTGGCGCGCACCACACGGACGACGTGGTGCTGCGCGCGCGCCGACTTCGCTGACGGGCCTCGGCTGAGGTGAGGGTGGCGCGCAGTTCGGTCTCCACCCACAGGCGGGCTGTGGGTGGATCAGGTCCAGGGTCGCGGCCGGATTCCCTGACTCATCGTCGCCGTGGGCATCGCGGCTTCCCGACAGCCGCTGTACGACACGGCGGGCATCGACGTCGACATCAGCTGGGCAACCGACGCAGCTGACACGCTTCCGAGCGCGGCAGACCGGATTCGCCCGGTTCATCGCAGGAGAGAGCTTGGGCGGCAGTGCGTTGCGGTTCGCGCGTTCGTCAGACCGCCCCCAGAAATCCAGGCGTTGGCAGTCCCATCTGCTGGCAGAAGTCCCGGCTCATCGTGAGGAGCTCAGCCATCGGAGCCGGTGCTCGGGTGGTCGCTGCCAGATCCTCTTGCGCCTGTTGTGACCAGAGGAATGGATAGACCGTGATTCCCTGAGCAGCCGTGAGGCCGACGGTCTCCTCCTGCCAGCCGGGCCATCGCAGCCCTTCATAGAACTGGGCCAGACGGTCGGACAGAGCCCAGGTCAACCAGGTGCCGTATCCCATGTCCATGGCTTCCCACTCCAGGGAATCCGGAGCAAAGTACGTCATCTGCCCGGGCACCCCCGGCCGCCCGGCGGTGGCCGGATCGTGGCCGTTGAGTGCGAAGACGCCTCCGAGCACGTCCTGGGCGACCACGAGGCCATCCGTCGGGCGCCATGTCAGGTCAACAGCGACGGGAAAACGGTTCACCGCGGCAAGACTCGGCACGTTGGTCGGCCGACCCGGCGACCTACCCCCGAAGATCCGCAGCCAGCCTCCATCCACGGCCAGGCCACCACAGTGCAGGACCATCGCGCCGAGCGCCGACCCGGCACTCACCTGCAGCTGAAGGATGGATGCCCCGTCACCCCCCTCGATGCCCGGCAGCATCTCCAGTTCCACCGCAGCGCTGGTGAACGCCTCCTGCAGTATCGGCCATGCCGGCTCATCCACGTTGACCAGTTCATCGAGCGCTCGCATCCGCCCATGATCGCACCGGGTGGCTCATGACTCCCCACCGGGTGATTTGCTGCCCGCCACCCACCAGCACAGCCGCACAAGGATGGGTACGGCTTTAACTGAGGGACCGAATTGATCAGTTGATGAGTGCTCGTCCAACGCCTCCCGCGGGGACCCGGCACTCCCTTCCAGGCGGTGCCGCTGCTCGTCGTGGTCGCCATGGTGCTAGCCACGGGTACTGGTGTGGGCACGGCTGGGGCTTCCTTGCTCATGACGGGGGACGTTCCACTGGCGCAGCGGGTTCTCTGGGGTGTCGGTGTGGCATGAGGCGAAGGACGATGCCCTCGGGCCGTTCAGCGCCGGTGCGGGTGACGCGAGCGGGCACGACGGGTGTTGCACTTTCACCGAATCGAGCTATGGGAATCGCCGCTAGCCATCGTTGTGCAGCCGGACCACCGCTGGTGCCGATCCACCGTTCGGTCCCGTCACCGCACCGCCGCCACGCATTCTCGTCACACAGAGCAACTAATCATCGCCTATGGTGACGTTGAGTAACTGGCCCTTCGTGAATGCGCCGTAGTGCGGGAGGAGCTGTGCAGTCGTGCCCATGCTGCTGATCAAGGGGTCGTACGAGATTCTGGAGACTGAGCCGGACGGGGACAACATCCACTTCCGGCCCGATGACCCTGACGAGTGGGACCTCATCGGGGGACCCCGCAAGGTCAGGCGCAACGCCGCTGGCCGAGGCAAGCTGCGCCTTGAGGCCATCGACGCCCTGGAGACCCACTACTCCAGGACGGGCCCCACCGTCAGCCAGCCCCTCGCCCTCGGCCACGCCGCCCGCGACGAGGTGCTCAAGTGGGTTGGCTTCACCAGCGTCACGCGCGACCCGGTTGCGGTGGAAAAGGTGACGGCCTCGACCCCGGTGAGCGTGCCCGGCTTCATCCTGACGCGTGGCGTGGACATCAGCCGTCGCGCCATCGCCTTCGCGGGACGAGGCGAGCCCCCGGCTGCCAGTGGCACGCAGGTGTTCATGGACACGGACCTGCTGGAGACCACCCTCAATCACCACCTGATCGCCGAAGGGCTCGTCTATCCGCTCTACTACCGCAGCCTCTTCTTCGACCTGCGCAACGCGATCACCGCCACGGTCGAGAAGGCGCGGACCGCCACTCCACCCAAGGGCGTGTGGGGCAAGGACGCGACCCTGAACGGCGCGACGGTGACAGGCATGAGCTCGATCACCACCGAAGAGGTCATCCTCCCCAAACTCTTCCGCCGCCTCGCGGACTACTTCAACCTCGGCGGTGCTCCTGACCTCTCGGGCTTCCCGGCCTACCTGGACCGGGAAGCGGACCGGTTCCTGATCCTGCCCACCGGTCAGTTCACCACCGGTCTCGACGAGGTCGTCGAGGTCACCGGCACCACCGTGAAGATGACCCGCAACCCTTGGGACCTCGTCTTCGAAGACGACTGAGCAGCCGCCATGACCCACGCTGCAAAACCTCCTGCTGGCGGCGCACGGCGAACCATCCACGCAGCCTGCCACGTGCTCCTTCGGATCCCCCGCCGAGGCAAGCCCAGCCATCGGCTTCGCCACGAACCACAGGCCTCACCCGATTCGAGCACCGCCGCGACCGCTACGGCAACGAGCGATGGCTGCTGACTGCCCTGAACGACACAACGCATCTCGGCGCACGCCCCTCATGAGTGCCTGGCGCACGAGTGGTGCAACCCCGCCGGCAACAGCGACGGATTCTCCTCCGCAGGGCAGCCGCTGTGCGCCTGGGGGGTGCCGGCAGGTTCCGTTAACTCGAACAGCGAACGGGCGCGGGCTGGATCATCCCGCCGACGCGGGGTGATCCAGCCGGGCGGCGGCTGTCCGGAAGGGCAGCCGCCGCCCGGGCCTACACCCGTGGCGTCCGCCCTTGACGCTCGGCACCGTCAGTAGCGTGGCGGCCGGCGAGGCATGTCAGTGTCGGTCCCGCAATGGCCGACTGCTCCGCCGTCGTACGTTCCGGTCTGGGGCCCGTCTGACGCAGTGGGCGGTCTCGTTCAGACCGTCGCGTGTCGCAGGGCCCAGTCGAGGGCGTGGTCGGCGACTTCTTCCCAGCCCGGCTCGGCGCATGTCCAGTGGGAGCGGTCGGGGAACTCGTGGTAGTCGGTGACGGTCCCTGGGGCCTTGTAGTGGCGGTGGTTGGACTTGTTCACCGCGGGCGGCATGATGTGGTCCCGGCCGCCGGCGATGAAGAGCAGCGGGGCTCGGTCGGGGTTGTGGAAGTCGACCCAGGTCTCCCTTCTGCCGGGGGTGAGGTTGGCGATCAGCCCGTACGTCCACACCCAGCTGCCCGGTGCCGCGATGGCGTACCGGTCGTAGGCCGCTCGTGCTTCGGCCTCGGGCAGGGTGTTGGTGAAGGCGTAGTGGAACTGCTCGGGGGTGAAGCCCGCTGCTCGGTGCCGCTTGGCCGGGTTGTTGAAGATGGGGAAGAGGGAGCGGAGTTGGGAGGGTGGGTTGACCCGGATGCCCTGTGGGGGCGCGGAGTCGATCACCACTCCCGCTGCGCCGTGGCCCCGGTCGAGCAGGAGCTGGGTGAGGACCCCGCCGAAGGAGTGGCCGATGAGGATCGGCTTCTCCGGCAGCTCGGTGATCACCTTCTCCAGGTGGGCGACGGTCTCGGGCACGGTCAGTGACGCGATGGGGGAGGGGTCGGCGCGCAGCGCCTCCACCTCGACTTCGAAGCCGGGGTAAGCCGGTGCGATCACCGTGTGCCCTTGTGCCTCGTAGTACGGGATCCAGTGCTCCCAGCTGCGCGGCGTGACCCACAGACCGTGGATCAGAACGATCGTGCTCATTTGCCGTGCCTCTCCAGGAAGGCGAGCAGGTCTTCGGCGAGCGTCTGCTTGTGCGTGTCGGTAAGGCCGTGGGGCGCGTCCGGGTAGACGAGCAGTTCGGCGTCCTTCACCAGTGCCGCCGACGCCTCGCCGCCGACCTGGAACGGTACGACCTGGTCGGCGTCGCCGTGGATCACCAGGGTGGGCACGTCGAAGCGGGCCAGGTCGGCGCGGAAGTCGGTGGCGGAGAAGGCGGCGATGGACTCGTAGGCGTTGCGGTGGCCGGCGGCCATCGACTGGAGCCAGAAGGCGTCGCGGACGCCCTGGGAGACGGGCATGGTGGGGTGGTTGAAGAACGGGCCGTCGGCGAGGTCCTGGTAGAGCTGGGAGCGGTCGGCGAGGGAGCCGGAACGCAGGCCGTCGAAGACCTCCACCGGCACTCCGCCCGGGTTGTCGTCCCGGCGCACCATCAGGGGCGGCACCGCGGCCACCAGTACGGCCTGGGCGACGCGGGCGGTGCCGTGTCGGCCGATGTACCGGGTGATTTCCCCGCCACCGGTGGAGAAGCCGACCAGGGTCACCTCCTGGAGGTCCAGGTGCTCCAGGAGAGCGGCGAGGTCGTCGGCGTAGGTGTCCATGTCGTTGCCGTGCCAGGTTTGCGTGGACCGGCCGTGGCCGCGGCGGTCGTGGGCGATGGCGCGGTAGCCGTGCTCGGCGAGGAAGAGCTGCTGCGCCTCCCAGCTGTCGGAGTTCAGCGGCCAGCCGTGACTGAGCACGACGGGGCGGCCGGTGCCCCAGTCCTTGTAGAAGATCCGGGTGCCGTCGGCGGTGGTGACGTGTGTCATCGTGCTGCCTTTCCGATGAGAGCGGCGGTGGCCCGCGGCTGGGAAATCATCGCGACGTGTGAGGCCCTGACCTCCACGGTGTGCGCGCCGGCCCGTTCGGCCATGAAGCGCTGTGCGGCGGCCGGGATGAGGTGGTCGTCACGGGCGACCAGGTAGTACGACGGCACTGTCGCCCAGGCGGGCGGGCCGGACTTCTCGGAGAGCGTCGCGGTGTCTCCGGGCCGTTGGGTCGCCCACAGCACGTCGGCCTCCGCCCGGGACAGGTCACCGGCGAACACCTCGCGGAAAGCGGAACGCTTCACATAGCCGTCGACGCCCTGCGGGTGGAGGCGGAAGTCCAGTGCGGCCTCGGTGAGTTGGGTGCCGGGGAACTTCGTCTGGAGGTCGGGTACGGTCTCACCCGCGTCGGGGGCGAAGGCAGCGACGTAGACCAGCGCCCGCACCCGTTCGTTGCCGTGGGCGGCGTTGGTGATCAGCATGCCGCCGTAGGAGTGTCCGACGAGGACGAGTGGACCGGGCAGGGTGTCGAGGAAGGAGGCGAGGTAGGCGGAGTCGGCGTGCACGCCGCGCAGCGGGTTGGGTGGGGCGATGACGGAGTGCCCGTCGCGGGCCAGGTGAGTGATCACCCGGGACCAGCCGCCGGCGTCGGCGAAGGCGCCGTGCACCAGCACGATCGTCGGCTTGGGCCCCGGAGAGCGGTCGTTGGCCGCCGCCGGGCCGCCACCAGCGGCGGTCACGGCGACGGCGCCCGCCGCGGCCCCGGCCAGGATGGTTCTACGGGAGATGGGGGGAGGCATGAGGAAGGCGCCCCTTTCGCAGGATGCTCGGCTGTGTCGGCAGGTCGGCCAGAGCGGCCGTGCCTCGAGGAAAGCAGCACCAGTCCGTCCGGAACATGCAGAACTGCACGCAGAACGCCGGGTCGCAGGCTCTCGAAGTCGCCTTCAGCGCGCCTCAGCCGGACTGTTCGTCCAGCTTCGTCAGCGCCTCCCGCGCTTTGTCGGCCGCGTAATGCCATGGCTGGTCCTGGACCAGTTCTTGTGCCAGGAGCAACTCGGCGCGGCCGCGGTCGCGTTCGCCCAGACCAACCAGCGCGAGCCCCTTGGCGAGGTGGAGGCGGCAGGTCAGCGCGGGCACGCCGTACACGGTGGCCAGCGGTTCGGCCCGCCCGGCCTCGTCGAGCGCCTCCGTCCACCGCCCGAGAAGGGCCAGCAGGTGGGCCGTCGATACCGCGGCACCGGCCCGCAGGCTGAGTTCGGGCCGCGCCGCCACCGGGCGGGCCGCGACCTCGCGCAATCCCTCCTGGTAGGTGGCGAGAGCCTCCTCGTAGGAGCCGACCATGGTCTGCATCCACCCCATGCGCGAGAACAGCTGGACGTACCCGTCGTGGTCACCGGCGAGGTCGGCCGGACGCAGCGCCGCACGCAGCATCTGCAGCGCCTCGGCATGTCGCCCGCCGCGGCCCAGCGCGTCCGCCGCGTACTGCAACGCCCACGCCTCCTCCTTGAGATCACCCTCGGCGGCCGCCATGTCACGCGCCGCCAATGCTGCGCGCAGTCCCTCCTCCCAGCGCTGGGCACAGTTCGAGGACGCCCACGAGAGGTAGTTGAGGTGTACGGTCTCCAGGCGCCGGTCGCCCAGTTGCGCAGCGGCCGCTCGGGAGAGCCCGTAGACCTCGTACCATCCGCGCCAGGCGATGCTGGTGTCGGAGTACCAGTGCAGCGCCTCGGCGGTCTCCACCACCCGGCGGTGTTCCCCTGCCTCGGCGGCGATCCGCAGTGCCCCCAGCCAGTTCTCCGCCTCCGCGCGGAGCCAGTACGTCGCCTCGTCCGCCGTATTGAGGGGGACCGGCCCGTTCCAGTCCTCGGGCGGCGCACCGTGCCCGGGCTCGAACCAGCGGCCGGCGGTGACGGTGATCTCCAACAGCCGCCGCGCCATTCCCAGCCGTACGGCGGCCCGTTCCCCCTCCGGCTCCTCACCCCGCAGCCGCTCGCCGGCGAAAAGCCGCAGCAGATCGTGAAGTTGGTAGCGGTCGACGCCCCGTGGCTGGAGCAGTCCGAGCTCCACCAGTTCGTCGAGCACATCCACGGTGTCGGTCAGGGGGTCGTCGGTCACCAGGACGACGAGCGGGGCCGAGAAGTCCGGGCCCGGCAGGTGAGCCAGCCGCCGGAAAACTCGCCGTGCCTCGATGGAAAGCTGGGCGTGGGAGAGCGTGAAGGCGGCCACCACGCTGACGTCGCCGCTGCGCAGGGAGGCCAGCCGCCGGTCCTCTCCCGCGAGCCGGTCGACCAGGTGGCGCACCGACCAGCCGGACCGGGTGGACAGGCGGGTGCCGGCGATCCGCAGCGCCAGCGGCAGATGGCCGCACAGCCGGGCCACCTCCTCAACGTCATCCGCGGACGAGGGCACCGCCGCCTGGTCGGCGACGGCACGCAACAGCGCCGCCGACTCCTGCGGTGTGAAGGGGGCCAGAGCCAGCCGCCGGACTCCCTCCAGCCCGCTGAGTACACGCCGACAGGTCACCAGGACCAGCCCGGTTCCCTCACCCGGCAGCAACGGCCGCACCTGCGCTTCGTCGGCGGCGTTGTCCAGTACCAGCAGACAGCGCCGCTCACGCAGCATCGCCCGCAGCTGGGCGCAGCGCTCCTCGTCCGAGGCAGCGACGGCGCGGGACGGGATCTCCAGCGCCCGCAGCAGTCGCGCGGCGACGTCGCCCGCGGCGGGCGGGACAGGGTCGACCCCGCGCAGGTCGACGTAGAGGCAGCCACCGGGATAGCCGCCGCGCAGTTCCTCGGCCGTCCGCAGCACGACGCTGGTCTTGCCGACCCCAGCCTGCCCGTGCACCAGGACGACCGGCGCGAGACTGCCGCGGGCGCCGTCACTCGCGGCACGGCGGAGCGCCTCCAACTCACGCGCCCGGCCGGTGAAGTCGCTCACCGCACGCGGAGGTTCGCACGGACCGGGGCGGGCGGCAGCCGCATCCCGGCGCAGCGCACGCGCGTCCTCCTCCAGCCGCCGGCCTTCCTCCCCGCTCACCCTCAGCGCGGCGGCGAGCGCGGCGAGCGTCCGCGGTTGCGGTGCCCTGCTGTGCCCCCGCTCCATGTCACTGATGGCCCGCGCACTGACCCCGGACGCCTCGGCCAGCCCCTCCAAGGTCATTCCGGCAGAACGCCGCAGCTCCCGTAGCCGCTTCCCCAACGACATGAGCCCCCCAGCCCCTGTGAACTGGAACGATGCTACAAGGGGCGGCCCCCGAGGCAGCGGTCCACTTCGATACGGCCATCGGGATCTGCCGGCCTTCACCGCCTTCCCTCAGGGGATCTGGCGGCAGTGCTGGTCGAACAATCAGGCCTCTAGGATCTGCGCATGCCAACACGACTTGTGCAGATCAACATGAAGGCCCATGACGACTCCAAGCTCGGCCAGTTCTGGGCGGAGGCGCTCGGTTGGGGCGTGGACAGCGAGGGGCCCGGGGTGACCAACCTCGAACCCGTCGGCTTCGCCTACCCCGACCCTGTGGCCGTGTGCATCGACATCGTCGCCCGCCCGGAACCCAAGACAGTCAAGAACCGGGTGCATCTTGATCTGGCTACGACCTCAACCGCCCATCAGGCGGAGTTGGTTGCACGTCTGCAGGATCTCGGTGCCACGCCGGCCGATATTGGTCAGGGCGATGTCCCCTGGGTGGTCATGGCCGACCCGGAAGGCAATGAGTTCTGCGTCTTGGAACCCCGCCCCCTCTACCGGGACACCGGGCCGATCGCCACGGTTGTGGTCGACTGCACCGACCCGCGGGAGATGGCCCGGTTCTGGGGCGAGGCGATGGACTGGACCCTTCACGAGGTCGCCGACGACCACGCAACGATGCGTTCCGCCCAAGGCGTGGGCCCCTACCTCGAGTTTGTCCGCAACCCCGACACTAAGAGTGTGTGGAACCGCGTCCACCTCGACGTCTGCCCCTACCCCGATGACGACCCGGCCGCAGAGGCAGCCCGGCTGCGCGCGCTGGGCGCCACCGACCCTGATTTCGACCAGTCAGCGATCTCGTGGACGGTTCTGGCCGACCCCGAGGGCAACGAGTTCTGCCTTCTCTCGCCTCGCTGATCTTGCTCAACGGCTCCGGCAGTTCCCGGACGGGGCGAAGACCGCGTGACGTCAGCCTGCGGCGCCGGATACGGGAGGGCCACCTGTATCCGGCGCGTCCGTCCTTGAACTCTGGACGGGCAATTGAGCGGCCGTAGTGGTCGGCGGTGCCTGTCCGGCCCTGCCGCCTGCGGGTGGGCCCCAGAGTCGCTCACCGCGGTGTGCGACTGGTGGCACCCGCAGCGGATGGGGGTGGCCCGCTCGGGATGTCGGGTGTCCGCTACGCTCCCTACCGGCCAGTAAGAAGACTGTCCGTCAGCCTCCGAACCGACGCTGCGAGGTACTCGTGGACTCCACCGCCTCCCGTACGCCCGACCGCGCCGCCGACCGGTCCGCACTCCAGCTCGCCGGGCTGCTGGCTGTGGCAGGGGCCGCGCACTTCGCCGTGCCGAAGCCCTTCGACGCGATCGTGCCGCGCGCGCTGCCCGGCCGCCCGCGGACCTGGACCCAGCTGAGCGGCGCGGCGGAACTCGCGGTCGCGGCGGCGCTCGCGGTGCCGCGCACCCGTCGCGCGGGCGGCTGGCTGGCGGCGGGGCTGTTCCTCGCGGTGCTCCCCGCCAACGTGCAAATGGCGGTGGACTGGCAGCGCCGCTCACCGGCGCTGCGCGCCGCCGCCTGGGCGCGGGTGCCGTTGCAGGTCCCGCTGGTGGTGCGGTCGCTGCGGGCGGCCCGGGGGGCGTCGGGCGCGAGCGCCCGCCCAGAGTCGCAGTAGCCCTGTGGACCGAGGCTGATCACTCGGTCACCCGCGCCGTAGGTCATGCCGCCGCGGTTCGGAACTGGCTGGGACTCTGGCCCTTGTAGCGTTTGAAGGCGGCGCTGAAGCCGAAGGCGTCGGCGTAACCGACCGTCTTCGCGATCTGGGCGATGCTCAGATCGGTGTCGGCCAGGAGCGCCTCGGCGTCGTCCATGCGGCATTCGGTGAGATAGGCGAGCGGCGGGCGGCCCATCAATTGGGTGAAGCGTTTTGCGAACAGCGCCCGGGAGACGCCTGCTTGGGCAGCCAGGGACGCGACCGTCCAGGTGTCGGCGGGCCGGCCGTGGAAGGCGCGCAGGGCGGGCGCGAGGACCGGGTCGGCGAGACCGCGGTACCAGCTCGGAGCATCGGCGCCCGCCCGCTCGAACCAGGTGCGCAGCGTGCACACCAGTGCCCAGTCCAGGAGCCGGTCCATCATGGCCTGCGAACCGGAGGAGAGCCGGGCGGCGTCGGCGGCGGAGTTCTCCAGCCAGGCACAGACTTCGGCGTCCTCGGTGACGACCAGGACAGGTGGCAGTGCGCGCAGGAGCCGTTCGTGGCGATGCCCGGTTGCGCGGTAGGCGCCCACGATGAGTGCCGTCGCTCCGCCCGGGTCGGTGCCCCACTGGATACCGGCGAGTTCCTGGGCCGAGCACGAGGCCGTTTCGGTGAAGCAGTTGATCTCGTACTCGGCGTGGGGGAGTTGGACCGTGGTGGGTTGGTCCACGAGGTGGAATGGTGCGGGGCCGCGGACGATGGCCGTGTCACCCGCGGTGATCGCCCGCTCGGTGCCGTCGGGCAACAGCAGGGTGCCTCCCCCGCGCAGCACGGTGACCATGGTGAGGGGTGCGTCGTCGGTGAACCGGATGGTCCAGGGCGCGCTGAGGACGGCATGGCTGACGACCGAGCCCTCGGCACGGATGCCGCTCAGCAGCGAACTCAAGGGATCCATAAGGGAATCGTAGACGATCTCCTATGGTTTGGAGACTTTCTCCCATGGATCATCTACGCGGCCGCCGCTGTACTGGAGTCACCGAAAGACGAAGACCTTCAGCCCTGTCGGGAGACACCGTGCCTCAGCACAGCACCGGAACAGCCCTCGTGGTCGTCGCGCACCACCGGAGCGATTCCCTCACCGCACACACCGCCCGCCGAGCGGCCGCCCGGCTCCAGGCGGCCGGATACCGCATCGACCTGCTCGACCTGCACGCCGAGGGGTTCGACCCCCGGATGAACGTGGAGGACCAGCCGGACTGGGGCAACCGGGAGAAGACGTACTCCGACGAGGTGCACGCCCATATGCGGCGCATCCTCGACGCGGACGTCGTGGTCGCCGTCTTCCCCGTGTACTGGCAGAGCGTGCCCGCCGTCCTCAAGGGATGGATCGACCGCGTGTGGAACTACGGCTTCGCTTACGGCCGCAGCAAGCCGCGCCTGGCCGGCAAGCGGATGCTGTGGCTCGGCCTGGCCGGCGCCACCGCCGACGATCCCGTCGCACAGGGCATGCAGTCGGTCCTTGAGGCCAACCTCAGCGAGGGCATCGCCAGTTACTGCGGCTTCTCGCACTCCACCGTGGGCCTGCTCCTCGACGCGGAGGAGCGACCGCAGCGCGTCGACGCCCAGGGCAATCTGCACGTCGGCGACGCGGCCGTCGGCGCTGCTCGGGAAGACCAGTACGCCGACTTCGACCGGCGGACCCTGGAATTCGTGGAAAAGTTCCTCGCCGAGGAATCGATCGCGGCCTGAAGCCGCCGGGACCCTGCGGGCTGACCGGCTCTCCCGCCGGTCAACCCGCAGGGCTGACGGTTCCGCTTGTCAGAACGGGGGCTCCGCGCTCCAGGCGGTGGTCGAGCACTCCGGCGGACGGGTCTTGCCTTGGTGCAGGACGGCCACGGCATCGTCGATGCGGCCGAGGTCGATGAGGTACCCGGCCAGGTCGTGGCTGTTTGCGGGGGCGTGGGGTCGTAGGACCGCGACGGCCTCCTCGGTGCGACCGGCGTCAGCCAGCAGCTTGGCGATATGGGCCGCCGCGTACGACGTGTGGCCCTCGGGATGGGCGTGAGCCGCTTCAAGGCCCTCATCAACCAGATCGCAGGCTGCCATCAACGGAAGCCGTATCCAGAACAGCTCCCACTCCTCCTCTCCGCGGCGTTCCTTGAGGGCGTCGAGGTAGGCCAGGCCCTCCTCGGGACGGCCCTGGTCGGCGCAGAGAGTGCAGAACACGTGGAGGATCCAGTCCTCGGCCCCGCCGGGACGGTCGGCCACAGCCCGCATCACCTCGATCGCCTCGTCCCCGCGACCGTGGCGCGCCAGGAGGTGCGCGAGGTCCACCGTCATGCCCTCGCGAACGGACGACTTAGCGGCCTGTTGGTACACGGCGATCGCGCCCTCCACGTCACCACGTTCCTCCAGCAGTTCCGCGAGGCATCGCGCGGCGTACCCAAGCTCCTCGGTTGCCGCGTAGGCGCGCAGTTCCCCGGTTCTGTCGTGCCGGGCGAGCAGGTCGGCCAGCTGATCCCGGTTGCTGACCGCGTTGACGTTCCGGGTGTGAAGCAGGGCGATGGCTTCATCGATGCGGCCCTGGCGTTCGCGGATCGTGGCAAGCAGTCCGATCGCCGTGTCAGGGTCGAGGCCGCGGCAACACCACGGGGTGTCGCAACGGTGCTCGGCCGGGATCCGGGCGGCCAGCAGTGCCGCGGCCTCCTCGTCCCGACCGGCGCCGTCCGCGACCTCCACCAGGGCCGCAGCCAGGAGCCAGTCGTCGATGTGCGGCTGCAGCAGGGTGAACGCCTCGTCGCTGCCGCCGTGCCTGGCCAGCAGTCGCGCATAGAACTCCAGTGCCAACGGATGCCCGACCTCCATACGAGCCCGGGTCAGCACGATCGCCTCGTCGGTGCGCCCCCAGCTCTCCAACAGTTCCGCCGTGTCCCTGGTGGCTGTCCACGAGCCTGTAGCGAGATACGGGGCGAGTATTTCCAACGCCTCAGCCAGTCGGCTCTGTTCACCGAGTAGCCGCGCCCACTCCCGTGCGCAGAACCACTCCCCTTGGCCGGCCCAGTACTCCACCGTCTCGGCATGGCCGAGGTCGAGGAGCCGGGAGACCAGGTGCGGGGGTATGCAGCCAGACCGCGTCCGGGCTCGATGGTCAAGATCAGCAGCGTCCACAGCGCGTACCGTAACTCCTGCCTCTGACACCGTCGTCGGCTTTCGACACCGCGTACGTGGAACAGCGCTCACGGCCCACCAGGCGATGTCAGTGGTGGCAGGCAAGATGACAGGTATGACAACACCTGGAGCTGTGATCACGGATGCCGCTTCCTACGCGCAGGCGGTCGAGGCCGCGCTGAAGGCGTCGGCTGCCTACTACGGGGGCGGGACGTCGGCACTGGACGATGACGCCTACGACCGGCTGACGCGAGGCATCGCCGCATGGGAGGCGGAACATCCTGAGCAGGTGCTGCCCGACTCGCCCACGGGGAAGGTCGCCGGCGGCGCCTTGGAAGGCGATGTCCCGCACACGGTGGCGATGCTGAGTCTGGACAACGTGTTCTCGCCGCAGGAGTTCACCGCCTGGACCGCTTCCCTGGCCCGACGCATCGGCCACGACGTCGAGCGGTTCAGCGTCGAGCCGAAGCTGGACGGGCTCGCCGTCGCCGCCCGCTACACGGGCGGCCGACTGAGACAGCTGATCACCCGGGGGGACGGGACGGCCGGGGAGGACGTCTCCCACGCGATAGGCACCATCGAGGGCCTGCCGGAGGATCTCGCCGAGCCGGTCACCGTGGAAGTCCGGGGCGAAGTCCTGATGACGACCGCTCAGTTCGAGCACGCCAATGAGGTGCGCACCGCGCACGGCGGGCAGCCGTTCGCGAACCCGCGCGGCGCGTCGGCTGGCACCCTGCGCGCCAGGGAGCGTGCCTACACCGTGCCGATGACGTTCTTCGGCTACGGCCTGCTGCCCCTGGCCGGCACCGAGACGGCGCTCGCCGCGCGGCTGGGCGAACTCGCCCACAGCGAGCTGATGACGCAGGCCGCCGTCCTCGGCATCAACACCACCGCCACCACCGCGGTGCCCGGCACGACCGCCGACACCGTCGAGCAGGTGCTGGCCCGGGTGCAGGAGATCGCCGCCGTGCGGGCCGAGTTGCCGTTCGGGATCGACGGGATCGTCATCAAGGCCGACCTGGCCGCCGACCAGCACAGCGCAGGATCGGGGTCGCGGGCTCCGCGCTGGGCGATCGCCTACAAGCTGCCCGCCGTCGAGAAGATCACCCGGCTGCTGGAGGTGGAGTGGAACGTCGGCCGTACCGGCATCATCGCCCCGCGCGCCGTCCTTGAACCGGTCGAGATCGACGGCGCCACCATCACCTACGCCACCCTGCACAACCCGTCCGACATCACCCGCCGCGACCTGCGCCTGGGCGACCACGTCATGGTCCACCGGGCCGGCGACGTCATCCCCCGTATCGAAGCCCCGGTCGCCCACCTGCGCACCGGCGACGAACAGCCCATCGCCTTCCCCGAGACGTGCCCGCGCTGCGGGGCCGGCATCGACACCAGCGAGCAGCGCTGGCGCTGCGAGAACGGCCGCAACTGCCACCAGGTGGCGGCCCTGTCCTACGCGGCCGGTCGCGACCAGCTCGACATCGAAGGCCTCGGCCACACCCGCGTCGTCCAGCTCGTCGACGCTGGCCTCGTCGCCGATCTGGCCGACTTGTTCACCCTCACCCGCGAGCAGCTCCTCGGCCTGGAGCGGATGGGCGCCACCAGTACCGACAATCTCCTCGCCGCCCTCGCCGCCGCCAAGGACCAACCGCTGTCACGCGTACTGTGCGCGCTCGGAGTCCGGGGCACCGGTCGCTCCATGTCCCGTCGTATCGCCCGGCACTTCGCCACCATGGACCACCTCCGCGCCGCGGACGCCGAAGCGATGCAGCAGGTCGAGGGCATCGGCACCGAGAAGGCGCCCTCAATCGTCGCCGAACTCGCCGAACTCGGCCCGCTCATCGACAAACTCGCCGCCGCCGGAGTGAACATGACCGAACCCGGCGCCACTCCGCCCACTCCGGCCGACGGCGGCGCAGACGATCCCGACGAGAAGACGCCGCCTGCGGGCGGAGCGCTGACCGGGATGACCGTGGTCGTCACCGGCGCGATGACCGGCCCCCTGGAAAAGCTCAGCCGCAACCAGATGAACGAGCTCATCGAACAGGCCGGCGGCCGGTCCTCCTCCAGCGTCTCCAAGAAGACCACCCTCGTCGTCGCCGGAGAGGGCGCGGGTTCCAAGCGAGCCAAGGCCGAGGAGCTCGGCATCCGCCTGGCCACGCCGGACGAATTCGCAGCCCTGATCGCCGACCACCTCACGTAGCCGACGGCTGAGGCGAATTGACCATCGCGGCCGTCAACCCGCCCCCTGAGCGGAACGGGCGAACGGCGTGAAGACCGGCTCCGGCCCGCCGCACGAAGCACAACACGGCGGGCCGCGCGGGGCTTTGGTCAAACGCCTGTGTCCGGTCTGCTGCCTCGGTCGGTGTCCGCTGCGCGGGGACGGCCTGCGTAAGATCACTTTTCGAGGGGTGGTGGCATGGTCATGAGGGATCTCCGCGGGTGTGTGGCGATTGCGGCGGCGCTGCTGCTGTCCGGCTGTGGCGGCGGCTCGGACAGCGACAGCGGGGACGACACAGCGGTGGCGCTCACCAAGGAGCAGGTACGGCAGGCGCTGCCGGATGGCGAGGCCATGCCGGGTTGGAAGGAGTCCGCTCGGCCCACGGCCGTGGAGATGGACGAGCTCTACCGCTCGCAGGCCTGTCCGATCAAGGACAACGCGGGCTGCGAGAACTCCCGCTTCTACGCGGTCTCGACCTTCCGTCACACCGACGACGCCGCTCTCGTCTCGTTTCAGGTCGTCGCGTACGACAGCGAACAGGCCGCGACGAAGGCGTACGACGTGCTCTGGGACGGCTATTACGGCAAGAGGGCGGGACAGAACGCGAAGGCGTTCGACATCGGCCCGCTCGGTGACGAGCGCGACGCCCGATTCGGTACCTCCGGCTTCAACGGCGAGCCCGGAGCAGTGACCCAGACGCGAGTCGGCACAACGCTGCTGTGGACCGAGACGTCTTCCATGAAGAAGGCCGGGATTGACGAGGACGGAGTCCGCGAGCTGGCCACGGTACTCGCCGAACGGGCCCAACAGGTCCAGAACGGCGACACACCTTCCGCCGCGCTCCACGACTGAACGGGCGGTCACGCCGCACCCTGCCCTGCTGCGTGTGGGGAGTGCCGGCATGGGCTCGGTCGCACGGCGGATGGGCGTGTCCGGAGGTCAGCGGGGGTCGTCGACGGGGAGGTTCAGGTGGCCGACCACGCTGGTCAGCGCTGCTCCCAGGGGGAGCTCGACGCGGGTGAGGGCGTGCCGGTCGCCCCGGGTGGCGTCCCGGTTGATGATGAGAACCGGCGTGGAGGCCTGGGAGGCCTGGCGGACGAAGCGCAGGCCGGACATCACGGTGAGTGATGATCCCAGGACCAGTAGCGACGTCGCTTCCCGGACCAGCTGACGGCACTGCTCGACGCGCGGCGGCGGGACGGATTCACCGAAGAAGACGACGTCCGGTTTGAGGATGCCGCCGCAGCTCACGCAGGGCATCACGCGGAAGTCGCCGACCTGTGCGTCGGTGAGGTCGGCATCGCCGTCAGGGTTGATGCCGGCCGCCACCGGTTCGAAGCCCGCGTTGGCCTCTTCCAGACGCAGGGCGAGTTCACGGCGCGAGCTGACGGCACCGCAGGACAGGCAGACGATCCGTTCCAGGCTGCCGTGCAGCTCGACGACGTCCTTGCTGTCGGCGGCCTGGTGCAGCCCGTCGACGTTCTGAGTGATCACACCCGACAGCAGTCCGTGCCGCTCGAACGCGGCTACGGCCCGGTGGCCCGCGTTGGGGCGGGCGCGACCGAAGGTGCGCCAGCCGAGATGGCTGCGCGCCCAGTACCGGCGGCGGGCCTGGGCACTGGCGGTGAATTCCTGGTACGTCATCGGCGTATGCCGGCCCAGGCTTCCGCCCTCACCCCGGTAGTCGGGGATGCCGGACTCCGTGGACAGGCCCGCTCCGCTCAGCACCAGCACACCGCCGGCGCTCAGGGCATCGACGACCGGTGCCAGATCGGTGGTGCCGGGCGGCAGGTCCTCGGCAGGAGCCCAGCTCAGGGTGGGGCGCGTGCGCATGCCGCAAGGATACGGAATCCGTGAACGTACGGTCCGCGTCCCCAGTCAGTACCGGGGGCGCAGCGGCTCGTGAGGCGGGATGCTGCCGCTCGATCGTGCTGTCCGGCGGGGTGTCACCCGGTCACCGAGACCTGGACGGCGGATGAGCTCAGTGCTGCCCTCGACGGAGATCCCGGCTGGATGACGGACGGCGGCACGGACCGCTTGATCTCTCAGTTGATGGAGCTGGCAGGGGACGTCGACCGCGGTGTCCGCGACGAAGCTCGAGGGATCCTCGCGCAGATCAGGCGACGCCAGGACAGCGCGTGACCGCAGCGCGCCCCTGTCGACGGCGCGGCGGCCGGTCCAGTTCCTGGAGGGCGGCCGCCGCTTCCCGCTCGTGTCAGTCGCTGTACACCTCGGCCCGGTCCACGCTCACGAAGGAGGCCGTGGACTGGGTGTTGTGCTCGCCGGTCACCCTGATGCGCAACGTGTGCCGGCCGGGGGGCAGCTTGGGACTGAGGTACTGCACGGTCTCACCTGCGCGGATGGCGCCGTAGAAGTCAACACGTGTCTCCGGCCCGCCGTCGATGCTGAGGGCGGCGATGCCGTTGCCGGTGTCGCGGACGGACAGCAGCGCGATCCGGGTGCCGGTGAAGGTGAAGGTCGCAGTGTTGTCGGCCCGGTCGCTCCAGTGATCGTCGCCCCAGAAGCACTGCGTGCCGCATCCGCTGCCGGAGTTCCAGGCGCCGCTGTAGGTGAGTGTGCCGTCGCCGCTGGAGCGTCCGTCGTCGTTGATCCAGTGGTTGCCGGAGCCGGGGTCGCCGGAGGGCAGGTTCTGGGTGGCGCCCAGGGCGAGCGGGGTCCCTAGGTTGGGGCTGCCGTCGGCGTTCCAACTGATCTTCTGGGCGCGGCTGGTGCGGTCGGTGTAGGTGTACTGGGAGGTTGTCTTGGCGTGGTGGACCATCCAGTCCTGGGTGCCGTCGGGGGACTTGAAGAAGGCGTGGTGGCCGGGGCCGTAGACGCCGACCGCGTCGTCGCGGGAGAAGACCGGGCCGTTGTGCTGCTGCCAGTTGGCGGCCACCAGCGGGTCGGCGCCGTCGGCCAGGGACAGCATCCACAGCTGGTAGTCGGGCTTGCCGGTGTCGCACGCCGAATAGGTCATCCAGGTACGGCCGTTGCGGTTGAGGAATTCCGGCCCGTCGCGTACCTCCGGGCAGCCGCCGGCCGCGTCGATCGCGACCGCGTTGCCGGAGACGGTGTAGGGGTTGGACATGGGCGCGATGTTGAGCCCGTTGTGCTGGTAGGCGTTGATGCCGCTGTAGGCGAGGTACAGCTTGCCGTTGTGGGTGAAGACGCTGGGGTCGATGGCGAAGTCGTCGGTGTGGTTGGGCGGGATGAGTGCGGACTTGAAGTGGTAGGGGCCGGTGGGGGAGTCGGTGTCGGACTCCAGGACGTAGATGCGGTGGTGGTCGTCCACGCCGTCGTCGGCCGTGTAGTAGAGGTACCAGCGGTTGTTGAAGCGGTAGAACTCCGCGGCCCAGATGTTCTTGTTGCGGGAGTTGTCGGTGTCGGTCCAGACGGTGACCGGGTCGGATGCGAGGAGGGTGGCCAGGGACGGCGAGCGCCACATGCGGATGCTGCCGCCCTGGGTAGTGGTCATGTAGTACGAGCCGTTGAAGTACGTCAGGTACGGGTCGGGCCCGGTGTTGAGTGGGTTGCGGAAGGTGGTGCTGGTGGCGGCCGCGGCCTGGGGCGCCGCGGTCGACGGGGGCGTGGAGACGAGGGAGAACATCACGGCCGGCAGCAGCGCGAGCAGGGCTGCGGTGCGGGCCGTGCGGGGCGATGTACTCATGGGCGACTCCGTGGGGTGGGGTGGTGCCTGAGTGGGTGCTGCCTTTCAGTCGGTGGGTGGTGTCACTGGCCGCCGAGTCCTGTGGTGGCGACGGACTTGACGATGTGCCGCTGGAAGAAGAGGAAGACGACGACCAGGGGCAGTGCCGCCAGGACGGCCGAGGCCATCGACTGTGCGTACTGGACGCCGTAGGCGTCCTTGACCGACGTGATGCCGACGGGGAGGGTCATC
Organism: Streptomyces sp. NPDC043726; assembly: GCF_056436565.1. Taxonomy (NCBI): domain Bacteria; kingdom Bacillati; phylum Actinomycetota; class Actinomycetes; order Kitasatosporales; family Streptomycetaceae; genus Streptomyces; species Streptomyces sp. NPDC043726. The sequence goes on from NZ_JBWKCI010000002.1 coordinate 803,848, forward strand.
AGGTCGGGGTCGGAGGTGGAGACGAAGGGCCACAGGAAGTTGTTCCAGGCCCCGATGAACACGAAGATCGCTACGGCCGACAGCATGGGGCGGGACAGCGGCAGGAGCACGGACCAGAAGATGCGGATGTGTCCGGCGCCGTCGATGCGGGCGGCCTCTTCCAGCTCCCTGGGCAGGGAGTCGAAGTGCTTCTTCAGGATGAACACCATCACCGGTGCCACGGTCTGCGGCAGGATGACGGCCGCGTAGGTGTCGACGAGGTTCAGGGTGAGCATCTGCTGGAACCACGGCACGATCAGCATCTGCGGCGGCACCAGGACGGCCGCCACGGTGAGGGTGAACAGTGCCTTGCGGCCGGCGAAGCGGGTGCGGGAGAAGGCGTAGCCGGCCATCGCGGACACGGCCACCGTGATGACGGTGACGACGGCCGCGATGAGGAAGCTGTTGAACATCCACAGCGGCAGGTCGCCGCGCTCCCACACACTGCGGAATCCGTCGAGGGTGAAGCCGTGCTCGGGCCACAGCCAGTGGACGGGATCGCTGGCGTCCTGCTCGGACTTGAACGCGGTCAGCAGTCCCCAGCCGGCCGGCAGCAGCCAGAGCAGGGCCAGCAGGGTAAGCGCCGCGAAGGTGAGGGTGCGTGCGGTGCGGCTGTCGCCGAGGGAGAGGTGGGTGCGGCGGGCCTCGGCGCGGTGTCTGCGGGCCGCCACCTCCCGGATGACCGGTGAGCGGGGGGTGGTCTTGGGGCCGCGGACGGGCAGCTCGGTGGTGGAGGACATGGTCACTTCTCCCGGCGGCGGAGGGCGGCGTACTGGGCCGCGGAGGCGAGGATGACGAGGGCGAAGAAGACGTAGCTGATCGCCGAGGCGTAGCCGAGCCGGTAGCCGGTGAAGCCGACGTCGTACATGTACTCGATGACCGGGCGGGTCGAGTTGTCGGGGCCGCCCTTCGTGAGCAGGTAGATCTGGTCGAAGACCTTCAGCGAGGCGAGGACCTGCAGCACGGTGACGACGACGGTGATCCGGCTCAGCTGGGGCAGCGTGATGGAGAACAGGCGTCGCCAGGCGCCCGCCCCGTCGAGTGCCGCGGCCTCGTAGAGGTGGTCGGGCACGGACTGCAGGGCCGCGAGGTAGAGAAGGAAGTTGAAGCCGACGGTCCACCACAGGGTGGTGAGCACGATGGCCCACATGGCGACCGACTTGTCGCTGAGCCAGGCCACCGAGTCGAGGCCGACCGCGTTGAGGAGCTGGTTGTACAGGCCGAGGTCGCCCTGGAAGAGCCAGGCCCACACCAGCGTGACCACGCCGACGGGCAGCAGGTAGGGCGCGAAGAACGCCAGCCGCCACACCCACTGGCCGGGCAGTCCGGTGTGGACCAGCAGCGCCATGCCGAGGGCGACGACGACGAGCGGGACGGTCGACAGAACGGTGAACCACACGGTGTGGCCGAGCGCCCGCCACATCTCGGCGTCCTGGAGGGCCTCGGAGAAGTTGTCGAGGCCGATGAAGCTCGGTGCGTGGGCCGACAGCGAGGTGTCGGTGAAGCTCATCCACAGGCCCTGGACCAGGGGCCAGAGCATGAAGAGGGCGAAGAGCACGAGGAAGGGCAGCGCGAAGAGCAGGCCGGGGGAGAGGATCCGGCGCGCCGGGAGCGTCCCGCTGCGGGACGGGGCGAGGGGAGAGGACATCGTTGTGCCTCCTGCGCGGATGGTTCGGGGCCGGATCAGGCCGGGCTGGGCTTGGAGAGGAAGGTGTTGAGGCGCCGTACCATCGCGCGGGCCGCGTGGTCCGGGCTCATGTCGCCCAGGAGGGCCTGCTGGAGGACCTGGGACATGGCGTTCTGGAAGTCCGAGCCCGCTCCGGCGAACCAGGCCGCCGGGTCGAGGACGACGTGGTCGGCGGCCTCCGCGTAGTGGGACTGCGGGGTGAGCGCGGCGTACTCGCCGGTCTCGGTGACCGGGGTGTAGGCGGGGATGTGGCCGGCGGTGGCCCAGATCTGTCCGGCTTTGAGCAGCGCGGCCACCGCGCGGTGGGTGCGGTGCCGGTGGTCCTCGTCCGGGTGGTCGCGGCGGGGCAGGACGAAGGCGTGCGAGTCGGCGTAGACGGCCGGGGTGCCGAAGACGGTAGGGAAGGGGGCCGCGCCGACGTTCTCGTCGGTGGTGCGGAAGGTGCCCAGTTCCCACTCGCCGGAGAGGATCATCGCCGTCTGGTTGTTGACGAAGGAGGCGATGGCGGAGGCGTAGTCGAGGCTGCGGGGGTTGACGGTGCCGTCGACGATCTTCGCCATGAAGGCGATGACCTCGGCCATCCGGTCGGCGTCGACCTCGGCCGGGCCGCCCTCGGGCAGTTCGAAGCGTCCGCCGGTCTGGTGGTACAGGCCGTAGAACAGCCGCCAGCACTGGGCGGTGTCGGTGACGTAGCCGAACGCGATGCCTTGCTTGCCGGAGGCCTTGGCGAGTTCCTTGCCGGCGGCCAGGAAGCGGTCGGGGGAGGAGAAGGCGTCGGTGTCGAGGGTGCCGTCGGGGTTGAGCAGGCCGGCCTTCTTCGCCGGTCCGGGGTGGAAGAAGACGATGAAGGGGTGGGTGTCCAGGGGGATGGCGTAGGTCTTGCCGTCGAACTGGGTGCGGGACCACACGGCGTCGGCGAAGGCGTCCGGGGCGACGCCGTATTCCGCCAGGACGCTGAGGTCCCAGGGGTCGAGCAGCCCGGTGGGCGCGTATCCGGCGAGACGGGACATGTGCGAGACGGCGACGTCGGGTCCGCGGCCGCCGGCGGAGGCCATGGCGAGCTTGGTGTAGTAGGGGGTGCCCCACTCCAGGACGGTGCGCTCGACGTGGGTGCCGGGCATGTCGGGCTGGGCCTTGGCCACCATGTCGTTGAGCAGGCCGCCGTCGGCACCGCTGAACAGGTCCCACAGCCGGACGGTGGATCCGTCGTCGGACGCGAGGGCCGAGCCGCAGCCGGTGAGCGCGCCGGCGCCTAGGGCGGCCGCGCCGGCGGCGAGTGCTGTCGTCAGGACGCGGCGTCTGGTCGGTCCATGGCGACCGACCTGGGCGGGTGTGCCGGTCAATGGGGGTCCTTTCCGGTGGGTGGCGGTGCGGGAGGGGAGTCCGCGCGCCGCCACCCACCACACTTACTGACTTACATCGATGTAAATCTTGGGCAGAGGAAGGTGTGACCGCTCACACGGAGCGGTGATCCGGGGGTTACTGCGTGGCCTCGTACGCGGCCCTGCGTACTTGGGCCTCGCGCAGAGCCGCCGTGTCGGCCTTCTCGGAGCGGTCGAAGCGGTAGACGCCGTTGCGCTCCTGGAAGACGTCGGTGAGCTGGGTGTAGCAGTAGCCGAACATGCCGGGGTCGTCGAGCAGTACGCCGGTCAGACCGCGGAAGCGCTCCACGAACTCCTCCTCGGTGCGCGGCCGTTCGCCGTACCCCCAGGAATTCGCCGCGTCGTCACCGGCCGCGGCGGCGGCCTCCGGGTCCCACCAGATCCCGCCGAACTCACTGCAGAAGTAGGGCTGGCCACGATAGGGAACGGACCAGGTACGCCCCTCGGGTCCGGTGTTGACGAACGGCCGGTCCTCCGCGAGCCCGTCCATGATCTTGGCGAACGCCGCGGGGTCCTGCTCGTAGCAGTGCGAGTCGTACACGTCCGTCTCCGGCACGCGGTGCGCGTAGCCGGAGGCGTCGATGACCGGACGGGTCGGGTCGGCCTGCTTGGTGGCCAGGAACATGCCGCGGGTGACGTCGTCCAGCACGGTGATGCGGTCGTGCAGGTTCTGGTACGTCTCGTTCAGCGGGCACCAGCCGACGATCGAGGGGTGGGAGTGGTCGCGCTCCAGCGTCTCCAGCCACTGGGTGACGTACGAGGCGTCCGGCCGCTGGTTGTCGTCGCGGACGCCGGTCTCGCAGCCCCAGTCGCCGAACTCGCCCCACACCAGGTAGCCGAGCCGGTCGGCGTGGTAGAGGAAGCGCTCCTCGAAGACCTTCTGGTGCAGCCGGGCTCCGTTGAACCCGGCCGCGATGCCCAGCTCGATGTCCCGCACCAGGGCGGCGTCGCTGGGGGCGGTCATCAGGCCGTCGGGGTAGTAGCCCTGGTCCAGGACCAGGCGCTGGAAGACTCGCTCGCCGTTGAGGAGCAGCTCCTTGCCGCGCACGGACACCGAGCGCAGACCGGCGTAGGAACGGACGGTGTCGACGACCGCTCCGTCCGGGCCGAGGACTTCCAGGGTGAGGTCGTACAGGTGGGGGTCGTCCGGTGACCAGGTGCGTCGCCGCTCCTCGGGGACGGTGAGCGTCAGCCGCGGGCTCAGGTCGAGGTCGGCACGGCCCTCGGCGGTGACGACGGCTCCGTCGGCGTCGCTGAGCGTGGCGCGCACCCGGTGTCCGGCGACGTTCGCGGACAGCGGCAGCTCGACCAGGAAGGAGCCCGTGGCCAGCTCGGGGGTGATGCGGGGGCGGCGCAGGGCGACCGTGCGGGGGACGGGCTCGAGCCACACGGTCTGCCAGATACCGGTGGTCCGGGTGTAGTGGCAGTGGGAGTTGGCGTACCAGGTGGCCTGCTTGCCGCGGGCCTGCACGGTGTGGCGGCTGTCCCGGGCGCGCACGACGACGGTGAGTTCCTCGCCGGCGGTGACCACGTCGCCGAGGTCGGCGGTGAAGGGGGTGAAGCCCCCGCGGTGGCGGGCGACTTCCTGGCCGTTGGCCCACACCGTGGTGTCGTGGTCGACGGCCCCGAAGTGCAGCAGGACGCGGGCGTCGTTCCACTCGGCGGGCACGGTCACGGTGCGCCGGTACCAGACCGCCTCCAGGAAGTCCGTCTCGCCGATGCCGGACAGCTCCGACTCCGGGCAGAACGGGACGAGGATGCGGTCGGCCAGCTCGCGGTCGGTCAGGCCGCGTTCCAGACCGGAGTCGGACCGGTCGATCTCGAACTGCCATTCGCCGTTGAGATTCAGCCAGGCGTCCCGGGTGAACTGGGGCCTGGGGTACTCGGGGCGGGGTGGCTCGTCCGGGAGGTACGAGTCGGGCATGGTGCTCCTCGTAGCGAGAGTGCAGGTCGGTGCAGTGTGCGGATCGTGCGGCCACATGGCACCATGCCGATTACATCGATGTAAATAGCTCGGGCGCAGATTCTGCGGGATCCGCTGGCCGGAAAGCGCTTTTCGCGATCGGTATGATCGCCGGAGTTCGGAAGGAAGGGCAGCGTGGCGGCCAGACCGAGGATCAAAGACGTGGCGCAGTACGCCGGCGTCTCACCCAAAACCGTCTCCAACGTGATCAACAACTACGAACACGTCTCGGAACGGACCCGCACCGCCGTCCAGGAGGCCATCGACGCCCTGGGCTACCGCGTGAACATCGCCGGCCGCCAGCTCCGTCAGGGCCGCACCGGCATGATCACCCTCGCCGTGCCCGAACTTGACGTCGCCTACTTCTCCGAACTGGCCCGCCACGTCATGGAGGTCGCCGGACGCCACGGCTGCACCGTCCTAATCGACCACACCGGCGGAGAGCGCGAGCGCGAACTGGCAGCACTGCATGGATTCGACACCCAGTTCTGCGACGGAGTGATCCTCAGCCCCCTGTCCCTGCTGCCCCGCGACCTCGCCACCCGGGACCGCCGACTGCCCCTCGTCCTGCTCGGCGAGCACCCCGCCGAAGGACACACCGACCACGTCGGCATCGACAACGTGCGCGCCGCACGCGAAGCCACCGAACACCTGCTGGCCCGGGGCCGACGCCGCATCGCGGTCATCGGCGGCACCCTGCGCGGCAGACAGGGCACCGACCGACTGCGCACCGACGGCTACCGCGAGGCCCTGGCCGCGGCGGGCCTGCCTCTCGAAGCCGACCTGGTGGTACCGGTGGAGGCCTACCACTGGCGGGACGGCGCCGAAGCGGCCGCCCGCCTGGCCCGGGACACATCCCCACCGGACGCGCTGCTGTGCCTGAACGACAACCTGGCGCTCGGCGCCCTGCGCGCCCTGCACGAGGCCGGCGTGCGCGTGCCCGAAGACCTCGATGTCATCGGCTTCGACGACATCGAGGCCTCCCGGTTCAGCGTGCCCAGCCTGAGCACCGTCGCCCCCGACAAACAGGAGATCGCCCGCCTGGCGGTCAGCCTGCTCCTGGACCGCGTCGACGTCCCGGACTCATCCGCCCCGTACCGCGACGAGGTCGTCGGCCATCGGATCGTCGTCCGGGAGAGCAGCGGAGGCTGACGCCGACGCACATGGACCACCGTGCGGATGAGGCCTGGCGGGGCACATGTTGCGTGGGTGCGCCGACGGTCCAGTCGAGCCACCCCTGGGGTGTGCCTGTCTCGCGCACCACGAAGTACGGAGGCCAGGAGCCGACTTGCTCCTGGCCTCCGTCCGTCAGGCCGCCGTTTCCGGCGTCGCTCTCCGCATCGCGGACCCGGCGTCGATGAAGCACGCGTAGGCGATGCATCCGCTCACCAGAAGGCCCAGAACGCCGATCACCGTGTCAGGGCCGGGAGCAGAGGCAGCTGATCCGGCGAACGCGGCGATGGCCCCCTCGCCGAGCGCGAGCAGCGCCAGCCACACCACGCGCACCGCCCGAGGCGTGATGTCCCTCGCCCGGGCGGAGCCCAGCAGCACCACCCCGCCCACCATGCCCAGCACGGCTGCGATGAGCAGTGCCCGGTACAGGAGTTGTCCGAACTCCAGCAGTGTGACGTAGGCGAGCTGGGCCAGCAGCAGGACCGGAGCGACCTTACGGCGCACGAAACCCATCAGGCGTTGCTCCTCACGAGACGGCCACTCTTGATGATCCACAGCTGGCCGTCGGACACATGCTTCCGGCAGGAGCTCTTGGACGACTTCAACGCCTCGTACTTCCGGTCGTGCTTGTCCTTGTAGTACCGGCCGATCGCGCGCCCCTTCTTGTTGTTTTTGAGGTCCATCTCCTTGTCGGCGCCTCGGGACTGCGACTCGTGGCGGGTGGCCACCTCGTGCGAGGGTCCTGTCCGGGTAGTGGGCCTTGGCCTTGTTGTCGCCGAAAGCGTGAGGGGGCAACTCGAGCCTGAGTCAGACCGCGTCGTGGTCTGCTGCGGCCCAGCGACGGATGTGCTGGTCGGGATGGGCTTGGGCGGATGCGAGGGTGTTGTCGAGAAGTGTGTGCAGGTGCGGCGGGTATGCCGCGTGGGAGGTAGGCAGGCTCAGCAGGACACGTTTGCGTATCCCCGGATCAGTCGCCTCGGCGAACACCTGCATGGAGGCCTCCAGCCATGCGTCCTGGATGTCTCGCGACTCGTCCAGGGCGGGATCACGTACCCCATCGGGTCCGTACGCTGGGGACCGATCCGCGCGCAGAGGCACGTAGGCGCAGTACCAGGCCCGCACGGCACCCGCTCGCTCGGCATCAGTGCCAGTCCGTAGATAGGCGACCAAAGCTGCCATCACACGGCGGCGCCCGAATGCGTAGACCGCCGGCTCGACGAACCAGCGGCAGAAGCTGGGATCCGGGTCGTACACGGCTGCCGCCATCAACGGCGTGAACAACTCCTCGGGCAGACGCGCACGTTCGAGCAGCGGCTTACGCACAGCGTGAGCGAGGTGGCGTGCACGTCGGCCCTTCGGCTCCACGTTGACGTCTTCGACGTCCAGCAGCCGAGCCACCTCCGTCACACACATGAGAAATGAACGCGGTTCTATGCGGCTCTGTTCGTCTTCGGACACGACAGCATTCTGGACCGGCTGCGTCGGCAGGCACGCCAGCGGTGGCCAAAGCCGGCACGACTCCCGCCGAAGTGGTCGTAGAACAGGTGCATGGTGTGGTCGAGGGCCTTGAACCGGTCCGTTCGGGCCGTACTCGCTGCCGTGCGGGCCTCGCCCGTGCCATCGTCGGCCGGCCTGGCGGCAGGAGTGGGGCAGGTCGACGCAGTGATCGGCCACGAAGGTGAGCGGGCTGACCGCGTGATCGCCCGGTCAGGACTCGCATCCGATCTGGGCGTATACGGCGAAGTGCTGATTATCCGGATTCAGACGGATTTCGTAATCGGCGGATTCCTGCGAAGGGCGAAACCATGAAGCGTCCAATCGTCTCACCCGAAGAGCCCCCGCCAGTAGAGGGACCGATCGCCGAGGCCCATTCCGAGCGCGCGGACGACGGCGTATGGCGGCATCCGGACTTCTGGCTGACGCTCATCATGCTCGCCTCGCTGGTCATGGCCGGCGTCTTCGTGGCCCGGACGTAAGGCCTGAAGGTCGACAGGGTGCGGCGGCTGGGCAAGGGCTGGTGGGGCGCACGGCCTGTCGCTGTTCCGCGCGGATTCTGTCGACCCGGGGGCCGAGACGACTTTGCCGAGGTGCGGGGCCTCCCGGCCACTTGGTCGGCGTAGGGCTGGTTTCTGGGGCTTGTCGGGGACGTCGGCGAGGTGGCCGGGGGATGGATCGGCGATGTCGTAGGGGGTTCGCGTACGAGCCGGCGCGCTCAAGGCGCCGTGGTGGGGAGGGCTGGGTGCGCTCATGCGGTGGTTCTCGCTGAGGTCCGGGGCGGTGGCGGAGGTGTCCGGGCATGAGGTGGCGGTCTGGAGGACGCCCCCCCACGAAGCAGCGATCCACCCCACGAAGCAAGAGATGTCCGCATCGAAGTCGAAGTGGCGGGGCCGTCCGCGGCTGTGCCGCCCGGCATGCCGGGTGCCGTCAACTGGACGGTGAACTTCCGTATATGGGCGGGCACTTGTGTGCGTGTGGCCGTAGAGCCCGGGTAGTCGGGAGTTCACGTGCGAACGAGAGGAGTGACGTCTCGTGGAACCGCGGGAGAGTACCGCGAAACCCAGGCTCGACACCTTGCGGCGAGGAACCCGTCAACGCGCCCAGTTACGTGTCCGGCTCGCCGACATCGCGTGGACCTGTCTGTGTGCCGTGCTCGCCCTGTGGGCGGCCGTGAGCTCGCTCGGAGCGGCACGCGGGACGACGGCCTGGGCTTACTGTGCGGTGGCCTGGATCCTTCTGGCCTTCGCGTGCTCCATGGTGCTCGCCGGCCACCGGCGCAGGAAGCGGCTCTGACAGCTGGAGGAGGCGGAGCATGAAACGGATCCAGGATTTCCTGGCGCGGCACCTGTGGGCGCAGATCGCCCTGTCCATCCTGGCCGCCAGCGTGCTGGTCGCGCTGCTCTTTCCGGGGCGCTCGTTCGGGACCGTGGTGTTGCGTACGGCGGTCATGTCGATCGGCGGGGTCTGCGTCATCGTGATCGCGCGCCGCAAGGAGAAGCGAGCCGCGGGCGGGCGGACGAACGACCTCGTGTCGTTGGACCGGAAGCTGCGCAAGGGTGACGTACCGGAGGACCCGCAGGAGCAGCGTGCGATGCGCGATCTGGTCGCACAGCGGTTGCACCGCACCCGGCACCGCGTGGCCGCGCTGGTCTTCCTCGCCGCGCTCTTCACGACGGTCACCGTGCTGACCGCCCTCACCCAGGGGCTGCGACAGACCATCGGCCTGACCGTGATCAGTGTGACGTTCATCGCGTGGATGACCTACTACGGCAACCTCCAGAACCGCCGACTGCACACCATGCGCGCGGCGCTTCAGGGCCGGGTCGAAGGCGGCGCCACCAGCGGCGCGTCTTCGCTTCGCGCCTCGGGATGATGCGTTGCTGCCGCCTGCAGGCACACGGTCCTGCGTCCGCGGGTCCTGGCTGCGTTGATGATCCGCAGGGCCTGTGGTTCTCCAGCCGGTAGGAGCGGGTGCGGGCGCCGTGATGAGCACGTGCAGCGGCGTACGGATCGTGGCCTGGAGGCCATCGCCCTGTGAGGACCTCGACTGCCTCTCGCAGGCCAGTTGGCACTGACGGTGATCCCCCGAGCCGGGCCAGGCCCGCCCGGCAGGCCGAGCAGCCGGGCGGGCGAATCGGCCTTGTGAAGCTGTGCCGAGCTTGCCGGACCCGGACTGTCGGCTAGAGCCTCGCTGGCTGCGGGCCCGCCTCGCAGGTGGTGCGTCTATGTATATATCCGGCGAACTTGCCACTGGTGCACACATCGTCTTCACGTGTGTGCAGATGGCAGGCTTGAGGTAGGGCGGGGTTGCGTAGAGGAGACCGTGTGCGCGATCGTTGCCTGAAGGCAATGATCTCTTTTGAAGTGGTGAGGTGAGGGATTCGCCCAGCGGGTCCTCGATACTTGGTTTTCACCCGAGCGCAGAGCGCCGCAGACACGGAGCCGGACTTCCCATGGGGCCGCGCCCCGTACCCGGTCCTGGTCACTGACGCGGCGGGCCTTCTCGTGCAGCGCAACGACGCGGCACGGGTGCTTCTCCCCGCAGCCCGTCCCGGGATACCGCTGGCGGGGGTGGTGCCGGCCTGGCTGACCGCGGCCCACCAGGCGATGCGCTTGCCCAGGCCGCGGTCCGGGCAGGAGCCGAACGCGCCGTTGTCCGGTGTGATCGAGGGACGCCGTTACGAGGCGCACCCCAGCGTGCGAGACGACGGCACGGTGGCGTGGTGGCTGGTCGACGACACCGATCACCAGCTGGCCCGTGAGGCCCTGCACGTGGAGCGGGAGCGGACCGCGTTCCTCGCGAAGGCGTCCAGCACCCTGCTCTCCTCCCTCAACCTGGGGCGCTGCATGGACGTGACCGCGCAGCTGGCCGCCGAGAACCTCGCCGATGCGGCGCTGGCCATCGCCCCGGCCCGCGGCCACCGGCTGCCCGTGGTGACCTGCCTGCGCGGCGGTACCCCCAGCTCCTCGCAGCAAGCGGTGGACCCGGACGCCGTTCCCGGCTTGGCCGAAGCCCTGCGCGGGTTTCCGCCGGTGCCCTCCAGGTGGATCGATCCTGCCGCCGCTCCGGACTGGATGATCCCCGAAGGCTTCGGTCCCGTCGGAGCGATGGTGATCACGCCGCTGCCCGGGCACGGCGTCTCGGCGGGTGCACTGGTCCTGCTGCGCAGGGAGGGCAGCGCCGCCTTCACCGAAGAGGAAGAAGTCTTCGCCCGCCTGTTCGCCGCGCGCTCGGGAGCGGCGATGTCGGCGGCCCGCCTGTACGCGGAGCAGACAGCCATCACCGAGGTGCTCATGCGGGAGCTGCTGCCCCCGACCCTGCACCGGATCTCCGGAGTGGACTTCGCCGGCAGCTACCGCCCCTCGGCCGACCACGAGCGCGTCGGTGGGGACTTCTACGACGTGCACCCCGCCACCGTGGAGGGCGAGCCCTCACTGGTGACCCTCGGCGATGTGTGCGGCAAGGGCCTGGAGGCCGCAGTCCTCACGGGCAAGATCCGCAACACCCTGCACGCCCTGCTGCCCCTGGCCGACGACCACCACCGCATGCTCACGCTGCTCAACACCGCCCTGCTCACCTCCCACCACACCCGCTTCGCGACGCTGGTCCTGGCCTCCGCCGCCCGCCGGGGCGACGAGGTCCACGTACGGCTGACCAGCGCCGGTCACCCGATCCCGCTGATCGTCCGGGCGAACGGCACCGTCGAGGAAGCCGACACCAGCGGCACCCTGGTCGGAGCCCTGCCGGAGGTCCGCGCCCACAGCACCAGCGTCACGCTTGCCCCGGGGGAGTCCTGCATCCTGTACACGGACGGCATCACCGAGGCCAAAGGCGGCCCGATGGGCGACACCTACTTCGGTGAGAAACGTCTCCAGAGCGCTCTCGCAGGATGCGCCGGCATGCCCGCCGAGGGCATCGTGGAGCACGTCCAGATGCTCGCCTCCCAGTGGCTCGGTGACCGTCGGCACGACGACATGGCTGTCGTCGCCATCTCCGCACCCCGCACCCGCCACCTGAGCGCGGTGAATGACGCTTCCCGGGGTAGACGCACCGCATGAGCACCAGCAGCCCGCCCCGCCTCCCCGGTCACATCCGCCTTCCCGAGCTGTCCGAGCAGCTCTGGACGGCCGTGGCCGCCGGAGACGAGCCCGCCGCCACCGATGTCGTCCTGCGCGCCCTGGACCAGGGCGCCGACCCGGAGTCCGTCCTCCTGGACGTGATCGCGGCGGTCCAGGGCAGGGTCGGTGAGGAGTGGGCCGCGAACAGGATCAGCGTCGCGCAGGAGCACACCGCGACGGCCATCAACGAACGCGCCGTCGCCGCGCTCGCCCAGCACCCCGCCTCCCGCACCACCCCCCACCGGGGCCGGATCACAGTGGCGTGCGTGGACGGTGAATGGCATGCGCTGCCCGCCCGGCTGGTGGCCGAGGTCCTGAAACTGCGCGGCTGGCAGGTGGACTACCTCGGCGCGCAGGTCCCCTCACCGCATCTCATTTCCCACCTGCACATCACCAAGGCCGACGCGGTCGCCCTGTCCAGCTCGATCGCCACCAGGCTGCCCACCGCGCACGCGGCGATCACCGCGTGCCAGGCCATCGGCGTCCCGGTCCTGGTCGGCGGAGCGGCGTTCGGACCCGACGGCCGCTACGCGAAGCTGCTCGGTGCCCAGGCGTGGGCGCCGGACGCCCGTAGCGCGGCCGACCGGCTCGCCGAGGGGCCGCTGCCGCAACCGCAGGCCGATCACCAGCAGATCGATGACCTGCCCCACCTGGCCGACCAGGAATACACGATGGTCGCCCGCAGCAGCGGCTCCCTGGTGCGGACGGTCTTCCTCGGCCTGCAGGACGCGTTCCCCGCCATGCGCGCCTACGACGAGATGCAGCGCGATCGCACGGCGGAAGACCTCGCGCACATCGTGGACTTCCTCCTCACCAGCCTCTACCTCGGCGACGAAGACCTCTTCACCTGGTTCATCGCCTGGACCGCCCAGATCCTTCAAGCACGCGGGGTGCCCGTACTGTCCCTGCCGCCTGCTCTCGACCTCTTCGCCCGCGAACTCCAGGACTTCCCCCGGGCGGTCCGCACGCTTCAGCGTGGAGTCGAAGCCCTCACCACTGACCAACCCACCACTGGATCACCCGCATGACCACCCTGCCCCCCGCACTCCAGCTCACCACGATCGACACCCAGGACACGGTCCGCATAGAGATCACCGGCGATCTCGACTACGACACCGCCGACCTTCTCCTGGAAGAGGTCACCGCCCAGCTCTCGGACCGGCCGGGCCTGAACGACCTGCACCTGCACTGCGCGGAGGTCGGCGTCGTCGACTCCATGGGACTGTCAGCCCTCCTGATGATCGGCCGCCGCGCGGCAGCGGCCGGTGCGCGTCTGCACCTGGACGACCGGCCTGAGAAACTGACCCGGCTCCTCAACATCACCGGGACGCTGGACTACTTCACGGCCACGAACCCCACCGGTGCCTCCACCTCGCACCAGAGCACGGCACAACCCGCCACGTGACGGCGCAGGGATACGCGGGCCATCCGACCGGACCGGCCGCCACCGCCTGAACCACGCCGAAGGGCCCGACTCCGCCTCCGGCGCGCGGGACGCAGCAACACCCGCCCTCTTCGTGGAAACGGCAGTGCGTCGACGTCCAGGTCCGCAGGCCGACCGAGCATGCCCCTCTCCCAGCATCAGTTCCTGCCGGTGCGCGGCGCACGACGCGGGCCTCGAACCGACCGGTGAGCAGCGTTGCCCGGCCGTATGCGCAGCCGCGGCCGACGTGGGATCGACCGGCCGCCTGCCTTGGGCTGCCGCCTCGTGTCCCGTACGGCCTCCATGAACAAGGCGACATGAACGCGGATGATGCCGCCGAGCGTGAGCAGGAAAGTCAGGATGGCCACGCAGATGAGACCCAGCCAGGCGATGAACGCGGCTGCCCAGGCGAGTTCCGGTGACGCGGGCCGCTCGGTGGTGGCCAGCCACATGATCAGCTTAACCTCGACAGCCGCGTGGCTGACGATGAGGCCGTTCCACATCACCAGGAGAGCTGTCTCCCACGCCAGCGCGGCCGTAAGGCCCTCTCGTGGTGACGGTCTCGCTGCGCGCTTCACGAGTGCTTGGAACTCGACAGTGGCCACGACCAGGATGACCGGGATGACGGTCACCATCGTGGATGCGTAGTCGTCGGTCATCTTGTACGTCATGGTCCCCCCCGACGTGTCCTTCAGGGCTACGACGGTAGGGCAACCGCGCCTGCCAAGTGCTGTGACCGCATAGGCTCACTGAGCTCTAGCGGACCAGGGCCACGGCGCCGTGCGGGAGAACCTTCCTCGAGGCGGAGCGGCAACTTCTGAGAGCGCTCTCACGGTCTGCCAGGAGCGCGCCCTTCCTTTGGGTGATCAGTCAAGACTCGAAGGCATAACGGGCGCAACGTGGAGCCCAACTGCCCACTGTGTCAAATCTATTGACGTCGGCGTTGCCGGGACTTTACGTTTCCGGCCATCTGAGAGCGCTCTCGAAGCGTTCCGGAGCACACGGTGAGACCCCACTATCCGTCGTGATGACACGAGGTACCCCTTCATGCCACTCACCCGCAGCAGACCGGCCGCCGTGCTGGTTCTGGCCGGAGCCCTGGCCGCCGCCGGAATCGTCCCGGCCGCGACCCCGGCCGCCGCCGCCACGATCCCCGTCGGCGCCGGCAGCTACTCCGACACCCGCCCCGCCGGAACGACCGGCCCGACCACCAACACCGGCACCCCCGTCACTCCCAAGGTGACCTCCGCCGCCCAGGGCAAGCCCGTGCCGACCAACGACTGGTGGTCCTCACTGGCCTTCCAGCGCTACGGCGACAACCCCTACTCGACCCCGATGTACGGCCACCCCCTCACCTACCAGGCCGTCTCCGGCGGCCTGCAGGTCGGCTACCCGACCTCTCCCACGATCGTCGGCGAGGGCCGCCAGTACGAGTTCGCCCACAAAGCCGACCTCACCCTTGGCCTCACCGGCCTCAACTCGCCCGACACCAAGGCCGACAGCTGGTCCGACTGGACCGTCACCCCCTACTGGTCCGACGGCACCCGCACCCTGCGCACCACCATCGGCCACGGCATGCCCTTCGTCTACGCCAAGGGCTCCGGCGGCAACGCCCAGATCACCACGGCCTCGGCGCCCGCCGTCTTCGCCGACCAGGGCAACGTCCTCGGCATCACGGTCGCCGGACACCACTACGCCCTGTTCGCGCCCACCGGCAGCGACTGGAACGTCTCCGGCTCCACCGTCACCGCGGGGCTGGGCGGCAAGGACTACTTCTCGGTCGCCGTCCTGCCCTCCACCGACGCGCTCGCCACCTTCCGCAAGTACGCCTTCAGCTTCGTCACCGGCTCCAAGGTCGACTGGAACTACAGCGGCGGGACCGTGCGCGCCACCTACACCCTGACCACTGAGGCGCAGGAGGGCACGGAACGCGGCACGCTCCAGGCCCTCTACCGCCACCAGTGGCTCAACACCACGGACGCGCTCACCCCGTACACCTACGTCTCCCCGCGCGGCACCATGAAGGTGCGCGAGTCCGCCTCGTTCACCACCACACAGAAGGCCTCCCCGGTACTGCCCGGCCTGCCCAGGACGAACGGCGTCGACGCCACCCGGCTGCGCAACTACCTCAACGACGTCGCGAACTCCGCGGACCCCTTCTCCGGTGCCACCGACACCTACTGGACCGGCAAGGCCCTCGGCAAACTCGCCCAACTGGTGCCGCTGGCCGACCAGATCGGCGAGACCGCGATCCGCGACAAGCTCCTCGGGCTCATCAAGGGCCGCCTCCAGCAGTGGTTCACCGCCGGCGGCTCCAACGAGTTCTCCTACGACCAGGCGTGGAAGACGCTCACCGGCTACCCCGCCTCCTACGGCAGCGACAGCGAGCTCAACGACCACCACTTCCACTACAGCTACTACGTCTACGCCGCCGCGATCGTCGCCCAGTACGAGCCGTCCTGGGCCGCCGACTCCGCCTGGGGCGGCATGGTGAAGATCCTTATCCGCGACACGGCCAACCCCAGCCGCACCGACAGCGCCTTCCCCTTCCTGCGCGGCTTCGACGTGTACGCCGGCCACAGCTGGGCCTCGGGCCACCAGGGCTTCGCCGCCGGCAACAACCAGGAGTCCTCGTCCGAGTCGATCAACCTCAGCGCGGCCCTCGTGCTGTGGGGCTCCGCCACCGGTGACCCGGCACTGCGCGACCTCGGCAGCTACCTCCTCACCACCGAGGCCGAGGCCATCGCCCAGTACTGGTTCGACGCCGACGAGCAGGTCTTCCCCTCCTCCTTCGGCCACGACACCGCCGGCATGGTCTGGGGCAGCGGCGCCGCCTACGCCACCTGGTGGACGGCCAACCCCGAGGAGATCCACGGCATCAACGTGCTCCCGGTGACGGGCGGTTCCCTGCACCTCGGCGGAGAGAAGGCCGCCATCCGGCGGAACCTGGCGGAGATGGAACGCGAGAACGGCGGCCCCGCCGCCGAATGGCGCGACATCCTCTGGGAGTTCCAGTCACTCGCGGACCCGGCGGCGGCGAAGTCCAAGTGGGACGCGGGCAACGCCTCCTACACGCCGGAGGAGGGCGAATCCAAGGCGCACACCTACCACTGGATCGAAACCCTCGCCGCCCTCGGCGCACCCGACCCCACCGTGACCGGCGACATCCCCTCCGCCGCCGTCTTCACCAAGGGCACGACCCGCACCTACGCCGCCCACAACTACGGCTCCAGCGCGCGCACGGTGACGTTCTCGGACGGCAAGACCCTGTCCGTGCCCGCCCGTTCGACCGCGACCGGCACTGGAACCGGCGGCGACCCCGACCCGGATCCGGATCCGCCGACCGGCAACACCTTCCAGCTGCGCTCCGGCGGCACGCTCACCACGTCCACCAGCGGCACGGCAGGCACCGACACCATCGCCTCCGCCGGCGGCACCAACCACGACGGCACCCCGTACCAGCCGCTCGTCTACGAGGCCCGCGGCGTCAACGGCACCCTCACCGCGGGCGCGGCCACCGCATTCCGGTTCCAGGTCGACGCCGGCACCACGGTCGGTCTGGGCCAGCAGGTGAGGGTCAGCTACGACCTCACCGGCAATGGCACCTTCGACCGCACCGAGACGTATAACTACTTCGCCACCGACCCCGTCGCCGGATGGGAGCAGTACGCCCAGACTCGCGGCCTGAAGTCATCGACCGGAAGCCTCGGCAACCTGGCAGGCGGCACGGTCCGGCTGGAGGTGTGGAGCGCGATCGGCAACGGCACGTCCAAGATCCAGACAGGCACGGAGAACTCCGTGCTGGTGATCCCCTTCAGCTGAGCGGGAGGTTCTTCACCGGGGGAGCGCGGCGGGTACCGGCGATCGAACCGGCGCCCGCCGCGCTCGTACGCGTGGCCCCGCGTGCGTGGGTCAGGCGGACGCGCGCCGTACCAGCGACGTCGGCGTGATGACGGAGGCAGGCGCAGGGCCCCCGGCCTCGTCGAGCAGCCGCATCAACAGCTTCACCATCAGCCGGCCCATGCCCTCGATGTCCTGATGGACGGTGGTGAGCGCCGGCTCGGTCAGCTCCACCACCGAGGCCATGTCGTCGAACCCCACCACAGCCACGTCCTCAGGGACGCTCACCCCCCGCTCCCGCAGCGTGCGCAGCGCTCCCAGCGCTGTCAGGTCGTTGGCGGCGAACACCCCGTCGAGATCCGGGTGCCGCCGAAGCAGCTCGGCCATCGCGCGAGCGCCGCCCTTCGCGGTGAAGTCGCCCTGGCACACCAGTGTGGGGTCCGCGTCGATGAGGACGTCGCGGTAGCCGTCGACCCGGTCCAGGGCCGCCGTCAGGTCGAGCGGACCCGCGATGTGCGCGATCTTGCGCCGCCCCAGCGAGACGAGGTGCTGGACCGCCTGACGGGCTCCGCCGCGGTTGTCGCAGTCGACGTACGGCGACACCAGGCTGCGGTCCACGAGCGACCGTCCGCCGAACACGGTGGGAATGCGGGACTTCTCGATCAGCGCCGGCAACTCGTCGTCGTTGTGCACGGAGAAGGCGAGCGCCCCGTCGACATGGCCGCCGCCGAGGTAGCGGGCGATCCGGTCATGATCACCACGGCCCTCGACCCACAGCAGCACGAGCTGGGAGTCGTGCGCCGTCAGCTCGCGGCTGATGCCGCGCACCTGCTGCTCGAAGAACGGGTCGGAGAAGATCCGGATCTCCGGCTCGGCAATGATCACGGCGACCGCGCCGTTGCGCCGGGTGACGAGGGTTCGGGCCGCGTGGTTGGGCACGTATCCCAGCTCCTCGACCGCCTGGCGCACCTTGTCGACCAGCGGAGCACGCACGCCCGCACCCCCGTTGACCACCCGCGACGCTGTAGCCCGGGAGACACCGGCGCGCGCCGCGACGGCTTCCAGAGTGGGGCGGGACCCCGTGATCGGCTCGGGCAAGGCGGGCTCTCCCTCGTCTGGGCACGTTCAAAAACCGGCGGTGATGCGGTTCCGGTCAGGATATCGGCAGCCTACGAAATCGTGAGAGCGCTCCCAATCGGGGGTGAGGCAGGCGAATGGGCGCACATCGTCTTGTGAAGCGGGCCGGGCCCGGCCGTGCGGGGGCGGTTCAGCCGGTGCTCTCTTTCAGTGCAATGACGCAGCCTGCGCGAGATGTTGACAGGTTCATTCCTCGTCGAGATGCTGCCGGGTACAGATTTGCATCGATGTAAATCAATCGATGTGGACGCCGAGTTCCGACGGCCAGGACCGCCCCCCACCCCCTCCGACGCGGTCCTGACCGGACGCAGTCCCCACGCCGCTGCCTCGCGGCGGCGCGGCGTCGAAGCGGAGACCGACCATGGAACGGGGCCATGAACCCAACTCGCACTCTGCGGAGCGCTGCTGCTCTCCTGCTGACCGGCATGCTCACCGCCGCATTGTCCCTGACGGCCGCCGAACCAGCCGGGGCCGGTCAGACGGGCCTGCGAGCCGCCGACCCGAGCGTGCTGCGGGTCGGCGGAACCTACGTCTCGGTGCAGTCCGTCGGTGACGGCATCGCCGTGCGGCAGGCCCCCTCCACGGACGCGCTCGCCTCGGCCCCCGCCCGCCGGGTGTGGACGGACACGAACAGCCTCGGGGAGGTCTGGGCCCCGGAGATCGTGCGCGACGGCGGCCGCTATTACATCTACTTCACGGCGGGTCGCGGAGCGGCCCACCGGATGTACGTCATCAGCTCCGCCAGCCCGGACAGCGGATACACCGGCGCGACGAAACTCGCTCTGCCGGACGACAAGTGGGCCATCGACGGCACTCTGTTCACCTTCAACGGCCAGCGCTGGTTCGTCTGGTCCGGCTGGGCCGGTGACACCAACGTCGAGCAGAACCTCTACATCGCCCGGATGAGCAGCCCCACGACGCCCACCGGCGCACGGTACGTCATCTCGCAGCCACGCGAGCCCTGGGAACGGGTGGTCGGCAACCCGTTCATCAACGAAGGCCCCGAACCCATCAAAGACCCGAACGGCCAACTGCACATCGCCTACTCGGCCAACGGCAGCTGGAGCGACCAGTACTGCCTGGCAGACCTGCGGCTGCGGGCCGGTGGGGATCCGACGTACGTATGGGACTGGTACAAGTCCAACGGCTGCCTCTTCGGTTCGCATCGCGCCACGATGATGGCCGGCTGGGACCCCACCCTGTACGTCGACGGGCCCGGGCACCACAGCTTCGTGCTCCTCGACGGCGACATCAACACGAGCCCGCCCGCCGGTCCGAGGTTCCCCCTCATGTTCCACGCGGTCCCCAGGGGGACTCCGTACGCGTGGGAGAACCGGTACTGGTACACCGGCACGTTCACCTGGTGGGGCAACGTCACCTACAGCCGCGCCAACGTCCCCGGCGCGAACACGAACACCGGCTGGAGCCTGAAGTTCTTCGAGTAGTCCCGTCGCCTCGGAGCAACTCCTGCCTGCCGTCGGGGATCTCGTTCGAGATCTCACCGCCTTGTCGGCATGACGAAAGCAGATATATAACGTGGGAAATCCAGTGCGCAGGGGCTCGGCGAACGGCTCACGGTGACGAGACCGGACCCGCACCGACCACCTGAGTCGGGTCACTCAGGAAGGACGGACGTGCGGGTCAGCCTCAAGGACGTCGCGGAGCACGCGGGGGTCTCGATCAAGACGGTCTCCAATGTGGTGAACAACTACCAGCACGTCACCCCTGCCATGCGTGAGCGGGTCCAGCTGTCCATCGACGCGCTCGGCTACCGGCCCAACCTGGCCGCCCGGCATCTGCGCAAAGGGCGCACCGGCATCATCGCTCTCGCCCTGCCCGAACTCGGCAACCCGTACTTCGCCGAACTCGCCGCCACCGTCATCGACGCGGCCGCCGAGCACGACTACATCGTGCTGCTGGACCACACCGGCGGACGCCGTGAACAGGAAGTCCTGGTCAGCCAGGGCTTCCGGGCCCGCGTCATCGACGGGCTCATCCTCAGCCCCATCGAGCTGGAGACCGACGACCTGCACGACCGCACCGAGAACGTGCCGCTGGTCCTGCTCGGCGAACGGGAGTACGACCTGCCGTACGACCACATCGCCATCGACAACGTCGCCGCCGCCCGCGCCGCAGTGCGGCACCTGATCGGCCTCGGGCGTCGTGAGGTGGCGTTCATCGGCGCCCGGCGCGGTCGAAGCGAGCCGGCACAGCTGCGCGTGCTGGGCTGGCGCGAGGAACTGACCGCGGCCGGTCTGTCCGCCGACGACGGGCTCGTCGCCGCCACCGACGGGTGGGGGCACGCGGACGGCGCGGTGGCCATGACCCGCATCCTGGAGACCGGACGGCGCCCCGACGCCGTGTTCGCCTACAACGACCTCGTGGCCATCGGGGCCATGCGCGTGTTGCACCAGTGGGGCCTGCGGGTGCCCGAGGACGTCGCCGTCGTCGGCTTCGACGATGTGGTCGAGGGACGCTTCGGCACCGTGACCCTCACCTCGGTCTCGCCGGACAAGAGTGCCATCGGCCGTCTGGCGGTGCAGTCCGTACTCGCCCGGCTCAGCGGCACGGCTCCCGAGCCGCGGCGGGTGTGGGCCGACTACCGGCTGGTCCAACGGGAGAGCACGCTCGGCCGCGCGGCCAACGAGGGCACACACGGCTGAGCCGGCCGCCGTGCGCGGGCAGGGGCCGGTGATCTCCGGGGCTGTGACGCCGTAGTTGCGTACGTCCTTCCTGACGGGCGGTGTCCCATGGTCCGCCCGGCCGCGGAAAGGTCCCGGCGGGGTGCCGAGGCACACCGCCGGGACCGACGTGCGACGCCGCCGCGAGCTACGGCTCCTGCCGCGTGTGGAGGGCGCTCACCTCCTCGGCGCTGAGCGCCCTGTCGTATGCGTGGACCTCGTCGACGGCGCCGTTCCAGAAGTCCGCGTCCGCGCCGTCCCACTGGGCGCGGCCGACCGCCAGCGGGCCGGTGCTGACGTAGTTCGGGCCGGCGGTTTCGGTCGCCGCCCGCCTGCCGTCGACGTACAACGTGATCTCGCCGGTCGAGCCGTCGCGGACGCCGACGAGGTGGTACCAGCGGCCCTTCTCGGGGATGGTCACCAGCCGGGCGCGGTGCCCCCCGGGCGTGCTGAAGGCGAAGGCGCCCTGGCCGTACTGAAGGTAGAAGGGGCTCGCCTGACGTCTGCCGTCCTGGCTGACGGCGGTGGCGTAGTTGCCGGGGAGTTCGTCGAGCCGCACCCAGGCGGAGACGGAGTAGCTGCCGGTGGTGTCGAGGACGGGGCCGTCGGTCTCGGCATGCTGGCCCTGCCCGTCGAACTTCAGCGCGCTGCCGCTGACCCCGGGCGTCCAGGTGGTGCCCTCGGAGAGCTTCAGGGGCCTGTCGTTGGGCCCGTCGTCCCGCGCGGTCGTGCCGGTGCCCTCGTCGAGGGCCCAGCGCCCGCCGCCCTTCAGTTCCTCCCGCTCGCCCGCCGAGGCACCGGCCGCGATGACCGCCCGGTTGATGTCACGGACCCGGACCGGGTCGACCTTGATCTCCCGACGGTCGTAGGTGTAAAGGCCGTTGAGTTCGTTCTCCAGGTCCGTGATCTGGGTGTAGACCGAGCCGGACAGCTCGTGGGCGGCCTGGTCGAGGTAGTACTTCTCGGTGTTCTCCACGTACTTGCGGGTCAGCGCGTCCTTGTCGGCGACCCCGCTGTAGATCACCGTCGGGGCGCCCGGCCACACGTGCCCCGGGGTGGGCAGGGTGAAGCCGCCGTGCTCGCCGTCCATGGCGGCCCGGTGGTCCGGGAACGGCGGGTCGGTGTTGTTGTAGTCGTGGTGGTCGATGATGTCGCCCTTGCCCGAGTCACCCTTGGAGTTGCAGCAGTTGACACCGCTGTGGGCGTTGACGACGCGGGACGGATCGGCGGCCTTGACGGCCTCGGCGATACGGCCGCTCTCCTCGCGGTCCCACTCGCCCCAGCCCTCGTTGAAGACGATCCAGCCGATCACGGACGGCGAGTTGTGATGCTGCCGCATCATCTCCATGCCCTGCTCGACGAAGGCCGTGCGGCCCTTCTCGGTGGGCAGGTCACCGGACACGAAGTCCTGCCAGACCAGCAGGCCGAGCCGGTCCGCGTGGTAGAACCAGCGTGGCGACTCCACCTTGATGTGCTTGCGGACGGCGTTGAACCCGAGTTCCTTGTGCGCCTTCAGGTCGAAGGCGAGAGCTTCATCGCTGGGCGCCGTGTAGAGGCCATCGGGCCAGAAGCCCTGGTCGAGCGTGGCGAGCGAGAAGACCGGCTTGCCGTTGAGCATCAACTTCCGGTAGCCGCCGACGTTCTCGATCCCGATCTTCCGCATGCCGAAGTAGCTGCCGACCCTGTCGGTCGACCTGCCGTCGGTCAGCTTGACGTCGAGGTCGTAGAGGTAGGGGTCGTCCGGGCTCCACAGGTGCTGCTTCGCCACGGGCAGGCGCAGTTGCTCGTTGGCCGGTCCGCTGACCCTGCCGACGACCTTGCCGCGCCGGTCACGGGCGACGGCCTCCACCCGTGCCGTCGGGGAGGCGCCGCCGGACTCGACGGTCACCGCCAGGCTGCTCGTGTCGATGTCGGGCGTGGTGACTACGTTGTCAACCGACGTGTCGGCGACGGGTTCCATCCAGACCGTCTGCCAGATGCCCGAGGACTGGGTGTAGAAGATGCCGCTCGGGTTGGTGGACTGCTTGCCCTTCGGCTGGTCGGCGCCGCCGGTGTCGGTGACGGCGACCACCAGCTCCTGCGGTCCGGTGCCCTTCAGCGCGTCGGTGATGTCGGCGCTGAAGGCGTCGTACCCGCCGGTGTGCTCGGCGACCTTCTCGCCGTTGACCCAGACACGGGCCTGGTAGTCGACGGCGCCGAAATTGAGCTTGAGGCGGTTGCCCTCCTCGCCCTTGCCGATCCTCCAGTTCTTCGGCACGTCGACGAGCCTGCGGTAGATCATGTGGTCCTCGTGCCGCTCCAGCCCGGACAGCTGCGACTCGACCGGGAACGGCACGATGATCTTCTCGTCGAGAACCTTGCCGAAGACCGGCTGCTCGCCCGCCTCGGCGGCGCTGAACTGCCAGGGGCCGTTGAGGTTCTTCCACCGGGAGCGCACCTGCTGCGGCCGCGGGTATTCCGGCAGGGGGTTCTTCTCGTCGAGCTTGTCGCCCCAGGGAGTGGTGAGCCGGTGGGTGGAGGCGTTCTGCGCGTAGCGGATGATCTTCGGCACGCTCTCGCCGCCGGCCGTCAGGCCGCCCTCACCGTCGTACGTGATACGGACCTGCTGGTTCTTCTGGATGTGCTCCGGGAGCGTGATGAGCAGGGACGCGGGGTCGTCGGCAGCGGCCGTGACCGATGTGACCGGCATGGTCACCGAGTCGGCTTCGATCTTCAGGTGGTCCTTGACCGCCTCGACGCCGCCGACCTCTTCCTCGAACCGGGCCCGCAGCCGCCGGCCGTCCTCGGCGACGGACAGTTCCACCGGGTAGACCTCGAAGCCGTCCGGCGGCGTGAACGCGGACATGGGCACCGGCTGCTTGGGTGTTGTGGCGGTCGACCAGCGCAGCTTCATATTGGCCCCGCCGGTGTCCTGGAACATCTCCAGGCGGAAGTCGTGCTTCTCACCGGCGGTGAGCCTGATCGGCTCGCTTTGCTGTTCGTTGTCCCAGTCCGGCACCCAGTGGTCGATGACGGGCTCGCCGTCGATGAAGAGCCGGAAGCCGTTGTCGCCGATGGCGTGGAAGGTGTAGTCCCCGGTGGCCGGCGCCTCGATCCGGCCGGTCCAGCGGGCGGTGGTGTGCTCCGAGCGGCCGGTCAGCTCCTGGAACGTGCCGGTCAGGCCGGAGAAGTCGATCTGCGGATCGAGCAGGGTGCCACCGAGCGTCGCGAAGTCCCGCGCGCCGGGTGCCGACATGCTGAAGTACTCGCCCTTCAGGCCGTGCACCTCCACGGCGTCCCGGAGGGCCGAGAGCCTGGACGTGCCGGCGGCCGTCTCGGCGGCGGACGCGGTGGATGTGAAGCCGGTCGTGGGTAACGTCAGGATCGCCGCGGTGAGCAGCGCCCAGACTCTGGCTCGTAGGCGGGTGCGTCGTCTCGTCATCGAACCTTCCTCATGCGAAGGGCTGGGCCCGGACCTGCCGACAGACGGAGGCGGGTGACAGCGCCGGTGGCGTCCGAGGCGTCCGTGGCGTCCGAGGTCTGTCGCGTCCGAGGCGTCTGTCGCGTCCGTGGCGTTCGGGTGTGCTGGCGGTCAACAGCCTTGCAACGATGTAAATCAAGTGGCAGCGGAATGACAGCACGCCGCTCGACGACTGTCCAGCCCCCGTGCATCGCTCGGCTGATCAGCCGTCAGCGCTAGACCCAATCGAGACAAGTGAGCGGTACTGTGCGGTCTTTGGGGGTTCCTGAGTGGTTCCGTTGGAACGTGTCCCGTGCTACCGGGCCTATTCGCAGTGCACCGGGCTTGAGCCCGGTGGTGAAGCGAATCTGAGAAGTGCTCTGACCTCAGCCGTGGGCACGGATTCGCACTGTTCACCTCAGCCCGGGTCAGAGCGGCCGGTTCTGCTGCTCGATGTACTGCTTCACGATGCTGAGCGGCGCACCGCCGACCGACCCGGCGAAGTACGAGCCGGACCACAGGCGCTGTGCCCGCCAGTAGTGGCGCACGAGGTCGGGGAACTCCTGGCGGAGCCTGCGCGAGGACACGCCCTTGAGGGAGTTCACCAGCCTGGACACGGCGACCTTCGGCGGGAAGTTCACCAGCAGATGCACGTGGCTGGCCTCGCCGTTGAACTCGACCAGCTCGGCCTCGAAGTCCTCGCACACGGCCCGCATGATCTCCTCGCACCGCGTCAGGTGCCGGCCGGCGAAGACGGAGTGCCGGTACTTCGTCACGAAAACCAAGTGGACATGCATGTGGAAGACGCAGTGACGACCTGTACGAACGTTCTCATCGGTACCCATAAACCAACTGTGTATCGTGATCCGCATGCGGCTTCGGTACAGCTTCCGCCTGTACCCGAGCGCCGGTCAGCGCCTGGCGTTGGACAGGGCGTTCGGGTGCGCGCGGGTGGTCTACAACGACGCCCTCAGGGCGCGGGAGACCGCCCGCGGCGAGGGCCTGCCGTTCCCGAAGACCGGCGACCTGTCGAAGGCGCTGATCACCGAGGCAAAGAACACCCCGGAGCGCGCCTGGCTCGGCGAGGTGTCGGCGGTCGTCCTTCAGCAGTCCCTGCGGGACCTGGACACCGCGTACCGGAACTTCTTCGACGGGCTGAAGGGCAGGCGCCCTCGCATGGGCGCACCCCGGTACAAGTCCCGCAAGGACACCCGGCAGTCCGTCCGGTTCACCGCGAACGCCCGCTGGTCCATCACGACCGGCCGGAAGCTGCGCCTGCCGAAGATCGGCGACGTCACGGTGAAGTGGTCCCGCATGCTGCCGTCGACGCCGCCCACGGTGACGGTGGTCAAGGACAGCGCTAGCCGGTACTTCGCGAGCTTCGTCGTCGAGACCGGCCCGGAGGAAGTCCTGCCCGAGGCCGTGCCCGAGCTGGGCATCGACCTCGGACTCGGGCACTTCGCCGTCCTCTCCGACGGCACGAAGATCGACAGCCCGCGCTTCCTGCGCCGCGCCGAGAAGCGCCTCAAGAAAGCACAGCGGGACCTGTCCCGCACGGAGAAGGGTTCCAGCAACCGGAACAAGGCCCGGCTGAAGGTCGCCCGCGCTCATGCGCGAGTGGCCGACGCACGCCGCGAGTTCCACCACCAGCTCTCCACACAGCTGATCGGCGAGAACCAAGCGGTCGCCGTGGAGGACCTGGCGGTGAAGGGACTCGCGCGTACGCGCCTGGCCAAGTCCATCCACGACGCCGGATGGTCGGCGTTCGTGACCATGCTGGAGTACAAGGCCGCCCGGTACGGGCGCACCTTCGTCCGCATCGGCCGCTTCGAACCCACCAGTCAGGTGTGCTCGCAGTGCGGCGTCAAGGACGGCCCCAAGCCCCTCAGCGTCCGTGTGTGGACCTGCGAGGCGTGCGGGGCGGTCCTGGACAGGGACATCAACGCGGCGGTCAACGTCGCCAAGGCCGCCGGACTGGCGGTGACAGCCTGTGGAGCGCAGGTAAGACCGGAACGTGTTCCGGCACCGCGCAGCGAAGCAGGAACCCACCCGAAGCCCTCACCCATCCGGTGGGAGCAGGCGGGAATCCCCGGCCTTTAGGCCAGGGAGGATGTCAATCCTCCGTTCCCACCGCCGGCGCGAAGACCTTCACGGCGAAGGTCTCGTCCGCAGGCGCGGGCGGCACCATCGAAATCCGCTCCGGCTCGGCCACCGGCACCCTCCTCGGCTCAGTGGCCGTGCCGGTGACCGGCGGCTGGGAGACCTTCACCACCGTCACGACGACCCTGACGGCATCCGCCTCCGGCCCCCTCTTCCTGAGATTCACCGGCGGCAGCGGCGCCCTCTTCGACATCGACACCTTCAGCCTCGGCGCCGAGCCCGTCACCGGCACCCTGAACGACGACGTCCACCTCTTCTACTACCCCTGGTACGGCAGCCCGGCGGTCAACGGCGCCTGGCGGCACTGGCCGCAGGGCGGCCACACCCCGCCCGACGACGTCGGCGCCGACTTCTACCCGGCGCTCGGCCCGTACGACTCGGGCGACTTCGCGCGCACCGTCGCCCAGCACATGGAGTGGGTCGCCCGCTCGGGCGCCGGCGTGATCGTCTACAGCTGGTGGGGCCGCAACAGCTACGAAGACCGGCTCGTGCGGAGCGTCCTCGACGCGGCGCACGACCAGGGCATCCAAGTGGCCTGGCACCTGGAGCCGTACGCGGGCCGCACCGCGGCCTCGACGGTCGCCGACGTCGAGTACATCAACAGCACCTACGGCAGCCACCCGGCCTTCCACCGCTCATCGGACCACGGCGGAAAGAGCGCGTTCTACGTGTTCCAGAGCCTGGACATCACCGACTGGACGGCGCTGGACCAGGTCACCGACACCAGTATCGTCCTCGCCCAGACCACCGACACCACCAAGATCGCGCACTTCTCCGGCATGTACACCTACGACGGCATCGCCGGCGCGACCGCCCCCGGCTGGAAGCAGGCCGGCGACTACGCCCGCGCCAACGGCCTGATCTGGGCCCCGTCCGTCGCGCCGGGCTACCTCGACGACCGGGCGGTGCCGGGCAACTCCACGCCCACCGTGGAGCGGGCCAACGGCGCGGCCTACGACCGGCAGTGGACCAACGCCCTGGACCCGGCGATCGGCGGCTCACCGACGTGGGTGTCGGTGACCTCCTTCAACGAATGGCACGAGGGCAGCTCCATAGAACCCGCCGACGCGACCCCGCCCGGCGGCCACGGCTACCGCACATACGGCGGGGCCTACGGCCGGACGGGCCAGGCGGCGGAGACGGCGTACCTGGACCGAACCGCATACTGGGCGAGCCGCTTCGGGGCACCAGCGGCGCGCTGACCCGACCGGCCCCGAGCCCCACGAGGGCGTCCGACCGACGCGAGCCGGCCGGGCGCCCTTTACGGCACCGACGACGGCCCGCCGGACGAAGGCGGTCTGCTGCCCGTAGGAGAGAAGCCGGCCAGCTGGGCTGTCTGGGAAGCGGATCGCTGGATGAGCCCGGATCGCGTACTGGAATCCGTCCAGCCCGTCCGTCAGGGACAGAAAGTGCCGGTACTCCCGATCCAGCGGCTGACCGGCCAGAGCTTCCAGTTCCCTGATTCGCCCGGGAGTTGCCGGGGGTCTGACCCCGGGCATTTCGTCCGGGTTCAAGGGCGACGAGGAGACGTACTCGCGGGTCCTCGCGCGCGCCAGGTCACCGATGAGCATCCACATCTCCAACGACTCCTCCACTCATTACCACCCGGTTCCGTGGTTCAGCCCATCGGCGACACTGATTGGCCCGACGGGCCCGGCCGTGCCCCAGTCTGCGGTGTTCGCGACGTCGTATCTCGGCGGGGTGGCGTGGCGGTTTCGGCGCTGGAAGGCAGTGGCGACGCCCGAGAGCCGCGCGGAGAACCGGGGGAGGCGGGCGGGTCGGCGGTGCGCCCGGCGCTGAGTGCTGTCGCCATCGGTATCGGGGGCATGCTCAAGACGATCGGTGCTGCTTCTGCAGTCGGCACTCATCGTGTGGTAACAGCTGTTACCATGCTGGTATGGCGAAGACACAGCTGGGCGCGCGTGTGGATGAGGACGTGGCGGAACTCGCCAGGCAGCGCGCCGCCGACCTGGGACTGAGCATCGGCGACTACCTCGCAAGGCTGGTGCAGGACGATGCCAGCGGCCTGCGCGCCCGAGCGGTGGACGCGGCCGCCCGTTTCCTGGCCGAGCACCAGGCGATCTTCGACGAAGCCGAGGACGCCCAGCAGACGGATACGGGAGTGCGCGCGGCTTGATGGACCTGAACATCGACGTTCCCTGGATCCTGCAGGTCGCCGAGGCCGCCGGAGCGAACGATCCGGCCCCCGAGGACTACGGAGTTCCCCTCTCGGCGGTCGCCCGGCACCGGGCCGAACTGTTCGAGCAGTCCGTCTATGACGGCCCCTACGCCAAGGCCGCCGCCCTCGTGCACACGCTGGGCCGGTGCCGCTGGCTGGAGCGGTCCAACATGGCCGTGGCCGCCGCATCCGGCGTCATGTACCTGGAAGCCGCCGGCATCCCCGTCAAACCCACCCGCGAACACGCCATCGCCCTCAAGGACCTGCTCCTCGACCCCGCCTGCACCGCCGGGAAGATCGCTGCCTTGCTGCGGACGTGGCCCACTACCACCTGAGCCAGTCGGCTCCCGCTAGTTGCTTAGCGGTCAACGGAATGCGGCGCCCGGGGCTTGATGCTGTGCTCGGATGTGGTGGGAAAACCAGGACCTTCTGGGGGTGGGGATGAGTACGAGCGGGGCCCAGGCAGCGGCCTTCTTTCGGGAGGTTGTACGGACTCAGACGGTGTGGTGGGTCCGGGACGACAGGGGCAGCCCTGTCCCGGTCTCAAGCTCTGGGCGACCGGCATTCCCTTATTGGTCGTCGACGACTTCCGCGTAGGGATCAACTGGAGCGGACAGCGCCTCACGGGATGGGACTTCACCGTTGGTGAGGTAGTCAATCGTCTCCTTCACGTGGCCGACGAGCCGGGGGTACGAGCGCAGCGTTGACCCCGAATGCAGGGTCGGCCTCCGCGGGCCTCCTGGCCGCTGCCGCTGGGGAACCGAGTCCGGCTGGTGGCGGCGTGCTGAGTATCTGGGCTTCCGTTACGGCGCCTTGGCCCACCGTGTTGTTCTCGGTGCGACGATGAACTTCGCAGTGAACATGCAACTCGTTGGTGCGTGGGTGCTGAGCTCACGCAATCACGCCTGAGCGGCGAGGTGCCCGCCGTTCCCGTTCCTGTCGAACCACAGCTTGTGCACGGCGATCTCGAGCGTGCACTCCGTCTCGAGGACCCCCTGCAGCGGGCGGACGCGTTCCTGGAGGAAGGTCCAGAGTTCGGTGTCGTCGGCGGTCAGGACCTGGGCGAACACGTCGGCCTTGCCGAGGGTCGTGGAGACGTGGCTGACCTCCTTGAACCGGCCGGGGTCCGCGAAGGCGGTGATCTTCAGGACGCTCGAGGGAACGACGATCCGCCAGTTCGGCGTACTGAACATACGAGGCGTGCCGGCCCGGGCTCTCGTCGTCGCCCTGGTCCTCAACATCCTCACTCTGACACTGCTCAAGACCCCGCTGGCGATCATCGTGGCAGGAAACCTCGGATACATCCTCACCCACGTCCTCGCCCTGTCGGCCTTCGCGCTGCTGCGCCGCGACCGCCCCGACGCGCCGCGTCCGATCAGACTGCCGTCCTTCTTCGTCCCTGTGGCCTGGACGCTGGCCGCGCTGCTGAGCGTCATCCTGATCGTCGGCGCGACCGGCTTCTCGGTGAGCGGCTACGGCGGATTCACCGAACTGGCCGTCGCCTTCCTGGTCCTGGCCGTAGGCGTGGCATTGTGGGCGTACCGACAACGCGTGCAGGAGCGCCAATAGCCCCCGTCGGATTCCGGCCGCGACGAGCCTGGCTGACTCGCTCCACGCAGGCCACCGGCAGCCCGATGTCGGGCAGGGGCAGCCGCCGGCCGATACCCCGGCATGAGTCTGCCCCGCCGTCACCGAGAGGCGCTGTTCATCCCTGAGCGGCCGTTGGGTCCATCCACATCACCTCCCACGTGTGGCCGTCGAGGTCGTCGAAGGCGCGGCCGTACATGAAGCCGTGGTCCTGCGGCTCACCGGTGGGAGAGCCGCCTGCGGCAGTCGCCTTGTCGACCAGTTCGTCGACCGCCTCGCGGCTGGGGGCACTCAGAGCGAGGAGCACCTCGCTCGACGTCCTCGATTCGACGATCTGCTTCTGTGTGAACTGGGCGTACTTCTGGTGGGTGTGCAGCATGACGTTGATGGTCTCGCTGAGCGGAATCGCGGCTGTCGTGTCATCACTGAACTGGTCGTCGGGGGAGAACCCCAGCGCGGTGAAGAACTTCTTCGACGCGGCAAGGTCTTGGGTGGCGAGATTCACGAAGATCATGCGCTGGTGCACGAAGGTGTGCCTTTCTCTATGAGGTGAACTGGGTGCGGACTGAAGCGCGGGCAAAGTCCCGATCGCAGCTGACAGTTATTCAGCACCCCTACTGCCTACGGCCCTTGGAGCCTAGGAACGGATGCGCCGGCTCGGGCGTTGATTCGATCAGGTTCGAATACTGACCTGCGACGCAGCTGCGCAAGCAGCGCTGAGAAGGAGGACGCATCGGTGATCGACGTGCGCATGCCCGCCCCGCGGTTGGCCGGCCTGCGCTGGGCCGTCTCGCCCGTGGGGGAACTGGCTGCGGCCCTGGTCGCCGTCTCCGAGGCGCCGAAGGCATCTCGCAGGCACCGTCACATCCGAGCCTTGCTGTCCTCGGGGCGCCTGCCGACCCTCGCGGCCGTCGCGCGCGGATACACCACCTACTTGCCGGAATTCCTCACTCCGGTACCCCGTACCTTCCTGGCCACGGTCGAGGAGCAGTTGCACGCGGTCGCCACGACGCCGACGGAGTCTGTGGGAACCCAGTTCACCGCCTTCCTCTCCGGAGGACAGGCACGCCGCAGCCACTGCCCATGGCTCAGGGGTGAGCAGCTTGCCCGCGCAGACGGACGGGTGAAGAGCCGCATCGAGGTCGGCGAGAGCGAGCTGCGGGAACGACTCGCGTGCGAGCTGCACTGGCTGTGGTCGAAGGCCATGGCACCGCACTGGCCCCAGATCACCGCGGGCTTCGAGGGATTCGTCGAACGCCACGGCGCGGTCGCGTCTCGTGAAGGGCTCGGCAGCGCCCTCGCAGCCTTGCACTCCTCCATGGTCTGGCAGGACGGCGCGTTGAAGGTTGCTTCGGACTACGACGGGGAGATAGGCGGGGAGTACGCCGTCACGCTGATCCCCAGCCTCCTCTTGGACCGCGTCGGCATGCACGCACCTCTTCGCCCGGACCAAGCCCAACTCGCCATCCCCATCGGCGCCTCAGCTCACACGAACCCCCGTATCGCCCCGGTCCTCGGTGCAACTCGCCTGGCGATCCTGAACAGCCTGAACGAGCCGCGCACCACCACGACGCTGGCAACGCTGCACCACCTCGCACCGGCGACGGTTTCCTTCCACCTTTCCCGTCTGCTGGCCGCCGACCTGGTCCAACGCACGCGTGTCGGACGGCATGTGTACTACCGCCGGACCGCTCGGGCCCGCACGATCCTGCGTCCCACAGCGCCGGGGACCGTCCAGGAGGATGTCTGAACCGCGGTGGTGGGCCGGCGCCTTGATGCTTCTGGCGATTGCCTGTTCAGCCTGCGGTCAGAACCTCCACGCCGCCCGCCGTGAGCTGCTCGAGGACTGCGTGGCGGGGTTCGGCGTCGGTGATCAGTCCGCTGATGTCCTCCCAGGGCAGGACGCGGAACCGTGAGGCGGTGCCGATCTTCTCGGACGAGGCGAGGATGTAGGTCTCCGCCGCCCGAGCCGCCAGAGCGCGCTTCATCGCGGCCTCCTCGGCGTCGCCGGTGGTCAGCCCCGCTTCCGGGTGAACGCCGGTGACGCCGAGCAGGCACAGGTCGGCGGAGATGTTCTGCGCCGCCTCGACCGCGGCCGCGCCGCAGGCGACCGCCGAGTGCTTGAAGATGCGGCCGCCGAGCAGGAAGACCTCGATGTGCGGCCGGTCCAGCAGTGCGACCGCGACCGTCGGACTGTGGGTGATCACGGTGCAGGCCAGGTCCGTGGGGAGCGCGTGCGCGACGGCGAGGGCCGTGGTGCCGCCGTCCAGGATGAGGGCGCTGTCGGGCCGTACCAACGCGGCGGCCGCTTGGGCGACCTTCCGCTTGCCGTCGGGGGTGACGGCCTGGCGGGCGGTGTAGTCCGCGACGGCCGGCGACACCGGCAGCGCGCCGCCGTAGACCCGTTGGCACAGTCCCTCGGCAGCGAGGTCGCGCAGGTCGCGGCGCACGCTGTCCTCGGAGATGCCCAGTTCGGCGGCGACGTCCTTGGCGACGATCTTGCCCTCGCGAGTCAGCAGGCCCAGCAGGTGGTCGCGCCGTTCGGCAGCCAGCATCCGTGTTCTCTCCCGTTCTTGCACGTTTCTGCATGTATCGTAGCGTGCCATGACCGACAAGCCGATGCTCATCCTCATCGCCGGGCCCTACCGCTCCGGCACCGACGGCGACCCGCAGGCCATGGCCGCCAACCTCGCCCGCCTCGAATCGGCAGCGTGGCCGGTCTTTGCCACCGGTCACCTCCCAGTGATCGGGGAGTGGGTCGCACTGCCGGTGCTGCGCTCGGCCGGCGCGGGCCCCACCGATCCGCTCGCCGACCAGGTCCTCTACCCGACCGCTGAGCGCCTGCTCGCCCACTGCGACGCGGTACTCCGGCTCCCCGGCGAATCCGCCGGAGCCGATCAGGACGTCGCCACCGCTCGCCGCCGCGGCCTGCCCGTCTACTACTCCGTGGACGAGATCCCGCGCCGCGTCCCGCAGGAGACCGCGTGAACGCCCGCCCCGGCATCGACACCCCCGACCACCGCGGCCGCACCGGCCTCGACCACGCCGGACGCGACCTGGACCGCAATCCCGACGTCGTCGTCCGCGACGTGGAGCTCACCTCTCAGGGCTGGCATGTCCTGCGCCGCACCACCTTCGACTACCGACGCAGCGACGGGCGCTGGGTCACCCAGCAGCGCGAGACCTACGACCGCGGCAACGGCGCGGTCGTCCTGCCCTTCGATGCCGAGCGCGGACGTGTGCTGCTCACCCGTCAGTTCCGCTACCCGGCCTATGTGAACGACCATCCGGACGGCATGCTCGTCGAGGCCGCAGCCGGGCTGCTCGACGGCGACGACCCGCTCGCCGCCGTCCGGCGTGAGAGCGCCGAGGAACTCGGTGTCACCCTCGGCCCGCTCACCCACGTCCTCGACGCGTACATGAGCCCCGGCTCAGTCACCGAGCGCCTGCACTTCTACGCCGCCCCCTACACTCCGGCCGACCGCACCGGAAACGGTGGCGGGCTGGAGGAGGACGGCGAGGACATCGAAGTCCTCGAACTGGCCTTCGCCGACGCCCTCGCCATGGTCCGCGACGGACGCATCACCGACGGCAAGACCATCCTGCTCCTGCAATGGGCTGCCCTGGACGGCCCCTTCGCCCCTGCAGCGGGCGCGGGCTGACATCTCTGTGGCACAGCACGTCCCGATCGTCAGAACGCGGGCCGGCGCGGCACGCCGGTCACCCCGGCCGCCGGGTAACTGATCACCCGTGACCACCCTGGCACGGGACGACTGGCGGATGTTATCTCTCGCCGGCCGGTCTGCGCCCGGTTGCAGGACGCCTGTGCCCTTCGGGTACGGGGAGCATCGCCATCGCGGTGTCCGCGACATTCCGCACTGTCTCCGGGGCCAGACCGGCCTTGCCCACCGCCTCGATACCGCGGACCACCGTCAGCAGCAGCGCCGCCAGCCGCTCCGGATCCGCGGCGCTGTCGATGTCGCCGTGGCGCTGGGCGGCGCTGATCTCCGTGCGCAGCAGGGTCAGCAGTGCCTTCATGGTCTCGGCGGACCGTTCGGCGACCGCGGGATCGTGCTGGGCCAGTTCCGCCGCGCCCTTGGCCAGCAGGCACCCGCGCCGCTCGGTGTCGGAGGCGGTGTTCTCCGCCATCAGGTGCACGTACCGCGACAACCGGTCCAGGGCCTCTGCGTCCGGGCCGCCTGCCAGCTGCTCTTCGGCCACCTCGACGACTGCGGTGCACCAGTCGCCGAACACGCGGTGGAACAGCTTGCCCTTGTCGCCGAATGCGCCGTACAGGCTGCCCTTGCCCAAGCCGGTCACCCGAGCGATGTCGTCCATCCGCGTCCCCGAGTAGCCGGCCGCCCAGAACTGTTCCCGGGCCCGCTCCAGGACTTGGTGTTCGTTGAAGGCACGTGGTCTCGGCATGGTGTCAGCCTAACCATTCTTGACTCGATCGTCCATTACTGCCTACGTTGTGGACGATTCATTCCAGAACTGAGAGGGTTCACCATGCCAGGCGTGTTGCAGGAGAAGGTGGCCGTGATCACCGGAGGGACCAGCGGGATCGGGCTGGCCATCGCCCACCGCTTCGTGAGGGAAGGCGCACGGGTCTTCGTGACCGGCCGGGACATCGACCGTCTTGAAGCGGCGGTCAAGGAGCTGGGCCCTGCGGTCACCGGCGTACGTTCCGATGTCTCGGTCCTGGCCGACCTGGACACGCTCTACGCACGAGTGCGCGAGGAGGCCGGACGCATCGATGTACTGGTGGCCAACGCCGGCATCGTCGCGGACGCCGCGCTCGGCGCTCACACCGAGGCGAACGGGACCTGACGCTCGCCGTCAACGTGAAAGGCCCCCTGTTCACCGTTCAGAAGGCGCTTCCGCTGCTGGCGGAGAACGCCTCCGTCCTGGTCGTCGGCTCGAGCAACAGCGTGCGGCCCAATGAGCACCTGGAGGTCTACAGCGCCTCGAAGGCAGCGGTGAGCAACCTGGTGCACAACTGGGCCCGGCAGTCGCGGGAGCGCCGGTTCCGGGTCAACGTGCTCAGCCCGGGACCCACCCGGACTCCCGGCCTGCTGGGCGCCGCCGGGCCGGACGTCGACCAGTTCGCCGAGGCCGTCGTGCCGCTGGGGCGGCTGGCCGACGCCGAGGAAATCGCGGAGGCCGCCCTCTTCCTGGCTTCGGACGCCTCCTCGTTCGTCACCGGCGCCGAACTCTTCGCCGACGGCGGCTACACCCGGGCCTGAACGACGGTGGGAGGGGTGCGTCCGGTTCCCTCGTAGGGATGGACCCAGCCACGGGATGCCGCGCCTGATCCTTCGCCTCCGCCAAGTAGGTCCAGGCGGAGGCGAAGGACGTGTCCGAGGGGGGATTGGCGCGCAGCCCCGCGAGGGCGTTGCCGTGCTGAAAGCCCTGCCCTGTTGGGGGAGTTGCGCCCTCGGATCGGCGCCGACGCTTTCGCCCGGCGCGCTCGCCCACCGTAGCGTAATCGATTCCGCGTGACGAGGAGTTTGGGGACTCCGGTCACTGTGATCCGTAAAACAGCAGGTCAATGCGGGGATGGCTACGATACGTAAGGTTTCGAAGCGATCACGAAGGCATGTTGAGTGCGACGAATGTTCCTTGCGCTGTTGACTTTTGTGGACTCTTGTTATCTCGTTTGCCCACCGCTTCGTCGGAGCGGACGGAGCGCACTCGGGACAAGGAGCTACCCATGGCGATACGTGATCGCGTTTCACTGGCCAGACGCTGCGTGCTGGGCGGAATGGTCCTGGCCCTCACCGCGGTGACCGCCTGCGGCTCGGGCGGTGGCGACGAGGCGGGCGGCGCGGACGGCACCTCGTGCGAGGCCGCGTCGGGCAAGGTCACGTTGGACTACTGGTCCTGGGTCCCGGGCATGCAGGAGGCCGTCGACGTCTGGAACAAGGAAAACCCCGACGTCCAGGTCAAGCTGAAGACGACGCCCTCGGGCAACGCCGGTACGTACCAGAACATGTCCAACGCCCTCAAGGCCGGAAAGGCCCCCGACCTCGGCCAGGTCGAGTACGACTCCCTGGCGAGTTTCCGCCTCAAGGAAGGCCTCACCGACATCTCCTCCTGCCCCGGCGTCGAGGAAGCGGGGGAGAAGTTCGTCGACTGGACCTGGTCGCAGGTGGAGTTCGGCGCCGACGGCAAGGACGGCGTGTGGGCGGTGCCCCAGGACACGGGCCCGATGGCCCTGTTCTACCGCAAGGACATCTACGACAAGCTGGGCATGAAGGCCCCCACCACCTGGGACGAGTACGCGGAGCAGGCCCGCAAGCTGAAGCAGGAGGGCAAGTTCATCACCCACTTCTCCCAGACGGACCCGAACTGGTTCACCGGTCTGCTGTGGCAGAACCAGGCCACCATGTTCGAGCGGGACGGGGACACCTGGAAGGTCACCGTCGACCGGCCCGAGAGCCGTCAGGTCGCCGACTACTGGCAGAAGCTGATCGACGACAAGCTGGTCGCCACGGATCTTCAGGGCTTCTCACCGGCGCTGTACAAGGCCTGGAACACCGGCGAGGTGGTCACCTGGGTCAGCGCCGCCTGGGGCTACAGCACCATCCGCGACAACGCCAAGTCCACCGACGGCAAGTGGGCCGTGGCACCGATGCCCCAGTGGGAGGAAGGCGACGGGCAAGCGGGCAACTGGGGCGGTTCCACCACCACGGTGATGGCGGGCACCAAGTACCCGGCCGAGGCCGCCAAGTTCGCCCTGTGGCTGAACACCGACCCTGAGGCGCTCGAGATCCTCAACCGTGAGGGCGGCCTCTACCCGGCGGCCAAGGCGGGTCTGGAACTGCCCGCGCTGCAGCAGCCGGTCGACTTCTACGGCAAGCAGCAGATCTTCGACGTCTTCGCCGAGGCCTCCGCCCAGGTGGACACCGATTTCACCTGGGGGCCCACGATGACGGACACCTACCGCTTCCTCAGCGACGGGACGGCGAACACCGTCGCCGGCAAGACGACCCTCGGTGACGTGCTCCAGGACACGGGAGCCCAGAGCGTCGAGTCGCTGCGCAAGCAGTCGCTCGACGTGGCTGAGTAGTCGGTCCCTTCCTGCCCTCCCCGCCGTCCGCGGACGGCGGGGACAGCACCTCCTAAGGCTGCCCGTGACAACCACCACCGCACCCGCACCGGCCCGTCGGCGAGCGCGCCGGACCCTCGCGCCCTACGCCTTCCTCGCCCCCTTCCTCATCCCGTTCGTGCTGTTCACCCTCGTCCCGGTCGGCTACGCCTTCTGGCAGAGCCTGCACAAGACCGAACGCACGGGGGGCACGTTCGGCAGGACGCAGACCGTCTTCGGCGGATTCGAGCAGTACGGCCGGGTCCTTGAGGAGGACTACTTCACCGAGAGCCTGCTGCGCGTCCTCGGCTTCGCCCTCGTGCAGATCCCCGTGATGCTGCTGCTGTCCCTGGTCCTCGCGCTGCTGCTCGACTCCGCGGTCGCACGCGCCAAGAAGTTCTTCCGGCTCGTCTATTTCGTGCCGTACGGCATCCCCGGCGTCGTGGCCGCACTGATGTGGGCGTTCCTGTACGACCCGCGTCTGTCGCCGGTGGTGGACCTGCTGGAGCCGGCCGGCATGCAGGTCGACCTGCTCGGCCCGGACGCGATCCTGTGGTCCATCGCCAACGTCGTCACCTGGACGTACACCGGCTACAACATGCTCATCATCTACGCCGCCCTGCAGGCCGTGCCCGCGGACATCGGTGAGGCGGCCCGGGTGGACGGGGCGAGCGGCTGGACCATCGCCCTGCGCATCAAGATTCCGATCATCCGCCCGGCTCTGATCCTCACCGGTGTCTTCTCCATCATCGGAACCTTCCAGCTCTTCACCGAGCCGCAGGTCTTCCGGGGCATATCCACCAGCGTCACGAGCACGTACACCCCGAACATCGCCGCGTACTCGCTCGCCTCCGGCGACAGCTACAGCGAGGCCGCGGCCCTGTCGGTCGTCCTCGCGCTCGTCACGTTCGTCCTGTCGTTCGCGTTCCTGCGCTTCACCTCCAGGAGGCAGGGATGAGCCTGCTCACCCGTACCGAAGGGGCCCACCCCACCCCCACCCCCGCCCCCGCCCGCCGGCGGCAGCGCACCGGTGTGTCCACCGCCGTCGCCGTGACCTTCATGGCCGGCGTCGCCTGCTACATGCTGCTGCCCGTCTACTGGCTGCTGGTGTCGTCGACCAAGAGCCAGGGCGACCTCGTCACCACCCCCGGCTTCCTGCCCGCCGAGTGGCACTTCGGCGACAACCTCAGCGCGCTCTTCGCCCAGCAGGACGGCGTCTACGCCCGCTGGCTGTTCAACAGCCTGCTCTACGCGGGAGCCGGAGCAGCGGTGGCCACCCTGCTGGCCGCGGCAGCTGGATACGCCCTCGCCAAGTACACCTTCCGCGGACGCGAGGCGGTCTTCTCCGTCGTCCTCGGCGGCGTCCTCGTCCCGGCCACCGCACTCGCCCTGCCG
This sequence comes from Streptomyces sp. NPDC043726, assembly GCF_056436565.1. NCBI lineage: Bacteria > Bacillati > Actinomycetota > Actinomycetes > Kitasatosporales > Streptomycetaceae > Streptomyces > Streptomyces sp. NPDC043726. The sequence continues at coordinate 842,639 of NZ_JBWKCI010000002.1, forward strand.
CTGTTTTTGATGTTCGCCGAACTCGACGCCACCAACACCTTCTGGTCCGTCTTCCTGCCCAGCATCGTCAGCCCGTTCGGCGTCTACCTCTCCCGCATCTTCGCCGCCGCCTCCGTACCCGACGAGGTCATGGAAGCCGCGCGCATGGACGGCGCGAGCGAGTTCCGCATCTTCCGCACCATCGCGGTGCGGCTGATGGCACCCGCCCTGGTGACCATCTTCCTGTTCCAGTTCGTCGTCATCTGGAACAACTTCCTGCTGCCTCTGATCATGCTGCAGGACGAGCGTCTCTACCCCGTCACCCTCGGCCTGTTCACCTGGCAGTCGCAGACCAGCCGCCTGCCCGAACTGCAGACCCTCACCATCATCGGCGCCCTGATCTCGGTCGTGCCCATCGTCCTGACGTTCCTCCTCCTACAGCGCTACTGGCGCGCCGGACTTGCCGCTGGAGCCGTGAAATCGTGAACCACCCCCTCTCCGACGTGACCCGCGCCCTGGGAGGAATTGCCTACGGCGGCGACTACAACCCCGAGCAGTGGCCGCGCGAGGTCTGGCGCGAGGACGTCCGCCTGATGCGCGAAGCGGGCGTCAACCTCGTCACCGTCGGCGTCTTCTCCTGGTCCCGGATCCAGCCGCGGCCCGACACCTACGACTGGAGCCTGCACGACGAGGTGCTCGACCTCCTGCACGCCGGCGGCATCGCCGTCGACCTCGCCACGCCCACGGCCGCACCACCACCGTGGTTCACCCGCCGACACCCCGAAGCGCGGCCGGTCACCGTCTCCGGTACCCCGCTGGCCCACGGCAGCAGACAAGTCTTCTGCCCCAGCAGTCCCGCCTACGCGCAGGCGGCGGACGCCCTGGTCACGGAGCTCGCCGCCCGCTACGGCGACCACCCCGCCCTCCGCCTGTGGCATGTTCACAATGAGTGGGGCAACCACAACGCCCTGTGCTACTGCGACACCAGCGCCGACGCCTTCCGCGGCTGGCTGCAGGAGCGCTACAAGACCCTCGACGCGCTCAACGACGCCTGGGGCACCGACTTCTGGAGCCAGCGCTACGGTGACTGGAGCGAGATCGACCCGCCCCGGGACACCACCGCCTTCCGTAACCCGGGGCAGGAACTCGACTACCGCCGCTTCTCCTCGGACGCGCTGCTGACCCGGCACATCGCCGAGTCGGCCATCCTGCGCCGGATCGCCCCGCATGTGCCGGTCACCACCAACGTGATGGGCACGCTGGAGAAGAAGGTCGACGGATACGCCTTCGCCGCCGCGTGCGACCTGGTCTCGGTCGACCACTACCTTCCCGCGGCCGACCCCGACGCCCATGTCGATCTGGCGCTCAACGCCGACCTCGCGCGCGGCATGGCCGGGGGCCGTCCCTGGCTGCTGATGGAACACTCGACCTCCGCCGTCAACTGGCAGGGCGTCAACGTGGCCAAGCAGCCCGGCGAGATGCGCCGCAACAGCCTGGCCCACCTCGCGCGGGGCGCTGAGGGACTGATGTTCTTCCAGTGGCGGCAGTCCCGCGCAGGCGCCGAGAAGTGGCACTCCGCGATGCTCCCGCACGCCGGCACCGAGGGCCGGGTATGGAGGGAGGTCACAGCACTGGGAGCCGAACTCGGAGCACTGGCGGAAGTGACCGGCAGCCGCGTGCGTGGGGAGGTGGCCATGGTGTTCGACTGGCACTCCTGGTGGGCTCTGGAACTGCAGGCCCGCCCGTCGGACCGGATGCGCTACCTGGACGCGGTGCGCGACTGGTACGAGGCCCTGTGGACGCTGAACATCACCTGCGATTTCCTTCCGCCCGGCGCCGATCTCAGCGGCTACCGTGCGGTCCTCGCACCCAGCCTCTACCTGCTGACCGACAACGATGCCGACAACCTCACCTGGTACGTGCACCAGGGCGGCCACCTGGCCGTCGGCTGCTTCAGCGGTGTCGTGGACGAGTACGACCGGGTGCGCCTGGGCGGTCACCCCGGCGCGCTGCGCGAGGTGCTCGGCCTCGTTGTGGACGAGTACCTGCCGCTGCGCCCGAACGACGTGGCCTTGCTGGAGGACGCCACCGAGGTCCGGGAGTGGGCCGAGCGGGTCGAACCCCGCGGCTGCGCCACGGTGCTGAGCTTCGCGGACACCGCCGAGGGCGGCCCGGCGCGCGGCGGCCCAGCCGTCACCCGCCACGCGATCGGCAGCGGCACGGCCTGGTACACGGCCGCCCGTCTGCCCGTGCCGGCCCTGCGCGAGCTACTGCGGGCGCTGTGCGCCGAAGCCGGCGCGGTCCCCACCGCGACTGCCCCGGCCGGAGTGGAGGCCGTACGCCGGACCGGAGCGGACCACGCGTACCTCTTCCTGATCAACCACACCCAGCAGACGGCCCATGTCCCCGTCACCGGCACGGGTCTCGCCGGCGCCGAGATCGCGGACGGCCAAGCGGTGGTGCCGCCCGGGGGAGTGGTGGTGGTCCGCGAGAACCTTGCGCTGCCTACTGCCTGACCTGCCGCCACACCCAAGACAACACCCGCAAGGAGCACCCCGTGACGACCGAGCAGGCCACCGCGCACCCCACGGTGCAGATCGACGAGGCGTCCGGCACCGTCCTGCTGCGCACCGTAGCCAGCGCCTACGTCCTGAAGGTAGACCGTGACGCGGGCACGGTGCACAACGTCCACTGGGGCGCTCCGCTGCCCCTCGCCGACGCTGTTGCGCTGCCCACCTGGTCAGAGCACGACAACAGCTTCGCCGGACGCTGGGACGGAGCCGAGGAGTACCCGGTCGAGGGCGGTGCCCGCTTCGGCGTGCCCGCGCTGGAGGTCCGCTTCGCCGACGGCTCCAGCTCCCTCGAGGCGGTGGTGGAGGACGTGGTCGTACCGTCGGCCGACCATGTGGTCATTCACCTGCGGGACCGGACCCGGCCCCTTGCCTGGCACCTGCACTACCGGGTGCCCGCGGGCGGCGACGTCGTGCAGCGCTGGACGGAGTTCCAGCACACGGGCGGCGACGACGGGGAAGACATCCTGCTGCTGCGGTATTCCTCCGCCCACTGGCCGCTGCCGCAGCGGACGGACTGGCGCGCCGGTTCCGTGCACGGTGGCTGGGCCGCGGAAGGGCACCTGCAACGCTCACGGCTGCCGGTCGGCGAGACGGTGCTGGGCAGCCGGCGCGGCCACACCGGCCACCACGCCAGCCCGTGGGTGGCGCTGGACGCGGGGGAGGCGGGTGAAGAGCACGGGGAGGCCTGGGTCGTCGCACTCGCCGCCAGCGGCAGCTGGCGCATCACCGCCCAGCGCACCGCTGCCGGCCGGACGGGCGTGATGGCGGGGGAGGGCCACGAGGGCATCGAACTGCGTCTCGCGCCGGGCGGCAGCCACCGCACAGCGCCCAGCCTCGCGCTGTACACCGCGCACGGCTTCGGTGCGGCCAGCAGGTCCTTCCACCGCCACCTGCGCTCCCATGTCCTGCCCCACCCCGAGCAGCTTCGACCGGTGCTCTACAACTCCTGGGAGGCCACCTCGTTCGAGGTCAGCGAGGACAACCAGATCGCTCTCGCCCGCCGTGCCGCCGACCTGGGCGCCGAACTGTTCGTGCTCGACGACGGCTGGTTCCGCGGCCGCGACGACGACACCGCCGGCCTGGGGGACTGGACGCCGCACCCCGGGCGCTTCCCGCGCGGCCTGCGGCCGCTCGCCGACGAAGTACACCGTCTCGGCATGGCCTTCGGCCTGTGGGTGGAGCCCGAGATGGTCAACGCCGACAGCGACCTGTACCGCCGGCACCCCGACTGGGTCCTTCACCAGCCCGACCGCGCCGCCACCGAGCTGCGCAACCAGCTCGTCCTGGACTTTTCCCGCCCGGAAGTGACCGAGTGGGCCCTGGCATGGCTGGGAAAGGTCGTGGCCGAGAACGCCGTCGACTTCCTGAAGTGGGATTTCAACAGGTCCTTCACCGAAGCGGGTACGCCCGGCGCCGGGCCGGACGCCCGGCGTGTCCACGTGCGGCATGCCCGGGGCCTGTACTGGGTGCTGGACCGGCTGCGGGCGCGGTTCCCGCGCCTGCGGATCGAGGCCTGTGCGGGCGGCGGCGGCCGGGTCGACCCGGGCATCCTCGCCCACACGGACCAGGTGTGGACCTCCGACAACACGGACGCGGTGGACCGCCTGACCATCCAGCACGGCTTCAACCAGCTCTACCCTGCCGGTGTCATGTCCGCCTGGGTGACCGACAGCCCCAACCCGCTCACCGGCCGAGTGGTCCCGTTGCGGTTCCGCTTCCACAGCGCCATGGCAGGCGTCCTCGGTATCGGAGGGGACCTGACGCGCTGGAGCGACGCCGAACTGACCGAAGCCAGGCACCTGATCCGGATCTACAAGGACATCCGGCCCGTCGTTCAGCACGGCGAGCAGTTCCGCCTCCTGGCCCCCGGACAGGGACCGCTGACGGCCGTGCAGCACCTCGGCGAAGACGGCCACCGCGTCGTCGTGCTGATCTGGCGGCCCAGTACCTCCTTCGGATCGCCGCAGCCACCGTTGCGGCTGCGCGGACTGGACCAAGGAGCCCGGTACCGCGACGAGGACACCGGAGACGAATGGTCGGGGGCCACACTGATGAGCCACGGCCTGCCTCTGCCCGAACTGCCGCCGGGCGACTGCGCGAGCGCGCTGGTCCGCCTGCGCCGCGTGAAAGGCCCCCACGGGAGCTGAGGAGGTCGGTCCACCGGCGGCAGGCCACCGCTCCGCCGCAGAGAGCGCTCTCTTCGCGCGGTGGGAGGTGAAGTAGGGTGATCCGCAGAAGGGAGTGTGAGCTGTGCGAGAGCGGGTCACCATGGCCGATGTCGCGCGTGCGGCCGGGGTGTCGTCCGCCACTGTCTCCTATGTGCTCTCCGGCAAGCGACCGGTGGCCCCCGAGACCCGGGCCGCGGTGGAAGCGGCCATTGCCGAACTGGACTTCACCGTCAACGCCACGGCCCGCAGCCTGCGCACCGGCCGGTCCAGCCTCGTGGCACTGATCGTGCCCGACATCGCCAACCCCTTCTTCGCGCAACTCGCCGCCACGCTCCAAGAGGAACTGCGCGGACTGGGGCTGCACGTCGTGGTCTGCAACACCCGCGCGCGCCGGGACGAGGAGCAAGCCCTCCTGGCGGAGGCCGTGCAGCAGCGGTTCGCCGGGGTCATCATCACCCCCTTCCGCCTCAAACCGAAGGACTTCCAGCCCCTCGCCGACGCCGGTATCCCCGTCGTCGTCAGCGCCGACGTCTCCTTCGGCCCGATCGACCTGGTGACGCCCGATGCGCGGGCGGCCACCCGTCGCGCACTGGAACAGGTCGCCTCGGCCCAACGGCGCCGCATCGCCATGATCGCCGGCCCGCGCGACGCCACCGGCGGTGACCCCCGCCTGGAGCACCTCCGGTCCCTGGCCCTGCAGTTCGGCATGTCCCTTCCGCACGGACTGGTGGTGCGCGGTGAGCACACCCGCGAGGCCGGGGCGGCGGGGTTCGGCGAACTGATGAACCGCCAGTACCGGCCCGACGCGGTCTTCTGCGGCAACGACGTCATCGCCGTCGGCGCGATGGACAAGGCGCACGAACTGGGCATCAGCATCCCGGGCGATGTGGCCCTGATCGGCCACGACGACGCCTCCTTCGCCTCCCTGGTGCGCCCTCAGCTGACCACGATCCGCTACCCCGCCACTGACGTCGGCCGGGCGGCCGCCCGACTCCTCACCGAGCGCCTCAACGGCCGTACGGACCACAAGACGGTGCGCGTCACGGCGGAGTTCGTCGCCCGCGCCTCCGTCTGATGCCGATGCGCGGCCGGAGCTGAACCGGACGTCATAACCGCCCTACCGGGCCCCGCCGCCACGATGGGTCACCCAGGCAGCCCGTTCCGCCGGATTCCCGCGCTCGCCCGGCGGCGGTGCACATTCGCGCGCCGCGCGTCGCCGTCGTAGTGCGCCAGCACCTTGGGGTCCATCACCCGGCGCCACAACGGGGCCGCCCAGGCCAGGACGATCATGGAGGCGTAGCCGGAGGGGAGTTGGGGTGCTTCGTCGAAGTGGCGCAGCGTCTGGTAGCGGCGCAGCGGATTGGCGTGGTGGTCGGAGTGGCGCTGGAGCTGGTACAGGAAGAGGTTGCTGGTGGTGTTGTTGCTGTTCCAGCTGTGGCGGGGTGCCACCCGCTCGTAGCGGCCGTCCGGGCGCCGCTCGCGCAGCAGGCCGTAGTGTTCGAGGTAGTTGACCGTCTCCAGCAGCAGGACGCCGCCCGCCGCCTGGACGAGCAGGTAGGGCAGGACGATGGGACCGAACACGGCGGCGAGGGTCGCGAACAGCAGCACGGTCAGTCCCCACGCGGTCAGTACGTCGTTGCGGTGTGACCAGGTGCGGTGCCCGCGGCGGCTCAGACGGCGGGTCTCCAGGCGCCAGGCCGACCGTACGCTGCCCGCGACGGTGCGGGGCAGGAACGCCCACAGGCTCTCACCGAGCCGCGAGCTTGCCGGGTCCTCGGGTGTCGCGACACGGATGTGGTGGCCGTGATTGTGCTCCACGTAGAAGTGGCCGTAGCCGGACTGAGCGAGCGCGAGGCGGGCGAGCCGGCGTTCCACCGTCTCCCGCTTGTGCCCGAGTTCGTGGGCGGTGTTGATGGCGACACCGGCGACGACGCCCACCGTGGCGGCCAGGCCCAGCGCGTCGGGCACGCGCATGCCGCCCGACCACAGCAGGCATGCGTAGAGCAGACCGGCGTACTGCAGCGGCAGGTAGAGGTAGGTGCACCAGCGGTAGTACCGGTCCTCCTCCAGCATCACGATCGCCTCGTCCGGTGGGTTGTCCTGGTCCGGCCCGATCAGCAGGTCGAGCAGCGGCACGATGACGAAGGCGAAGAACGGCCCCCACCACCACAGCACCTGCCAGCCACTGGCCGCGACCAGCATCGCCGCCTGGAACGGCAGGGTGGGCACCGCCAGACCGAGCAGCCACGCGTAGCGCTTGCGGTCACGCCAGGGTGTGCCGGCGGGGGAGGCGGGGGGCGTCGTCGAGGGTGCTGTCATCGGGCTGCGCTCCTTGCGGCCGTTCGGCTGTGACCCGGCAGAGCGTGACACCGGCCCCGGACGCTGACAATCGGGGACGTCTTGTCAATGTTCTGACGGACCATCAGGCCGTGTCGGCCGCGTCAGGACACCCGTGGCCGCCGCGGTGATGAGCTCGGCCGCCTCGGGCAGCGACTGGTCGGACGGCGGCAGCACGATGTGCGACAGCGTGAGGCGCACGATGACGTCGGCGGCCTGATCCGTCCGAACAGAGTCGAACTGAGGGTAGTGCGTCTGGCACCACGAGCGGACCAGGAGGCGTGCTTGGGTGACCACCGGTTCAGAGCGGGCGGTCAGGTAGGGCAGCAGGGAGTCCGTGCCGTGGCGGGCCGCCTTGATCACCGAGGCGACGAGTACGTTCTCCCGGGCCTCCCGCAGCGCGTACAGGATCGCGGCGGCGAGTGCGTCCGCAGCGGTCGGTGCGGGCTGTCCGAGCGCGTCGTCCACGCCGGCGAGGAAGCGCTCGGCCTCCCGGTGCGCCAGCGCCTGGCTCAGGCCGCCGCGGCTTCCGAACTCCTTGTAGACGCTGGGCCGTGACACCTCGGCGCGGGCCGCCACCTGGGACAGGCTGACGGCGTCCCAGCCCTTCTCCGCCGCCATCGCGCGCGCCGCGTCCAGTACGTCGTCCCGCATCTGCCGTCGCCACGCCTCCCGGGGCGGCAGTACGGCGCCGCGGTCCGCGGCTGTGGCGAAGGGTCTGTCTTCCACCGTGTGTCTCCTCGCGTCGGTCGCGTGGGCAGGATGCCGATGATGCGGTGTGGTGTTGTCTCTGACGAAACGTCAGAACATTGACACCGAGTCGCTCTGGGCGCCGTCCGGAGGGCGTGCCACGCTGGCCGCCGGCGGGCCTCCCCCGTGTCCCGCCGTGCTGGTGACGCGACCCGTACCGCCGTTCGCCGCCCTGCCGGCGGCGGTACGGGTCGCCACCGTCAGGAACCACCCGTCGTGCAGCTCTCCGGTGTGCCGTTGTACAGGTCGGCGTCGGCGACTCCGTCGCTGACGCTGCGGCGGTAGTAGCCGCACACGGGACGGTCGGCGAAGTCGAAGGTCGCCCCGGGGGACAGTCGCCAGATCTTGTAGTCGGTGTAGGTCAGCGGCCGTCCGGCGACGGCCCGCTCGGGCTGGTGGTCACCGTGGACGACATAGGCGTTCGTCCCGTACTGGGTGGCGAGGCCGTTCTTGTCGAGGAAGAGCGAGCCTCCTTCGTCGACGCCGACTCCCCAGGCCCGGCCGCCCGGAGCGAGGCCGTCCTTGATGGCACGGGCCACGAACGCCATGGTGCGGCCCATGCGGTCGCGTTCGCGGAAGTGGGAGTCGTTGACGACGCCCGCGTAGTGCGGCCACTCGAACATGCCGGTGGTGAAGGTGAGAGTGCGGTCGTACGGGTCCGTAAGGGCGTCGGCGCTGGTGGCGCTGCCGCCGCAGGCGTCGTACACGACGGGGCTGCTGACGTGGTGGCCCGCGCTGCCGCCGCCCGCCCCGCCGCCCTTGGCCACCACGGACTCCACCGAGCCCTCCAGTGCGGTGCCCTTCCAGCGCGCGTACCGGCACTGGTCGCCGCCCGCGAAGTACACGAACTCGGCGTTGCGGATGTCGGTGTTGGCGCGGGTGTTGTTGCCGTCGGCGGCGCGGGTGAGCGTCCAGGTGGTACAGGAGTTGACCCCTGCGAGCTTCATGACGTCGTCGCACTCCGGTGTCCTGCTGCCCGAGGACGGTGCGGATCCGGCGAGGACGACGACGTCGAGGGAGCCGGTGCCGCCGCGGATCGTGTCGATGGCGCGGGTCATGGAGGCGGCGACGACCGAGCCGTCGCCGTTCATGGTGAACGCCGGGCCGTTCCAGCCGGCGCGGTGGACGTCGGACGCGCTGCCGAGCCGGATCCGGTCGGCCGCCGCCTGGGCCGGGGCGGCGGAGGCGAGCGTGCCGGCGAGGCAGAGGAGCGCGACGGCGGCGGCGGTGGCCGAGCGGCGTGGCGGGCGTGCGGGCATGGGTCCTCCAGGCGGGGGAGATGAGAGGGGAGCAATGTGCTAGCGGACGGTACAACTCGGCTGCATCGAGGGGAAGATGTACCGCCCGACTTCCTGGGCGGGCGACGGAAGATCCGACGAAGATGCAGGTAAAGGCATGACATGCGCGGGAGACGGGGTGTGCGCACGGCGCGTTACGGCAACGTAATACGCGATACATCTAGCCAACGATTGAAGCATTCTGTAACTTCCGCAGTGCAGTCGACGGCACCTCCGCCGACGAAGGATTCCGAGAGGCCCGATCCGCCATGAACGCTCGCACGGTCCGCCGCCTGGCGGCCGCCATCGCCGTGACCACCGCCCTGACCGCGCTCACCGCCTGCTCCGGCGACGACGACACCGCACCGGCCGCGAGCGGCAGCGTCACCGTCGCCGGCGTGAAGGTCGAGAAGGACTCCGCGCTGCACGACGCGCTGCCCGCGGAGATCAAGGACGCGGGCACCGTGAAGGTCGCCACGGACGTTCCGTACCCGCCCTTCGAGATGTACGTCAAGGAGGGCGAGAGCGAGCTGACCGGCCTCGACTACGACCTCGGCCAGGCCCTGGGCGCCAAACTCGGCGTGCAGTTCGCCTTCACCCCGCAGAAGTTCGACGGGATCGTCCCGGCCATCCAGGCCGGCAAGTTCCACGCGGCGATGTCGGCCATCACCGACAACAAGGAGCGGCAGCAGGTCGTCGACTTCGTCGACTACTCGCAGTCCGGCTCGGGCATCCTCGTCGCCGAGGGCAACCCCGAGAAGATCGCCACCCTCGACGACCTGTGCGGCAAGAAGGTCGCCGTGCAGGCCGCCACCAACCAGCTCGACCTGCTCAAGGAGCACCAGGCGCAGTGCAAGAAGGCCGGCGGCGGCCAGATCGACATCCAGACCTTCCCCAAGGACTCCGACGCCCAGCTCGCCCTGCGCTCCGGCAAGGTCGTCGCCCAGCTGCTGACCAAGCCGGCCGCCGGCTGGACCGCCAAGACGGCCGACGACGGCAAGACGTTCGACCTCGTCGAGGACCCGGCCGCACCGGGCGGCTACAAAGCTTCGCCCAACGGCATCGCCGTCACCAAGAAGCTGCCCGAGCTGACCGACGCGATCCAGCAGGCTCTGCAGGCCCTGATCGACGACGGCACCGTGACCAAGATCTTCGAGAAGTACGGCGTCGCCTCCATCGCGGTGCAGGAAGCCACCAAGAACGCGGCGGTCGACTGAACATGGTCGAGCTGAAGACATCCCGGGACACCGCCGCCCCCGCCCCCGGGCGGGCGGCGGAGACCCTCGTCGTCGTACCGGTGCGCAACTACGGCCGCTGGGTGGCCGCGGTCGCCGCCGTGGCCGCACTCATCGGCCTCGTCGGCTCACTGGCCAAGAACAAGAACCTGCGCTGGGACATCGTCGGCGACTACCTCTTCGCCGACCTGATCTTCGACGGTCTGTTCACCACCCTGTGGCTGACCGCCGCCGCCATGGTCCTGGGACTCGCCCTGGGCACGCTGATCGCGGTGATGCGGCTGTCCCCGAGCCCCGTCCTGTACGGCCTCGCCACGTTCTTCGTGTGGATCTTCCGCGGCACCCCGCTGCTCGTGCAGATCATCTTCTGGGGCTACGCGGCCGCCCTGTACAAGTACGTCAAGATCGGCGTCCCGTTCACCGACATCACCTTCTTCCAGGCCGAGACCAACTCGCTGCTCACCCCGGCCGTCGCGGCCCTGCTCGCCCTCGGGCTCAACGAGGCCGCGTACGCCTCCGAGATCGTGCGCGCGGGCATCCAGTCCGTCGACCCCGGACAGACCGAGGCCGCGCACTCGCTCGGCATGCGACCGGCCCTGACCATGCGCCGCGTCGTGCTGCCCCAGGCGATGCGCGTCATCATCCCCCCGATGGGCAACGAGACCATCAACATGCTGAAGATGACCGCCCTGGTCTCGGTCATCTCCGCGCACGACCTGATGTCCAACATCCAGGACGTGTACGCCCAGAACTACCAGGTCATCCCCATGCTGGTGGTGGCGAGCCTGTGGTACCTCGCCCTGGTCACCCTGCTCGGCATCCCGCAGTCCTGGCTGGAGCGACGCTACGGCCGCGGCACCGCCCGCGCCCAGCACGTGTCGCCCCTGCGGCGTCTGCTCGGCACGGCCGCCCGGCCCACCCGTATGAAGAACAAGGAGGCGGGCCGGTGAGCGCCCCGATCGTGCACGACGAGAGCGTGCCGACCGCGTACGACGAGAGCGTGCCGATGGTGCACGCGGAAGGCGTGCGCAAGCACTACGGCAAGCTGGAGGTCCTCCAGGGGATCGACCTCACCGTGCGGCGCGGCAGCGTGTGCTGCCTCCTGGGGCCGTCCGGCTCGGGCAAGTCCACCTTCCTGCGCTGCATCAACCACCTCGAGAAGGTCGACGGCGGCCGGCTCACCGTGGACGGCGAACTCGTCGGCTACCGCCAGCACGGCGGCAGGCTGCACGAACTGAGGGAGCGCGAGGTCGCCGAGCGCCGCCGGGACATCGGCATGGTGTTCCAGCGCTTCAACCTCTTCCCGCACATGACCGCCGTGGAGAACGTCATCGAGGCCCCCGTGCGGGTCGCCGGGGTGCCGCGGGCGCAGGCCCGCGAGGAAGCGGGCCACCTGCTGGAGCGCGTCGGTCTCGCCGACCGTGCCGGACACTACCCCGCGCAGCTCTCCGGCGGGCAGCAGCAGCGCGTCGCCATCGCCCGGGCCCTCGCCATGAAGCCCAAGCTGATGCTGTTCGACGAGCCGACCTCGGCCCTCGACCCGGAACTCGTCGGCGACGTCCTGGACGTGATGCGGCAACTGGCCGACGAAGGGATGACGATGGTCGTCGTCACCCACGAGATCGGCTTCGCCCGTGAGGTCGGTGACACGGCCGTCTTCATGGACGAAGGCGTGATCGTGGAAGCCGGCGACCCGCGCCGGGTCCTCGTCGACCCGGAGCAGGAGCGCACCCGCGCCTTCCTGTCGAAGGTGCTGTGAGCGCCCCCTCGCGGCAGCGGCCCCACCCCGCCGACCTGCTCGGTCCGGCCCGCGGTCGTCTCCCGCGTTACCTGCACGACCTCGCCGAACTCGTGGCCATCGACTCCGGGTCCTACAGCGCCGACGGTGTCAACGCCGTCGCCGACTGGGTGCGGACGCGCCTGGTGACGCTGGGGTTCGCCGTCGAGCGGATCAGGCCGTCCGCGGCCGACGGCCCCGGCGCCGACACCCTCCGCACGGGCGACGTACTGGTCGCGCGCAAGGCGGGCCGTCTCACCGAGGCCGACGGCGGGCGCAGGATCCTGCTGGCCGCCCACATGGACACCGTGTTCGAGGACGGCACCGCCGCCGAGCGGCCCTTCACCCTCGACGGCACCCACGCACACGGGCCCGGCGTCAGCGATGACAAGGGCGGCCTGCTCGCCGGTCTGACCGCGTTGGAACTCCTCCAGGATCAAGGCGTGGCGGAGTACGCGGAGTTGGTGTTCCTCGCCACCCCCGACGAGGAGATCGGCGCTCCGGCCAGCCGGCGGATCACCGAGGACGTCGCCCGCGGCATGCACTACGCCCTCGGCCTGGAGTGCGCGCGGGAGAACGGAGACCTGGTGCTCGCCCGCAAGGGCGTCGCCGACTTCCGGCTCACCGTCACCGGCCGCGCCGCCCACGCCGGCATCGAGCCCGAACGGGGCGCCAACGCGGCACTTGCTGCGGCACACCTCGTCGTCGCGCTGCAGGCTCTCAACGGGCGCTGGGACGACGTCACCGTCAACGTCGGTGTCGTCAGGGCGGGCCACCGCCCCAACATCGTCTGCCCCGAGGCGGAACTCCGCCTGGAGGTACGCGCGGTGAGCGCCGCGGGCCTGAGCAGGGTCCGGCAGGCGATCGACGATGCCGCCGCATGCCCGGCCGTCCCCGGCACCACCGTCACCGTCGAACAACTCGACGACTGCCCTCCGATGGAGGCGACCGCGGCCTCGCACCGCATGCTCGCCGCCGCGCGGGAGGCGGCGGCCGCCCTCGGCTTTCCCCTCGGCGCCACGGCCACCGGAGGCGTCGGCGACGCCAACCTGATCGCCGGCGCGGGCGTGCCCGTCCTGGACGGCCTCGGCCCGGTCGGCGGCGCCGACCACAGCCCGCAGGAGTGGCTGGACACCGCCAGCGTTCCCGAGCGCATCGCCCTGCTGGCCGCGCTGATCGTGTCGCTCGGCGACCGCGGCGCCGACAGCGACAGTGGCGGCAGCCGCGACAGGGACGCCTGACCGCCGGGACCCCGGCCGCGCGGCGACCCGGCCGGGGTCCCGGTTCTCCACCGACCTTTTGATCACCGTACAAGGAGGCACTCATGCGCCACCGTTCCCTGCCCGGCCGACGCCACATCCTCGCCGGGGCCACCGCCCTCGTGCTCACCCTCACCGCCGCGCCCGCGGCCCAGGCGACCGCCGGCGCCGACAGGGCCCCCGAAGCAGGCTCCCTCGTCCTGATCGGCGGCGCCCTCGCGGCCGACAACACCACGGTGTACGGGGAGATCATCGAGCGCGCCGGAGGAAGCAGCGCCCGCATCGGCGTCCTCACCGCCGCCTCGGTCCCCGAAAGCCAGGACCCGAACGCCGACGACCCACAGCGGTGCAGCAACTCGGCCTGCAACGGCGCCTATTACGCCGGCCTGTTCGAGAAGCACGGCGCGGCCGACGCACAGTGGATCCCCGTCGACCTGGACCACATCGCCAACGCCGACTCCGACGCCGTCGTCGACCAGATCAACTCCATGACCGGGTTCTTCTTCGGCGGCGGCGACCAGTACCGCTACGTCACCACCCTCCTCAACGGCGACCGGCACACCGACTCCAAGGTGCTCGCAGCCATCCGCGCCAAGCTCGCCGGCGGCGCGGTCGTCGCCGGTACCTCCGCGGGCGCGCAGATCGCCGCCGGCCCCGACATGGTCACCGGCGGCGAGTCCTACCAGGGACTGCGAGACGGCAGCGCCCCCGGCTACTTCGACGACGCCACCCGCCTCGGCTACCTCCCCGACGGCGGCTTCGGCTTCCTGCGCTCCGGACTCGTCGACACCCACACCGGCGCCTACGGGCGGGAGGGCCGCGCACTGCGCCTGGCCGCCGACACCGGACACGACCGCGTCTACGCCCTGCAGGAGAACAGCGCCCTGGTCGTCGACCACGCCGGGACGCGCGACGAGACCATGACCGTCCTCGGCGACAACGGCGTGGGCATCCTCGACCTGCGAAACGCCCGCACCCGCACCGCACGGGACGGCTGGAGCCTCACCCGCGCCCGCTACACCCACCTCACCGACGGCGACCGCTACGACGCCCGCCGCTGGGCCGTACGCCCGGCCCCGGACAAGCGCCCGCTGATCCCCCGTACGACGTCCCCCGTGCCCGCCAACGACGACGTCTTCTACTCGGTCGACAACCCCACGGGTGTCCCGTACTCCTTCCTGAGCACGGCCCGGGCACTCGCGGCGACCAGGAACCAGCACACCGCCACAGCCACCACCTACGAGAGCGCGCCCCAGTTCACCGTCACCTTCGCCAAGCGGCCCGGCCTCACGGCCTGGACCAGCGACGGCACCACGGCGCGGACCCTCATCGGCATGCGCATCGACATCGCACCGCGCTGACCGGTCCGCCCGCCCGCACGGGCGTTAGGCTCGGCACCGGCGCACCGCAAGATCCGAAAGGACCGCTCATGGCCACCGGCACACTCGCCGACGACATCCGTCTCAAGCTGGGTACCCTCAGCCCCGCCGAGCGGAAGGTCGCGAGGGTGCTGCTGGCCGCCTACCCCGCCGCGGGTTTCGAGACCGTCGCCACCATCGCCGAACGAGCCGCTGTCAGCGCCCCGACCGTGCTGCGCTTCGTCGCCCGCCTCGGCTTCAGCGGATTCCCCGAGTTCCAGGCCGCGTTGCGCGCCGAGCTCGACCAGCGCAACGCCTCGCCCCTGACCCTGTACGAGGGAACCGAGGACACCTCGGGCGACGACTCCGCCGCGGGCCTCATGGCCCGCAGCGCCAAGCTGTTCAGCACCGCCGTCGCCCAGACCCTGGCCGAGACCCCGCCGCACGACCTGGAGCGGGCCGTGGCCCTGCTCTCCGACCGAAAACGCCGGATCACCCTGGTCGGAGGCCGGTTCACCCACCTGCTCGCGCAGTACCTCGGCCTGCACCTGATGCAGCTGCGCGAAGACGTCCACGTCCTGTCCGAACGCGACGTGGAACGCGCCGCGGCCCTCGCCCGCCTCGGGCGCAAAGACGTGCTCGTCGTCTTCGACTACCGCCGCTACGAGAGCGACAAGATGGCCCTCGCCCAGCTCGTCCAGGAACGCGGCGGCAAGGTCGTCGTCTTCACCGACACCTGGCTGTCACCCACCAGTGGGCACGCCGAGGTCGTCCTGCCCAGCCAGGTCACCACCCCATCTCCCTACGACAGCCTGGTGCCGACGGTCGCGGTCATCGAGACCGTCGTCGCCGGTCTCATCACCTCCCTCGGCGACGAGGCACACCAGCACATGCAGCACACCGAGGACGTGGCCCGCCGTATCGGGCTGGTGTGACCGGCTGTCGGCGGACGGTCGGAGCGGACGGCCCGGGCACGAAAGTCTCGGTTCTGCTCTTCTCGGTGCTCTTCGGTACAGTGCCTCGCCGCGAAGCGGAGAGGCTGACGTAGTGTGTCCGCACCGGCGATCAAGGTGGTGGTGGCGGTGGAGTGGCGGAACTTCGCCGAGCAGATGGCTCTGCTCGCACGGGATCTGCTGGCCCAGGACTCGGTACAGGCAACGCTGGACCAGATCGTGACGTCAGCGGTGACGCTGGTCGACGGCTGCACTGCCGCCGGGATTCTCTCGGTCCGCAAGGGCCGGGCCGTGACCCTGGCCGCCTGCGGGGACATGGTCCGGGAGTCCGACCGTCTGCAGGGCGAGCTGGGCGAGGGCCCCTGCTTCGACCTGGCCAGCCGCAAGGACGGCGAGCGCGTGTACCGGATCGCGGACCTTCGCCAGCCCCAGCCCACGTGGGAGCATTTCGCGGCCGAGGCCCGCAAGCTGGGCATTGGCAGCATGACCGGCGTACTGCTGTACACCGACGACGAGGACTTCGGAGCCCTCAACCTGTACGCCGACCAGCCCGGAGCCTTCAGCAAGGACATCGAAACAGCGGGCTGGCTGCTGGCCTCGCACGCTGCCGTCGCCTTGTCCAGCGCCCGCACCATCGACCAGCTCGAGCACGGCATGGAGACCCGGCACGCCATCGGCGAGGCCATGGGCATCCTCAGGGAACGACACCAGCTGAGCGAAGAAGACGCCTTCAACGTGCTGCGCCGCATCTCCCAGCACCACAACATCAAGCTGCGCGATGTCGCCGAGCGGGTCCGGAAGGAAGGCACAGACCGGGCCTGATGCTCGGCGCTTCATTTTCCCCTGGCCGCGCTGCCGCAGGGACCGGCTGCCTCGCGCTGCGGCCCGCTGGTGCCACCTGTGGGGCGAGCGCGCTGCCGTCGCTCGCCGCACGGGCTGTGGTTCATACGGCAACACTCACTGCCCGGCCGGCTGCGGCTGCACCGGCCCCGAGGCCCGGCAACGCGACCACCTCGATCCCTGGATGCGCGAGCTGCCTACGGGGCAACGGTGGTGCCGTGTCCGTGGCCTGAGCATCCAGCCGACCCCGCCGGGGTCAGGTGCCGCGGGCCGGTGACGCAGGTGGCGCCGGTGACGCCGCTGTCCTTGGCCGCACAGGCCGATCAAAAATTGTCGGCCGTTTCTGAAACCGCCCTCGCGTCGCCGACGGAATGCCTTTCCACGAGGTTCGAGATGCGCTCGAACAACGGAAGGGGTATCCGCCATGACCACTCGTGTCGCGGGTGCGGCTGTGACCGCCGCAGTCGCTGTTGTCCTGTCTGTCACCGCCGGCGCTCCGGCTCTCGCGCAGCCGCAGGCCGCGGAAGATGATCAGGCCACCGTGTCGGTGCTGCATGCGGTGCCGGGCCTGACGGTCGACGTCTACGCGGGAAGCGACGAACTCATCGCCGACTTCAAGCCCGGCACCCTGACCGACCCGATGAAGCTCGACGCCGGCTCCTACGACATCAAGATCTTCAAGGACGGTGAGGGCCCGGACGGAACGCCCGCCATCGAGAAGACCGTGGACGTGCCCGCCGGCGCCAACGCCACCCTGGTCGCTCACCTGACGGCCGAGGGCGATCCCGCCCTGGACGCCTTCGTCAATGACACGTCCCAGGTGCCTGCGGGCAAGGCCCGTCTCACCGTGCGCCACGTGGCCGCCGCTCCCGCGGTCGACGTGCGCGCCGACAAGACTCCCGTCTTCAAGGATCTGGAGAACCCCAAGGAAGCCAAGGGTGAGGTGGCGGCCGGCACGGTCTCCGCCGACGTGGTCCTGGCCGGAACCGACACCGTCGCGATCGGCCCGGCCGATCTGAACCTGGCCGAGGGCACGAACACCATCGTCTACGCGTGGGGCAGCGCCGAGGACAAGAACCTGGCGCTGGCGACGCAGACGCTGACCGATCTGCACTCCGCACCGGGCGGTGTTCCCGCTGGTGAGAGCGGGCAGGCAGCCGCCCACAACGGCAGCGTGCCGCTGGGCGCGCTCTCACTGGGCGCCTTCTGCGCACTCATGGCGGGCGGGCTTCTGCTCAAGTTGCGGTCCTCCGCGCGCTGACGCGACGACGCAAGAGTCCGGGTGCCGTCGGATGCGGCACCCGGGCTGCCGAGAACCGGTGAGGGGTTTGGAATGGGTAGACCGCTGTCGCGGCGCGGCTTGGTCGTCGGACTGTGTCTGGCGCTGATCGGGTGTGCTGTCGCGGCCGGGCTCGCCGTGGCTTCCTGGCCGGACAGCGATGCGGCCGGCAGCGACTTCGGCCGTGTGCCCGCCGCGGCTGCTACGACGCCGGCGCGGACCGAGGCCCCACCGACCGAGCGGACGGCCACGGGCGGAACAGGCAGGGACGCATCAGACAGTGATACGTCGGGCAGCGCCACGTCAGGCAGCGATGCCGCTGCCACCCGGCCGTCCCGGCTGTCCCTGCCCAGGCTGGGCATCAGTGCGCCGGTCGATCCCGTCGGGGTCGCCTCCGACGGACAGGTCGAGATCCCCGAGGATCCCCAGCGGGTCGGCTGGTACCGGTTCTCTCCCGCGCCGGGGGCACCGCAGGGGTCGACGGTCGTGGTGGGGCATGTGGACTCCGACGGCCAGGGCCTGGGCGTCCTGGTCGCGCTGAACGAGGTGCGCCGCGGAGACCAGGTTCTCGTGCGGCGAGCGGACGGCGCACGCATGACGTACCAGATCACCGCCCGCCGGACGGTCGCCAAGGACGCCCTGCAGTCCTCCGGTGCCTTCCGCCGCGACGGCCCCGCGGTCCTGACACTCATCACTTGCGCCGGACCGTACGTGTCCGACCAGGGCGGATATCAGAACAACCTTGTCGTCACAGCGGTTGCGAGGCCGCGGTGACATCCACCTGGGGCGGATCCGAGGTCCTGGCGGCTAGTGTGGCGACCGTGGCCTCCGCCTCCGACGAGCAACTGGGGCATGGCTTCCTCACAGGCGACGAGTCATGCCTGACCGAGGCGTACCGGCGATGGGGCGCCTTGGTCTTCACCCTGGCGGCAAGGAAACTGGGAGATGCTGAGGAGGCCAAGGACGTCACGCAACAGGTGTTCGTCGGCGCCTGGCGCGGACGCACGGGATACGACGCACAGCGCGGCTCTCTCAAGACGTGGATCATGGGCATTGCGTACAAGAAGGTCGCCGACGCCCTCACCCGGCGTTCACGGCACCTTCGGGACGTCGATGCGGTCAGCGCCGCCTCGACGGCGGGGCAGGCACAACATCAGTCGGCACCCTCAGACGGAGTGCTGGACTTCGTACTGCTCACGGACGAGCTGGACAGGCTGCCCGAACAGCAGCAGACCGTGCTGAAAATGGCGTTCTACGAGGACCTCACGCAGGCCCAGATCGCCGAACGCACCGGGCTGCCGCTGGGCACGGTCAAGAGCCACACACGGCGCGGACTGATGCGCATGAAGAACCGGTTGGAGGTGGACGGTGGAACACACGGATGACGCGACGCTCACGCTGGTCGCGCTGGGAGAGGAACCGTCCCCCTCGGTCTCCGACCACCTGCTCACCTGCAGCCGGTGCCGTCAGGAACTGCAGACACTGCGCCGCGTAGCCGCTGCCATGACGGCTCCCTCACCCACGGACAGCGACCTGCTCCCAGCGCCCCCCGAGGTGTGGGACGCTGTCGCGGATGAACTGCACCTGTCCGTGACGGATCGTGAGGCGACCGACGCGGCGGATGCGGCAGCGTCCGATCGGCGCTCGCGGGACGTCGGTGCGGAAGCCCCTGCGCCCGGCGGCGACGCCAGGCCGCCGACAGGTGGAAGCCCGCTGGGCAAGCGGCGCCGGCTCGCACGCTTCACCGTGGGCCTCGCCGCGTGCACCGCCCTGCTCGGCGCTGCGGCCGGCTCCGGCATCACCTGGTGGATCACGCACAACAGCACGAGCACCGCCCCGTCCGCCGAGGACGGCAACCGACTTACGTCGCTTCAGGCCAACTCGGCCGGCTACGCCAGCCTCAGCGACAGCGACGGACACCGCCAACTGGAGATCACGGTGAAAGGACTGCCCCAGACGGCCGGCTACTTCGAGGTCTGGCTGATGGACAGCACCCACACCAAGCTCATCTCCATGGGCGTCCTCGGCCCCGACGGCCACGCGACACTGCCCGTACCCGACAACGTCGACCTGACCGAATACTCCGAGGTCGACGTCTCCCTCCAGCCCTACAACGGCAAACCCGACCACTCGGGCGACAGCCTGGTGCGGGGACCTTACGCAGGCTGAGCAAGATCCGGTCAGCCTGGCAGGCGCTCAAACCGGTAGCGACTCCGTGGCGAGAACACACTCTGCTCCGCAGGGTTCGGGCGGCCGGGCAGCACCATGCCCCCATCGTGCGCAGTTGCTCCGACGGGGTGCCCTGCGGTGATGTTCGCCAGGGTGCTGTTTCAGGGCCGCGCGCCAGCACCGGGGACGCCTCCACAGCACGGCACGCCGCGGGTCGCCGCCGTCGCCTACGACGACTCCACTGTCGAAGTGCAGACCACCGAGCTGGGGGAGGTTCGCGCCACCAGCGTCGAGATCGTGGCCATGAAGCCCCGACGACACCGGGAGCGCCATCAGGCGCTCGCACAGACCGAGGAGGAGCCGCCAGCACGAGAGCGACCGCCCCTGGAGCTCCTGACACCGCCTGGCGAACCGGACGCGGTGCCCAGTGTGGCATCGCCGACCCGGCCAGGATGGGGCCCGGTCCTGATCGCGACTCAGGGCATAGCGACCTTCGCGAGCGGTGGTGATCTGATCGGCCAGGATGCGGCCACCGCGCATCCGCGGTGCTGCCTGCAGCATGTCCTGCCCGGTGTGCTCGATGCCGTCCTGGGCCAACTGGTCGGGAGAGCCGAAGGCCTGCAGCGGGGCCAGGACAGCCGGGTGCCGCAGACGCCTCCGCCCAGAACTCGACCCGATCGAAGCGAATGCCCTGATGAATCTCGCGTACCCGCAGTCTGGAACGTTCACCCAGACCGCCAGCTGCCGAGGCACCACTACTACGGCCCATCTCCAGCCAGGCGCCTTTGAGACGCAGTCGATTGCGTTGACGGTCCACACGCGCACGGACCTCGTGAAGACCTGCATGACCATGCCCCCCGCATCGCGTGCGCCGGCCGTGCAGGGGGCGTTGTTGGGCCCGAGGTCAATGGATCTCGCCGAGGGTGTTGCGCAGCCAGTCGAGGGGATCCGTCGCCAGCAGTTGGTCGGCGAGTTCGTTGGCTGTTTTTGTGGTGAGTCGGCTGCGGCTGTTGTCGATCCACCGTTGCGCCAATTCGTATCCCTGGGCGCGGTATTCGATGCCTTGGAGCATGCATTCCAGTTTGTCCGCGTCGCGTGCGCAGATGGCCTCGGCGGTTTCCCGGGCCTCGTATTCCGAGACCAGGTCGCGGATGGTTGAGGCGAGGAGGTCCGGCATGCCGGCCGTCTGGTCGGCGGTGACGGCCTGAGGGTCGGGTTCGCTGGCGTACTTCTTCGCGAGGTGGTTGAGGTCGCCGGTGCGTGTTTCCTGCGAGTCGTGCCAGACGGCGAGGAACGCGGCGCGTGCGGGGTCGGCGCCCTCGAGCTTGGCGATGACCGAGGCGATGAGCGAGGTTCGCCAGGAGTGCTCGGCCACGCTCTCGGGATCGCGCACGCCAGCCATCCACCATCCGGTGCGCTTGGACTGCTTGAGCGTTCCCACTTCGTACAAGAACCGTGCCACCTGGGCCAGTTCATCGGCCACGGTCGGTCTCCTCTCACGCCTGGGCAAGGCGGATCGCGTACCTGATGCCGTCCAGCTCACGGAGGGCGCGAGCGGACAGCTCGTGGCTATCCAACATCACCGGCAGCCGGTCGTGCAGGGCGCGGTGCGCTGCGCCGGAGTGGAGCAGGTTGGGGCGGATGGCGAGCAGGGACCAGAGGGAGTGGATGTTGAGGTCCACGTAGCCGTGCTGGGGTGCGAGACCCTGGGCTAAATGGGAGAGCAGCTTGTCTCCCGGCCATGGCCTGGGGGTGTGGGAGGCGATGAAGTCGTCTGAGAGTTCGAGGTGAGGGTGCTCGCCGACCCAGTACGCCCAGTAGTTCAGATTGGCGGCCTCGCCCGCGTCGTCGTCAACCAGGGCAGTGTCGATGAAGTGGCTCATCCGGTCGCGGTCGCCCTGGCGTGCGGCGACAGCTGCCACGGAGCGTGCGTTGAGCCAGTCGATCAGCCAGCTGCTGGGCCGCTCGGTGGCCTGCTGGTGAGCCAGCCACTGGGCCGTGTCCTGCTGGTCGTCGTAGCCTGAGAGGTACAGCGCCTGCCGGCGTAACAGGAACTGCTTCTCGCCGCGGGCCCGTTCGGCGGTGTTCCGCATTTGCTGGAAGAAGCGGCGCCTGTCATCAGTGCGCAGCTCGGGAGCCGATGGGACGGGGCCGCGCCGCGGCCGCGGGATGGCCGGCAGGTCGCGAACGGGCTGGGGCGGCACGCTGTTGAGGGGCCAGGTCAGGACCTCCACCAGGTCACGCTGCATGACCCAGGCCCCCAGCGGACTGTCCTGCGTCGGCGCCTCCTTGTCCAAGGCGCTGGCCAGAAGAACGTCTGCCTGCATGGCCCGCTCCAGCGCCTGCAACAGCGCGGGGGCCGTGCCGAGTTGCATCAGCCGATGACGGTGCACGAGCATTTGGCCGACGGGGACAGCCGTCATCGGCCGCCGCCCCGACTCCCATCCCGCGATGGTGTCTGAAGAGACCTTGAGCACCTCGGCGATGGACTCCTGCGTGTGGCCGAGTTGCTCACGAATGACCCGGAACACGTAGCCGGACACAACCCCGATGCGAGGCCGTGACGGCGAACCCCGACCCTCAGTCAGGGATCCTGCCGAACTCGACGGCATCCTAACCACCCATTCCCGCGCAGCGCCGCGCTACCTGTACTGCCAGTCACTTCAGGAGGCAGTTGCCTCTTTCTACTGTCCTGGTAGTCGCTTCACAACTGAGCGTATAGGGAAGGTGCTGCCGTGGATGCCCGTATGCCTGTGAGCATCGAGATGCCGGATGCCGCCCGCTGGCTGTCGGCCATGTCCTCAGCGTCGAGCCATGACCGGATCCGCATGGAGTGGCAGCAGCACGGTGTGGCGCTGCTGCCTCTCGGATCATTCTTCGAGGCGGTTCGCATTCCAGCAGCCGTGGCCCAGCTGGCATTCTTCAGCGGCAATTGGTGTGTCGTGGCCGATCGGCTTGCTGAACACCTGCAGGGCGGGCCTGTCATCCACGACCCCAGGGGCCGCCGCTACTACGCCCTGGTCCCGCCGGGCACTGCGGAGAACTGGCGGGCGCCTGCAGCCCAGTGCCTGGGGGAGGGAACCTATCTCGGTGTGCCCCGCCCTGACCTGACGGCGCTGGATCAGCGCACGCTCTGCTCGTACTGGGCTGTGCCGATGAGTCGGCCGGGCAAGCTCTGTCGCGTGTCGGACGTGCTGACCCTGGTCATGGTGGGCGGGGTTCTCGACGAGGACTGCGAGGCCCCCTCATGACCGGCATCGGGACTCAGTGGTGTACGGGCGAGTTGCCGGCTGGCGTCGCCACGATGCGGGCGAGCGTCGCCCTGGTTCTGCCGCCTGATGTGACCTCCGGCGACCGGCAGGTGCTGGAGACGCTGACCGGGATGCTGCGCGGGCACATGGAGCTTCTCATTCCGGAGGTCCAGCTGGCCGCCGCCGGGCTGCCCCATGATGACGTGCCTCGGTATGTTGCTCTTGCCTGTGTCCGTGAGGCTCGCGGCAAATTGGTTGCCCGTCCCGGGCTGACGCCGTATGACGCCATCGCGCACGTGCGCAGACTCGGCCGGTCCCTGGTGGCATTGTGCGACCACTTCGAGACGCTGACCGGCGTGCGCATGTGTGTGGCCTGTGACCAGCCCATCAGGCAGGGCGAGGCGACACGCCCGTACGACCGGGCCAGCCCCTCCGGGGGAGCCGCCGTCTCCGGCCAGATTCACGGCCGCTGTGGCAACACCATCCGCCTCCAGTGAGTCAGCTCGCTGGCTGCCCCTGCTTGAAGGGGCGCCCGTCCCTGTAGGGGAAGCATGGTCCCGGCGGGAGGGTCTCCACCCCCCTGGCTCGGTCAAGGAATTGCCCACCGCAACACGTGACCTGCCCGTCCTCAGAACGGCACGATCCGTACACAACTTCATCCCGTCGCAGCTCAGCATGAGGAAGTCGTTGATGCGGTGGTTTTTGATCTCGGTGACGACGTGCAGCCAGCCTTAGCCGAAGTCGCCGGCCCATCAGCCTGGCGGGCCAAGCCGGCGCGTTGGGAACAGCCGGGCAGGCCAGCCGGTTGCATCGACCGAGGGAACGGCGCCGAATGGGCGGGGATCATGGAGACCAGATGGTCGTTCGCCCCACCAGGCTCCGGGCCCCAAAGCGGTATGCCCGTCACGCAGGCGGACCAATAGCTAATTTTTTGCAGGAGGACTGTTTCATGACTGACCGGCCCTTGACGCTTATGGCAGTACACGCCCACCCAGACGACGAGGCCACCGGAACCGGAGGGGTCCTCGCGCGGTACGCGGCGGAAGGTATCCGCACGGTTCTCGTGACATGTACCGACGGCCGTTGCGGTGACGGACCGGGTGGTGTCAAGCCGGGCGATCCCGGGCACGATCCGGCGGCGGTCGCCCTGATGCGCCGTCAAGAACTCGAGGCGAGCCGGGACGTCCTGAAGATCAGCGATCTGGAGATGCTGGACTATGCCGACTCCGGGATGATGGGCTGGCCGAGCAACGACGCCCCCGGGTCCTTCTGGCAGACCCCCGTGGCGGAAGGCGCTGCCCGACTTGCGGAACTCATGCGGCACTACCGGCCTGACGTGGTCGTCACCTACGACGAGAACGGCTTCTATGGCCACCCCGATCACATCCAGGCCCACCGCATCACGATGGCGGCGCTGGAGATGACCGAGCTGACACCGAAGGTGTACTGGACCACGATGCCCCGTTCGGCGATGCAGCGGTTCGGGGAGATCATGCGCGAGTTCGGCGAGGACATGCCGGAGCCGGATCCTGCCGAGGCCGCCGCGCTGGCCGAGATCGGCCTCCCCGACGATGAGATCACCACGTGGGTGGACACCACCGCGTTCAGCGGCCAGAAGTTCGATTCGCTGGCCGCGCACGCCAGCCAGGGCGAGAACATCTTCTTCCTCAAGATGGGCAAGGAGAGGTTCAGTGAGTTGATGGGCATGGAGACCTTCGTACGTGTCCAGGACACCACCGGCGCGGCCGTGCCCGAGAACGATCTGTTCGCCGGACTTCGCTGATCCACCTGATCAGGAAGCGCAAGTGCGAGCTGGACAGGTCGATCGCGGACGGGTAGGCAAGCACGACGACGCTCCCGGTCTAGCGAGTGATCTCGCTTGGGAACTCGTCTACCAGGAGATTCACGACTTCGCGTGACCAGGCGCAGCCCGCCTCATAGCGGCCCGTCGCCAGGTTGGGCCGTGCGTGTATCGATCAATCCTCGTTGGGCCGCCACAGCCAGCGGAGAGCGTCCGGCAGCAGGACGCCGCCGTGGTTGGGGCTGTGCCCGCCGTCTCCCAGGACGAGGCGGAAGTCGTAGCCCGCTTCAGCGAGAGCGGCTGCCACGCGAAGGTTTTCGGCGAGCCAGTTCCCCCTTGGTTCATTCCAGCGCAGGTCGCGGTGGCCGCCTTGCATGAAGATGCGCAGCGGCTTGCGAGGGACGCGAGAGATGAGGCCTGGGTAAGGGTTGCCGTCCGGCATCTGCGCGAAGCTGGACAGGTATCCGATGACGCGGCGGAACTTGTCCGGACGCAGCCACGCGGCGGTAAAGGCGCAATTGCCGCCGCTGCTCCCGCCGCAGATGCCCCACCTTCCGGGCGACTGGGCGATGCTGTATCGCTCCTCAACCTGCGGGATGATCTCGGTGAGGAGGAAGGTCACGTACTGGTCGTCGAAAGCGTCGTACTCGTTGTTGCGGTTCTTCGGGTTCTCCGCATAGGGGAAGACGCCAGGATCGACGAACACGCCGATGGTGACGGGGATGTCGCCGCGGTGAATGAGGTTGTCCAGGACGATCGCGCCGCGTACCTCCCCTGCAGGGTCCAGGTACCACCATCCGTCCTGGAACACCATCAGGGACGCCGGTTGCGCCGGGTCGTACTGCGCGGGCACGTGGACCCAGAACTTCCGGATGGTTCCCGGGTAGACCTTGCTGTCGCTCCACTCGAGCTCGATCGTCTCGCCAGCGAGCACGCCCGGCTGTAGAGCGGAATCAGGTCCGTGGATGTAGCGCACGTCGGCCTGGTCGATCGGAAGCGGCTGGTAGGGCATTTCGATGGTCACGCGGAGCAACCGTAGGGCGCGCCCCACCCGTGGCCGCAAGGGGTTTTCATCCGGACTCTCCACCTCGCATCTGCAGTGCGAGGTTGGAAGGGCTCGCTACGTTGTTCTGTGGGAGGCGGTGAGTTCTTTGCCTGCAACGCAGTTCTCTGCTGGTTCCTGAGCCGGATTGCGATGCGCTCGATTTTCCGGAGCATCGGGTGTACCCGGCGTTGTCGTTGTCAGGTCCGCTTACCTCCCGAAGAGCCATAGACCCTTCGTCCAGTTCCAGGATCCTGCATTCCAGCCCAGGTGCCGAGCCATGGGAAGCACAGCGCTCGCGTAATTGCGAGGCCCCGTCAGGTATGACCTGGCGGGGCCTCTGCGTGGGGTGAGGGCAGTAGTGAACGGCCATGGAGCGGACGGTGGATCCGGGGAGGGGGCGATTCGCCGCCGCCGGCACAGCCCGCCGTAGCGACCGCGTCGGGTCGTCGAGAGTCGTGCCGACGCTGCCCGCACACGGAGCTGCGGGCCGGTCAGTCGGGGGCAGTGTCTGTGTCGGTGGCCGAGTTCGTCAGTGCTTCGACTTGGGCGGCGAGGCCGGGGTGGGCGGCTGCCAGGTGGGGGTGGGTGGCGTGCAGGGGGCGGAGGAGGGCGGCCGGGTCGTCGTGGGCGAGGGCCGCGTTGAGCTGGCTGAGCGGCCTGCGGGCGGCGGCGGGCAGGTCGGTGAGGGCGCTGATCTGGCCGGCGAGACGGCGCAGGTCGGCGGCGTTGCGGCGGGCGAAGGCGGCGGCGTTGCGGTCGGCGGCGCGGCGTTCGCGGACGGCCTGGACGCGCTGTTCGCCGGTGGTTCCCGCGGGGCCGGGGCGGCCGCGCAGGTAGCGGCGTTCGGCGGCCTGCCGGCTGGCGACGCCGAGAGGGGCGGCGAGGTCGGCCCAGCTGGCTCCCGCGTCCCGGGCGGTTTCGATCAGGCCGTTCTCCCACCCGGCGAGCTGCTCGCGGACCTGCCGCAGCAGCAGAAGTGAGGCCAGGGCCTGCTCGGGACCGGGCTCGAGTGCCTCGGGGGCGGCGGGATCTTGACGCTGGGCGACCCGCAGTGCGTCATCTATCGCCTGAAGGGCCGCCGCCGCGGCGAGGAACGAAGCCGGGCTGCGGGCGTCGGAACTGGAAGAGACCGGCTGGTCAGCTGCTGTCACGGGCACCTCCCTCGGGCCGTCATCCTGTCGACGACACCGTGCTTGTCATCCATTGGATGACATGTTACAACGGTTTCAGCGAAGCGCATTGGCAGCAACTGCCCAAGACTGCTGGAGGTGTTTTCACGATGTTGATGCGCACCGACCCCTTCCGTGAGCTCGACCGGCTGGCGCAGCAGCTGGTGGGCCCGGGTACCTGGTCGCGGCCGTCCACGATGGCGATGGACGCCTACCGTGAAGGCGACGAGTACGTGGTGGCATTCGACCTCCCCGGCGTGACCGCGGAGGCGATCGACATCGACGTCGAACGGAACATGCTGACCGTCAAGGCCGAGCGCCGCCCCGTGGCGAAGGCCGATGACGTGCAGATGGAACTGTCCGAGCGGCCCCTGGGTGTCTTCTCCCGCCAGATCGTGCTCGCCGACACGCTCGACACCGAGCGCATCAAGGCCGACTACGACGCCGGTGTGCTCACCCTGCGGATCCCGATCGCCGAGCGCGCCAAGCCCCGCAAGATCTCCATCGGCGTCGGATCCGGCCACAAGGAGATCTCCGGCTGAACCACGTCCGAACCGCGGCGGAGGACGGGTGACCGATCTCCCCCTCAACCCGTCCTCCGCGCGCTCCGTGGACCGACGAAGGGTGGCGGCCGACGTGACCGTGAGATGGGAAGCGTTCCTCGATCAGGTCAAGGAACGCGGTCAGTACGACAGCCTGCAAGAAGCGGAACGCGCGGCCCGCGTGGTGCTTGCCCTGCTCGGCGCACACCTGGTCGGCGAGGTACGTGCCCAGCTGGCGGCGCGCCTGCCGGAAGCCTTCGCCCTGATCCTCCTCAACCCGCTGCAAAGCAAAGAGCCACTTTCTCCGGAGCGGTTCGTGCGGGCGACGGCAGCCTGGATCGAGGGAGCCACCGAGCAGACCGCGGCCTGGGACGTCAGCGCCGTCCTCAGCACCGTCGCCGACACTGCCGACGCCGCCGACGACGACCTGCTGGGACAGATCCTGCTCCAGCTCCCCGCGGGCTACGACCTCCTCTTCGGCCGCCCCCAGCCCACCTGACCAACCGCACAGCCCCTGCCCGCACACCGGCACGGCAACGAATGACAGAAAGGCACACACCGCAGTGATGTCCGACCGGCGTCCACCTCGGCAGCACACGCCCGTCATGACGTACGAGCAGCTGCTGGAGAAGGTGCGATACGAAGGCGCCTACCCCACTCGGGAGAGAGCCGAGGAAGCCGTCCGCCTCGTCCTCGCAGGACTCGGACGCCAGCTGACCGGCGACGAACGCGTCGAACTCGCCGCCCGCCTCCCCGTCGAAGCCGCAACAATCCTCACCGCACAGATCCCCGCCACCCAGCCGCTGACCGGATGGGCCTTCGTCAAGGACCTGGCCACCCGCAGCGGAGCCACCCCGGCCACCACCCGCTGGGACACCGGATCCGTCCTGAGCGCCGTCGCCGCCCTGGCCGGCACCGATCTCCTCACCCGCATCCTGCACCAGCTCCCCTCCGGCCACGCCCTGCTGTTCGGCCGCGCCGAACTCACCCAGGCCGCCTAGCCAGCCGGGCCCTTCCCCGCAAGGGCATGCCGCTGACCGTGACGCGTACACCGTAGCAACGAGCCCCGCACAGCAGTCGGGCCCGGGAGTCGGCGAAGTCCCCGGCAGCCACCGGCGTCAGCCGCGGTCGTCTGGGAGGACACAGACCTGCAGACCATGAAGGCCTACGGGGAACTACCCATACCCATGAGGGCCGAGGCTGGGCGGCCGCAGGCTCCGTGTGGTCCGGCCGCTGGGCGGGCACATTCCTCATGGCTCAGACGGTGTAGGTGAATTGCCACCAACCGCTGCTGGGGCCTGAGCTTCCGTCCTCGGCGATGCCGGTTACCCGCCAGCGGCCCGCTTGGGCGCCCATGAAGTCGAACTGGTAGTTGGTACTTGCTGTCTCGTCGCGGATCCAAGGACGCCACTCGGTGTCGTAGAACTCGACCTCGACGGTGTACCGGCTCGCCCCGCTGAGGGACTCCCAGGTCAGCGTGGTGGTCCGTGGGAAGGTGTCGAACACCGTGCCGTCGGCGGGGCTGACCTGCACGGGGGCCTGCATGCTGGTGTCGTAGCGGAAGTATCGCCAAGGGCTAGTGCTTCCGCTGGCGCCGTCCGCCGTGATGGCGGTGACTCGCCACCGGCCTTCGTTGTCGCCGGGCCAGGCGAAGTTGTGGCTGGTGTCGCTCGTTGTGGTGTTGGCCTGTGGGGACCAGGCTCCAACGGTCACGCAGTGCTGGCACTCGACCTCGACACGGTAGTCGGATGCGCCTTTCACACCGGCCCATTCGACGGTCGTGGTCCGCGGCGAGTGAGTGAATACCGCTCCGTCCGCCGGCTGCAGGAGCGTAGGGGCGGGCAGCGTGGACGACGTGCTGCTCTCGCCCCCGCCGCGGCTCGCGGATTCGCTCTCGCCCGTGGCGCCTTTGGTGGCGTCGCCTTCGGTGTCACCGGTCCCTCCCGCACCGCCGGTCCCTCCCGCGCCGCCGGGGATGCGGGACGAGCCGCCGTCGGGGTTGGCGCTGCTACCGCCGCTCTGGTCGGCGCCTTGCGAGGGTGCGGCCGACTTGTCATCGGGCAGGTGGTCACGAACGAATGCGGCCACCAGGACGGTGCACACCACCAGTACGGCGATGGAAAGGGCGTAGGCGGCTGCATGGCCGACGCGCCTGACGGTGTCCGCTGACGGTAACGCGGTGGTGGGCCAAAGATCCGCGGACCGAGGCGCGGGGGGAGGAGGTGTGGTCCGGGATGGGGCGGCGAATGATGTTTCCTCATCCGGAGCGTCGTCGACGGGCTCGGCGCTCTCCATGTGGCGGATCAGCGCCTGATCCACCTGGTCCAGCAGCCAAGCGGTGTTGTCCAGCATGGCGTCGACAGCCGGCGGGCGCTGAGCACCGGGCGGCGGCGTGACGATGGGCTGCGGAGGCAGCGGGACTCCAGAGCTCGCGACCTGCCGGTGCAGTCGGGCGGCTTCGTCGCGGAGCTGGACAGCGGGATGCTCCCGGTCGAGGTCGTCGTCAACCGCAGACTCGGTCGGCCGGGATGCCTGTTCGGCCGCCATGGAACGCTGGCGGCGCCGGATGTCCTCCGCCTCCTTCCTCATCCGGTAGAGGGCAGCGAGTTCAGGCCGGGTGACTTCAACGGCCCGCAGGTAGCGCTCCCACAGGTGTTCGCGGACGGTGTCGGTCAGCGGCTGCCCGAGGCTCGCTTCGACCAAGTCCAGCAGCGCGAACAGCTCCGCGTAGTCGGGGAGCTTGTGGCCGTTGGCAATCCTGCCGAATTGCGTTTCGCTGTATCCCAGCTCCCGCACCATCTGGTCATCGGTGAGGCCCTGATGTCTCATCCGATCGAAGAAGACCGCCTGCAGCAGGTTGACGAAGTCCTCCCGCTCCGGCGGTTTCGCCCCCTCTGGAAGCGCATTTCGCGGGCGTCCCTGAGGCTGCCCTCGTTCTGGCTGGCCGCTGCTGTTCTGCCTCGCCAAGTTCTTTCCCCCCGACCCCCGTCCAGGGCTCCACTTCCCCCTGAACTGCACGTTCCTTCCCTGCAGCGAGACTTCTTCGGCCCCGACGGAGCGCGGGCACACCGCCCCGCCGTCCGCTCCGGGATCTGCGCCCACCCGCTGCAGCAGGAGACCAGGATGGCCAACAGGAGTCACCCACCGCATTCGTTCGGACACATTCGCCCCGCAGCAGGGCACGGCGTACGAATCGCCGGGAACTTACGGCCGGTTCTGGCCCTGGCCGCCACCCTCGTGCCGGTCGCAGGGCGCGAGTGAGGTGGGGGCGGGCGGCGGGGTCTACGGCGCGGACGCGCAGCGGCATGGGCGTGCTGCGCCTCCGCCGTCACGCAACCGTCACGCACGTCGCCCTGGGCCTGGTGGCAGGTCTCGAACTCGGAAGACGCGACAGAGATGGCAGATCCGGCGCTCGACCTTCGGCACCGGCGACACGACCACTGCCCGCAGCTCGTCGTCGGACTCCCCACGGTTTCGGCCGAGACACCCGCACCCACAGATCAGCAAACCTGGAGTGACCCGACCCAGTCATCTCGAAGATCATTCAGTGAGGAGGTCCAAGCTTGGCGCCTTATCGTCAGCCGCGGATAGCCGCGGATAGCCGCGTGGCAGGGGGCTCGGGCAGATGGCTCGGGCAGAGGTAGAAGAGTTCGGGATCGCCTTCGTCCAGGCCGTGGAGCAGACCGACCGCGCTCCAGCCGACGCGCTGCAGGAGGAGTTGCATGGGGTGGTTGGAGACGTTGGTCGAGGTGAACAGCTTCGGGCTGGTGCACGCGGCCTCAGCGGCCTTGAGAAGACGTGCGCCCACTCCCTGTCGGCGAGCGGTGGGAGCGACCATCAACATGGTGACGAAGCCCTGCTCGAAGAAGGTGTACTCCAGCACGCCGTAGCCCACGGGGCCGGATGAGTCTTCGGCCAGGAGGGCCGAGTCCTGTTCGCACCAGCGCTGGATATTCGCACGCCGCACATCGTCGCCCGATGCTGCGATGGCATCGACCTCGGCCAGCGCGGGCCAGTCCGAGGCATCCGCGCGGCGTATCACCAGGCTGTCGGCGTTATCAAGACCCATGGGGTGCATCGTGACAGCACGATGCGCCGGGCTGCTTGTCATTTACGTTCGGCGGGCTTGAGCCCTTCTGGTCGTGGACCGGGCGGGCTTCAGGCCCGCTAGCTGCCAGCTCGCTCTCATCCAGGACTGAGGAGTGGATTGGGGGGTAGGCGCGCTCCGCGAGATCGGCGCTTCGGACGTGAGGCGAACGTATGGACATTCCTGAGCAGAATGAGACCTCCCAGCCCTTCGTAGACCGTCCGATCTCAATTTCCGCCGCGTTCGAGGGCAGCGAGGACATCGCCGAGGCTCGAGACCTGACCCGGTCGTTCCTGGCAGATCTCCAGGCCGTGCATGGGCTGACAGTCTCCGACCGTGCGCAGGGCATGGCTCAGTTGGTGGTGAGCGAGCTGGTGACCAACGCCCGGAAGTACGCGCCGGGCCCCTGCCTGCTGACCCTGGAGGTCCGTGAGGGGGCGGTGGAGGTGACGGTGTGGGACAGCGAGCCCTGTCTGCCCGTTGCCCAGGCGGCTGACCCGGGCCGGGTGGGCCAGCATGGGCTGGAGATCGTCGTGGCGGTCTGCCGTAGCTTCGAGATGCACCGAGAGCCAGTGGGCAAGCGCATCACGGCAACCGTCGTACTGGCCGACGACGCGGTCGGGGACGAGGCTGGCGACGGCGTGTGCTGATCAGCCGCCAGGCACAGACCGCCAGGGTGCGGTGCCGCCGTGCGCCTTGGCCGACTCCGCGCGCCCTGGCTGGTGCAGCGACTGCGGTAGGCCAGTTGGCGGCACCGAGCGTTTGCCGGTCTCCTTCTGACGGCCACGGACGGGGACTGCAGCGTGCGGTGCCTGCCTACGGAGGGAATCCGGCCGGCCGTGTTCCACGAGATCATCGCCCGACCCGGCATTGCCGAATCGTTCGACAGTGCTTTCCTGACGACGCCTCAACCCGGCCAACGACCACGGCCGGGCGGACTGACCCTTGTAACTGCCCATTGACGTCCGGTGGCTTCTCCACCGGCAGGAAGAACTGCTCGGCCAGGAACCCGCGGTTCGGGACTACTCAGGCCTGGTGGCCGCCGTGGCCCGGCACCGGGTGAACACACCGCAGCTGGAGATCGGCGAACCCGGCACCCACCGGCGGGCCGCCGCCCTCCTGGCAGCAGGTTGTGCTGCGCCCGCTGGCGGCCCGCAACGCCTATGTCGCCTATGGCGTGGCCGGGGCATACATCCGAGCCTCTGGAGAGAAGATCAACGACCCTGTGAACCGTGACGGGACCGGATTGTTGTTATCCGCTCCCTGCGGCTGACCGTCTACGACGTCGCCGACCACCTGCGGTCTTGCGGCAGTAACGGGTGACCCGGCAGAGGGCCGGCCAGGCTCGTTCGTTCCGAGGCAGTGCTCCCAGCTCTGGCCGGACGGCGTTTCGTCTGGTCGTCGGTCCCGCTCGGCCGGCCCAGCGGTGTGTGGCCAGCGCCTTCCACATCCATCGAGAACCTTGACCGCGGCGGCCGAGGCTGAGCAGGATCCGCCGCGGGTCCCAGCGGGTTTGTCCTTGACCACGACGCCCTCGATGCAGGCCGTGACACAGCCCGTTCAGCCCGTTCAGCGCGGTCACCCGGCAATGGGGTTGCCAGCCGAGGTCGTCACGTTCCTTACGTCGTGGGCACGGTCCAGCTGACGGGGTCACGGCCGTCGACGGCGTAGATGATGCGGTCGGGGCGCGTGCCCTTCTCCACGCTGAACGTGATCTTCCCACGCAGGCATTCACCCGGCGTGAGGAGGACGCCGTGGACGGGATACTCGGGCTTGGGGACGTTGTTCCCGCTGAGGCCGGGCGCATTCAGACGCGTGTCGTCGGGGAAGCCGAGGCTCCACGGGCCCTGTGCGGTCTGGACGTTGGTACTGGTGTCGTCGGCACACAGCTTGATCTCGAGGATGCCCCACTCGCCGTCGGGGAAGTCGGCGGCCGTGTCGGGCAAGTCGACCTTGGCAGGCTGGGCGTAGCTCAGTGCGGTGGTGGTACCGCTGATATGGCTGCCGTCGAGGTCGGTGTCGGACCAGTGGTGCCCTGTCCCCAGTGCGAGCCTGCCGCCGGGTTCGGCCTTGGCTGAGGCGGATGATGCAGGCTTGCTGCCGGCCTTGGTTGTGGCCTTGGCCGGCTCACTGCCGGCGCTCTCGCGGCCACTGCATGCGGTGGCGGTGGCCGCCAGGAGCAGGGCTGCACAGAGCACTGTGCTGGTCTTCATGTTCTCCCCGTGCGTATTGGTGCTGAGGAGCATCATGCGTGACGGGTGGGGCTGTTGGGGGGTGCTGTGGCCGTCCTGTGATACGACGAAGTCCTGGCCGGAGGGGAGAGTCCCACGAAGCCGGGCACCGCCGGCACACTCGTACGCGAAGTTCGGGTGTGATGTGGGCGGACGGCGGCAGGCCGAAGATGAGCGACCTCACTGCTGGGCCGAGTGTGGTTCCCCGGGTGCTTGGTCCTCGCTGCAAGAAGCGAGCGGATGCATGCGTCCCGGCATGCGCGTCGGGCCAGGGCCGCGCGGGGGTCTCCGGTGGACAACTCGGTGGAGCTGGGGCCGGGCTGAACCCGCCGCCGTGATCACGAAGCACGGTCGTGCCGCCGAGTCCGTGAGGCGATGGCATCGGCTTCGTCTGTGAGCTGGCGCATTCCCTGTTGGTCGTCTCCTCGTGCGGCACTGTACGCAGGCGACTGGATCAGCAGTCCGCGCTCGGCTGCGCCGCTGCGGCCCGCGCGAAGGGCCGGATCGTCGGTAGCGTTGAGCGCGATGGACCGCGACTGTTCCTCCCAGACGACGCCCGCCGCGTCAACCGCCGCACGAAGGCCGTCGTCCTTGTGGGCGTGTCTGGCGGAGGTTCGTCGCTATCGGACGTGGGGGCCGAACACACAGGACGAGACGCGGGACTCCTTGGAAGGCGCGGTCGAAGCCTGGTCGGACAGCCCGCACCGCCGGTTTTCGTATGTGGCCCGTCTCGGGCGGGATGGGGTGGGCATGGGGGACGGCGTGTTCGTAGTGTCATCCAGCGTCGGGCCGCAGCTTCTTGCCTGTGGCTTTGACGAGTTGGGGCCTCACCGCAGCCAGGGCCCTGTGACCCGCGGAATCTGGGCTCTGCTCGGGTGCTGGGCAGGCTCGGCATGACGTATGAGGGACGACTGCGTCACACGCAGCTGCTTCGTGACGGCTGGCGACATTCTTTGACTGGCAGTCTCCTCGAAGAGGCATGGCGTGCCACTGACGCAGAGCACCGCTCCGGACCAGTGGCCTGCTCCGCCGAACGGTCCGGTTGGCCCGCCGACCGGCAATCTGCGGGCTCTGGGCACTGAGACCGCCGTGCCCGCGCCGGGGAGGCGTCATCTGCACTGATGCGCAGCCTCGTGCCACTCCGGGCGGTGCGTACCTGCGCGGATTCTGGTCGGGCTGCCCTGTCTGGCGGCGGTCGGCGTGATGGTCGTGGGTAGGGGTGTTGCGGCCGCTCGGATGCTGCCTGGCTAGGGTGATGGTCATGGTTTTGGACCGGGACGGTGTGATGCTGCCGCGGCTGCGGCCGGGGGAGGTCGCGCGGCGAGGCGTGGTCTATGGTCTGGCGGGCGTAGTGCCGCTGGTGGTGGCCGCTTTGAGCATTGCCGGACACAGCGACCGACAAGAGTTCCTCGCTGTTGTCAGCGGGCTTGTCGGCTTGTTCGGCGTGGGCCTGCTGGTCATCGGAGCTGGCTTCTGGTGGGCCAGTGCGGGGGACATCCGGCGCTTGCGAGACTGGCGCACCATCACGGGACAGGCCGCCTCCGTGAGCCTCGTGGGCCCGGCGTTTGTTCGGTCCGGGCTGTTCCTGCTGGTCCTCGGGGCTGCCGCGTTCGGGCTGTATCACCTGGTGGACGCTGCACCGTACGACAGTTGGCTGTACGGCTAAAGCCGCCCGCTGACCGGCAACCGCTCACATGAACAGGTGGGCGACGGGGAGGGACACCGCGCTGGTCGGGGCGGTGTGTCGGGTCGAGCGATACGGCTTCCGGCATGTGGTCTGGGCTGCCGCGTACATGTACGCCCTGGCCCTCTCATCGTGAGCCACCCCTCCTCTGCGGACCTACGCGCCGGCGCAACCGCCGTTCGCACTGCGATGCCGAAACGAAAGCTCTGCTGCGATGCGGTGGCCGCCTGCTCGGCCCCGCCCTTCGGCTCCTGCCGTCTCGAGCGCTCAGAGGGCGCTGCGCATCCCTGTCCGCATGCCACATGCAGGGCCCAAGGAAGCTCGTGTAGGTCGTCGAGCTGATCGGCTGTCGTAGCTGGGTCGTATGGTGCCAAGGGTGCGTTATCTGGTGGAGCCCTTTGTCATGGGGGCGCTGAGGCGGGGTCGTCCGGTTGAGCAGTTTCTCGGGCCGGTCGGCTCGCCTGAACGACCCGGGGTGAGGTATGCCGAGGTCCGGCCGACGGGAACGTCGTACGACGTCTATATCCATGCCGTCGAAGACGTCGGACACGAGAACTTCCTGGACCTGGGCGTGTTCCCGCCCTTCGATCAGGACACCGAGGAAG
Organism: Streptomyces sp. NPDC043726; assembly: GCF_056436565.1. Classification (NCBI taxonomy): domain Bacteria; kingdom Bacillati; phylum Actinomycetota; class Actinomycetes; order Kitasatosporales; family Streptomycetaceae; genus Streptomyces; species Streptomyces sp. NPDC043726. Next base: position 879,008 of record NZ_JBWKCI010000002.1, read on the forward strand.
AGGACTGCGGCCGGCTCCTGGGAAAGGCTGAGGACCCGCTGGCCGCGCTGGTTCTTGCCGAGGAGTGCACGGGCGCTGTGCGCGGGCGATGGGTCAATGAGGGTGTCGTACAAGACGAGTACCGCGACTTCGTCCGGGCCGGCCGCCCGTCCGGCAGGTCGCCGGACGGACATTGCCGGCCTGGCGTGCGCACCGGCCCATGATGATCTGATCGCCTCGGGCATGTGGCCGGTGTCGGGGCCGTGGCGCAGATGGTTGCCGCCGTGCTTGGCGGCATCGGTGGCGGGGCCGCTCGCCATTTCCCCGCACCGGCCTCGCCCGGATGTTGCTGACCACGCCCGACAACCTCAAGGCCGTGCGCTTCGAGGTTCTCGCCAAGCTCCCCGCCGCCTGCCGCGAGATGACCGAACTCGGCGCAGGCATCAGGGACGTCGCCCTGCTCCCCACGCGCCCCACCGGCACTGCCGACGCGATCCGCGCTGGGCCTGCCCCGGTCCACGGGCCCGACCCACCTGCATGCTCACGTGGGCAGGCATGCGCCGCTGACGCCGGCCTTGGCGGCTACGGGGCGTTCGGACGGTCGCGGCAATGCTCGGTGAGGCTTCGGCGTCCTTCGAGATTCAGGGGCGTTTGCATCCCTGGGGCACCTCGGCGTGACGGCCGGCCGCGACCAGGGTGCGGAAGACAAACGCGAGGAGCAGTGCGATCGCAACCAGGAGTCCGCTGACCCACAGCGGCCCGAGGTTCCCGGCCGCGGTAGCGAGTGTGGTCGCGGCGATGAGAGGACCGGTGGCGGCGCCGACGTTGAGGGCCGCTGTCGCATACGACCCGGCCATGGTGGGGGCGCCTTCGGCCTCATAGAGGACCCGTGTGATCAGGGTGCTGCCCATCGCGAACGACAGGGCGCCCTGCACGAACACGAGGGCGAGCAGGGCGAGCGGCTGGTTGGCCAGCACCGCCAGGGCCAGCCAGCCGATGAGGAGCAGTGGGCCGCTGACTGAGATGACCAGGTCGGGACGACGGTCGGAGAGTCGGCCGGCGACGGTGACCCCAACGAAGGAACCGGCGCCGAAAAGGACCAGGACGACAGAGATCCACAGTTCGCTCAGGCCGGCGGTCTCGGTCACGATGGGGGCGAGGAAGGTGAAACTGCCGAACGTGGCTGCGTTGACCAGCGCGCCGAGCAGCATCGCCAGGAGCAATGGCGGTTTTGTGAGTTGGGTGAGCTCCGCGTGCAAGGCCAGTCCGGCAGGCGCCTGTTGCTTCACACGTCCCGCTGGGATTGCCTTCATGATGCCGACGGCGGCGGGCAGGCAGAGAGCGGCGACGGCCCAGAAGGTGGCCCGCCAGCCGAGCACCGTGCCAAGTACCGACCCGCCAGGGACACCGGCGATCGTAGCCACCGTTGTGCCGGACACGAGCACGGCAAGTGCACGTCCCCTGTTGTCAGGTGAGACCAGCGTGGTGGCAGCCGTCAGAGCGACGGCGAGGAATCCTGCGTTCGCGAGGGCGGCGACGGCCCGGGTGGCGAACAGGACCGGAAAACTGGTGGTGATGGCGCCCACGACGTGAGCTGCCGCGAACGCGACGACGAAGCCGAGAAGGCCCAAGCGCCTGGGCCAGTTGCGGGCAAGCGCGGCCACCAGGGGAGCACCGACAACCATGCCGACCGCGAAGGCGGAGGTGAGCGTGCTTGCAGTCCCGACTGTGACGTCGAGACCTGAGGCAATGTCAGGCAGGAGGCCGGCGAGCATGAACTCCGAGGTGCTCATGGCGAAGACCGCCGTGGCCAGCAGATACAGAGGGAGGGGCATCGAGTGGCTCCGAGGTGAGGAGAAGCACGAGAAAGGTCATCTCGTCACCGCGGCCGGCCCCCAAGGCACGCTTGCCCGGCCGCGGAAGGCGGCGCGAGGACAGGGCTACGAGCTCAGTGGTGCAGGGGGCTGACGGCGTGACCGAAAGCCCCCACCTCGTCTGACTCAGGACTCGACATGGGCCGCACGGTATACCCCTGATACCCCTCGAGGCACCCCGGTTTTCCAGGCACCGGCCTGGGTTGCCAACGTGCCCGAACGGTGGAGTGCTAGATGGTTCGGCCGACTCCCACCGATGGACCCTGCGCGAGGGTCGCCTGGCCTACTCTCCGCGACGACGGAACAGGCTCTTGCGGCGCCTCGCGCGTGCCGGCGGCTGGGTGTGCGGTGGCAGGTCCAGGCCGAGGGATAGTGCGTACACGACGAGGCTGTCTCCGGGACCGTTCCGGAACCGCTTGAGAACGCGTTGGACTGGCCAGGTGACAGGTCCACTGTTCAGCCGGACGCTGACATTGATCTCACCGGCCGGGTCTGTGTCGTCCGTATCCCAGACGCCGCCGAGGCTGAGGCGGATGGTCTCGCCGACGTAGCAGCCCAGGCCGAACAGACGGGTTCCCAGAGCAGTGGCCAACAGGCCGGTGTCCCGGGCCATGCCTGCGCTGCTGTGCTCCGTCATGAACCGCTCGACGTCCCGCAGGCTGGCGGGGGAGAAATCGGCCTGGTAGCCCGAGCTGTTGAGAGCGGAGGCCATCCAGTGCGCACTGGTGCGCACGTCCTGCAGCAGTGAAGTCACTCCCGGATCATCCCTCGCACCACTGACAACACCCCAGTGATCGTCCAGGCCTGTGTGGGTGTGCGATCGGGGTTGCGGCAAGCGCGTCATTGTCACGAGGGCGTCATTGTCACGAGGGGCTTGTCGTCACGAGGTGGCGTCAGCCTCTTCGTACTGCGAATCCCCGCAGCCTAACCTCGCGCTTTCACGAGGTGGGGTGTCCGGGGCTTGGGTCGTACCCGCGTGTCCGCATCGAGGGCGGCGGCCCGGGCGGTGGTCTCGTTGGCCGGGGACGTGCTGCTGGTCGAGACCGTTCGCAAGGTCGGCCTGGACACCGCGATATCAGCAGCGCTCACGCCGTGGCGGAAGGCTCGGGCGGTGCACGAATCCGGGCAACATCCTGTTGGACGTAGCCCTGGTGGTCGCATTGGGCGGGGACTGCCCCGCGGATGGCCAGCCACCGCCACCACGTAGGCGGACGTGGAGCAGTGGCTCCGCTCGCGCTACTGCACGATCGTCGCGCACCGCACCCGTGCGCCGGGCACGCTCGTCGACACGGTCGCCGTCGACCCGATGCCGTGCCCGGCCCGCGTCGCGCTCTGCCGGCCGGGCCCAGCCCGCGTCGCGCGCCCGGGCCCGTCTCGTATCGGTGCAGGTCAGCGGACCTGGACGGATGCGACCAGTGTGTTCAGGTCCGGCCAGAGCTTCTTGTTCGTCTCCGGCAGTACGACCCACAGCACCGAGGGGCGGACCCGCCCGGTGTCGACCACGAGGACCGCGTTCAGGTCCATCGTGGACGGCACCCCGCGTTTGTGGAAGTGGATCTCGCTGACCAGCAGCCAGGCGTCATGTCCGTCGACCTTCAGCGGCTGCGAGGCGACGTCGACCAGGATCGCCTGGTCGCGGGGGTACTCGTAGCGCCGCCGCTCGTCCATCACCGCGCCCGCCACGCCCCGCAGCTCCCCGGTGCCGCCGGCCGCGGCCATGATGTCCTCGTCGACCTGCGTGGACTTCACGAGTGCGCGCTGGCGCCCCTCCTGCTTGCGGGTGAAGCCGTCGAAGACCGGATCCAGCGTCTTGCTCCGGTCCCACGTGCCGCCCAGCTCCGCGTACTCCAGGGAGGAGTCCGTGACGGTGCCGATGACCGGCGAGCCCTCGCCCGGGTAGTCCGGCACCTTGACGGTCCCGGTGAGCCGCCGCTCCTCGGGCAGCGGGGAGGCGCCGGGGGTGAGAGTGGGCACGGGGATGCCCCGCTGCGGGGCGTCCGCGGTGCTGCCCGCGCAGAGGGCGGACGAGGAGTCCGGTGTGCTGTGCACCTGCTGGACCACCTTGCCGTCGACCAGCACGGTGCACGTGACTGTGCCCCCTTCCTGGCCCTCGCGGCTTCTGACGTCCAGATAGAAGTCGGCGCCCGCCGCCAGCGTGACGGTCTTGCGGTACGGCAGGATGGTGACCCCGTAGGGTACGTGGCTGTCCGCCTCCGCGACGGTGAGGTCCACCGAGGGGTGGTCGCCCGTCGCGATGTAGGTGACCTCGACCCGCCGGGATTCCTTGTCCGGGGACGCCCCGTCGTCGCTCGGGTCGCCGACGGCCGTGGCCAGCCCGACCGCGCCGAGCGTGACCACCTCGAAGAGGATCACCAGGATACCGACCAGGTAGAACCCGCCCGGGATCCGGTCGAAGGTCTTCTTGCCGCGGCCGGAGTGGAACTCGCGTCTCGGCTGGGGTGTCTGCGTCATGTCGTCCTCCCCCTCACGCCCGGCCGCTGTCGCCGGACCGGCGGTCGGCCGGCTCGTTGGCGAACCGCGTGGCCAGCAGCCCCGCCTCCCGCGCCTCGTTGAGCATCCGGTGCAGGTCCTGGAGCCGGGACCGGTCGACGAGCCCTTCGATCTCGGCGACGGCCAGCTCGTCCCGCACCGTGTTCACCACCAGCTCGTGCATGTCCTCGCCGAGTTGCTCCAGCTCGCGTACGGCCTCCCACTCGCGGTACGCCGCGTCCGCCACGCGGGTGTTCTCGGCGTACCGCTCCAGCGCCTCCACCCGTTCCTCCAGCGCGCTCGACGACAGCCGCAGCGCCTGCCGCTGCGTCCGCAGCACCTCCTCCACCCGTGCACCGGAGGCGTCCCCGGCAGCGGTGCGCACCTTCCGCGCCAGCCGGGTCAGCTCGGCCAGGCGCTGGGCGATCTCGTACTGCTGGGCCGGCAGCGTCACGTCGTTGGCGATGTCGTCCAGCAGCCCCTCCCGGTCGACCTGCGACTGGAGTACGGCCGTCACGGCGGCCTGGGCGCGCTCCATCCGGCGCAGCGGCGAGTGGCCCAGCAGCTCGCGCAGGGAGTCGTCGCCGAAGTCCTCGGCCAGGTAGTAGCGGCCGTGGCGAAGCCGGGCCACCCGCTGCCGCTCGTCGGTTCCGCAGCCGAGGACGACGATCAGCAGCCAGGCCATCAGGTGCACGCCCACGACGGTCAGGATGAACGCCTCGAACCCGAACTGGACGCCGACCCAGATCAGCCCCGCCTGCGCCGCGAGCCCGACGGCCAGGCCGGGCAACACGCCGATCAGCGCCCACAGGATCGCCACCGGCAAGAGCGCGCACACCGCGGAGACCGCCAGGGCGGTCCAGATGTCCGCCTTGGTACGGCCGCCCAGCCCCGGCTCCTCGGGCAGCGGCAGCGTGGCTGGGAAGAGTCCGTCGGCGGACTTCTCCAGCAGCGCGCGCTCCGCGTCCTCGAGGGCCGGATCCACCACCGGCCGCAGCGCAATGTCCTGCGCCATTCAGCAACACCCCCCACAGGTTCGGGGAGATCGTGACACACGCTGGAGGGGCTGCCCACGTCACCCCTGTTCCCGGCCGTCGACTGAGACGGCGAACCCGAAGACAAACTGTCTTCCTCCCTTGGCCTGATGCCGCTGGTGCCGCTGAGGCCGACGGGGTGCGATGTGCAGTCAGAGGCGAGAGAGGCGGCCCCTGTCTGGTAGCCGGCGCCCCTGACCGAAGGGAATGCGGCTGATCGTCTGCTAGGAACGGCCCCACCCCGGTGTCCAGTTGCGGATCGCCGACGCCGATGGACCGTGGCTGACCTGCTTCGCCACCAACATCCCCGTTAGCCGACCGCGGCACCGGACCTAGGACACCGCCAACGGGCGCGGCCGAGGAACCGCATCCGGACCGGGCGAACCGCCGGCCTGCGCAACCTGCCCCTGCACGACACCGGGCAGAACCGGATCGGGCTGGAGATCGTCCAGCTCGCCCTGGACCCGCTGGCCTGGATGCCGATGCTCGTTCTGACCGGCGAAATCCGCAGGTGGGAGCCCCGCCGCCTCCGGTTGCGCCTTCTCTCCGCCGCCGCCCAGATCGTCACGACCGCCCGCCGCCGCTCTGTGCGGTTCGCTCGCCACTGGTCCTGGGCCGGCGTGATCACCGACGCCCCGGCACGGCTCGAAACTCTCCCGAACCCCGGCTGAGCAGCACGTTCCCGTCCCTGCGAGCAGCATTACCCCGACCGGCCAGAACAGCCGAAACGGCCCCTCGAAGGAACCGACGGACCGTCACGAATGATCGAGGCTCAGCAGTTGACGCCCCTGAGGCGCTGAAAGCAAGATCACGGGAATGCGTGAATTGTCCTGGAACGACGGTGTCGAGATCGAGAGGAAAGCCCAGACCGCCTGGTCAGCGACGTGCGAGGCGCTTCCTGTGGGTACGCAGGTGACCGGCGAAGTCATCGGTCGACAGCCCTTTGGTGTTTTCCTCCGAATCGAGGGTGTTCCGGACGCGCTCGGCCTGGCCGGGGTCTCGGCGACCCCCGATGGTGAACTGCCGCCGATGGGTGCCCGGGTCAGGGGTGAGGTTCGCTGGTTTTGGGAGGACAACCGTCAAGTGAAGATCACGCTGAGCGAATGGAGGCCGGCCGGGACCTGACGGGTCACCTCACGTCTGAGTGGTCGGCACATACGGCTTGCGTCGTCATGGGGACCGCGGAGACGGGGGCCCCCAACCCGCGACGGCTCCCCGCCTGGACTCGGCGTGTGCAACGTGTTCAGAAGTTCGGCTTGCGCCGGGGGCGCCGTTCAGTGCAGTGGGGTGGGGAAGCGGCGTCGGCGGAATCGTTTGTCGTTCCTGGAGCGGATGGCGTCGTAAGGCGTGGTCTGCACGAGCACTGCCAGGTGTTCAAAGGATCCCCATAGGCCGCCTGCCTCGCGCCCGTCGAGGAGTTGGCGTTCTCCCTGGATGAACGGTTCCAGTGCCTGCCAAACCGATTTGATGCCGGTGTAGTGGATGGCGACGGCGATGTCTTCTTCCAGGGTTCTGGTGACGACGAGCACTCCCAGGTCCTGGTAGAAGCCTCCGACGAGCAGCACTTTCTCCCGTTCGGGCGGCGGAAGGCCCGAGATGCCCATGGCGGGGTCGCGTCCGTCCAAGGCTGTCATGACGAAGTCGGTGGCTTCCTTGAATTCGGGCGCACGGGCGCGGGATCCCAGTTCCAGGATGTACAGCAGCAGGTTCGTGCGCCGTGTGTCGGATGCCTGCCGCAGGGCCGAGGCCGCGGCGATCACGACGGCAACCAGGGCGACGGTCAGAGTGAGAAGGTTGAACAGCAACATCGGCCCCCAAAGTGTGCTGCGCAAGGGGAGATCTGCCCGACACAGGCTCCCGTCACACCCTGGTTGCAGGTTCGCCGGCTGCCGTGGCCGGGCTTCGCCGGGCCGCGGACGGGCTCGGGTCCGCCGGGCCCGGCCAGGTGCGTAGGTGGCGGGTTCGGCGATGCCGTGCGGCTTTGCGGACGAAGCGGATTGCTGGGCGGGTTGCTGGCTTCTGATCCGGGCTGGAGGGCTTCGGCCAGGACGGCAACGTGGCCGTTGCGGCAGTGAAAATTAAGGTCGCATGGGGCCCCTACGCGGTGCGGCCGATGAGTTTGGACGGCGCCAGGAGTCTGATGGAGGACACCCGATCTCTGGAGGCTGCCCGATGGCTGAACCGCACGTTCTGGAAACTCGGAGAGCTCTGGAAAGGGCGATCCACGTCGAGCGGTCGGCGCTCGCCGAGGATCTCGCCGAGCTCAGCGAGGCCCAGTGGGCGAAAGCATCACTGTGCGAACGCTGGACCGTGGAGGAAGTCGTAGCCCATCTGACGGCAGGTGCCAGCACGGGGATGTGGCGCTGGCTGCTGAGCATGCTGGCCGCACGGTTCGACCCCGATCTGCACAACGACCGACGACTCGCACAACACCGTGGTGCTACGCCCGAAGAGACCTTGCGGCGATTTCGCGAGGTTGTTGCCGGGCCCGCCGGGCCGACAAGGCATACCGCTGCCTGGCTTGGTGAAATTGTCGTCCACAGCGAGGACATCCGCCGGCCGTTGGGTCTTGTGCGGACACCCCCGGTGGCCACGACGACCGCCGTGGCCCGGTTCTTCGCCAGCCGCGATTTCACCGTCGCGAGCAATACGGCAATTACGGGCTTGCGGATCGAGGCCACAGACGGACCGTTCACCACCGGCTCGGGGGATCTGCTCAGGGGGCCGACCCTCTCGCTCGTGATGGGGATGGCAGGCCGTGCAGCGGCCTGCGAGGATCTTGAGGGGGACGGCGTGGCAGTCCTGCGGGCCCGACTGCGCTCCGATTGAAGGACAAGCTCGCGCCGATTCTGGCGCCGACTCAGCGGTGTTCTCCAGCGGCGCGGCCGAACGAGAGCACGGCCGAACGACAGCACGGCCGAACGACGGCGCAACGAACGATCGAAGCTCCCCGGACCCGGCCCTACCCTCGGGTGTTCGTTGAAGATGACCGAGCCCTACTGGTCGTCGAGGAGGGCTGCTTCCTCGTCTGTAACCTGGGCGAAGCAGGCGTCCTCGGTGGCTGTTGCGGTGGAATGACTCCAGGCCGGGAAGGCGTAGTGCCGGGCATGGAGGGTCCAGCCTCGCTTCTTGTAGGTGGTCATGAAGGTTGTGCCGCCTGCCCTGAGTCGTACCTCGTCGTCGGTGTCGCTCTTCTCCCAGCCGGTTGCCGCCAGGTTCGCGAGTACCAGGTCCAGGTGCTGTCGCATCTGCGCTGGGTCGGACTCTCGGGGGGAGGTGTCCGCAGGGTTGTGTGACCAGTGGACCGTGCAGGGCGACAGGCGTGCGATGAGGGCAGCTCGTTTTCGTGCCTTCTGCGTTGATCCTGAGCTGGGTGATGCACTGGCTCCGATCTCCGTCAGTCCTTCGGGAAGCCCGGCGGCCGCGGCGGCCGCCTCCAAGTCCGCCCGCACACGCTGCTGGCCAAAGGGTGTCGCGGACGCCGGGGATGAGGATGCCTCCGCTTGCGTGGAGGTCTCTCCGCTGCCGCAGCCGGTGACGAGGACCGCGCTGACGACGGCGGTCGCGAGCCGTCGGGCTCTGGCGATCCTGGTACTACGCATGTGTTCTTCTCTCGATGGGGCCCACCGCCGACCTCTGAGCAGGTCAGGTTGGGTTCTCGATGTCCCGGACGGGGATCTTCGCACAGCCGTTCGTCTGGCTGCGGCAGTGGTACGGGCTGCGTCCTGTGCATGGCCCAGTTCAAGGGCGTCGACTTCATGGGCTCCTTTACGCGTTCATGGCGCTCCCTGACGCGCTGGCGGCACGGCAGCCGTGGTGGGAGGGGTGGGCATCGCGCGCAGGGCCCGGACGGGCGAGGCCAGCAGGAGGACGACGGGCACGACTTGGAGTAGGGCGCCGACGGCGAGGGTGGCCCGTACATCGAGGAGGAGTACCAGGACGCCGGCTATGGCTGCCGCGAGCGGGCGGGCACCGGCCGTCACCGTAGTGCTGGCGGCCTGCATCCGCCCCTGGAAGCGCGGTTCACACAGGACTTGGCGCAGGGACCGCTGGCTCGTGCCGGACGCCGTGGCCCAGAACAGTTGCACGGTGAGCGACGTGGCGAGGATGATCTGCCACTCTCGTCCGGGCCCGGCGAGCAGCAGGGGCACCTGGGCGAGGGGGCTGACCGCGAACCCCACGATGATCGTCGGTCCGATGCCGACGCAGGCAGCTATCCTCGGGGCGAGCAGCGCGCCGGCCAGGCTCCCGGCCCCACCGACTCCCATGATCACGCCGAACGCGGTTGCGGAGACGGCCAGTTCCCTCAGCAAGTAGTACGCCCAGAAGGTGTTCATGATCGCCAGGCCGAACGAGAGGGCTGACAGGGCCGCGATCACCGTGCGGATCGTGGGCTGCCCGACGACGTACCGCACGCCGTCGGCGATGTCCCGCGCGAGGCTCCTGCGGCCCGCTCGTGGCGGGGCGGACGTCTGGGGAACGCGGATGCGCCACACGAGCAGAGCGGAGACGACGAAGGACAGAGCGTCGACCAGGACCGAGCGCGCAGCTCCGACGGCGCCGACCAGGGCAGCCCCGGCGTTGCTGCCGGCACTGTCGGCCAGCGCGGACGCTGCACCGAGCCGGGAGTTGGCACTCTGCACCTGGTGCGGCTCGACGAGCGCCGGCAGCAGGCTGATCGCCCCAGCGTCGTGCACCACCTTGGCCGCTCCGAGCACGATCGCGACCGCGTACAGCTGCCCGACGGTGAGTGCATCGGCGAGCGCTGCGGCCGGGATGGTCACCAAGGCTGCTGCCGCGGCCAGGTCTGATGCGATCAGCTGGGGGCGCTTGGCGTGCCGGTCCGACATGGCGCCGGCCCAGAGCGCGACCGCGTTGGGAAGCTGACCGAGGAAGGCGAGCACGGCGACCTCGGTGGTGGACGCGCGCAGCTCCAGGACGGCCAACGCGGGGATGGCGATGGTGCTCACGGCTGATCCGGACAGGCTCGCGGCCTCGCTGCTCAGCAAGTACCGGAAGGGCCTGCTGGCCCACGCGGTCCTGCTCGAGCCGCGCCTGGTGGTTGTCACTCGGCCTCACTCCTTGGTGGGTGCGCCGGCCTGGCGCTGTTGGCGTGTTTGGCGGCCGGCGGTAACAGCCGCGCAGTAACTGCTGGGCGGGTACACGTCTTCTCCCGGTGAGGAAGGTGCGAGTGCGGCCTGAGCAGCTGTGTGGGCGGGTCAGCGGTCCTGGGACAGTTCCAGCAGCTCGGCGAAGGTGCCGCCGCCGTGGACGAGATCGTCGTATCCGCCCTGTTCGGTGATCCGGCCTTGTTCCATCACGACGATGTGATCCGCGATCTTGGTGTTCTCAAGGCGGTGGGTGACCACGATGGTGATGCGGTCGGCGGCGATGGCCTTGATCTCTTCGAAGATGGCGTGCTCACCTCGGGGATCCATCTGAGAGGTGGGCTCGTCGAGGATCAACAGACCAGGCCTGCGGTACAGCGCCCGGGAACAGGCGACGCGTTGCCATTGGCCGCCGGAGAGTTCCGACCCGCCGAAGATGTCACGGGCGAGGAGCGTGTTGAGGCCGGCCGGCAGGTCATCGACGGTCTCCCGTAGGCCGACCGCGTCGACGGCCTCCCACACGGCCGTGTCGTCGTGGGTACGGGGCTGCCCCAGGGTGATGTTCTCGCGGACACGCAGGGGCCACTGGGCGAAGATCTGAGGCACCAGACCGGTGTTCGCCCACACCGAGGCGGGGTCGACCTCGGCGAGGTCCGTGCCGTTCCAGGAGATCTTGCCTTTGTCCGGCAAGTAGATCCCGGTGAGCAGCCGGGTGAGGGTGGACTTGCCGGAGCCGTTCGCTCCGACGATCGCGAGGATCTCGCCGCGACGCAGGGTGAGGGACACCCCGTGCACCGCGGGCTTGTCCTTGCCCGGGTATTGGTAGACGGCTTGTTCGACCTTGATCTCCTCGATGGGGGCGGCCACGGAGCGAGGGCCGCGCCGGGGTGCGCGTTCCGCGGCGTCGTCGAGGAAGGACTGCATGTCGCCGAGGTAGAGACTGGTGTGGAAGACCGCGGCGCCGTTGACGACGACTTGAGACAGGGCGGCCAGCGTCGTCTGCACGGCGACGACGGCGGTGGCGGCGACCGCGAGGTCGATGCGTCCGCTGACGGCGAGCCAGGCCAGGACTCCCCAGGTGGCGACCAGGAAGAAGCCGCCGGCCAGCGAGGACAGCAAGGAGATCCTCAAGGTCCGCGGCGCGGCGGCGAGCGTGCGGCGGTCGCAGCGGTCGGACAGGGCCCGGTACCAGTAGGTCAGGTACTCGGTCATCGAGTTGGCGCGGACTTCGTCGCCGTACTTCGAGGTGGTGGCCCACCAGCGCATCATGCCGCGTACGTTGCGGTCGGCCACGTTGGCGTAGTGGGTCTCGTAGTCCACGCGGGCGGTCAGGACGGCGCCGACGCCGGCCGGGAGCACGGCGAGCAGGAGCAGCGGCAGCATCAGCACGTTCAGCACGGACAGGACACCCCCGGCGGTGACCATGCGGATCAGTGCGGACATGAATCGCTGGGCGTCGGTGACCATGACGTGGGTGCGGATCACCCCCATCTCGGCGGCCTCCTGACGGTCCGAGAAACCGTCCACGGCGTACGCGGCGGCCTCGACCCGGCACACCGCCTCGACCAGCGCGGTGTCCGTCTCGGTGGTGAGCCGGGGAGTGATCCGCCGTTCGGCATACGTGACCACCGAGCCTGCGACACGGCCGAGCGCGGCGGCCGTCGCCACCGCCAGCAGGGCGGGCAGGGCACCGTGCAGCCGGTCGGCGACGGCGCCATCGGAGAGGATCGGTTGCATGGCCTCGGCGGTCGCGGTCAGCAGAGCGGCGGCCGAGACACCAGTGATCACCTGGCAGCCGAGCAGGAGCTGCACCGCGCGCCGGTCGGTCCTCCACGACAGCCGGGCGATCCTGCGCAGCACCCTGGGGATCTGCGCACACATCCGCCGGAAGGACACTTCGGCGAGCGGATTGACCGAGTACTGCCCGCTGTAGGTGATCTCCGCCGGTGGTGGAAACGGCGGCGCGGTGTCCTGCTGCTCGTGAGTATCGGACGTGGTCAACGTGGCTCCCCCTTCGTCGCGGCTGGGACATGGGGCTCAACGACTGCGCCGGAATTTCGAACACCTGTGTTTCGGACGGACTTCGAACCGTGCGACAGAGCGCCCGGCGGAGGGTGTGCGATGCACCGACCCGTGCGGCACAAAGAAGCACGCTCTGAACCGTGGTGGCCAAAACGCCGAGGTTGCCGCTGCTCCGGTGCAGGTCTGAGAGGGACACAGGCACCGCGACCTTGTCGATGCTGCGCACGGCCTGAAGCAGCTGCCCTGTCGCGGGCAACCTGTCGATCCTTGAAACAGGGCCGCAAGCGTCATTCGAGATGAGCGGTATTGCTCGAGCGCGGAGATGTCAGTGCTGTCCGGCATAGTGCCAGGAATGATCAACAACTTGGAGAGCATCGACTGGGCGTCCATGGGGCACGCCTACGGACCTGCCAGTGATGTTCCGCAATGGCTCCGCGACATGGCCTCGCCCGACGCCGAGGTCCGCAAGCAGGCCTTCAGCAGCTTCTACAGCGCAGCCCACCACCAAGGGGACGTGTATCCCTGCACGGTGGCCAGTCTGCCGTTCCTGTTCGCCATGGCTGACGCCCCCTCCACGCCGGATCGGGCGTCGGTGGTCGCACTGATCGTGAACATCGGCCGTGAAGCCGTCGATCGGGACGTACCCGGTTCCCTATGGATTGCTCCCGACGGTGAGGAGTCCACGGCCTACCAGGACGCCGCAGCGTTCATGCGCCGGCGCGGCGAGGCTTTCGCCGCATACGCACGTGATGCCGACACCCAGGTGCGTCGGGCCGCCATCGCGGGCTTGGGACTGTTCCTGGATGACGCCGAGCGGGCGGTAGCGGCCCTTCGGGACCGGCTCGCCGCCGAGGACGGCATCTCGGAGCGGCTGCTGGTGGTCCGGACGATGGGCGACCTGGCGCTTCGGCTCCAGGCGGCGCGGGCGGGGGCGTGCAAATGGTTCGACATCCTCGCCGACGGCGTGACGGTGGATGCCGATGTCCGTCTCGCGGCGCTCGTCCAGCGGGCCCGGTGCGTTCCCGAGTCCATCGACGATACGACCGTGCCCACCGCGATCGGACTTCTTCGCCGGATCGCGCCGACACCCCGGCCCGAGGAGAGCGAGACACAGGACGAGAGCCGGGGCCCGTCGGGACCGTGCACCTGTCCTGTGGAGGCCGACTCCGACCCTGGTGTTCCCGGGCACGTTGCCGCCGCCTTCGCCGACCTCGAACGCCACGGCCGCGTCCACGCACCGACGACCTCCCTGCTGGTGACCTTCCACGAGGTCCTCGACTCGCGAGTCGAGGACCGGACCGCGCTGCTCCGCGAGCAGTTGCGCAGCCCCGATGCGGCGACCCGCTACGACGCGATCAACATGGCCCGCGGTCTGATCGCCTCCTGGCGGGGAGAACACACGCACCTGGTGCGGCTCCTCGCCGGGTGCCTGCTGCCGCGCGACTCCTACACGTCGGCGGCAGCGGCCGAGGCCCTCGGGTCCCTGGGCCGGCTGGCCGAGCCTGCCCGGGAGGCCCTCGCCGCCTACGTCATCACCCACCGCACCACACACCGGCCCGACGCATGGGCGAGCCCGCACCCCGAGCTGCGCCGAGCCCATCAGCAGGCTGTTCTGGCGCTGGCCCAGCTCGGCGACGAGCGGGCCGTGCCCGGGCTGCTGACCGCGCTGGACACCGGCGTTGATGCCTGGCGCGCCGTGAATGCGGCAGGACATCTGCCCCAAGCCGCCGCCGAACTCACGCCCCGGCTCGTTCGCCTTCTCGTCTCTGTCGATCACTCACGGGAGTGGCCCGATGTCAGCCCCTCGGTCCTCGCCTCCGCCCTCGCCGAACTGGGGGATCCGGCGGCCGTGCCTGCCCTCACCGACACCCTCCAGGCCGCCGTCCGGCACAAGCAGTGGCGCACCGTCGAGCCCGTCCTGAAGGCACTAGCCGCGTTCGGCACCCGCGCCGCCTCCGTCCTGGACACCGTCCGGCCCCTCACCGAGGCGGACAACGCGGGTGTCCGTACGGCCGCGGCGGCCGCCGTCTGGGACATCGAGCACCGTCCCGAAAGTGTCGTGCCGCTGCTGGGAAGCCTCCTCGACCACCAGCGGAACTTCGCCGCCATCGGCCTCGCCGGCCGGATCGGACCTCCCGCCGCTCCTGTCCTGCCGCGCCTGCGGCAGATACTGAACGAGCAGACACAGACGAACGCACGGAACGAGCAAGAAGATGCCGCCGTACTGAACATGGGGAACGCGTGGACCCTCGTCCACACCGCATCAGCCCTGTGGGACATAGCCGGAGACAGCGAAGCCGACACGGTTGTGTCGGCGCTGCTGAACGCATGGAAGGACAACGACGCCACCGCGTCCGATGTCCTCGTCTGCCTCAACCGGATGGGCCAGGCCGCACGCCCTGCCCTGCCGCGGATCCAGATGGCGCTCGCGCAACCGCGCCGAGCCATTGACCGCTGGAGTAATGCAGTCGCTCGCGACCTGGAGATCGAGCGCGTCTGCCGCTCCCTCGAGGCGCGGCTGCGAGACCTCCCCGAACCTGCGCCTGCCGGGAAGGAATAGGCACCGCCGCGTCCGTGTGCCGGGCGCGCGCCGAGCCCGCACACCGGCGAGGGCTCAGCGATGGGGACCTGCTCTGTCCGGCTGGAGCCGCGCATTCAGGCGGCGCGGCTTCTTCGGGCGTAAATGGCGAGGCGGGTCCTCGGGCAGGGGTGAGTGCTGGCTACCCGGTTGGGTTCTTGCGCTCGACGGTGACTGCTGGCTACCCGGTCGGTTCGTGCGCTCGACCTCTGTGCGGTGCAAGCCGCAGCCCGCGGTGTCTCACCCGATCCGCGGGGGTTCGCTTCGCCGGTGACCGGTGATGCGTCGGCAAACGCCATTGCCGCGGCGCTCGCCCTCGCGCTGTCAGCCGTGCTGGTCAACTGGCTGCTGGCCGTTGGCTGGGGTGCTCGTCGCCGCACCGGGTGGTCAACGTGCCGCCGACTCAACCTCGCCAGCGCCCCTCGGTGATGCCGCCGACGGCGAATAGGGGCCCCGGAGCGTCCCTCACCTCCCCAGATAGACTCGCCCGTATGGTCCGAAGGTCCCACGCCGTTGCCGAGGGAAATCCCGGAATGTGGCGGCGCGAGGCCGGTACCGTCGTACGGCGTGCTCTCGCCCTTCCGGAGCGGCCGTCGGTGAGCGGCGCCATAACGGCCGGGTCCCACACACCGCGCGTGCCCACCGAGTGGACGCCTCACTCCCATCCCTCCCACGAACTCGTCTGGGTCCGCGGGGGCACGGTCACCTCCCGCGTGCAGGACCGTGTCTTCACCGTGTCCGAGGGGTACGGGCTGTGGATGCCCGCCGGAGTGGTGCACGGAGGGCGGACCACGGCGGGCGCGACATTCCACGACGCCTTCTTCGCCCCCGACCGTACGCCGTTCGCCTTCGGGGAGCCCAGGACGATCACGATGACGCCGCTCCTGGAGTCATTGCTGACCCATCTCGCCCGTACGGATCTCGACGACGCGGCCAGGACGCGGGCGGAGGCGGTCGTCTTCGACGTGCTCCAGCCGGCGGAACAGCAGTTCACGCTGCCGCTGCCGCCCAGCGACGGCCGGATCGACGCCATCACCGAGGCCCTGCTGGCGGACCCGGCCGACCAGCGCTCACTGGAGGAGTGGGCACGGGAGCTGGGCATCAGCGACCGCACGATCACCCGCGCGTTCCGGCAGACGACCGGCCTCTCCTTCGCACAGTGGCGGCAACTGCTGCGAGTCCACCGCGCGCTGGGGCTCCTCTCCCAGGGCTTCGACGTGATGACGGTCTCCGAGGCGCTCGGCTACGCGCAGCCCAGCTCCTTCATCGCCGCGTTCCGGCGGGTCATGGGCACCACCCCCGGCAATGTCCGGAAACCCGTATCGCCTGTCCTTAACACCTGATTGTCGACCTGGCGAGCGGAATATAGCCTTCTCGCAGTTAGGTAACCCTTAGTTGTTGCTCGACGTGAACAGCGCTGCCCGTACGCAGAAGAGTTCGCGGGAGAGTGCGCGGCCCGGCCGGTGACGGCCGGACGGAGGGTGCCGCACACCTCGCCCCTGCGACCACTCGGACTCATCGATGTTCACACGCCTTTCCCGGCACACCGGCCGCCCGGCTGCCGACCCCGCCGCGCCGGTGGCCGCCCTCAACGGGCACCAACTGGAGCTGCGCTACGGCGGCAAGCCAGTCGTCCACGGCGTCTCCATCGGCCTGGAGCCGGGCCGGGCAACCGCCCTGGTGGGGCCGAACGGCAGCGGGAAGTCCACGCTGCTGCGGGCGCTCTCCCGGCTGCACCGGTTGGACGGCGGCAGGGTGACGCTCGGGGCACCCGAGGGCGAGCCCGAACGGGACGCGGCGCTGCTGAGCGCCCGTCAGTTCGCCCGCGAGGTCACGCTCTTCTCTCAGTCGAGGCCGGCGCCGCAGGGGCTGACGGTCGCGGAGGTCGTGGCGTTCGGACGCCACCCCTACCGGCGCGGCTTCGCGGGACTGACCGCCGAGGACCGGGCGGCCGTCGACCGGGCGATGGGTGTCACGGGCGTAGGGGACATGTCCGGACGGCCGGTGGGCGAACTCTCCGGCGGTGAGATGCAGCGCGTCTGGCTCGCCGCCTGCCTGGCCCAGGACACCGGCGTCGTCCTGCTCGACGAACCCACCAACCACCTGGACCTGCGCTATCAGATCGAGACGCTCGACATGGTGCGCGACCTCGTCCAGGACCACGGCATCGCGGTCGGCATCGTGCTGCACGACCTCGACCAGGCGTCCCGCGTCGCGGACACGCTGGTCCTCATGCGCTCGGGCCGCGTCCACGCGGCGGGCGCCCCTGTCGACGTCCTCACCGCCGAGAACATCGGCGAGGTCTACGACATCGAGGTCGAGGTCGCTGTCGACCCCCGCACGGGCCGCCTCCGCATCGACCCCATCGGACGGCACGCCGCCTGACCAGAAATCCCGCCTGACTTCCGTATCGCCCCCATCGACGGCACGCCGTCAGGCCGGAAAACCCGCCCTGACTTCCGTATCGACCCCATCGGACGGCACGCCGCCAGGCCGCAAAACCCGCCTGACGCCGAACGTCCGCTCACTCATCACGCATCGCAAGAAAAAGAGGAACCCTCCATGAACCGTGCCCGTCACCTGGCGGCGGCAGCCTCCACGGGGCTCGTGCTCCTCGCCGCGACCGCCTGCGGCACGACCGACGTCGACGACAAGGCCGCTTCCGCCGGCAGCGCCAGCGCCTCGCCCGCCTCGAAGGACTGCGCCGACGACACGACGACCACCTCGACGGGCCCGGTCTCCTTCAAGGACGGCCTGGGCCGGACCGTGAAGCTCGACAAGCCCGCCGAGCGCATCGCGGTCCTGGAGTGGCAGCAGGTGGAGGACGCGCTGACCCTGTGCGTCACCCCCACCGCGGTCTCCGACGCGAAGGGGTACAGCACCTGGGTCAGCGCGGAGAAGCTGCCCAGCGGGGTGACGGACATCGGCACCCGTGAGGAGCCCGACCTCGACACCCTCTACGCGGCCAAGCCCGACCTGATCGTCGTGGAGGCGTTCGACGCCGACGACGAGATGGTCAAGAAGCTGGAGAAGCGGAACGTCCCGGTCATGGTCACCAAGGGCGCCGACCCGAAGGACCCGATCGGCAACATGCGGAACGTGTTCAGCATGATCGGCGAGGCGACGGGCCGCACCGAGCGGGCCGACCAGGTGCTCGAGGAGTTCGACGAACACCTCGCCACGGCGAAGCAGCAAGTCACCGACGCCGACCTGCCGACGAAGGACTTCGTGTTCTTCGACGGCTGGCTCCAGGGCGGAAACCTCACCGTCCGTCCCTACAGCGACGGCGCCTTGTTCACGGAGATCGGCAAGGAACTGGGTATGACACCCGCGTGGACCGACGCGGTCAACAAGGACCACGGTGACGGTGGTGTCGACCCGTCCTACGGTCTCGCCCAGACCGACGTCGAGGGTCTCACCGCGGTCGGCGACGCCAACCTCTTCTACGCCAACGACGAGGGTGCCGGCGGTTACGTCGAGGCGCTGCAGAAGAACCCGATCTGGAAGACCCTCCCGGCCGTCAAGCAAGGCCGCGCTCACTCCTTCCCGGCGCGGGTGTGGGGCGCCGGCGGCCCGCGCTCCTGCGAGCAGGCCATCGACGCCTACGTCGACGTCCTCGACAAGAAGTAAGTGACACCGCGAGAAGTGAGCGCACCAAGTGAAGCGGAAGCACCGCGAGAAGCCGGCGCGCCGCGAGAAGTGAACGCGTCCGGGGTTCCGGCATCCGGCGGGGAACCGCTGCCGCGCAGTCGGCGCGGTGGCGGTCCCACCGGGGTCGCGGTCCTCGTGGCGCTCGCCGCCGTGACCGTCCTGGTGGGCATGTGGCACGTCACGCAGGGGACGTCGAGTGTCGGTGTCGGCGACCTGGTGCGGTATCTCCTCGGGGACCGGGACGGCGCCGACGGCGCGCCGGTCGGTGAGATCATCACCGGCTCGCGTCTGCCGCGGCTCCTCGCGGGCGTGGCGGTCGGCTTCGCCCTCGGCACCGCCGGAACACTGCTCCAGTCCGTCACGCACAACGCCCTCGCCTCACCCGACACCCTCGCGGTCACGGCGGGCGCCTACTTCACCCTCACCCTCGTCGCGGCCTTCGGCCTGACCGTCCCGTTGTGGGCGTCGGGCGCCGTCGCCTTCGCCGGCGGTCTGCTCGCGGCCGCGCTGGTCCTGCTCCTCGCGGGCCGCGCCGCGGGCACCGCCGGCACCCGGCTGATCCTCGCCGGATCGGCGATGGCGATGGCGCTGGACGCGGCGACGGGTGCGCTCCTCATCCTGTTCGACCAGAACACGACCGGCCTCTTCGCCTGGGGCAGCGGTTCGCTCGCCCAGCTGAACATCGACGCGTCGGTACGTGCGTGGCCGCTGGTGGCCGCAGTGCTGTGTCTCGCCCTGGCCCTGTCCCGGCGGCTGGACGTGATGAACCTCGGTGACGACACCGCGTCCACTCTCGGTGTGCCGATCCGCACCACGCGCGTCACCGCCGTCCTCTGCGCGGTCCTGCTCACCAGCACGGCGGTGACCCTCGCGGGCCCCATCTCCTTCGTCGGCCTCGGCGCCCCCGTCCTGGTCCGCCTGATCGCGAACCGGGTCCGTGCACTGCGCCGGCACCTGTACGCGGTCCCGGCGGCCGGACTGGTCGGCGCGTTGCTCATCCTCCTCGCCGACGCCGCCCTGCGCGCCGTGCAGGGCGCGGACGGCGCCGCCTCCATCCCGACCGGCGTGCCGACCGCGCTGCTCGGCTCGATCGTCATCGTCGTCCTCGCGCTGCGCCTGCGGGACACTGGCCAGGTCGCGCGCGCGGCGCACGCGCGGGTCGTCGCCCGGTCACGCCGCGCATACCTCCTCGTCATGCTCGGTGCGGTGGTCCTCCTGGCGGCAGCGGCCGTCGTAGGGATGCTGGCGGGGAGTCTGTGGCTGCGTACGGGGGACGTCGTGCTGTGGCTGCAGGGGTCCGCACCGGACCTCGTCGCCATGGCGCTCGACGACCGGGTGCCGCGCGTGACCGCCGCCGTCCTCGCCGGCGCGGCACTCGGACTGGCCGGCTGTGTGCTGCAGGGCGCGGTACGCAACCCCCTTGCCGAGCCCAGCATCCTCGGCATCACCGCCGGCGCCGGACTGGGAGCGGCGAGCGTCGTCACGTCGGGTCTGCCCGGCGGAAGGACGGTCCTCATCGTGGTGGCGGTCGCGGCCGGTCTCGCCACGTTCGGGGTGATCGCCCTGCTGTCCTGGCGCGGCGGCTTCCTGCCCGACCGGTTCGTCCTGATCGGGATCGGCTGCGGCTACGGACTCAGCTCCGTCACCACTTTCCTCCTCCTGCGCGCCGACCCGTACAACACGCCCCGCATCTTCACCTGGCTCTCGGGCACCACGTACGGCCGTACGTTTCCCGACGTGCTTCCGGTCGCGGTCGCCCTGGCGCTCGCGCTGCCCGTACTGCTCGCCATGCGCAGCCGCCTCGACCTGCTCGCGGTCGACGAGGACACCCCGCGCATCGTCGGCATCAACGTGGAGCGCACGCGCTTTCTCGCGCTGGCGATCGCGGCCGTACTCGCGGCGCTCAGCGTGGTCGCCGTCGGCGTCGTCGGCTTCGTGGGCCTCGTCGCCCCGCACCTCGCCCGGTCGCTCGTGGGAGCCCGGCACGGCCGCTCGATCCCGGTCGCGATGCTGCTCGGCGGCGTACTGGTCTGTGTGGCCGACGCCCTCGGCCGTACGGTCGTCGCACCCTCCCAGATACCGGCGGGGCTGATGATCGCGCTGGTCGGCGCGCCGTACTTCGTTTGGGTGCTCCGGCAGTCCCGCGCCTGACACCCATTCACCCTTCCCTCACCCCCCAGGAGTTGCGGATGCCGACCCAGCAGGAGACGCCGGTCACGAGCGTCGTCGTACCGTTCGAGGCCGGTATGAGGGTTGGCCGGCACGAGGTGCCGGAGCGCTGGCACACGGTCGACCGCTCGGCGCACCACCCGCACATCGTTGCCGTCGTGGAGGACGACGGTGGGGAGTGGACCGCCGCGGCGCTGGTGACGGCGCGTCCCCAGACGGCGTACCTCAAGATCGTCGATGCCGTCGGTGACGTACGGGCGGTCGTCGCCGCGGTCGTCGACCGTGCCCGCCGCCAGGGCCTGGCGCAGGTCAAGTGGGAAGGCTGGACGGCGAGTCCGGAGGACGCCGCCGCAGCGGGCTTCACCGCACTGCGCCCCCCGCTCGGCCAGGGGCTCGCGCAGGGGGAGGAGGGGGCAGGGCCCGCCACCGGGTACGTGCGCTGGCTGCGCGACGGGACACCTGCCCCGCCCCCGTACTACGGCCAGAGCACCCACTTCACCTGCGGGGCTGTCACCGCCCTCGTCGCCCAGGCCCATGCGGGCAAGGTGTCCCGGGAGGCACTCGACCGCCGCGCGGAACTGTCGCTCTGGCGCGACGCGACCAACTTCCCCGCCTGCGAACCCGTCGGACTGGGCGTCGCCGTACGCCGGGCCTGGCCGTCGTCCCCCGTCACGGTCCACCTCGACACCGACCGGCCCGTCCTCCTCGGCCACTTGCCGGAACACGAACAGGAGTGGCGCGCGATCCTCCAGCACACCTCGCGGACGGAGGCGGAACGGACCGGCGTCCCGGTCGACCCGGACCACCTCCCCATGACCGCGATCCGCGCCGCGGTCGAACGCCGGGAACACGTACTGCTCCTCATCTCGCTCGACGCGATGCTGGGGTTCGACGTACCGCACTGGGTGCTCTGCCACGGCGCCGTGCCGGGCGCCCTCGTGATCGACGATCCGTGGGCCGACACGGCGACGGGGGACACCTGGCTCGACGCCCACCTGCTGCCCGTCCCGGACAGCGCGCTCGACACGATGTCCACCCACGCGCCGGACGGCTTCCGCGGCGCCGTGACCATTGCACGAGAGGCTGACTGACCTCATGCCCAGCAGTACGCATCCCAGCCCGCTCGACCAGCGACTCTTCCGAGCAACGGTCGTGTCGAGCAGCCGCCTCACGCCGAACATGCAGCGGGTGACCGTACGCGGCGAGGAACTTCGCGCGTTCCCGTGGCGTGGCTACGACCACTGGTTCCGGCTCTTCTTCCGCCACCCCCACCAGGACCGCTTCCGCGAGCCCGCCATCGCCGCCGACACCTGGTGGAAGCCGTACCTCGCCATGCCCGACGAAGTACGGCCCTACTGCGCCAACTACACCGTCGCCGACTTCCGCGCCGACACCGGCGAACTCGACATCGACATCGTCGTACACCGCGCCCCCGACGGCGAGACCGAGGGCAGCGTCGCCATCTGGGCCTGCGCCGTCCAGCCCGGCGAACAGATGGCCCTCCTCGACCAGGGCCTCTTGTACGACGCCCCGGCCGACGCGTCCAGCGTGCTGCTCGTCGCCGATGAGAGCGGGTTGCCGGCCGTCGCGAGCATCCTGCGCTCGCTGCCGGCCGACACGGTCGTCCGCGTCATCCAGGAGGTGCCGGCCGAGGCCGACGTCCGCGACCTTGCCAGCCCTGCCGGTACGCGCATCGACTGGATACCCCGCACCGACCCGCACGAGATCCCCGGCACGTCCGCGCTGGCCGCACTCCGCGCGTACGACGCCGTCGACGCCGGCGGCTACGCCTTCGTGGTCGGCGAACAGAGGCTAGCGACCGAGGGCCGCCGCCACCTCCACCGCGCGGGTATGCCGAAGGATCGGATCACGTTCTCGGGCTTCTGGAAGACCCAGCGGCGTAAGTGACGAAGGCGGGACCTCAGTGCAGTTCGGAAAACCAACTGGGGTCCGCTTGCCGCTTGTTCACGACGGCGAGGCTTTCCCGCTCAGGAAGGCATACCTCCAAACAGGTCCCGCCGCGGCCCTCGTAGTGGCCAACTTCGCCAAGTAGGCTGCAGCAGCAGGCCGTTGGCGGCTGAGCGGGGGAGAGGGCAGCCATCGGGGGGTGACGTCCGGTGTCATGCCCATCGAGCGGAGCAGCGGGTTCCCTGTCATGAGCGGCGGCATGGCATGGATCGCCACCGGGTGGCTGCTCGCGTTCGCAGGAGTCAACGCGGCGCTGTAGCTCGGCGCCCTGTGGGACGACGCGTCGCCACAACAGCAGGGCCCCGCCGCGGAGGTGGCCGTCAGCCTGCTGATCGCGGCCGGCGACGCCGAGGTCGACGAGGCGGGCCGGATCACGTGCCGCGCGGGCGCCGCGGTACGCAGAAGGTCCCCTCGCTGACGGCCGCCCTCGTCACGGCGTACGGCCGGTCTCTCCACGCGATGATCGCGCGGTGACCGGTGCCGGGACTGCCCTCCAAGAGTCCAGGCATGTGGATGACCGCCTGGATACCGCTGTGGGCCGTGCGGGCCGCCCTCGCGACGATCTGGCCCGTCAGAACGTCCCGACCCTGGCCCGCCTTCACCCGTCACTGCCGCGCCGCCGTCCCCCGGGCCCTGGCCGACGAGGACAGCCAGTACCGCCACCGTCCGTCAGTGATCAACTCGTCCACCCCACCCGACCGGCGCACACCGCTCAGGACAACAAACTCACGCCCAGCGCGCAGCCCCAGCCGCAGCGGCCGGACGGCACCCCGGAACGACCTCGACGACGCGGCCGACCCGGACACCTATGACGGCAGCCCGGACAGCGGTGACTTCGGCGGAGGCGACCGAACCCACCCGACTTCTCACCGCGCCTGCCGCGCCCAGCTGTTGGAATTGTCCGGAGTGGGGCATCGGGTCCTCGGCGTGCGCGAGGTGCGGTGACCCAGCGGGCTGCCCACCGGATCTCGGCCTTGATCTCGCCGTCGAAGAGTGACCAGTGCTCCGCGTCCAGTCACCAATGTCTGGGCAGGTCGTTACACGATCATGAACAAGATGCATTCCATCGGCAGGACCGCCTGGGCTCTGGGCGGCGCCATCGCGCTCATCGCCACGCTCACCGGCTCCGCAACCGCCGCAGCAGGCCCCGGCGCCACGCTCGCGACCGTGAACATGCACACGCTCACCTGCTACGAAACCGAAGACCAGGACGGCGGAGACGAGGTCTACCTCCAGATCAACGGCCAGACCGTCTGGAGCTCAGCCGACACCCTCGACTGTGATCACAACGCCCCGACGACTCGGCCGGTCAACCGGCTGACCCAGACCAGCGACACGATCGCCCTGTACGACAACGACTGGCCGGACGGGGACGATCACCTCGGCAGCGACACGGTCGAAGGCGACAGGGGAACCCTGACCTTCAACCTGGACGGTGCCCTCTACACGCTGGACTACGGCCCCGCGTAGAAGACTGTGGTCCGGCCGCGAGGGGCAATGGCGTGCGCGCGCCCGCGCCGTTACGGCACATCATGCTGGGGCGTGGGGGAGGGGTTGGTGTGGTTGTGCAGGGGCGGAGGTACCGGTACGTCGGGCCGGCCGGGCTGAAGGCTGCCCTCGGGCCGGCTGACGGCGGGCGGAGAATCGGCTCGGCCGGTGACTTCGATCGCTGGATCGTGGAGCAGTCGGCGGCGGATCTGGCGGAACCGTTCACCTATACGGTCGGTACGGACGGTGTGCTGCGGTTGGCGCCGCGACGGAGTGAGCACGTGGCGTGTGCCGGCGGCGATGTCGTTCTGGGTGCCGGCGAGATCGGCTTCAGGCGTGCGGCAGAAGGGTGGATCGTGAGTGAGGTCAGCAACCAGTCCACCGGGTACTGCCCGGACGTCAGCTCCTGGGTTGAAGTCGCCCGCGCTCTGGACGCGGCAGGACTCCGGCGGCCCGACGGCTTCACCCACGAGGTTGTGTTCCGGCGGTGCCCCCTCTGCCAGGAGCACAACATCGTGCGCGAGGGCGACTTCGTCTGCGTCTTCTGCGGCAGCGATCTGCCCGCGGAGTGGAACGTCGATCCCGCGGCATGACGGCCGCAGGCCCCAGCCACGTGTGGAGGGCAGCCGGCGCCAGTTGGCGGGTGGGACGGCGGTTCTGGCCGGGCCCGGCTGAGCAGTCGGTGGGCCAAGGGCTCACACGACGCCTGCCGGACATGTTCGGCCTGTTCAGGCCATGGGCATCCTGCACGACTACTTCCGGGCACCGAATACTTCTGCCGCGATCGACTGGTCTGTGGGCCCCGACCGTGACGAGGATCAGCACTCCGGGACCGATCTCGACGATCACGGCGTCGATTGGTTCGACGCCAAGGGCATCGATCCGAACCTTGTACTGGGGCAGCTCATAGCATTCGCCGAAGGGATCCCCTTCGGCGCCCGTGCCACCGCACCTGCACTCGTATGGCTCGACGAGAGGCTGCGGCCGCAAGGAGAGATGACGCGCTGGTCGCGCAGCAACCAAGCCGAGGATGACACTTGGTTCCACTGCGAGGCAGCTTCAGCTCGATGGCGGCTTAGTCGCCGGGATGTGACGCCGCAGGTCGCGGCGCACCCTCGCCTGGACGGCGATGACGTAGGCCGTCGCGGGCGTCGGCCAGGCCGAAGACGTGACCGGTCAGTTTCAAGCAGCTCGGGCTCGCACCTCCGTTCACTCCGGCTGTTGCTGACATCAGATAGGGGCCCGGGCAGCAGACGTTACAGCCGGACCGAGAAATGTGTGTCCGCGTCGGCCAACTGGGGCTCAGGAAGCCCTTGTTGTTGAAGAGGCTACTTACGTAGCCTTGGCGGAAAGATCCACTCCACACCACTGATCACTTGGGAGCGCCATGCCCGCGCAGCAGGTCCCTGACATCCTCTCGCCCGAGTTCGCAGCGGACCCCTACGCCGCCTACCGCGCGATGCGCGAGAGCGCTCCGCTCGTCTGGCACGAGGCCATGCAGAGTTACATCGTCTCGCGGTACGAGGATGTGGAGCGCGTCTTCAAGGACAAGGAAGGCGAGTTCACCACCGACAACTACAACTGGCAGCTCGAGCCGGTGCACGGCCGGACGATCCTCCAGCTCAGCGGCCGTGAACACGCGGTGCGGCGGGCGCTGGTAGCGCCGGCGTTCCGGGGGAGTGACCTGCGGGACAAGTTCGTGCCGGTCATCGAGCGCAACTCCCGGGAGCTCATCGACGCCTTCCGGCACACGGGGACGGCCGACCTCGTCACCGACTACGCCACTCGTTTCCCCGTCAACGTGATCGCGGACATGCTCGGTCTGGACAAGGCCGACCACGCGCGCTTCCACGGCTGGTACACGTCGGTCATCGCGTTCCTCGGCAACCTCGCCGGTGACCCGGAGATCGCGGCCGCGGGCGAGCGTACGCGTGCCGAGTTCGCCGAGTACATGTTCCCGATCATCAAGGCGCGCCGGGAGGAACCGGGTGACGACCTGCTGTCCCTGCTGTGCGCGGCCGAGGTGGACGGTGTGCGGATGAGTGACGAGGACATCAAGGCCTTCTGCAGCCTGCTGCTCGCGGCCGGCGGCGAGACCACCGACAAGGCGATAGCGGGCATCTTCGCCAACCTGTTGACGCATCCCGAGCAGCTTCAGGCCGTACGGGAGGATCGCTCGCTGATCGCGGCCGCCTTCGCGGAGACCCTGCGGTACACGCCACCGGTACACATGATCATGCGGCAGTCGGCCTCCGAGGTCGAGCTGAGCGGTGGTTCCGTCCCGCCCGGCGCGACGGTCACCTGCCTCATCGGTTCCGCGAACCGTGACGAGAGCCGCTACCGTGACCCGGACCGCTTCGACATCTTCCGCGACGACCTGAACTCCACGAACGCCTTCTCCGCCGCGGCCGACCACCTGGCCTTCGCGCTCGGCCGGCACTTCTGCGTCGGGGCCCTGCTGGCCAAGGCGGAAGTGGAGATCGGCGTCAACCAGTTGCTCGACGCCATGCCCGACCTGCGGCTGGCCGAGGGATTCGAGCCCGTGGAGAGCGGTGTGTTCACCCGAGGGCCGCAGTCGGTGCCGGTGCGTTTCACGCCCGTAGCGGCCTGACCTCCCCGTGTGAACGGCCGACGGCCGCGGCCGGAGACATCTCCGGCCGCGGCCGCTCCCGTAAGCTCCTCGGTTGAAGCTCTTTCGACCTGCTACACCAGGGCAGGGGTGAACTGGACGGGAAGACTGGTCAGTCCCCGCATCCAGATCGACGGCCGCCAGGTCAGCTCGTTCGGTTCCACCGTCAGGACAAGGTCGGGCAGCCGCTCCAGCAGCGTCTCCACCGCCGTGCGCGCGATGACGTCGGCGAGCAGCGGTGCCGGGTAGGGGCAGCGGTGTTCGCCGTTGCTGAACGACAGGTGCGATGCGTTCTCCGCTCCCACATGCTGATCCGGCCAGATCTGCGGATCGGTGTTGGCCGCCGCCAGACCGAGCACCAGGCAGTCACCGGCGCGGATGTGGCGTCCGCCGAGCTGTGTGTCGCGAGTTGCCCATCGGCCGATGAAGTTCTGGGTGGGAGTGTCGAGCCAGAGGACCTCGTTGAGCGCGTCCCCCACGCTCACCCGGCCACCGGAGACGTTGAGAGCGAAGCGCTCGTCGGCCAGGAGCAGCCTGAGCGTGTTGCCGATCCAGTTGGCCGTCGGCTGCTGCGCGGCGGCGATGATGGAGATCAGGTCCTGCACCACCTCCTCGTCGGACAGGCCGGCGGGATGCGTCAGCATGCGTGAGGTGACGTCGGCGCCGGGACGCTCCCGCTTCTCCTTCACCAGCTGCTGAATGCGCCCGGCCACCCGGCCGTAGGCCGCGACCGGGTCTTCTCCTTCGGCGGCGTCGAGCGAGATCCGCAGGTCCTCGACGAGGTGTTCGGTGTCCGCGCTCTCGGCCGGCATACCGCACATGCCGACCGCGGCTCGCATGGGCAGTGCGTGCGCGTACGCGCTCATCAGCTCGGCCTGGCCGCTGCCGGCGAACGTATCGATCAGTCGATCCGCGAGCTGCTGGCATTCGCGGCCGAGCTCGAACTGGTCGACGCCTTCCAGCGCCTCCGTGATCACTCCCGCCCGACGGCGATGCTCTTCTCCCTCGGTGAAGAGCACGGACGGCTGGTAGCCGACGAACGGAAGCAGCGGCCAGTCCGCGGGTATGGCCTCCCACTGGTTCCACCGGCGCGAGTCGCGGGCGAACAGCCCGTCGTTCGCGGTGACGTAACAGACTTCGGCGTAGCCGACCACCAGCCAGGCGGGCACGTCCCCGTCGAGCAGTACGGGCGCCACCGACCCGTGCTCACGGCGCACTTGGCGGTACAGGTCAGCGGGAGCCTGCTGATACTCCAGGCCGGACAGCCGCACCGCGCTCGCGTGGGCGGGGCAGCCCGCGGCGGTCACTGCGGACTCGTTCACGACGTCGCCTCCTGGGCCAGGGCCATGGTGTAGATGTGGTCGACGAGGGTGACCAGAACGTCCCTGGCAGAGGACCTGACCCGGGCGTCGCAGTCGATGAGGGGAATGTGGTCGGGCAACGCCAGCGCCTGGCGGATCTCGACCAGGGAGTGGCGCAGGGGGTCGTCGTCGAAGCGATTCACGGCCACGACGAACGGCGTGTTGTGGTGCTCGAGCCGGTCGATGGCGTACCAGGAGTCGTTCATCCGGCGCGTGTCCACCAGCACCACCGCTCCCAGCGTTCCGGAGAACAGCCGGTCCCACAGGAACCAGAAGCGCTCCTGGCCCGGAGCGCCGAACAGGTAGAGCACCGTGCGTTCGCTCAGACTGATACGCCCGAAGTCGAAGGCCACCGTGGTGGTGTTCTTGCCCGACACTCCTGTGGTGACGTCGACCTCGGCTCCGGCCTGGGTCATCACCTCCTCGGTGTTGAGCGGTCGGATCTCGCTGACCGAGCGCACGAGGGTCGTCTTGCCCACGCCGAATCCGCCCACCACGACGATCTTGAGACCGGTCTCGGCGGCGGCGGTCAACGGCACGCGGTGGGACGTGAGTTCAGAGACTGCGGAGCCCATGCAGCACCTCCTTGAGGAGCGCGGTGTCGGGGAGTGAAGCCGTGCGCCGTCCCGCGCCGGGGCTACGCAGGGTGATCTTGCCCATGGCCAGGAGGTCGCTGAGAAGGATGCGTACGACGGTGATCGGCATGCTGATTTCCGCGGCGATCTCGACGACAGCGGTGGGCAGTCGGCACAGCTCGAGGATGGTCCTGTGTTCCGACTGCATCCCCGCCGTGGGTTCGCTCTCGCTGACCACGAGCGTGACGATGTCGAACGTGTCGTCCGCGCGGCTGCGTCCGCCCGTGACCGTGTAGAGCCGGTCGGGGTCGCCGGTGTCCACGGGCTTGCGCGTCACGACGGCATACTCCCCGCCGCTCCGCCGCGGGGCTCGGCGCGCAGATGCTCACTGAGCTGTTCGACGAGCTCCGTCATCCGATGGCCCACTACGCCCGGGTCGGCGTCCTCCTGGGCCACGACTGCCAGATGCGCGCCGTCACCGGCTTCCACGATGCACAGAAGACCCCCGTGGAACTCCGTCATCGAATGCCGGACGCCGCCCGAGCCGTCACCGAACTCCACGGAGGTGCCCTGGGCGAGGGCCTGTATACCGGAGCAGATGGCCGCGAGCTGATCCGCTTGGTCGAGCGTCAGATTGCTGGTCCAGCACAGCTTCAGGCCGTCCCGGGACAGGACAAGCGCATGCCGGGTACCGGGGGTGTCGGCCAGGAGCTTCTGCAAGAGCCAGGTCAGGCTGTTGTCGGTGGTGGTGTTCATGGCGAGTGATGGCCGGCGGCCGAACAGCGCGCGCCGGCCGTTCCTCCTATCGCTTGTCTGAGAGAAAGAGGCCGTGGCTCCAGGGGCCGTTACGCGGGCGGCTGATCGGCGGACGCGGGATCGGCCGTCGCGTCGTTCGCGGCGGACTGCCGTCCGCGATGGAAGGCGCCGAAGCGCTGTCCCGCGTCCCGGCGGGGCGCCCGGTCCGGTGCGGGGGTAGCGTCGTCGTCCTGCTGGGCGGCCCCGCTGGACGTCCTGCGTCGCTCGCGGTCGTGTTCGGCCGCGGCCATGGTGTGTCCGGGGGCTCGGACGGGCAGCCCGTTGAGGGTCGTGGCCGTGCTGGGCCTCGCCTGCTGCTCGGTGCCGTGGAGGGCGTGCGTACCAGGGGCAGGCGTGGAGGCGGGCGGCGTCGCGGGAGTCGCGGCCTGCGCGCTGTCGCGCGGCGCGGCAGCGGGCACCGGTGTCAGGTCTCGTGTCTGCGTGGTGACCGGCTGCGGAACCGGCTCGCGCTGCTGTGCGAGCAGTTGCGGCGGCAGCAGTACGACGGCGCCGGTGCCCCCGCGCGATGACGGACGGAAGCTGACGGAGATCTGGTACTTTGCGGCGATCCGCCCGACGACGGCCAGTCCCAGCCGCGTTCCCTGCAGGGATGCCAGGTCGGTCGTCTGACCGGACACAGCCTGCTCGGCGCGGCGCATGGCCGCGTCGGCCATCTTGAGTCCGCTGTCCTCGATCGTGACGACGATGCCCGCGGTGCGTTCCTCCACGTACACGTGGACTTCGTCGATGGGCGGCGAGAAGTTGGCCGCGTTGTCCATCAGTTCGGCGAGCAGGTGCATGACGCCCTCCGCCGCGTAGCCGGACACCGCGACGCGCGTGGAGCAGTGCATGCGGACGCGCTGGTAGGCCGCGATCCGGCCGACGGCGCCGCGCAGGATGCTCTCCATCACGATGGGCTTGTTCCATGCCCGGCTGGAGCGGCCTCCCATGAGCAGGGCGAGCCGGTCGGTCAGCAGGCCGAGCTGGGAGGTGGCGTGGTCCAGGCGCAGCAGGTCCCCGAGGACTTCCTCGCCATGGCGATCCTGCATGTCACGGAGATCGGCGAGCATGCCGACTGCCTTGGCCTGCACCCGGCTGAGGGCCTTCGCCGAGGCGGCCTGTGCCGCCGCCGCCCGTCGCTCGCTGCGCGCGATCTCCCGCACGAACCCTTCCGCGGGCTCCCTGAGCAGCGGAAGCCGCGGCAGCTCCAGTTCCGCGAGCACCGTCTCGGCCGTACTGCCTTCCTGAAGAGCCTTCACCGCCCGCGGCAGGGTCTCCTGGGTCAGCCGCTGCAACTCGGCGACATATTCCTGCACTTGAAGATGCGTCTGCTCCTGCGCGGACTGCGCCTCTGCGGCTCGTCGTATCGCGGATTCCAGTTCCGTGGCGCACGCCTGGAGTATCTGGCGCAGGTGCGGGTCGGCGGGGGGCACGGAGACGGCCAGCGCATCCGTGGCGCTGACGCCCTCCCGGACCTTCTGCGCGACGGCCGGCAGCAGGAAGGCGGCGACCTGGGCGGTCTCGCCCTGTCGCTGATTCAACTGGGCGCGCAGCGAGGCCGATTCGTCTCTGCTCTCCCGGAGTCTGCGATCGGCGCGACGAGTGGCACGTGACCCGATCAGCACGGCGGCGGTCACACACAGCCAGGAACCGCCCGCCACCGCCGCCGTCCATCCGCCGGCGGCTGATGGTGCGACGGCCGCGCTGGAGCCGGCCGCCACGGCGGTCGCCGCAATCAGCGCCGGTGACGTGAACTTGGGGAGTGAACCCTCCTTGGTTCGGTCCTGAGATGGGGGAGCAGGCACAGACATTCCGCGATCCCTCGAGTCCGTTAGAGCAGGAGAAGGCCGACCGGCACGCGTCGACTACATGTCGGGATGCCGCCGCCCAGGGGAGCGGCGGCCATCCGGACCGAGCACGTCGTTCATGTTAGCCATCTTCTGCAGCTTATCGATCACGGAAGTGGTCTGTTCTGTCGCAGGAAGGCAGACAAGTGGGATATACGGTCAGGGAGTTGTGCTGTCGGCTCGCCAGTCCGGCGATGCGCAGACCGCGGGGTTACTGAGGGGCAGCGGCAGCCGCATCGTCGACAGCGCGGTGATGGCCGGCGTTCGCTGATACGGCGGCATCGTGGGTGCTCGGAAGGCAGTCCGGGGGCCGGGGCTTTCTCCCTTCTGCCAGCAGCCCGGCCGCCGAACGCCACCGCGCCGCGATCACCGAGTTCACCGACCGCTACGCCGGGACCCACCTCGGACGCCGTGAACTGCACACCCTGTTCCGCAGCACAGGCCACTCGTGCTCGAAGTACCGGGCGCAGTCCGAGGAAGCGACTCACGAGGCACTTGTTACGCAAAAAATTGCGACTCTCTGACTGCCATTTGCAGTCTTGCTGTACGGTGCGTGTATGAACAACAGACTGGCCGAGGTGGCTCATTTCGCAGGTGTCAGCGAGGCGACGGCGCGCCGTGCCCTCAACGGCAGTTCTCTGGTGGCGCCGGCGACGCAGGAGCGTGTCCTCAGGGCGCTCGACGTGCTGGGGCTGCCCCGGCCCAGGGCGGCTGAAGGCGGGCGAAAGCCGCTGATCGGCGTGGTCGTCCCCACCCTCCAGAATCCTGTCTTCCCGGCATTCGCGGAAGCGATCACCAGCCGTCTCAACAAGCGCGGCCTGGTGCCGGTGCTGTGCACCCGCACATCGGACGGGGTGTCAGAGGCCAACTACATCGAGATGCTGCTGGCGCAGGGCATCGGCGGGATCGTCTTCATCGGTTCCAGCTACGCCGACGCCGGGGCGGAGCAGGGTGCGGCACTGAAAGAGCGCGGGGTGCCGCTCGTGCTGATCAATCCGGCTGACGAGAACGCGGACGCGGTGCAGGTCAGTGCTGATGACGCCGACGCGGTCGGCCAGGCGCTCGTCCATCTGACGGCGATGGGCCATGAGCGGATCGGGCTGCTGGTCGGGCCGGCGGGACACGTGCCCTCCGAGCGCAAACTGGCGGCCTTCGCCGCGTTCTGGAAGGCCCGCGAGGTGCCCTCGCGGCAGTGGATGCCGCTGGTGGGGCACGCTCTGTTCTCCATGGAGGCCGGGGCCGTCACGGCCGGCGGACTCCTGCGCAAAGGAGCCACGGCCATCGTTTGCGGAAGTGATGAACTGGCCCTCGGGGCGGTGCGGGGCGCCCGCAGGCAGGGACTGGACATACCGGGTGATGTCTCGGTGGTGGGGTTCGACGACTCCCTGCTCATGGGGGCGGTGGACCCGCCGCTGACCACCTGTCGCCAGCCGGTGGACCGCATGGTCGACGCCGCGATGGAGGCGTTGATGGCGCAGATCCAGGGGCAGGCGGTGGAGCCCGGGGTGACCCTGTTTCAGACACAGCTGATCGTCCGTCATTCGACGGGAAGGCCAGGTCGCCAGACTATGCCGTAGAAATTTTGCAGCGTGTCATTGACTTTTTACATGCCTGACTTCTACCTTCGGCCTGTCAGCTGCACCCCCGGTAGCCGGGATCGAGAAGCGTGCGGCGCATCCCAGGAAGGCCGATCTGTCATGGCAGGTATGCAGAGCCGTCGTACGCTCATAGCCGCAGGCATCGCCTGTGCTCTCGTCGGAGGGCTGGCCGGCTGCGGCAGCTCCCCGTCCACGTCCGAGGACGGCGTCGTCACCATCACGGTCAACGGCATGCCGCCCAAGACGCAGCCGGTGGACCGGAAGTACTTCGAAGAGGACATCAAGGCCTTCGAGAAGGAACACCCGAAGATCAAGATCGATGCCCGCGAAGGGCAGATGGACCCCAAGACCTTCTCCGCCAAGCTCGCCGGCGGGCAGCTCGAGGACGTCTACTACGTCTACTTCACCGACCCCGCGGGACTCATCGCACGCCGCCAAGGCGCGGAGATCACCCAGTACGTCAAGGACATGCCGTACTTCGGCGACATCAAGAAGGACTACCTCGACGTCTTCACCAGCCCCGACGGCGGCCTGTACGGCCTGCCCAACGGGCAGTACTCCCTGGGCCTGATCTACAACCGCGACCTGTTCAAGAAGGCCGGCCTGGACCCCGACAAGCCGCCGACCACCTGGGAGGAGGTCCGCGCGGCCGCGAAGAAGATCACCGCGCTGGGCGACGGCACGGTCGGCTACGCCGACTACAGCAAGAACAACCAGGGCGGCTGGCACTTC
The DNA here is from genome assembly GCF_056436565.1 of Streptomyces sp. NPDC043726. Classification (NCBI taxonomy): domain Bacteria; kingdom Bacillati; phylum Actinomycetota; class Actinomycetes; order Kitasatosporales; family Streptomycetaceae; genus Streptomyces; species Streptomyces sp. NPDC043726. The sequence continues at coordinate 912,906 of NZ_JBWKCI010000002.1, forward strand.
GCCGCGTGGGTGTACTCCCTGGGCGGCGACATCGCCCGCGAGGAGAACGGCACATGGAAGGCGGCGTTCAACGACGCCTCCGGCCGCAAGGCGCTGCAGATGCTCCACGAAATGCGCTGGACCGACAACTCCATGGGCACGCGCCAGCTCCTGCAGATCGAGGACGTCCAGAAGATGATGGGCGCCGGCAAGCTCGGTATGTACATGGCCGGCCCGGACAACATCCCCACCATCGTCAAGCAGTTCGAGCGCGAGTACGACGAGTACGGCGTCGCGGCCATGCCGGGCACGGCGACCCTCGGCGGCGGCAACGGCTTCATGTTCAACCCCAAGGCCTCCCCGGAAGAGATCAAGGCCGGCATCGAGTGGGTCCAGTGGAAGTATCTCAACCCCGAGCGCACCGAGTTCGAGGACAAGCGCGCCTCCGACAACGACGTTCCCATCGGTCTCCCGCTCGACCGGCTGTTCACCGGTGAGGCCCAGGCCAAGCAGGATGTCGCGCACGACAAGTACGCCAACGTCCCCCAGGAGAACTACAAGCCCTTCATCGAGGGCAATGCCGCACTCGAGCAGAAGGTCGAGCCGCCCAACGCCCAGCAGATCTACGCCGTCCTGGACGGCGTGATGCAGGCGGTCCTCACCGACAAGGACGCGGACCTCGACAAGCTGCTCGCTGACGCGGCCAAGAAGGTCGACGGCATCCTCGCGACGGTCAAGTGACATGACGGCACCGACCCTCACCCGGGCTCCGAAGAAGACCTCGCGGCAGCCGCGGAACGACACCGTGACACATCCGCAGAGGCGTCGGCGCCGCATCCGCGAGAACCTGACCGCCTACGCCTTCCTCGGCGCCGGGCTGATCTGCTTCATCCTCTTCTCTTGGTACCCGATCGTGCGAGGCCTGCTCCTCGGGTTCCAGGAGGTCACCTTCGCCCAGCCCGCCACCTGGGTGGGCTGGCAGAACTACCAACGCCTCTTCGACGACCCGCTGTTCGCCACCGCGTGGCAGAACACCGGCTACTTCACCCTCCTCGCGCTGATCTTCGGCTTCGCCGCACCGTTCGCCACCGCGGTCGTCCTCAACGAGTTCCGGCACGCCCGCTCTTACCTGCGGATGACCGTCTACCTTCCGGTGATGCTGCCGCCGATCGTCACGATGCTGCTGTGGCGCTGGTTCTACGATCCGGGCCCGGGCCTGTTCAACAACGTCCTGGAGGTCTTCCACCTGCCGGCCCAGCAGTGGCTGGAATCGGAGAACCTCGCCATGGTCTCCCTGGTCCTGGTCTCCACGTGGGCCAACATGGGCACCACGACGCTGATTTACCTCGCCGCGCTCGGCTCCATACCCGGCGAGCTGTACGAGGCGGCCGAACTCGACGGAGCGTCCATCCGCCAGAGGCTGTGGCACGTGACCATCCCGCAGATGCGGTTCATCCTGATGATCACCCTGCTGCTGCAGGTCATCGGCACCATGCAGGTCTTCATCGAACCGTTCGTCCTGACCGGCGGCGGACCCAACGACGCCACGGTCACCGTCCTGCTGCTGCTCTACCGCTACGCCTTCGTCTACAACGACTTCGGCATGGCCAGCGCCATGAGCACCGTGCTGTTCATCGTCCTGGGCCTGTTCGCCGCGGTCTACCTGCGCCTGACGCGCAGCAAGGGCTGAGAGGAAACACCATGTCCGCCCCTGCAGAGCGCACCCTGATCGCGCCCGCCGAGATGAACCGCCGCACCGGCCGCTACCTGTACCGCTTCGTGCTCACCCTGACCGTGGTCGGCTTTACCCTCGCGTTCGTCTTCCCGCTCTACTGGATGGCCAGTGGAGCACTGAAATCGTCCGCCGAGCTGGCCGACCCCAACCCCACCTTGTGGCCGCAGAGTTGGCACCCGGAGTCCTACACCCAGGCATGGACCAACGTCGGCCTGGCCCACTACTTCCTCAACACCCTGCTGCTGGCCGCCGGCGCCTGGCTCACCCAGCTCATCGTCGACGTCGCCGCCGCCTACGCCCTCTCCAGACTCCGCCCCGTCCTGGGCAACGTCGTCCTGGGCATGATGCTGGCCACGCTCATGCTGCCGGTCTCCGCCCTTCTGGTCCCGACCTACCTCACGGTCACTGACGTCCCTCTCCTGCACATCAACCTGATCAACACCCCCTGGGCGATCTGGCTGCCGGCTTGCGCGAACGCCTTCAACATCTTCATCCTCAAGCGGTTCTTCGACCAGATCCCCGGCGAACTGCTGGAATCCGCCCGCCTGGACGGCGCCGGCCCCCTGCGGGTGCTGTGGTCGGTCGTCCTCCCGCTCTCCCGCCCGGTCCTGGCCGTCGTGTCGATCTTCGCGGTCGTCGGCGTCTGGAAAGACTTCCTCTGGCCGATGCTGGTCCTGCCCGACCCCGCACGCCAGCCCATCACCGTGGCCCTCAACCGCCTGGCCGAATTCATGCCCGCCAACCAGCTCCTCGCGGGCATGGTCATGGCCTCCATCCCGCTGCTGGTCATCTTCCTGATCTTCCAGCGGCACATCATCGCCGGTCTGACCGCGGGCAGCCTCAAGGGCTGACAGGTCCTTCCTGCCCTGGCCCTGTGCCAGTACAGGTCCTTCCTGTCCTGCCCCAGCGCCAGCGCAGGTCCTTCTTGTCCTGCCCCTGTGCCGGCAAGCACCTCCCACCGGCTGCCCCGCATCCTCGCCGAACTGGTTCACCGCACCGGGCACCGCCGACGCCGCCCCAGGTTTCCGCCTGCCCTGCGGCACTTTCCACCGGCCCTTCCGGCCGGTACCCCCAAGGGCCGAGCCGCCCCTGCACCGGAAGGACACACCGCTGTGTCGATCCACCGCACCACACCGCGCCCCAGGAACTCCGCCGCCATAGCCGCCCTCCTCCTGGCCCTCACCGGCGCCGCCTCCTACACCCTCGCCGCGCCCGCCCCCGCCCACGCTGCCACTGCCACCTTCCAGGCCGAGACCGCCGTACTCACCGGTGGCGCCAGAGTCGAAAGCGAGCACGCCGGCTACACCGGCACCGGCTACGTCGGCGGCTACACCGACGCCAACAAGAACAACGCCGCCACCTCCTACACCGTGCAGTCCACGAACGCCGGTTCAGGCTCAGTGAAGATCCGCTACGCCAACGGCACCGGCTCGGCCAAGACCCTGACCCTGACCGCGGGCGGCAGCTCCCAGCAGGTCACGCTGCCGGCCACCAGCGGCTGGGCGAGCTGGTCCACCGTGGACGTGCCGGTCGCCTTCACCCAGGGCGCCAACACCCTCACGCTGAAGTTCACCAGCAACGACAGCGGCAACGTCAACATCGACAGCCTCACCGCAACCACCCCCGACGCCCCCACCGACCCCGCCCTGCGCGAGGCCGAAACCGCCACCCTCGCCGGCGGCGCAGTCCCCGAGAACGAGCACGCCGGCTACACCGGCACCGGCTACGTCGGCGGTCTCACCGACGCCAACAAGGGCCGCGCCTCCCTCACCACCAGCGTTTCTTCCGCCCACGCCGGCGCTGGGACCGTCGCCGTCCGCTACGCCAACGGCACCGGCTCGGCCAAGACCCTGACCCTGACCGCGGGCGGCAGCTCCCAGCAGGTCACGCTGCCGGCCACCAGCGGCTGGGCGAGCTGGTCCACCGTGGACGTGCCGGTCGCCTTCACCCAGGGCGCCAACACCCTCACCCTGGCCTTCACCGCCGCCGACAGCGGCAACGTCAACATCGACAACCTCAAGGCCACCACCCCCACCAGCCCCACCGACCCGGGCACCCCGGACCCGAGCGGTGTCGGCGCCACGCTGCCCTTCACCACCTACGAGGCCGAAGCAGGCACCCTCAAGGCCTCAACCATCGGCCCCGACCGCACCTACCTCACCGTCGCCTCCGAGGCATCCGGCCGCAAGGCCGTCAAACTGACCCAGACCGGCGACTACGTCGAGGTCAAACTCACCAAGCCCGCCAACGCCATCAACCTGCGCTACTCCCTGCCCGACAGCAGCGACGGCAAGGGCATCGACGCCACCCTCAGCGCCTACGCCGACGGCAACGCCCTGCCCGACCTCCAGCTCACCTCCCGCCATGCCTGGGTCTACGGCGCCTACCCGTACACCAACAACCCCGGCGAGGGACAGGGCCACCGCTTCTTCGACGAGACCCGCGCCCGCTTCGGCCAGACCCTGCCCGCCGGCACCGTCCTGCGCCTGCAGAAGGACGCCACCGACACCGCCGCCTCCTACACACTGGACCTGATCGAAGCCGAGGAGACCGGCGCGGCCGCCACCCTGCCCAGCGGCTACCTCTCCGCACCGACCCTCGGTGTCACACCGGGCGGCCAGGACGTCACCGCCGCCCTCAACCAGGCACTCGCGACCGCCAGGAACCAGGGCAAGGGCCTGTTCCTCCCGGCCGGCACCTACAAGATCTCCGACCACATCAACCTCACCGGCGTGAAGCTGCGTGGAGCAGGCGTGTGGCACACCGTCCTGCGCGGCACCGGCCTCAAGGGCGGTCTGTTCGGCCAGGGCGGCACCAGCACGATCGAAGACCTCATGATCGACGGCGAGAACACCGTCCGTGACGACGCCGGCGGACACGCCGCCATCGAGGGCGACTTCGGCACCGGATCGGTCATCAAAAACGTGTGGATCCAGCACACCAAGGTCGGCCTGTGGATCTCCGGCCCGACCAGCGGCCTCAGGGCCAGCGACCTGCGCATCCGCAACACCTACGCCGACGGCGTGAACCTGCACGGCGCGGTGAAGGACACCGTCATCTCCAACAGCAGCATCCGCGGCACCGGCGACGACGCCCTGGCCATGTGGTCGGACGGAGCAGCCGTCACCAACAGCGCCTTCCGCAACAACACCGTCCAGCTGCCCACCCTCGCCAACGGTGCCGCCGTCTACGGCGGCGCCGGCAACAGCGTGGAGAACAACCTCATCTCCGACACCGTGGTCGCCGCCGCCGGCATCACCGTCTCCACCCGCTTCGGCGAGCCCTTCAGCGGCAGCACCACCGTCTCCGGCAACCTCCTGCGCCGCACCGGCAGCATGGAAGGGAACTGGAACGCCAAGCTCGGCGCCATCTGGGTCTACGCCGACGTCCACAACATCACCCAGCCGGTCGTCCTCACGAACAACACCGTCGAGGACTCCACCTACAGCGGGCTCCTGCTCTCCTGGCAGAAGCAGATCTCCGACCTGCGCGTGGACGGCCTGACCATCAACAAGACCGGCCACCACGGCATCGAGGGCAACGCCAGCGGCAGCGGCTCCTTCTCCAGCACCAAGGTCACCCAGACCGCCGACACCCCCCTGAACATGACCGGCGGCTTCACCATCCAGCGCGGCAGCAACAACTCCGGCTGGTAACCCCTTCACCGACCGCGGGCCCGGCTTGCCTCCCTGACCGGCCCGGCCCGCGGTCCACCCCCTGCGACCCGCGGGCCCGGCCCCAGTCCCCGCCGGCCGGGCCCGCGCACTACGTCCGCACCACTTCACGAAGGCAGGTCCCATGACTCCGCGCACCACCGACTGGTGGCGTCACGCAGCCATCTACCAGGTCTATCCGCGCAGCTTCGCCGACGGCAACGGCGACGGCATCGGCGACCTGGCGGGTGTGCGCTCCAGACTGGACTACCTCCAGCAACTGGGCATCGAGGCCATCTGGTTCTCCCCCTGGTACCTGACCCCGATGGCGGACGCCGGCTACGACGTCACCGACTTCCGCCAGATCGACCCCCGCTTCGGCACCCTCGCCGAAGCCGAAAAGCTCATCACCGAAGCCCACGAACGCGACATCCGCATCATCGTCGACGTCGTCCCCAACCACGTGTCCAACGAACACGCTTGGTTCAATGCCGCCCTCAACGCCGCCCCCGGTTCACCCGAACGCGACCTGTTCTGGTTCCGCGAAGGCCGCGGCGACCACGGAGAACTGCCCCCCAACCAATGGCAGTCCATCTTCGGCGGCCCGGCCTGGACCCGCGTGCCCGACGGCCAGTGGTACCTGCACCTGTTCGCCCCCGAACAGCCCGACCTCAACTGGCGCAACCCCCTGGTACGCGCCGAGTACGAGGACATCCTCCGCTTCTGGTTCGACCGCGGAGTCGACGGCATCCGCGTCGATTCGGCCGCCATGTGCAGCAAGGACCCCGACCTGCCCGACTACGACCACACCGTGTTCCCCGACCCCCACCCCTACGTCGACCTCGACGACAACCACGACATCTACCGCGGCTGGCGCGCCGTCGCCAACTCCTACCCCGCGCCCCGAGCCCTGATCGGAGAGGTCTGGCTCGCCGACCCCGCCCGGTTCGCCCAGTATCTGCGCGCCGACGAACTCCACTCCGCCTTCAACTTCGACTTCCTCGGCTGCAGTTGGGACGCCACCGCCCTGCGCACCGTCGTCGATCAGACCCTCGCCGCCCACGCCGGGGTCGGCGCCCCCAGCACCTGGGTGCTGTCCAACCACGACGTCACTCGCCACGTCACCCGCTACGGCCGTCCCGACACCAGCACGGCCGCCGGCATCCGCCAGTACAACCCTGTCGTCGACGAAGACCTCGGCCGCAAGCGCGCCCGCGCCGCAGCCCTGCTCACCATGGCCCTGCCCGGCGCCGTCTACATCTACCAGGGCGAAGAGCTCGGCCTGCCGGAAGTCGAGGACATCCCCGCAGACCGCCGCGACGACCCCATCTACCACCGCACAGGCGGTGAGGACCCCGGCCGTGACGGCTGCCGCGTCCCACTGCCGTGGAGCGGCACGAGCGAGCCCTACGGCTTCAGCCCCGCCGGCGCCGCGCCCCCCTGGCTTCCCCAGCCCGCCACCTGGGCCCAACTCACCGCGGCCACCCAGGACACCGCCCCCCACTCCATGCTCAACCTCTACCGCCAGGCCCTCGCCCTGCGCGGAGCCGAACCCGCCCTGGGCGACGGCCCCATGCAGTGGCTCGACTCCGCACCCGGCGTCCTCGCCTTCACCCGCGGCGAGAACTTCACCTGCATAGTCAACCTCTCCGACACGCCCCTCCACCTGCCCGACCACACCCAGGTACTCATCTCGTCCCAGCCCCTGAGCCAGGCGGTACTACCGACCGACACCAGCGTCTGGCTCCGCACCCCCTGACCCGCGCACCGGCCGGTGGGTGGCGTCTCACCCCATGCCGCCACCCGCCTGCCAGCTGGCCGTCCCGGACGGCCACCGTGCTCGACAAGCACAGCCCCGTCAGGCTGCTGTCCGTGAGACCGCCGGCATCCTCGACACCATGGTCCAGCGCCACCCTTCAAGCAACTGTGGCTCAACCCCCACCACCAGAGCTATCGCCTTCATCTTGGCGGCCAACCACTATCTGCGTCTGCTTGGGTACGGCCGCGCTCGGGAAGCGTCCGCCGCGCAGGAAGTCCTCATCGTTGACTATGACGTTGTGGAGGGCCCCGACATTTTGGCTACAGGTGGTCCCAAAAGCGAGGGTCCGTTCGGCGTCTCAGCGGTTCGGCTTGGGTGCCGGGTCGATCCGGATCGTCGCGGCCCGGGCTTCCGGGATCGCGATCAGCGCATCGGACACCGCCCCGTACTTGCCGCGGAAGGCGGCCTCGAGTCCGACGGGCAGTTCCAGGCCGCGGGTGGTGAGAACGACCTCGCGGGTCACGCCGCCCACCCGGATCCGGCCGTGACCGTGTTCGCGTGCCGCCTGGTACCAACGGGAACGGGTGCCGCGGTAGGCGCGGACGTACAGCTCGTTGCCGACCACCGCCATACCGGTCTCCACGCCGTCCCGCTCTCCGTCACCGGCGATCAGGACGAGGGAGTACGCCTCGGCGAATGCGGTGAGATCTTCAAGTGTCCATGCGTTCATTGGCTCATGTCCTCTACGTGTTCGGCGCCCCCTATTTCTGAGTTCCAGGAGGCGAGGATGCGCAGTGCGTCATGGGAAGGGCTGCCGGGCTCGGCGGTCAGGACCATCAGACGTTGGCCGGATCCGTCGGGACTGGCCCAGCTGTCGCAGTCGAGCGTGAGGTCGCCGACCAGCGGGTGGCGGTAGCGCTTGGTGCCGTATCCGGCTGCACTGACGCGGTGTTCGGCCCACCAGGTGCGGAAGTCGGCGTCCTTCACGGACAGTTCACCGACGAGGCGGGCGAGTTCTGGGTCGAAGGGGGTCGGCCGCGGCCTCCATCCGCAGGGCGGCGACCGCGTCCGGGGCGTCGAGTTCCCAGTCCTTGTGCATGGCTCGCGATCTCGATGCCGGCGCTGTAGAAACTCACGCGGTTCCTGGCCATGGGAAAACCTTGTCCGAGAGGGGGATGGTGTTTTCGGCTCCTGCCGGTGTGCCGGGCACACATTCACTCTGGCCCCTGCTCAGGGTTCGCGGGAGAGACACGTTTCTGCCCGGGAAAGAACCTTCCCCCCAAGACCACGACCCGCCCCACGGCCAATCTCCACCGCGCGCCCTACACCCACCGGTGCGAGGAGCGGGGTTGAAGTTCGGTAGACCGAGCGGAGGGCGAGCGCAAGAACACCACGTCCGCCGGAGCGCTGGCGAACGGGAATGTGGTGGGTCGGTCCAGGCCATCGTCCGGCTGGGTATGAGACCTGAGGTTGGTGTGCCTCCTCCGGCGGATCTACGCACAACTACCGCTGGAGTCGGATGAGTTCAGGTTTTCCGGTCCCTACTGTTCGGTTTCATGAACATCATCCGTGGGGTCACCGTTTGCACACTGCTGGGTCTGTCGCTGCCTCTCGTGTTGCACGGTCAAGGCGTCGCTGTGGCCGCCTCCGAGCACTCGTCTGCGTTCTCCGTCTCGGAAACGGCGCAGTCGCGGGTCGAACTGCCCCGTCCTGCGGGCCGGTACGCGGTCGGGAGACAGACACTGCACCTGTCCGATCCTCGGCGGCGCGACCCGTGGGTGCCCTCGGCCCGAAGGGAGCTGATGGTGTCGGTGCACTATCCAGCCCGTGCCGGAGGGAGCGGTTCAGCGCCCTACATGACGGAGGGGGAGGCCCGGCTGCTGCTGGAGGCGCGCAACCTGGCGGGTGTCGTGCCGGCCGCGACCGTCAGCGGTGTGCGTACGCACGCAGGCATTGACGCCCGTCCGGCGTACGGCCGTTTCCCGCTGGTGCTGTTGTCACCAGGGTTCTCGATGCCCCGCAGCACGCTGACTGCTCTGGCTGGCGACTTGGCGAGCCGCGGCTACGTCGTCGCCGCCGTGGACCATGCCTATGAGTCCGTCGGCACGGCCTTCCCGGGCGGACGTATGCTCACCTGCCTTGCGTGCGAGCGGGTGGCCACGGACGAGGAGCGAGCGCAGGTGGTCGTGAATCGAGCGCACGATCTCTCTTTCGTGATCGACTGGTTGACAACGCCTCGCGCACCGTCCAGGACGGTCCAGGGAGGGATGAGCCTGCCGTACTCGCTCCTGACCGACCCTCAACGGATCGGGGTGGCAGGGCACTCCATCGGCGGGGCGGCCGCCGCTGAGGTGATGCTGAGGGACAGGCGTGTGCGGGCCGGCGTGAATCTGGACGGCAACTTCATCGTCCCCTTCGCCGGGGCGGGTCTGGACAGACGCCCGTTCATGATGATGGGCGCCTCCGCCACCCACAGCCCCGGAAGCCCTGAGAGCGACTGGCAGGACACCTGGACCCGCCTGGATGGCTGGAAGCGCTGGCTGACGGTCAACGGGGCCGAGCACTTCACTTTCACGGACCTGCCGGTCCTGGCCGAGCGACTTGGCCTGACCGATCCCGCAGCGTTGCTCTCCGGCGAACGCTCATGGCAGCTCACACGCGACTACACGGCCGCCTTCTTCGACATGCATCTGCGCGGGATGGCACGCCCCTTGCTCGACGGTCCCGCAGACGACCGACCCGAGGTCGCGTTTCCTCGAATGTGACAGCAGTTGTTCAGGCGTTCTCGTCGAAAAAGACCAGGGCGCCGGCCCCTGGCCGTTAGAGTCGCCGCCCGGCGTGCCTGTCTCGTTTCGGCAGCCCGGCGGCGCTGACGAAACGTCGCCCGCCGGCCGTCAGCCCGGAGCGATGCGGCTGAGGTGCTCCCACGACCGGTACAGGTCCGCTTGGGCTTGGTCCATCTCCAGAACATGATCAAAGGACTGGCTGCCGACAATCAGCCGTCGGGGCGGGTTGGGCAGTGCCGCCAGCTTCATGATGACCGGGGCAGCGGTGTGCGGCTCCGGGGCGACGGCATCGCCCCACATCGCCTCCATCTCGGCCCGCAAGGGCTGATACGGCGCCAGGGGTTCGGTGTTCGTGGTGCCGGCGGTGAACAGGCCGGTGTTGTAGCCGCCCATCTGCACGATGGTGACCTGGATGCCGAACTCTTCCACCTCCATCGCCAGCGCCTCACTCACCGAGTCCAGTGCGGCCTTGCCCGCACCGTAGTAGCCGACGGTGGCCATGCCGCCGCCGCTACCCATCGAGGTGACCTGGAGGATTCGTCCGCCGCCTTGGGCGCGCAGGTGAGGAAGGACCGCCTGAGCGACCCACACGGCGCCGAAGAAGTTCACATCCATATGCGCCCGGATCTGTTGCTCGGTGGCTTCCTCCACCATGCCGTAGAGCATGGCGCCGGCGTTGTTGACGACGACGTCCAGCCTCCCGAATGCCCCTGCCGCCCGCTCCACCCCCTCGAACACCGCCCGGCGGTCGGCTACGTCCAAGGGAAGCGCGACCAGATGGTCGGGGTGCGTCTCGGTCAGTCCAGCCAAGGGGCCGACGTTGCGGGCGACAGCCACCACGCGGTCGCCGCCCGCCAAGGCGGCCTCGGTGAAAGCTCGTCCCAGGCCGCGGGACGCACCAGTGATGAGCCATACTCTCGCCTCGGCCATGCTGCGTCACTCTCCGTAAAGAAAACGAGCCGTCTCGGTTCGTTCAGACCGTAGGCTACATCGCTGGGTAAATCAATACGGTCCGTCTCGTTTCCCTTAGTGGATAAGCTGGACACATGTCCGCTGAGACGGGGCCGGACCACTCCCGGCGCAAGGAACGGTCCAGACAGGCGATCCTCGCGGCCGCCCGCGCCTTGGTCGTAGAAGAGGCGTACGAGAAGGTCACGATCGAAGCCATCGCCGCCCGCGCCGGTGTCGGCAAGCAGACGATCTACCGGCGGTGGCCGTCGAAGAGCGCGGTCGTCTTCGCCGCCCTGCTGGCCCTGAGCGAGGGCGCGGAGGGGCAGTCGGTCGCGCTGCCGGACACAGGGGACCTCGAAGCCGATCTCAAGCTCGTCATGCGCGCCACGGTCAAGGAGTTCGCCGACCCTGCCTTCGACAGGCTGATCCGCGCTCTTAACACCGAGATCTCCCATGACGCCGCGCTGGCAACCGAGTACCACGAGAAGCTGGCCCGCCCACTGGACGAAGCAAAGAAGGCCCGCCTGCGCAGCGCCCAGGAGGCCGGCCAGCTCGCTCCTGACGCCGACCTCGACCTCGCTCTCGAAATGCTCTACGCCCCACTTTTCCAGCGGTGGCTGCACCGCAGCCGACCGCTGACCACCTCGTACGCGGACTCCCTCGTCGACGCGACCCTCAAAGCCTTCGGTCCCTGAATCAGGGCGAGGGCATAAGCCGCCTGTGGCGAGATCGGCGACCACGGCCGCAGACCTCGAGTGCGACCTCCTCCTGACGGGGCTGTGGTAGGTGGCAGCGTCGCTGACACCACCCTTCCAGTCCCCTCGGCAGCCGGCGGGACTGCTCCGCCGAGCCGTAACTCTGCCCTCGCGCGGTCGGCCCGAGCGTCACCCCCTGGTCTGGTGGTCCAGGTAGCCGAAGCGAAATCGAGGTCGTGTTGGGCGATGAGTTCTGCGCGGCCCCATGGTCTGACTCCTCGAACGCCCGTCACTACCGCCCGGAAGGTGCTCGTCACATGAGCAAGGTGGTCTTGCACGTCACCATGTCACTCGATGGCTTTACGGCAGGTCCGGACGTCAGCGTCGAACACCCTATGGGCCGGGGTGGTCTGCGCCTGCACGAATGGATTTTGAACACACCGGCCAGCGACGTCGATGCGACCGTGGCACAGGAGATATCGGCCTCGACAGGCGCCGTTGTGCTGGGCAGAAGAACCTTCGACGTGGGTGTCGAGGTCTGGCAGGACACCCCCTTCCCGGTGCCGTGCTTCGTGCTCACGCACCATGCTCAAAGCCAGCGCATCATGAAGAGCGGGACCTTCACCTTCGTCACCAGCAGCCTGAGAAGCGCGCTTCAGCAGGCGGAGGCAGTGGCGGACGGGAAGGATGTCGCACTGATGGGTGCGGACATCGCTCAGCAGGCACTCTGTGCGGGACTCCTCGATGAGATCAACCTTCAGCTCGCACCGGTGCTGTTGGGCGACGGACGCCGGCTGTTCGAGAACGTGGGACCCGAACACCTTGAGCTGGAACGGACCAGAATCCTCGCCTCGCCGCTCGTCACGCATGTCCGTTTCCGGGTCCCTCGTGCCCCCAACACCCCGGACGGGGCAGCCCTCGACTGATCGGCACTCCAACCTGCCGCCGGTCCCGCTAGAGAATCTTGCAGTCCAGGCGGTTGTTGGGCTCCTTCGCCTGTGCACTTGAGGAACGTGATCCTGCAGACAGACGCACCGTGGTCGCCGACCGTGCCGCAGACCGCGGGCCCCGCTGCGCGGGAGATCCTCCCCTTGCGCATTTGGGCGAACCAGCCCCTGTGGGGCATCGGGGACTCCTCTGTGGTCCTGGACCGTGGCCCGCAGCTGGTCGCCTCCTGTGAGCGCCTGCTGGGCGACGACTGCGGAACCACCGTGCGTGCCCGCGACGGGCTGCCCCTCGCCCACGGCGACCCGGGCCGACTCCCGCCTCTTCCCGGCATCCTGAGCACCACGCCGCCGGTCACTGCGAGGAGAGAGCCGCGTCCGGACGTTGACGAGTACTCATCCTGCCCGCCCCGGCGCAGCCGGGGCGGCACGGGACGAGGTCCTCCGATGTGATCCAGATGACCTGGCCGGGGCTGCGCCCAGCGGGCACGTGTTGGGGCGTCCTCCTGTCGCCCGCGGTGCACGGCCTCCACACTGGCCTTGATCCCCTTGGCGCCATAACCGTGTTGGCTGAAGTGCCAGTTGTCGCAGCGGGCTGGATCGGTGGGGATCAGAGTGGGCCGATCACGCGGATGAGCTGGTCCAGGTCCCGGGAGCGCCGGGTGCGGTCTCGACCGCCCAGACTCAACGTCACATGGCTTAACGTTGATGAGTTCCTTGGGAACGGTCGGCGATGTCGAGGGCGTGTTCTTTGAGGAAAGCGCCCGCATATGCTGCTGCTTCTTCCGCGGTCGCGTAGAGCGTCCCAGTGGTGACCGCGGCGGATGCTCCGTCAGCGCCCACGCCTGTCCAGGTCCAGGCGCCGGAAGGTGCCTGCACCAGTTCGGCAGTCCCTCCGAAGAGCGCGAGCGTGCTCTGGCCCGATGTCGCGGGCGCTGAGCGGCTGACGGCGTCGGGCCATTTCTTACGGGCACCCTGCCGCGTGATGCCCCAGGCGGCCCCCAGCTGTTCGTAGCTGGCGCCGTAGGAGCCGGCGGTTGCTGCCGCGTGCGCGGTCAACCGCCTGACCTCGGCATCCATCACCTTCCAAGCGGCCAGGACTGACAGGGTCACTTCGACGGGAGCCGCTTGCCAGATACGGTCCACGGGCAGCCCGGTCTGTCGGGAGCGAATCGCAGAGGCCAGCGGATTCAGGGCGTCGTACAGCGCCTTGTCGAGTTCGGCCTGTTCTTCCGGGGTGATCTCAAAGACCGTCATGCGACAACTATAGTTCCCGGATCAGTAGATCGGAACTAAAGTTTACGCATCGTCTCGCTTGGTTCGGCCCGTATCAGCGAGAGGGGCCCTCAGTGCTGAGTCATGCATCGTTGGCTACGGGGGCGGCTTGGCGAAGCCGTTCGCCGACAGCGTGCTCGTTCCGTCAACTGATGCAGCGCTCGCCGGGCTCTGTACGGCCATGGCGGTCGCGCCATGCAGGGCGGCGACCTCCGTGCTTCGGCGGCTACGGCGATGGTTCGCGGCACCCTGGCCACCTGCGGCAGCAAGGATTGCCGCAGCTACACCCAAACCAGAGAAGTCGATCACGACCCGCGCTTAGCCCTTTCGCCAGGACGCCCTAGGCCCAATGCCGTTGCGTTATGGGGCTGAGGGGTGGGGTCTTGTGATGAGGACCGCTTGCGGGCCGGTGCGGGTCGGCTGCGGCCAGTGGCGGTGTTCGGTTCGCCTGAGGTGGTAGTTGGACATCTTGCGTTTCACGACGCGTGGCTGGCTGCGGGGTCGTCTGGTGGGCAGGAGCCGTTCCAGGAGGTCCTGCTCCAGCATCACTAAGGCTCTGATCAGGAGCTCAGGGGGAAAAGCTGCCCGGTGTGACGGTTACGCTGCGCCGGGCGGAGCGCAGGGTTTCGGTGAAGGAGACCCGGTCGGGGTCCAGGCCGCGGGTGGCGGCGGTTCTGAGCATGAGTTCGCGCAGAGCGTGGTGGACCAGCAGGTGTGCCCAGATCTGCTGGCGGACACCCTCGGGGGTTTTGCTGCTGAGGACGACGCGTGCGCCGCGCTGATGTGTCTTGATCTCGGCGAACACGGCCTCGACTTCCCAGCGTTCGCGGTAGAGCGCGGCCAGCTGCCGGGCCGGATACCGTCGGGCGTCCAGCAAGGTGGTGACCAGCCGGTAGCCGTCGGCGGTGTCCTTACCGACCTGGCCCCTGAGCTGGTAGGCCAGAACCCGGACGGTGACCGGCTCGTTGCGGGCAGGGCCGCTGCTCGCCCGGATCTGTGAGAGCCATGAGCCGTCACGGAACTGCTTGATCACCGGAAGGACGCGGTTGGCGGGCACTCGCCACAGCAGATCGGCGCCGGTGGCGGTGAAGGCCTGCCACAACGGCACACCGAGGAACTCACGGTCGGCCAGGACGAGCTGGCCCGGGCCGACGGAGCGGGGCAGGCGGCCGACCAGGGTGACTTCCCCGGTGCGGCAGCCGGCGAGTTCCGCGTCCAGCACCGCGTGGCTGCCCACCTCCACCAAAGCAGCCATCCGCACCTGCGGAAACGCGCTCCTGCCCGGGCCTCGGCCGTTGCCCGGACGTCCGAAGGCGGCCTCGTTGGCTTCGGTGTCCGCGACGTCCCAGCAGGTCCCGTCCACCGCCAGCAGCCGCAAGCCCCGCCAGAACGCGCCGGGTGTCGCCTCGGTGGCCATCGGCCTGGCGGTCGTGGCGAACAGCACCCGCATGGGCTCACAGCCCAGCCGCTGCCGGGCGCGGAAGAGCGAGGACTTCGCGGGCACGTGCCAGGCGCCCAGCAGCCCCTGGCCCCGCAGCCCCTCCACCAGATGCCGCATCACTTCCAGATACGGAGCCGGCGAAAACAACGCCAGCCCCAGCACGAAGTACACCACCAGCCGCGCGGGAAGCAGCCGCTTGCGTTGCTCAGCGCACCCACAAGCCGCGACCACCCGATCCACCAACCCTGGTGGAAACACCCAGGTCAACAGCCCCAGACCCGATAACTCAGACACGCCCGCAGACACACCAACCACCCCCAGGGACCACTACCCAGGAACCAACGTCCGAGGCCCAAAACGCAACGGCATTGGCCCTAGGCCCGCGCCTCTCCGGCGACGGCAGCACCGACAAATTCATGGCCGCCTGGAGTAGCACGGGTGCTCGAACTGTCGGCAGTGGCCAGCGGCTGCGAGGTCTTCGGGCTTCGGCTCGCTCACGCGGGCCGCCTGTCCAGCCTGGGGCCGGTCAGCCTGCTCCTGCGCGAAGAGCCGGACATGCGACACGTGCTCCGGCTGCAGATCCGGTACGAGCGCAGGTACAACAGCGCACCCAACGCCGAACTCATCGAGGCGGAAGACACGGCAACGCTGTCGGTCGCCCTGGCCCTTCCCCGCGCCCGGTCGGTCCGCCGGGCAGTCGAACTCGCCGTCGGTGCCTCCTACCAGGTGCTCACCGCACTTCCCGCACTTCGCGGCCACCGCCTGTGCCCCCGGCGGGTCTGCTTCAGCCACACGGTGCCGGCGCATCTCCCGCCACATCACCGCATGCTCGGACCGGACATCGAGTTCAATGTCGGCTTCAACGGCATCCCTCGTGCTCGCCGGAAGGCCGCTCGATGCAAGCGAACGTGGGGCGCCGATCCGATACGCACACGTACGCCCAGCAGTACATCGACTCCTTCACCGTTCACCGCCACCTGGCGACCTCGGGGCAGACATTCTCCACCCTCTTGGACCATGCCCGCCTCGTCCTCGCCCGCCAGTTCATGGCACACACCCAGCGCTCGCTGGCAGAAGTGGCCCAACTGCCGGGCTTCATCTCTTCCGCAGGGTTTTCGCGCTGGTTGCAGGGCTGCTCACGCCCTGATCGCGATCGTTGCCTGCAGCCCTTCGTTGAGACTCCTCCATGGTTCATGGCTCGTACTGCGGCCGGCCGGTGGTGCGGTAGGTCTGGATCGTCAGCCCTTTCGGGGTGGACCGCACGTCTGTCAGTTTGAGGCCCAGGTCCGGGCCGGCTGCGGGGAACAGCCGGGTGCCCTGGCCGACGACCACGGGATAGGTGAGCAGCACGATCTGGTCGACCAGACGGTGGTCGAGCAGCCAGCGGATCAGGGTGCCGCTGCCCCACACCTGCAGCTCGCCGCCGGGCGCGGCTCTCAGCTTGCCGATGGCGCCCGCGACGTCACCGGACAGGACAGTCGTATTCGGCCACTGCGGGTCCGTGAGCGTGGTCGAGGCAACGTACTTCGGCCGTGTGTTCAGCGCCTGGCCCACGGCGTTTCCCGGATCCATGCCGGCTCCCCAGGAGTCAGCGAAGATCTGGTACGTGCGACGGCCGAGCAAAAATGCCTCTGCGCGTTGGAAGGTCTGGCTGATGAATGTCGAGGCCATATCGTCGAGCAGCGGCGGGCCCCATCCGAATCGATCGAAGTCAACGTTGTCATCCTCGACTTCGGGTGGGGCCCCGACAGTGATGCGGCGGTGTCCCTGCGTCACTCCGTCGACAGAGATGTTCGTGACGGTCGTCAGTTTCATCCTGCGGTTCCTTCGCCTTGAGGCTGTCGTTCGGTATGACTGACCTACGGTGCCTATTTCATCGGTGGACCCAGGCCGGCCGTGACTTTCACGTGTCCAGTCACCGCATTTGCTCCCCACTCGGTCGATACCTCCACCGCCCAGCCCAGGAAGCATGCCCCTCGCCACCGCATATCTCGAACCGATCCCGGAGGCGGCCGGGCGTGGCTGTGCGCAGGACCTCCCCTTTCGATTCCAAGGTGGGTGGTGGCCAAGCCCGGACGGGTGCCGGTCGACCGTTCTACGTCCGACTGGAGCCAGTCATCCTTGATGTGCTCTTGGAATGGGTGAGGGCCTTCCGGCCTGGAGTTGGTGGCCTGGTGGCTGCACTTTCTCGCCTGCCGGGCGGGTGGCCTGACTACCGTTCGCCGTGCGCTTGATGCGCTCCCGGATGGAGTGCCGCCGTATGCCGTAGTCGTCGAGTCCGGCGCCCAGGTGCAGCCGGCCGGTGACCGTCTGCGCGATCGGGTACGGGGCGATATCAGTCGCCGGACGTGCCGCCGCCCCAGCGGTCAGCCTGCCAGGCAGCAGGTCGGGCTTCCGGGCGGCAGGGGATAAATCGATCGACAGTATATGTCGGTCGCTGATATATATAGGCGGCATGAATGAGCGACCGCTTCAGGAGCCGACGCTGCTCCTGCTCACTGCCCTGGCCGACGAGCCCAGGCACGGCTATGGACTGATTCGGGAAATCGACGCGATCTCCCAGGGCCGTGTGCGGATGCGCACCGGCACTCTCTACGGCGCGCTGGACCGGTTGGTCCAGCAAGGCCTGATCCGGGTCGAGCGCGAGGAGGTCGTGGACGGTCGGGCGCGCAAGGTCTACGCCCTCGCCGAGGCCGGCCGAGACGTGCTGGCCGCCGAGACGGAGCGGCTGCGTGCCGTCGTCGCCGAGGCAGAGCGTCGACTGGGCGGCCGTCGCTCCCACGCCATCCGCCCGAAGGGGGCTCTGGCATGACGCAGCAGCACAGCTCACTCGCGTTTCGCTGGGCGCTGCGCCTCCATCCGGCCGCCTACCGCGCTGAGCACGAAGCCGAGTTGACCGCCATCTATGCCGAGGCGACGCAGGATGCCGGCCCGCTCGGTCGGCTGCGCGAGGCCCTCGATGTCGCCGGCCACGGCCTTCGGCGGCGCACCGGCCTCGGCTCCGACCGGATGACGGGTCAGATTCTGGCGCAGGCGGCCCCGTTGGCCGTCGCCGTGGCGACGGGAAGCTTCGCGGCGGGCCTGTTGCGGCTCTTCGCCCCCGGCGCCCCGACCGTGCCGGCGTCCTCGCTCCCGAATGTGCTGAGCCTGGCCAACACGGGCGTCGCGCCGCTGCTCTGGCTGGTGGCGCTCGCGGCTGTCTGGACCGGGCGCTGGACCATAGCGCGCGCACTGATCCTGCCGGCGATGGTGCTGTGCCTGGCCGACGTCCTGATGGACGCGTTCACATCTTCCGGCTTCTACGGCACCCCCTCGATCGCAGGGATCCGACTGGCCGTGCCGCTGCTCACCGGCGCCGTCGTCCTAGCCGCACCCAGGGATCTGCTCGGCCCCTCCCTCCCGCAACGCCGCACGATCGTGGGAACCACCGTCCTGGCGGCCGTCCTGGTGTCCGGCGTGCAGCTCGTAGAGCTGTACTACCCCTATACGCTGGGCGTTGTCAGCGACATCGGCCCGCTGTGGGCCGGGGTCCTGTGGGCCGGGGTGCTCGCGATCGCCCTGCTCTTCGGCACGCGTAACCGGTTGACCGTCGCGGGCGTGGCGGTGGCTGTCCTGCCCACCACGCTGCAGGTGACGGTCCAGCTCACCCCCGCGGGCGTGGTCCTCCTGCTCCTGGTCCTGCTCAGCAGCACGGCGCCCTTCCTCCGTGCGCGCCGACGCCACGTCCAGTCAACCCCGCCGAGCGCAACGTAGCCGCCTGCTCGGCGAACGTCACCACCGTACGGGCAGGATTCCCGCAGCGGGTGCACCCGCTGCGGGACTCGTTTCGCTATGCCGCCCGGCAGGACTGGGAGAGCACCTCAAGCTCCTCCACACGGCGCCACCCGTTCTTGGGTTGGACACCGACATCCGCCGGATTGTCTGCGCGACCAATGCCATCGAGGCCGTCACCGCAGGAATCCGACGGGCGGTCAATGCCCGTGGCCACTTCCCCAATGAGCAGGGCAAGGGCCAGGCCTGCTCGGCCATGCGCTGGAAGACCGCGCTGAACGCCTCCGACGACCGCCTCTCCCAGCCCGTCGACACCCTCGATGACCCCGGTTGCACCGCTCGTTTGACAGCCAGTCTGTCAAGTGTCAGGTGACCAGCAGGCGGTTGAAGAAGGAGCGGTAGTGGCGCAGGGCCTGGCGTAGGTCCTCGGTGTTCGCCTGTTCGCCGCGGTTCCACTGTCCTTCGAGTTCTTGTTTGTGGTCGGCGAATGTGGTGGCCAGTTTCTGCATCACGTCGGCGACGAGTGCGTCGGCCGTGTGTACGGCGTCGCGGGGGTCGTCGACGAACTTGCTCTGCACGTCCTGCCAGCGTGTGCGGAAGGCTTCCTCATCTTCGGAGGTGAGGAGTTGGGGGGCCTCATCCTCGGCATGAGCGGCTTGGTCGCCGGCTTGCTGGTCCCGTTCGGCTCCCAGAGCCTCGTCCCGAGGCCGTTCGTCGGCTGCCGTGGCCTCGTCCGGTGGCTGATTACTGGGTGTGGCCGTGCTTTCGCCAGGGTAGGTCGGTACGCCGGTCGGCGGGCCTGCCTCATCCTCCTGCCGGAGCCTGTCACGAGGTTGGGCCAGATCGTCGGTGGACAGACCGCTCGCCGCGGCGGTGTCCGGTACGTCCTTGCTTTGCATTTCTCCTCCGCTCCCGGAAGGCCGTGTCTGCCCGGGCGGGCGGCGGGCTGGCCGCTGAGCCGGGTCAGGCCGGCGCAGTGCGGCGGGGTTCGCCGCCGTCGGCGAGCAGCTCGTCGAACAGGGCCCGGTAGTGCACCATGGCACCCCGCAATTGTTCGGTGGTCGCCTCGTGCCGGGTGCTGAGCGCGTCGACATCGTGGGCGGCCCGGTAGTGCTCGAGTGTGCGGCTGTGCTTGACCGAGAGGTCCCTGACCTGCTGGTCGAAGTCCTGGGTTGGGTAGCCGCGTTCGTGCATCAAGGAGGTCACCAGACGGTCGGCGTCGTGAACGGCGTCCTCCGGACGGTCCACGAACTCTTCCTGCACACCGGCCCAGTCCCGGGTGTACCGATCCCGGGTGGTGCTGTCCAGTGGCTTGATGTCCAGCGAGTCATGCCGCTTTTCGCGGGCCCTGAGTTCGCGCTCACCGGCCGTGCGGCTGTCGGCCCTCTCGACCGTGCGCTCATACTCTGGGCCGAAGCGCTCGCGCAGCTTTCGGCGCCGCATGATCAGCGAGGCTGCCACGGCCACCACGACAATGATCACCGCGATGGGAATGATGATCGCTAGAAGTGTGCCTGTTGACATGGGGCGGGCCCCCTAACGTGCATGCTTTATGCCTCTTGTGTGCCGAATTGCCGCTTCTTTGTGTTTGAAACAAGGCACCTGGAACGTGATTCTGGCGCGGCGGCTGCGCGTCGCTGAGCAGGGTCGACAACGTCAGTCGAAGTACGACTGCAGTGTGCCTTTCCGGCGAGTGTCGAGGGTGGCGCAGTGGAAGGAACCGCCGAACGGTGCGTAGTGCAGCAGGTCGCAGGGGATCGGTTCGAAGCCCCATCGTTCGAGGGCGCGCAGCATGCCGGTGTGGTGGCGTTCGGCGATGACACGTTTCTCGTCGACCATGAGTACGTTCATGCTGAGCCACTTCCCGCACATCGAGGTGATCCTCAGCAGCCGGTCGTCGATCGGATCGGGCTCGGGGGCGACCAGGACGTCCCATGACTTCAGGACGTCGGGCAGTTGCTCGACGTCGATGTATTCGGGGTTGACCAGGACTTTGCCGGGCGCGAGCAGAACGAAGGTCGTGTCGATGTGCATCGGCGTGCGGCAGCGGCTGGGGATCTCGTGGATGCGATAGCCGGGCCCGAGGTGGCGGCGCAGCCACTCGATACCCAGCCGGTTGGTGACGTTGCTGCGCGTGACGAACAGATCCCGTCCCGCGCGCACGAAGTCCGCGGCGTCGAAGACCGGTTCGAACTCGGTGAGGATGTAACGCAGGGGCTCGCCGGGCTCGGGGGCTCGGAAGCGGGGCTTGAACAGCTCGTCGGTCAGCTGCGGCTTGGGTGCCGAGGTCCAGCGCGCTCCGCGCCGGAAGTAGTCCTTGAGGATCGGGCGGTAGGAGTGCGTCTCGAAGTACCGGCACGGCCATGCCATCGGTGTCTCGATGATCTCGTCGCCGATCACGAGCAGGCTGTCCCGCGGACAGGTGTTGCAGAACCCGCGCGACGACCAGCGGGGCGTGCCGAAGCGCCGCCTGTGGTCGACCGCGTCCGGACGCCGGACCGTGACGCCGAGGGAGACCAGCACGGCGATGAAGTCCTCGAGCTCGTGCTGCGCCCGCTCGATCAACATCTGCGGATACCTGAAGCCACCGGCGAATCCCAGCAGCCGTCCTGCCCAGGACGGCACGTTGCACGTCACAACCGGATGGCGGGAGGGGAAGGTCGCGCCGTCGAGGCGCCCCACGATGATCTCCTCCAGCGGGTCCCACTCATTGTGCGAATTGACCGGAGAAGCGAATTGTTCATTACGGTCCTCGTCGACCATCGTCATGAGGCTCTCGGGCCTCGGCTCTCCCGCCATGTTCGTCCGCTTTCCATCGCAGAAATCCGGCCGCTGCCTCCGTTCGTGGTACCGCGTGGAGGCCGCGCTGTGCGGGTACCCCGAAAAATCCGGTACCCCACGACGACGCATGCATCGGGCGGGGTGCACGCAAACGAAGTCGTGCTGAAAGGGCGTCGCTTTACGAATGCGCCCGACGCGGTGAGATCTTGTTCGATCTGATGAGAGGTGCCTGAGTTGGCATGGACAGCCAAACGGGCGGCTGGGTGTCCCGCAGTGTGGGGCACGACCTGGTCGAATGGTCGCCCCATGCCGACACCGACCGCTCGCCACTGGACCCTGAGGTCGGCGACCTCGTGGAGGGGCCGGGGCCCTGGCGCCCGACTGAGCCAGCCCGCGGCGACGGTGCCGCCCGTGCACGCCGCGGCCGAGGTCCCGTGCGGGCCCCGTATGACGTCGCTGGCCGCGAGAGCCGCATGCCGGGCGGTCGGCACCGGCGCGGCTGTCCGACAGGGCAAAGGGGAAGGGCCGCGTCGACCTCCCCAGGCGTGGCGGCCCTTCCCTCGCATCGCACCGGCTACCCGGGAGATCTGTTTTCATGCCGGGCTCGCCATGTCTGCACGGCGGCGGACAGATGTCTCTGAAGCTCTGGCGGCATCGGGGTGCCGGCGGCGGCCGCTGCGACGGCCTCGGCGACCTCTCGGAGTTTGATGTTGGTGTGCTGGGAGACGGTCACCAGGAGTCCCCCGGGCGTCCTCGGGCTGGCAGGTGAAGCCGGCCACGAGCACGCCACTGGCCGTGTCGGGGACCGGCAGCCTCTCCATCGCACGCGAAGTTGCTCTCCGACACCAGGTCCGCGGCTGTGCTCGGCGAGACACCGTCCCCGCCCGCACTCATGGATGCCCGGCCGCAGACACACGGACGGAATGCGGGCGCTGGGTCGGCGTGGCCGCTTCGGACTAGTTGTGGAGGTCGCGCATAGTGAACGCATGCCCCTGCACACGCCCACACCCCGGGATGAGATCCTCCCGGACGCGGCGATCAATGCTCATCCGCGGCGTCCGGGAGGCCTTGTTGCACTGCTGCCTCCCGGTCCGGCGGGCGGGGCATCGCTGAGTCGTGAGGGAGGAGATCACCAATAGTGGCGGCGGCCGGCGACAGCGTGTCCCATGGAGCCCATGATCCACAGGATCGCGCCGATGACCGCGAGGATGAGTCCAATCGTCCACAGGACCGAGATGCCGGTGATGAAGCCGATGACGAGCAGGATGATGCCGATGAGAAGCATGGCGGCCTCCGGTACGTAGTGGTGCCTCTCCCCGGGTTCCCCGGCCAGACAAGAGCATCCGCGATCGAGATGGTTATCCGCCCTGCGTGCTGCTATCCGCCTTTCCCGAGCAAGTGACCGCGTTGTCGGTGGTGGCTCGTACGCTCGGCTGGGGGAACGTGGATGATCTTGAGTGGCAGATGCGAACGCTGGGCGGGATATCTCCTCCTCTGGTTGCGATGTTGGTGGAGCGGAGCGAGGGGAAGCTGCTGGTTCAGGCCACGTCTGGGTGGGGGAGTGGTCTGCGCTCTGGGCGGTTCGCGAGCGGGCCGGACCGAGCGAGGTTGAGCGAGCCCTTCACCTACTGGAGCCGGTCATCGAGGCCGGCTTCCAGCGAGCGTGCTGGGAGAGGGCGGAGGTTCCGCTCGGGGCGGGGAGTGTGTTGGAGGCAGCGGGGGCTGTCCGCCCGGAACAAGGAGGGCCTTGCCTCGGAGTGGGTGTGCCACGACTTCGCCCGTCAGCTGGCCAGGATCACCGTGCTGACGCCTTCGGCCAGAGGACGCTGTGGCTCTACTGGACGAGTGGAGCGCCGAGTTCGTTGAGGAGCACCCGTCCTGGTTCAGCTCCGGGCGGAGCTGGCTGCTGGGGTGAGGCGGGCCGGCACGAGGAGGTCCTTGCCTACACCGGCACGCTGCCGCCGGGCCTGTACGGCGCGACGGACAGCAAAGCGTGGACCCTGGAAGAGACGGGACGCGTTGAGGAGGCTTACACCCCGCAGCGGGCGGCCCCTGATCTTGCCCTGACCGGTTGTCAGTGGCCGTTGTCACCATGGGCAGTTGTGCGGGGATTCAGTGCGAGGGGGAGGCATCAATGCCTTGGGAACGGGATTACGTGCGTTCCGACGGAACGCCGGTTCGCGGGTATTCGCGGTGGGCTCCGGGCGCACGCCGGGAAATGACGATCTTAGCCGTGGTGGCGTTAGCGGTCGTCGGCATGGGCGGAGGTGGGGCCGAGACCGGCGGTGGGACGACTCCTCAACGAGGGTCAACCGTGCGCTACCCGGTTGAGTTCGAGAGCACGACCGCGGTGGAGCAGGAGCCGCAGCCCACCGTGTCATATCCGATCCCGTGGGATCGCCACGGCGGTGACCAGTGACGGGCCGGCGGCCGCCGGCCAGGCGGCGATCTCGCCGGCGCAGCAGGAGGCCAGCTGAGGCGGAGCTGGTTGCGTTACTCGTGGCGGCGGCTGTCGTCATCGGGCTGGTCGTGATGGTGGTCAACTGGCTGCTGGCTCACTGGTGGGTGCTTGTCATCGCCGTGGTGCTCGCGTGCCTGGGCGGTGTCGGCTGGGCGTATCAGCGGCAGCAGCAGGCGCGCTGGGATGCGGTCCGGGCTCGGGGCCTGCGCTACGGCCTGCCGCGCCTGGACGCGCTGCATCACAGCGGGTTCGAGGACGCAGTGCGGGATCTGATGCGGCGGGACGGCTGCCTGGATGCGGTGCGGGTCGGGGGCCGCGGCGACCTTGGTGCGGATGTGAAGGCGACCGATCCGTACGGGCGCCGCTGGGTGATCCAGTGCAAGCACCGCCGTAGCGGAGCGCGCGGGTCTGCGGTCGGCACCCCGGACTTGCAGGTGCTCAACGGCACGGCGCGGCAGGTGCATGGGGCGGACGTCGCGGTGATCGTGACGAACGGGCGGGTGACTGCGCCGGCCGTGGTCTTCGCCGAGCAGCAGCGGCTGCACGTGGTGGACCGTGACACGCTCGGCGCCTGGGCGGCGGGCTCGCGCCCGCTGTGGGAGCTACTGCGGGCCATGCCGCCTCCGCGCCGCTCAACACCTCTGGGATGAATAAGCCTTGGCCCACCTTCTGGTTGGGCGGCGGCCCATGGTTGAGGGGGACCCGGCACCTTTGCCGGGTCCCCCTCAACCGGCGGCGCACCGCTGAAGGGGCCCACCTCCACCTACACCTACACCGGCGGCGGCGGCGCCTGGGCCTACGGCGCCCAGTTGCCCATCATCAGACCTGCCAAGTGCCGCACGTGGGGCCATCTGGCGGCGTGTGCCCGCTCTCGTCACCGACCGCTCGGCCAAAGCTGTGACTGATGACCGTGCCCCATGACAGCCTGTCGGCGTGATCATGCAGCCCCGCCGGGATGGCTCTGCATGACCGCCCCCCTTAAACGGCGGGCGGCGGAGGCATCAGAAGCAGCTGCATGTGATCACCCTATTCGGCCAGGGGCACATGCCTCGCACGCGCTGGAAGCTGTCCGCCGCTCGGGCACAGCCCTGCGGCTTGACCCGGAGCTCCTGGAGTGCCGCGCGGGCTTCACCCCCTCCAGATTTCTGACTGTGTAGGTACGTCGGGTTGGTCAGGCCGCCGCTTCGAGGGTGTGTCGGCCCCAGTGGATGCCCTTGTCGCCTGGGCGTAGCCCGCCGCGAAGGGAAGAGTGTGATCAAGTGATGCCCTGAGCGTGTCCTGGTGCCCTGACTGCCGGGCTCACCGCGGCCCGCAGTTCTACTGTGTTCATCCCAAGGTCCCAAGGTCCCAAGGTCCCAAGGTCCCAAGGTCCCGAGGTCCCGAGCAACGCAGCAGTGCGTTCGTCGTGGGTGAGGATCCGGGCGAGCAGACGGTCAGAGGTGAAGGGCTTCTTGGTGCAGCCGCTGCTGCTGTTCTTCCCACCGGCCGCAGGGCCCCGGCCGGGACGCCGTTGCTGGCCCCGTGCGAGGACGCTGGCCGGGCCCGGCGCTCCTACCTGAGGACAGCCGAATTTCGGTATGCGCCCCGGCGTCGACGCGGTCGCTCGCACCTTGCCGGAGGTGCCCGGTTCACCCGCTGCCGGGGCGGTGCGCGAGAGCGCAGCCTTACCTCACGTCCGGGGGCGACGTCTCACGGCGGGCAGGCGGCAGCGCCGGGCGTGACGGGCTCGGCCACGCTGCTCTCCTACAAGAATCGGATTTTCGCCGAGGGCACCATCGGCCCCGACACGGCAACGGCGGGGCAGCGGCACGCCACCCTCACATCACCAGCAACTCTACCCTAACGTTAGAGTAGAGATCGGCGGTGCCCACCCAGGGATGAGACCGCCGACGACGAGAAGGTTCAGAGGATCACGGGCATGGACAGCACGCACATGCAGATCGGCGAGGTCGCCGCGCGCACGGAGCTGTCTCTGCGCACCATCCGGCACTACGAGGAGACCGGCCTGGTCGTACCGTCCGCCCGCTCGCAGGGGGGCTTCCGTCTCTACGCCGAAGCCGACGTCGCCCGCCTCATGGGCATCCGCCGTATGAAGCCCCTCGGTTTCACCCTCGACCAGATGCGCGACCTGCTGGACGCCACCGACCGCCTCGACGCCGGCACCAGCCTCACCCCCGACGAGCGCGAAGCCCTCCTGGAACGCGTACGGACCTACCAGCAGGCCGCTGCCGAGCAGGTGGAGAAGCTAAGGGTCCAGCTGGCCAGGGCCGAGGACTTCGCCGCCACCCTGGACGCCCGCCTGGAGCAGAACGCTCCGCCCCCCACCCCTAAGTGATCGATTCCAAGGGGCGGCCGTAGCAGCCAGCCTGCGTTCAGCGGCGTGGCGTTTCTGGCCATCCTCTGCATGGGCATGCGCCAACGCGACGTCCGTTTCCTGCCAGCAGGTTCACCTGTGTCCATCCAGCATGGGCACATGACCAGGTACACCGTGCTCCCCGTTGACACATCCGCCCTTGCGGAACTGCGGGTCGCCGACGACGCGGGCCGTCCTTGCGCCCCGTACATCGCCACCCACGACGACGTGGGTTCCCCGCTGCGCTGCTGTCTGCGCCCCATCACGCTCGGCGAGCGGATTGCCCTTGTTTCGTACGCCCCGTTGCGCCGCTGGGCCGCCACCAGGGGAGCAGATCCGGGCGCCTACGACGAACAGGGCCCCGTCTTCATCCACGCGGACGACTGCGGCGGGTTCACCCCTGGCGAGAACTACCCCTTCGCTCGGCCGGGCGCGCTGCGTACCGTGCGCCGCTATGACGCCCGAGGCCATATCGACGGGGGCCGTTTCCTGGAGATCCCGGCCGATTCCACGGCCGGCTTCGATGCAGCCTTCGACGATGCGTTCAACGACCCGCACGTGGCGCTCGTGCACGTCCGGGCACTGGAATACGGATGCTTCCACTTCGAGGTACGACGGCCCTCCGCCGAGGAGGAGTAGCCGCGTGCCGACTAGGCGATCGGGCTGCAAGGGATCGTCAGTGCGCGCAAGGGAAAGGGAGCCCAACGCAGCTGTGCGAAGACAGAGTTGGACTCCCACGCCACCGCACTCTTGCTGAAGGCCGACGACCTGCCGAAGGCATCACCACATCTGACTCCCTGGCGCCGGGCTGTCGGGATCGCTCCGCTAACTGACTGGAGAGGGGGCCGCCGCCGGTCGTCGGTGAGGTCGAGCTGGTCAGCAGAGGCGTCGCCTACTCGAGTCCTCCGAGACGGTGGGCATTTTTGATCGCGTGGAGCCTGGCAGCCGTCGTCGCGGTCCACTCCCTCTTCTGGCCGGCGGCACGAAGGGCTTCTTCAACCTCGCTGAGCTTCGCGGAGGACAACACGCCCGCCCGCTCGATCAGGTCGTCGCGAGCCACGGTGGTCAGCCAGGTGCAAGGGGTAATGCCTGGACGCCGGAACGCGAACCGCAGCACACCTTCGTAGGGCAGTCCTTCCAGGGGGCCAATCGCCACTTCGACACCCAGACCGCTCATGTCGACGCCCGCTGGAGCAACGACCTGTATCGCTGCGAAACCGGATGACTCGTCATCCGACAGCAGCACGACCGGGCGTCGCTCATCGAAGTCGACCCACCAGACTTCGCCGCGTTCCATGTGGTCCTCCTGGCCCGACACGGCGGGCGAACGCTGGGTGTCCCGAGCGGGACACGCAGGGGATAGGGTCCCGTCGTCGCATGTCGTGACCGACGGGTGGTCAAGGCGGGTACGGCCACCGCTGATCATCGGTGTGTGAAGACCGAAGTTCATCAGGTGCTCGCTGGCCACAGCGTAGACCCAGTCGGTCCCCGAACGCTTCGCGGACAGTGGGGGACCGGACGGGCGGCGGTGAGGAGGGCCAGGGGCGCATGGTCGGGGGGCGAGGAAGGCGAGCGGCCGCAGAAGCTCCCAGGCTGCGCCGTCAACGTACGAAAAGAGCAGTAGCTGATCGTTTCAGAATGAGGCGGCGACGCGATCGAGCTGTTCCTGAATGGAGTCCTCATGCCGTGGGACTTCGCAGGCCCGCAAGGTACCCTGGCCCCTGGACCTTCGCCCTTTACCGGGACTCTTGCAGAAAGCCCTGGCGTTCACGCCGGGGATGAATGCATCGCAAGACTGCTCTGACGTGCGCTTAAAGCGGACGTTTTGCTGCTCGATGTACTGGCGGACGATCGCCAACGGTGCTCCGCCGCACGACGCGGAGAAGTACGAGGGTGACCACAGGTTCCCGTGCAGGATGGCGCGGTTGGTGTCGCCGATGAACTCCTGCAGTATCCGGCGGGCGGAGACGCCCTTGAGGCTGTGGACCAGCTTCGGGACGGCGACCTTGGGCGGGTAGTGCACCAGGAGGTGGACGTGATCGCGTTCGCCGTTGAACTCCCTCAGTTCCGTTCCGCTTCGAAGTCCTCGCACACCTTGCGCATGATCTCTTCGCAGCGCGTCAGCATGTCGTCGTTGAACACCCCGCGCCGGTACTTCCTCACGGACACCAAGTGGACATGCATCGCCGAAACAATATGTCTGCCAAGCCGGGAAACGCTTTGCGCATCCATGAGGCACATCGTTACTAGGATCTCGGGTCGTGCAGCTCCGCTACAACTACCGGGCCTACCCGGACACCTCCCAGCAACGTGCGCTGGCGCGGGCGTTCGGGTGCGCTCGCGTGGTGTGGAACGACTGCCTGCGCGACCGGAAGGAAGCGCACGCGGCAGGGCTGCCGTATGTGAAATCGGCGGACCTGTCCCGGCTTCGCATCACCCAGGCCAAGCGCACCGCCGAGCGCGCCTGGCTCGCCGACGTCTCGGGGGTCGTCCTGCAACAGTCCCTGCGGGACCTGGACACCGCCTACAAAAACTTCTTCGACAGCCGTGCACGACCGCGACCACAACGCAGCCCGCAACGTTCTCTTCGAAGGACGCCGAATCGTCGCCGCCGGACGGGCGGAGACGCTAAACGCCTGTGGAGCGCCGGTAAGACGGGCACCCGTGCCCGCACAGCGCGGTGAAGCAGGAAGCCCCCGGAAGGGTCAGACGACCCAGGCCGAAATCCCTGGACTTTAGGCCAGGAGCACGTCAAGATCAACGCTCATGTCCTCCACCACCTCACCCATACCCGTTCTCGACGGCTCCGGCGGAACCACCCTCCAGGCCGAGGAGACAACACTTGTCCTGCGCCGGGGGCGCAAGGAGAAGCGGATTCCGCTCCGGGCCGTCCGCCAGGTCCGTGCGGAAGGCCGTGCCCTCGCCGTGGAGCTCACCGCCCTGGCGGGTACAACTCCCACCGTGTTCTGGGTACGAGACGTGAGCGCGGTGGCGGCCACGGTGTTCGCCGACGCGGTCACCGAACGCTTGCCCGAAGACCGGGAGGCCGACGGCGCGGCCATCGTCACCGAGGGCACGCCGACGCAGTCCGAGGACGCGGCTTACTGGCGCACGCTCAAGGTTGGTGCGTGGGTCATAGGCCTCGTGACCGTCGGGGTGGCCGTTGCCATGACGATGGTGGGCTCGGGCTTCCTCGCGCTCCTCTTCCTGTTCGTCAACCCCTTGACACTGGCAATCCTCGTGCTTGGTCTCTACGGGATGAGGATGCCGTTCTACGAGTGGTACCTGCCCAGGTACGGCATCACCGTCGAGGCGGTGTACCGCGGCCCCCGTAACTATGCCTACACCGACCTGCATGGCACGACCCGCACAGCCGCCGTCGCGGGCAACGCCCCGACCAGACGGATCGCCTACCACCCGGACAGGGCCGGCGGCGAAGCGTTCGCCGCGTACTCGTGGATTCGCAAGGTGTTCCGCACTCTGTTCTGTCTGGCGTGCCTCCTCGTGGCCATTTCGCTCTTCGCCTTCAACATCTACATGGCCGTCGACGGCTTCCAACGCGGCTAACTGGTCGTTTCAGGACGACGTGCGCAGGCATAGGAGGCTGCAGGCCGGTTCGAGCAGGCCCTGGTGGAGATCAGCGTGTCGCCTGTAGCGGGTGCGAAGCTGTTTGGGTGGTGCAGCCCGGTGAAGGCGCGTTCGACCACCCACGGGTGCGGTGCCGGTGCGTATGCGCGAGGCGTCCTCGCCGGAGGTCATGTCTCTGACGTGGTGCAGGAATCAACTGACCAGTGATGCGTGGTGAGTTCGGGGAGTTGCCCGGGCTGGCCTGTTCTGGCGGAAGGCGGGTGACCGCGGAGACGGACGCTGCTGGGGACCAGCGCTGCAGGCAGGCCGGTCAGCGGGGGTACAGGCACAGTGACCTCGCGCGGGACGCAGGTGAACCAGTGACCGCTCCAAGGCATCGGATTCCGGAGCAGATCCCGGTTCAGCTCGTGGGTTCAGCCGGTGCTGCCGCGGGACAGCTGCTCCACCAGGCAAGGCGAGGGCGGGGCGAGAGTCTGGGGAATACCCGCCGCCGCGGAGCCGCCGTTGGGGGATCGGCTTGCGCGCACTGGGAGACCGTGCGTGGGGTCTCCCACGAGGCCATCAGCTGGCTGCTCCGCGGGATGGTGCTGCCCGGCGAGGGGGGCATTGGCACGCCTTCAGGTCGCCCTGGGGCGGGAGTGTGGCCTGGCTTGTCCGTATGCAAGGACCATGACTGAACGCCGTGAGGAGTCTCCCGTGCGGCTCACGCTGACGGTGGCTCTTGAGTGGGTCGATCCCCTCGCAGCGTGGAGACGATCTATGCGGCCAGACCCTCGGCGAGGGTGGCCAGGTGGGTCCGTTCGTAGTCGCTCGGCGCCGGCAGCATCGAGACCGACCTGCTCCCCGTCTCCCGCTTCACCCGTATGCACCGTCCTGAACACCACTCGATGCGATCCGTCACCAGCCGCGCGCGGGCAGTTCCTGGCGTCCAGAGACAGCAGCCGCCGCAGGACCCGGCCTCACATCAGCCCCCTGCCCCCGGGAGAAAACTTCTCCAGCCTGATCAGCAAGGCTGACCGAACCAAGTGCGCAGGAGGACCGCGAGATCCTCGCTCTCGGACGTCCAGGCGATGTAGCCGTCGGGGCGGACGAGCAGGGCTTCCCGCGACAGGGGACGCCGCCCGTGCACCGGGACCGTCCGGAGCAGGTGGGCCCAGCCCTGCGCCACCGACGCATGGCGCTGCCCCGACTCGGCGTGGTACAGCATCAGCGGGCGCCCCGCACGCAGCAGCTCCGTGACGTCCTCGACGCCGCGGTCCGTCTTGAAGAGCTGGTTGGGCAGGAACCGGCCGGTCCACGCGCAGGCGCTGTCCAGGCCGGCGGAGTAAACCGTCTCCTGCGCGCTCACGTCACCACCGATGAGCGCGCTGACCTCCCCGAGGGGCAGGATGCGCGCGAACAGCTCGCGCAACGGGTCGAGTTCGGGGGCGGGGCGCATCAGGGCCAGCTGTGCACGGGTGTTGCGCACGACCTGTTCGATGACGGGGCGGCGCTCAAGGTCGTAGGTGTCGAGCAGCCGGTCACCCGAGCCCGTGCGCACCGCATGCGCGAGCTTCCACGCGAGGTTGAAACCGTCGTCGATTCCCGTGCTCAGGCCCTGGCCCCCGATGGGAAAATGGATGTGCGCGGCGTCTCCGGCGAGGAAGACGCGACCGAGGCGGAAGTCGCGCGCGACCCGGGTGTAATCGCTGAATCTGCTCAGGAACAGGGCCTCGGTCATTGGAACATCGCGTCCGAGGATGCGGCAGACCTCGGTTCGCAGCTCGTCGAGTGTCGGCCGGGCGCGCCAGTCGGCGGGCTCATCGAAGTTCAGTGTGCGGATCACCCCGGTTCCGTCGGACTCGGTCCGGCACGCCACCCAGCCGCGGCGGGTGCGTTGCCAGCCACGCGGCGCGGTGTCCGGGGCCGCGAACCGAACCTGCCCCATCAGTGCGGAGACGGTGGCCGGGCGCGTGTCTGTAGCGAAGCCCGCCTGCTCGCGCACCTGGCTGGCACTGCCGTCGGCTCCCACCAGGTAGAGCGCCGAGAAGGACTTGGTGCCGTGCGGTGTGTTGGCCACAAGCTGGACACCGTCTGGGCTGTGTGAGACCTGCGTGACCTCGTGGGAGCGCAGCACCGTGACTCCGTGCGCCAACGCGCGCTGTTCCAATGCGCGTTCCAGTTCCGCCTGCGCGAGTTTGAGGATGGGGGACGGCTCGTCCTCGGGGGCGGATATCTGCAGGCCCTGTATCCCGGCGAAGTGGAACGGCTGCGGAGCCGCTTCCGCCGCGTCCGGCAGGCCCGCCATCGCGTCCAGATAGCCGCGCCTGGCCAGACTCTGCACGGCGCGGGCGTGCAGAGTGTTGGCCTTCGGGCGGTCCGAGACCGCCGCTCGCGTCTCCAGGACGATCACATTGGTGCCCAGCAGCCCGAGTTCGGCGGCGACGAGCATTCCGACGGGGCCGCCGCCCACCACCACTACCTCGGCGTCAACAACGTGCGGCATGTCACCCTCCCCGATTCGGTCCGCCAAATGCTACTGACTTCGGCTCGTCAGGATGAGCCGTCGATTACGTCCTACTGACCTTTCGGAGGGTTGTCGGGGGTGACGTCGGGTCAGTTTGGCGGTAGGCCGACGGTATGCGGTCTGCGCAAGGGGGCGGGCTCCGGCCTCATGAACAGGCGGCACTGGAGCGGATCCGCATGTTGGCTGCCGATGCGTTCGAGCGCGGTGAGACGAACTCCGTCATCGCCGCGGACCTGCGCGTAAGCCTTCAGTCGGTGGAACGCTGGGGGCGGTCCTGGCGCAGTGGCGGCAGAGACGGCCTGCACTGTTCCGGGCCGCGCCCAAGGCCCGAAAGGTCGGCGAGGAGGACTTCGCCACGCTCGAGGCGGAGCTGCTCAAAGGGTCGTTCTTCCACGGATGGCCGGACGAGCGGTGGACCCTGTCACGCATTCAGGTGCTCCTCGCTGACCTGGTGGGAATCGACTTGTCGGTCCGGGGGATGTGGGAACTGCTGCGCTGTGACGGCTGGTCATGCCAGCAGTCGACACGGAGGGCAATCGAGCGCAATGACGCTGCCGTCGCGGGATGGATCAAGGAGGCATGGCCGTCGGCAAGCCACTGCCGCGGCGCTCGGGGCCTGGCTCGTCTCCGAGGACGAGGCCGCCGTCTCGATGACGTCGCACCGCAGCCACACCTGGGCACCTCGCGGGCGCACTCCCACCGTCCGCTTCAACGGGGGCTCACGGGGACGCATCACGCTGGCTGCCCTGGGCTGCTACGAGCCCGGCGCAGGCAGTCGGCTGATCTACCGGCCGCGCGTCCAAGGACACCTGCGAGGTGATCACCGTGGCTTCACCTGGCAGGACTACCGAAACCTGATCGTGGGGGCTCACCTCCAGTTCGGCGGCGCCGTGGTAGTGATCTGGGACAACCTCAACGTCCACCGAAGCGCGGCGTTACGCCAACGGGCGGCCGGACAGGACTGGCTCACCATCATCCAGCTGCCCACCTACGCTCCCGACCTCAACCCGGTCGAAGGCATCTGGCCACGCGACGCTCCACCACCGCCAATGTCGTCCTTACCGGCCGCGATCACCTGGTCGCGGCTGTCCGCACCGGCATGCGCCGCATCCAACGCACACCTCACCTCGTAGACGCTTGCCTGACCGGCACCGGCCTGTCACCGCCAGGCAACTGACACCGACGACAACCCTCCGGAAAGCTCAGTAGGACCTCTACGAGCTATCGACGCCCTTGCGGGCAACACGGTGCTGGATGCCCCGCTGTGACAGCCATTGCCGCAGGTGGCGGTGGTCGTAAGCCGTGTCGGCGTGGAGCTTTCCGGGCCTACCCCGACGAGGACCGCGACGGGCACCGGATCGGAGGTATGGCGGCGGGTCCAGCGGATGGAACAGCACGGCTCGCACGTCTCCGCCACCCCCACCGTGTGCCGAGTGCCCGGACACGCCGAACTCGGGCGGGGATTGTCCGAGACCGCATTGTGATGCGCGGGTGCACAACCCCGTGCGAATGCCGGCTGTCTGTAGGGCGCTGGAGGTATATACCTCCGGCTGTATTGCGTACGGAGATTGGGGATCAGGTGGGGAAGCAGTTCTGGAGAGTCGTCGTGGCCGGTGGCGCGGCGGCGGTGTTCACGGCCGTGGCCGCGGCGCCGGCCGGGGCGGCCGAGGGCGGTGTCTCGTTCACGCGTGTCCAGGTGAACGACGGCAAGCCGATCGTGATCGGTGTGGCGAACGAGGTTGCGGTGCCCGCCTCGTTCCGGATGGCGACCACTCAGGCCTGGGAGTACCCAGCGGTGTACCTGTACCGCACCGGTGGGGACGAGCTGTGGCACGCCATCGAGACGAGCGACTGCATCAAGGTGAGCTCGGGCGTCTGCGACTTCGAAGAGACGATGTATTTCGACCCGAGTGTGTGGGACATGCGCAATAGTGAGGCCGGGGCCTGGAAGGTCGCGGCCCGGGTGTACTTCAAGGGCGACGGCGGTGACACGGACGACGAGGGTCTGACGGTTCACGTCAAGCGCAACTCCCGCCTGACCGTCAACGCCTCGCCCGAACCGGTGGCGAAGGACAAGTCCATCACCGTGACCGGAAAGGTCACACGGGCCAACTGGGAGACAAGGAAGTACGCCTCCTACGGAGGCCGCCTGGTCAGCCTGCAGTTCAAGCCCTCCGGCGCCACCTCCTACACGACGGTGAAGAACGTGTACGCGAACAGCTCGGGCGACCTCAGGACAACCGTAAAGGCCTCGAAGACGGGTACGTGGCGCTGGGTGTACTACGGCAACACCACCACCGGACCGTCGGCGTCGTCCGGGGACAATGTCGTTGTGAACTGATGTCCGCGTCCACCTACGTGACGGTGACTGCCGGGTTGGCGTACTACCAGGTCGTTTCGTAAGTCTGCGATAGCAGATGAGGGTGGAGATGCACCTGGTGAAGCCGAGGAAGTGCGACGCCCTTGCGGGCAACACGGTGCTGAATGCCTCGCGGTGACAGCCATTGCCGCAGTGGGGTAGCCCTTGTCGGCGTGGAGCGTGCAGCGCCTGCGCCGACGAGGACCGCGACGGCACCGGATGCAGGGCAGGCCCGTCGGCACCCAGAGTTCGACGGCTCGGACGCGCACGAGGACTCAGCCCTGCGTCCGGTGTTGAAGCGAGCCCCGCAGAGCCGCCCGACAGGCGGATTGGCCGCCCTCCACTACCGCCGGCGCGGCAAACGGCGGATGGCGCTCACACCCCTGCTCGGCCCGCAGCCGTCGCACGAAGAGGATCGTCAGGCGGGCTCGGGCGGGTCGACGGCGTATTCATAGGCCACTTCCCAACTGCGGTCCGCGACGACGATGTCGGCGGTCTCCACAGCGCGGCCGTCGCTCGCGTAGTACGTCCGCTCGATGGCCAGAACCAGATCGCCGGTACTGAGACCGAGCAGGGATGCCTGTTCCTCAGAGGCGCGTGCAGGACGCGGGAGCTCCCGCCAGCTTTCGACGCTGGGCTGCCCGCTGGTCGTGGTGCTCCGTCACGACTCGTGCGGTGCGGTCGGCGCGGCGTGCGCCGCGCTGGGGGACAACAACGCCGACCGGGTACGTCCGCGACGTTGTCGAGCGGGTGACCCCCCAGCGTGCTGGCGACGCGGGCCGCGGGGCTGGTTGAGCGCAGGAGATCCACCGAGCACATTAGGTACACCGTCGACCTGCTGGTGGACCGTTCCCGGGTACTCGCCGAGAGGGTCGCCGCTGGCGAGGCCGCCGTCGTGGGCCTGTGCTACCGCCTGGCGGACGGCAGCGCACAGCCGTCGCGGCCCGTGGCCTCGATGCGGCGGTCCCCACCGCGTCCTGACCGCCCGGCAGGCAACCCATCGTGCACCGCCAGACCGGAGAGCGCCCAGCCGAATCCGCCACGACTGCGCCCGGCACCCGCGTCCGGGAGCAGTGAGGGCGCTCCACCGTCCCCAAGGCGGTCTTGGAAGGACGGCCTTCGGCCCCACAGCCTGGCGCATCACGGTTGGTCGCGAATCTGCTGGACCCTTCGCCAGGCACACTGAACGGCATGGGTGCTGGTCACTGCGTGGGCCGGGGCCCTGCGGCGCGGCGTAGCCGGTTGGCGATCGCTAGTCCCAGCCCTTCCTCCACCGGCAAGGACGCGACAATCAGGTCGCACCCCTGCCGGTCGAGATCGCGCAGGAACCCGTACAGCCCGCGTGCGTAGGCAGCCGTCGAAGCGGGGACCGCCACCACGACGTGCGCCTTCACTGGGCCGCCGGCCAAGGAAGGAGGAAGAAGGACGCCGACCTGGTGCCCCAACTCCTGCGCAAGCTCTGCTTCGGCGATGACCTTCTCCGGTTCGACGAGGATGACCCGTGCCCGGGGTGCGTAGTGCGACGGATGCTGGCCCGGTACCCGCACACGGCTCGTCGCAGGTACCACGAGCGGGCACCCCAGCACCGCTTCGAGGTCCTCGCGGGTCACCCCGCCGGGCCTGAGGATGCTCGGGACCTCCCCCGTGACGTCGACGATGGTCGACTCGACGCCGACCTCGCAAGGGCCGCCGTCCAGGACGAAGTCGACGGCCTCGCCGAGCTCCGCACGGACGTGGTCGGCCGTGGTGGGACTGACCGAGCCGAAGCGGTTGGCGGACGGGGCCGTGACACCGCCGGCGAAGACCGACAGCAGCGCGAGGGCGACGGGATGATCGGGCACGCGGACGGCCACCGTCTCCAAGCCACCTGTCGCTTCGAGGGGTACGCGGGAACCGCGCCGCAGGACCAGTGTGAGCGGCCCTGGCCAGAAGTGTTCCGCCAGCAGGCGCGCTGTCGCCGGCACGTCCTGGACCCAGTCGACCAGCTGCTCCGCGCTGCCGATATGGACGATCAGCGGGTGGGAGGGTGGACGTTCTTTGACCTGGAAGATACGCGCGACGGCGGCGGGGTCCTCCGCGTTGGCGCCGAGTCCGTAGACGGTCTCGGTCGGGAGGGCCACCAGGCCGCCGGTGCGCAGCACGTCGGCCGCCTTCTCGATGTCACTGGTTCTTGCCATCACCCGCGCAATCCTCCCACTACGCCGACGACGTCGTGCTGCTTCACCTATCGCCGACCGGTCCGATTCGCCGCGTGTCAGCCTGCCCGTGCGGCCCCCCGGCAGCGCAGCGAAGTGACGTCCGCCGAAGGTGACACGGCCCCGGCGAGCGATGCCCAACCTGATGAGGCCGGCGCGGGTGAGGGCCGGCGTCCGCAGAGACAAAGGCTTTACGCATGTCAGGGCCCTACGTGCACGTGAGCGGCCCACAGTGAGGGTGCGGACAGCGGTCCCGCATACGGCGCACAGCCCGGTTCAGCGCCCACCCGACTGCTTCGGGTTGGCGCTGGCGGACTTCGGCATCATCCATCTTTACTACGACCAGATCACCCCCGCCATCCGCCGAACCCAGGCGCTGCGCCGCGCCCTGGACCACGGCGATACCTTCGCCGACCTGCGGTCGCTTCAGTATGTCCGCAGGCTTCTCGACCGGCTCGAGCATGATCTGCGCCTCCACCGCGAGTGCTTTCCCGAACGTCCCACGGGGGCTTCTTCCGCGCTCTGTCCCAACCGACCGGACCGGACAACCCTGGCGACAATATGTACTTCCGGTACCAGGCGAAGCAGCTGCGAAGAGCACTCGACCAGCTGTTTGGCCAGGTTCCCGGCACATCGGGCGACGGGACGCACACAGCCGCCCGCGAGCCGTCGCGGGCAGCGGTGCGGCTGACGATTACGGCGAGTTGGCTGTTTCCCGCAAGGCTCCGGCCACGCGCGAAACAGATGCAGCATGCCAAACTTCATGACGTCTCGGAGGCGGGATACCCCGCCTATGCGCAGTTGTCCTACGCGACCGGTTGGCTGTTTCGGGCCTTGTTCGGGCAACTGATCTGGCGAATGCCTCCGCAACCACTGGGCGACCATGTCCTCGCTGAGGCAATGGGCCTGAATCGCAATGCCGTTGCGAAGTATCGCGGAGCACACCCAAGATCCGCGCCGTCGGAAACCCAAACCTGCCGGTCCTGCACAAGCGGGTAGGCGCCGTCCGTATGGCCGGGAGGCCGGGTGCCAGCTGCAGCGGCGGCGTGCCGGCGGCACTGGAAGGGCGTCGGCGGTCGGGCCTGCACCGCCCCGGCGGGTGATGGTGTGCGGTGGGGAGGGAATGCCGGATACGGGGTCTGGGGGCCGGGAAGTGGGGGTGGGGGAGTGGTTCGCCTGTTCAAGCAGACGCTCGGCTGGACCAGGTCACGGCTACGAAACCCTGAGGCGGCCGACCGGTGGACGTGGCTGGTGATTGCTGCCTACGCCCAGCTCCGGCTCGCCCGCCCGCTCGCCGCTGATCTCCGGCGCCCCTGGGATAAGCCGGCCCCGCCGAACAGACTCACACCCGCCCGCGTTCGCAGAGGGTTCAGGAACCTCTGCGCGAAGACCGGCTCCCCGGCCGGCGCGCCGAAACCGAGATCGCGTCCCATGAAGTGGTGTAGCCGGGCAGCGTTCCGGAACGCGCGGGCGTCTGCCCGGGGCGTGCATCCGCTGGCGGTGCATGCTCCCTGAACAAGGGCAGGCCATCGCGCAAGTCTCCATGGTGAACCGCCAGTTCAACCGGAGGAGCACGCGATGGCCTTGTCCCAGTCTGAGCTGATGCGGCTGCTTGAGTCACTACGTCGGGCCGATGGAGTTGAAGCAA